>CACLZM010000030.1 GCA_902611415.1 uncultured Alphaproteobacteria bacterium | reverse complement strand
TCAGCCATCCATTCTTTTGTGAAAGTACCATCTTGTATTTCACTTAGAACTTTTTTCATTTCAGCTTTAGTAGCTTCGTTAGGAACTACTCTAGGGCCTCTGGTATAATCACCGTATTCAGCTGTATTAGATATAGAATACCTCATATTTGCCATGCCACCTTCATACATTAAATCAACAATTAATTTTACTTCATGTAAACATTCGAAATAGGCCATTTCAGGTGCATAACCAGCCTCAACAAGAGTTTCAAAACCATTTCTTACAAGAGACATTAACCCTCCACAAAGAACTGTTTGCTCACCAAATAAATCTGTTTCGCATTCCTCTTTAAATGTCGTTTCAATTATACCTGATTTACCTCCACCCAAAGCAGAAGCATACGCAAGACCGATTTCTTTTGCATTGCCGCTTACATTTTTGTCTACTGCAAGTAAACATGGCACTCCACCACCTTTAAGATACTCTCCTCTTACTGTATGGCCTGGGCCTTTTGGAGCGACCATGAAAACATCTAAATCTTCCCTTGCTGTAATAAGTTGAAAATGAATATTTAAACCATGAGCAAATGCTAAAGCAGCACCGTTTTTAATATTGTCGTGGATTTGAGTTTGATAAATTTCTTGTTGATTTTCATCAGGAGCTAAAAACATTACAATATCTGCATCCTTTACAGCATCTGCAGGTGTTTGAGTTTTTAGGCCCACATTTTTTGCTTTTTCAATTGATGAAGAACCCTCTCTCAATCCCACAACTACATTAGAAGCCCCAGAGTCTTTTAGATTTAATGCATGAGCATGACCTTGCGATCCAAAACCTATTATTACAATTTTTTTGTCTTTAATTAAGTTAAAATCAGCATCTTGTTCGTAATAAACCTTCATATTACCCCCTAAAAACGTTATATACCGAGCCCTATAGGCCCACTTCGAACTAATTCGACTTTTATACCACCGATTGTGTCTAAGTCATCTAAAAATTTGTTTATTCGCTCGCTTGTGCCTGATATTTCATAAACAACAATATTTTGTCTTTTTTGAACAGTTCTTGAGCGATAAATGTCTGCAAAATTGAGTATTTTTTGATCTTGTTCCTCATTTTCAAATTCGATTTTAACTAGGCAAATTTCTGCTTCATAAGACTCACTTAAGTTTGCTAAATTAGTGGCGCTATGAACGGGAACAAGTTTTTCTAGTTGTGCTATAATTTGACTAATTACTTTTTCTTCTCCTAAGGTTTCTATAGTAATTCGAGAAAGATTTTTCTTGACGTCAACAACTGTTACATTTAATGCTTCAATATTATAACCTCTTCCTGAAAATAAACCTACTATACGTGCAAGAATACCAGGTTCGTTATCAACAATAACAGAAAGAACACTTCTTTTAGAATGTTTAAAAGCGTTTATAGGTGTAGGATAAACTGAAGTAGAGGACATTATGAAAAAATTATTAAACTAGCACTTTTCCTTTTTCCTGATTTTCAGGGTTTTCTTTATCATATTTAGAAAGTAACATTTCGTGATGCGCAGCTCCACTTGGTATCATAGGAAAACAATTTTCTTTTTTATCGACCCAAATATCGGCTATAACTGGCCTGTCAATTGAAATCATTTCATTAATTGTATCGTCTAATTCAGAAATATTTTTTGCCCTGACTCCAACAGCATTGAAACTCTCTGCTAATTTTTTAAAATCAGGAAGAGCGTCCACGTAACTCTCTGAATATCTACTGCCATGTAATAGTTCCTGCCACTGTCTAACCATTCCCATATATTCGTTATTCAAGATAAAAATTTTGATAGGTAACTTATATTGTACAGCGGTGGCAATTTCCTGAATGTTCATAAGAAAAGATGCCTCGCCAGCTATGTCTATAACTAGAGAATCTGGATTTGCCATTTGAGCGCCGACTGCGGCAGGCATACCGAAACCCATTGTGCCTAAACCACCCGATGTAATCCATCTGTTTGGTTTTGAAAACTTATAATATTGAGCTGCCCACATTTGATGCTGACCAACTTCTGTAGTAACATAAGTGTCTTTTTGTTTTGTTAGTTCGTAAAGTCTGGAAATAGCATGTTGAGGTTTGATCACTTCATCGCCTTGTTCGTAGTGAAGACATTCTTTTTTTCTCCACTCATTAATTTGACCCCACCAATTACTATAATCTTTACCACCAAAATCAATGTTATTAGAGTCTATAAAAGAGTTAATTTCTTTAAGAGTTAGAGTAATGTCAGTGTTAGTATGAAAATTGACTTTAACGTTTTTATTGATTGAACTTTGATCAATATCTATATGAAATTTTATGGAGTCTGGAGAGAAGGCATCTAATCTTCCTGTAACACGGTCATCAAATCTTGCTCCAACATTAATCATCAAATCACATTTGTTCATAGCCAAGTTAGCTTCGTAATTTCCATGCATACCTAACATGCCAAGTGAACTTTTATCTTCACCTGGAAAGCATCCCAATCCATGAAGAGTTGTTGTAATCGGAATATTAGTTTTGTTTACAAGTTTAATAAGCTCTTGGCTAGCTTGATGGCCTGAATTTAAACAACCACCTCCAACATAAAATATAGGTCTCTCAGATTTTTTAATATGATTTACTAGTTCTTCGACAAAATTTTTATCAACATTTTTAGAACCAGCTTTTATTCTGTGCTCTCTAAAACTAATATCTTTCTTTGATATATATTTCGACTTTGCAAACTGAACATCTTTAGGAATATCAATTAAAACAGGACCAGGTCTGCCAGAGCTAGCAATTTTAAATGCCTCATGGATAGTCTCAGAGAGTTTACTTACATCCTTCACTAAATAATTATGTTTAGTACAAGGTCTTGTAATGCCAGTTGTATCACATTCCTGAAATGCATCTGTTCCAATTAAATGTGATGGGACTTGTCCGCTAATACAGACAATTGGAATGCTATCCATCAATGCATCAGTTAATCCGGTTACGACATTGGTCACACCAGGACCAGATGTTACTAACAA
>CACLZM010000029.1 GCA_902611415.1 uncultured Alphaproteobacteria bacterium | reverse complement strand
TTTAGGTGATAGATCTCTAAGAAAAGTAAATGTCAATCTTGGAGGTATTTCAAATGGCTTTCCAAGAGAAGATAAATTTGACATTACAGTTGCAAGTGAAATCATGGCTATTTTTTGTTTAGCAAATGATATTAATGATCTGCAAAAAAGAATTGGTGATATTATAATCGCATACAAAAGAGACAAATCTCCTATATACGCACGTGATGTAAAAGCTGATGGTCCTATGACGGTTTTATTGAAAAATGCTTTAATGCCTAACTTAGTTCAAACACTTGAAAATAATCCAGCAATTATTCACGGTGGTCCTTTTGCAAACATCGCTCATGGTTGCAATACAGTTATAGCAACGAAAACTGGTTTAAAACTTGCAGATTATGTTGTAACAGAAGCTGGCTTTGGCGCAGACTTAGGTGCTGAAAAATTCTTAGATATTAAATGTCGTAAAGCAGGATTAACACCTAGTGTAGTTGTAATTGTTGCTACTGTGAGAGCATTGAAATCACACGGAGGTATTGAAAAAGCAGACCTTAATAATGAAAATGTAGCTGCAGTTGAAAGAGGTTTCGAAAATTTACAACGCCATATCGAAAATATCCAATCTTTTGGACTTCAACCGATTGTGGCAATTAATAGTTTCACTCTTGATACTGAAGCTGAGGGTAAAGTTATATCCGATGGTTGTGAAAAAATGGGAGTAAAAGCAATCCTCTGCTCGCACTGGGCAAATGGAAGTGAAGGTACTTTAGAATTAGCAGAGGAAGTAGTTAAAATTTGTGACTCAAGTGATACAAATCAATTTAAGTTTATGTATGAAGATAACATATCTTTAGAGGAAAAAATTCGCTCTGTTGCACAAAAAATCTATAGAGCTGATGATATTGTGATAGATAAATCTGTCAGTGATCAACTTAAAGGATTTGAAGAGAGTGGTTATGGCAATCTCCCTATTTGTATTGCTAAAACTCAATATAGCTTTTCAACAAACCCCTCTTTAAGAGGTGCACCAAATGGTTTTAGTGTCCCTGTGAGAGAAGTAAGACTTTCAGCTGGAGCAGGATTTATCGTTGTTGTAACAGGTCAAATTATGACTATGCCCGGTCTACCAAAAGTTCCGAGTGCTAATTCTATTATGTTAGATGAAAAAGGATTAATTCAAGGCCTTTTTTAAACTATCAATTTAATTTTCTATGCCCCATTATTAGAGTATATTAAAAATATGTACTCTAAGACAACTAATGGGGTTACGGTCACAGTAACGCCCTACTTTTTAGAAGATCAGTCATCACCTCAAGAAAGTCACTTTGTTTGGGCTTACCAGGTTAACATCAGAAATTCTGGAAATTCTTCTATTAAATTAAATCACAGAAATTGGTTAATTATTGATGCTAACGGAAAAGTATTAAATATACAGGGCGAGGGGGTTGTTGGTGAATTTCCAACTATTGAACCTGGTGAGTCTTTTGAGTATACAAGCGGAACACCTTTAAAAACAAATAACGGAATTATGCAAGGTTTTTATTTAGTTTCTCAAGATAATGGTCAAAATCTTAAGATAGATATTCCTACTTTTTCATTAGATAGCCCTTATAATAAAAAAAACATTCATTAAAAAAACCATAAATGTTCAATCTTAAACCTATAGCATTGGTAATTGGAACACTAACATGCGCTGTAGGTTTTTTTTTATTCATTCCTCTTATTACAGAGATATTATACAAAACTGAGTCATGGCAATCTTATGCTGTTCCAATATTGTTATACCTTATAGTTGGAGGGTCTCTTGTAATTATAAACAAGAACGTTGATTTAAAAATATCATCGAAAGAAGCATTCATCATTACTGTTCTTTCTTGGATACTTGTAACTATTCTTTGTGCAGTTCCTTTTATCTATACTAGCGCTAATCTTGATGTAGTTGATGCAATATTTGAATCAATGAGTGGTGTTACTACAACTGGTGCAACTGTTTTAAATAATCTAGATGATTTACCAAAGGGAATTTTAATATGGCGAGCTTTTCTTCAATGGATTGGTGGATTAGGGATAGTTGTCATAGCTTTATTTATATTACCCTTCTTGCGAATTGGTGGAATGCAACTATTTCATATTGAAGGTGATGATCCTTATGACAAATTTCTTCCCAAAGCATCATCTGTTATAAAAAAAATTATTGTCATATATATTGTACTTACACTAGTTTTATTTCTACTATATTACACAAATAAGATGTCATTATTTGACTCTATCGCTCATAGTTTTACTACTATTTCTACAGGTGGTTTTTCTACTCATAATCAATCATTCGCTTTTTTTAGTAATAATATTTTGTTAATCGCTATTTTATTTATGATAATAGGAAGTTTTCCCTTTCTATTAATAGCTCAAATTAGTTTTAAAAAAATCTTCGCAATTTTTAGAGATAATCAAATCAGAGTTTTTTTGTTGATACTATTATTTGCAATTTCAACAATTTACATTTTTGCAAATCAATTTTTATCAGGCAATCAATTAGATAAACTTATTTCAGTATCATTTAACACTATTTCGATTATTTCTGGTACTGGATTTGTTAGTGAAAATTTTGAGAACTGGGGAAATTATGCATCAGTTCTTTTTTTACTATTAATGTTTATTGGTGGTTGTGCAGGTTCAACAACTGGTGGATTAAAAGTGTTTCGATTTCAAATTTTATTTAAATATCTATTTTTACACTTAAAAAAAATGTTGAAGCCCCATGAAATTTTGGCAAGTCGATTTAATGACAAAAAAATAGAAGAAACTACTTATGAATCTGTCATGAGTTTCTTTTTCTTATATATTTTAACATTTGCTATATCTGCTCTTCTTTTATCTTTTGGTGGTTTAGATTTTTTAACATGTATTTCAGCAGCTGGTTCTGCTATTTCAAATGTTGGGCCAGGCTTAGGAGAAATTATTGGCCCGTCAGGAAATTACTCCTCGCTATCAAGTTACTCGAAATTAGTATTAATTTTGACAATGTTTTTGGGAAGACTTGAGATGTTAACAATTTTAATACTTTTTATTCCATCTTTTTGGAAAGATTAAAATTTAGATTTTAAACTCTTACTAAGTCTGGAAACTAGTTCACTTTTCACTTCCTTTTTAAGAGCCTCAAAGTCATTTAATGAAAAATTTCCAGTCATCCTACCATAAGAATTAACTTTGCCTTTAAAATTAGACCTCTCTGATTTTAAAGATTTATTAATATTTATAATGAATTCTAAA
>CACLZM010000028.1 GCA_902611415.1 uncultured Alphaproteobacteria bacterium | reverse complement strand
TATATTCCACTCAATCACATTGCAAAAAATCAAAAACAGTTTGAAGTAATTGATAGTTTTCTCTCTGAATTAGGTGTCCTAGGTTTTGAATATGGGTACTCGTTAGCAGACCCAAATACTTTGGTTTTATGGGAGGCCCAATTTGGAGATTTTGCCAACGGAGCCCAAATTATCATTGACCAGTTTATTGCTTCAAGTGAGAGAAAATGGATGCAAATGAGTGGATTAGTCATGTTATTACCTCATGGTCATGAGGGTATGGGTCCTGAACACTCCAGTGCAAGAATAGAAAGATTTCTTCAAATGGCAGCAGAAGATAACGTTCAGATTGTAAACTGCACCACTCCTGCGAGCTACTTTCATGCTTTGAGAAGGCAAATACATAGAAATTTTAGAAAACCACTAATAGTATTTACCCCTAAATCCACACTGCGCCACCCAAATAATGTATCATCTATTAGTGAATTTACTGGACGCTCATCTTTTCATCGCCTCATTGAAGATGAAATCAAAAACCCAAAAAGGATAATTTTCTGCTCTGGAAAAATATTTTATGAATTAGATGATTTTAGAACAAAGAATAATATTAAAGATGTAAAAATAGTTCGTATTGAGCAAATTTATCCATTTCCATTTGATGCCATAGGAGATGTTATATTAAAACATAAAGAAAGTGAGATTTTATGGGTTCAAGAGGAGCCAAAAAATATGGGTGCATGGAGTTTTGTTAAAAGTCGTATTAGACATGTTTTAGTAAAAAATAATTTAACCAAAAAAGTTCATTATGTTGGAAGACGCCCTGCAGCAGCTCCTGCTACAGGCATATCAAAAAGACATAGTACTAATCAGCAACTAATAAAAGAATTAGCTCTTAAATCATCACTAAAACGTGTTATAAAAGAAAGAAGTGGTGTCAGTTTTATGAAATTTAAAAACTTACCGAAAGAGTAATGAAAAACATAACAGTACCTGAGCTTGGAGAGTCGATCATTGAAGGCACGCTTACATCTTGGTTGATCAAAGAGGGAGATAGCTTTGAGTCTGGCGATAATTTAGCTGAAATTGAAACAGAGAAAATCACAATTGAAATTCCTGCTCAAACCTCTGGAAAATTAACAAAGATAATAACCCCAGAGGGATCTACTGTGAATGTTGGTCAATCTATTGCTGAAATATCAGAAAATACGACTACTGAACAAAAACCCAAACTAGAAACAAGTCAAATCGAAGAAATAAATGAAGAAAAACAAACAATTGACCCATCTAATGTCTCTAAAGTTAGCGAAAATCAAACAAAAACTCCAGCTAAGGTAGTTGATCTTCCAAACTTCGACAAAGATGACTCTACGTTAGATGAAAAAACTATCCCAATGTCAAAATTAAGGCAAACAATTGCCAGAAGGTTAAAAGAAGCTCAAAATACAGCTGCCATTCTCACAACTTTTAACGAAGTCGATATGTCAGCAATTATGTCTCTTAGAAAAAAAGAACAATCAAGTTTTCAAAAAAAACATGGTGTGAAACTTGGCATTATGTCTTTTTTTGTTAAAGCCTGCACAGAAGTTTTAAAAGAAATACCAGAGATTAATTCAGAAATTCACGAAGATAAAATAATTTATAAAAACTACTTTGATATAGGCATTGCAATTGGATCTGAAAAGGGGCTTGTTGTTCCAATAATTAGAAATGCTGGAGATTTATCAAATGCAGAAATTGAAAAGTATATTATTGAATTATCTGAGAAAGCAAATTCAAATAAACTTTCCATGAGTGAATTATCAGGAGGAACATTCTCAATTACAAATGGAGGAATATATGGTTCTATGATGAGCACCCCAATTATCAACCCACCTCAAAGTGCCATATTAGGTATGCACTCAATAGTTGATAGACCTATTGCTGTAAAAAAGAAGATTGTTATAAAACCAATGATGTATATTGCATTAAGTTATGACCATAGATTAATAGATGGTAAGCAAGCAGTAACTTTTTTAGTTAGACTGAAAGAACTGTTAGAAAATCCAAAAATTATTTAATTTTTTAGAATATTTTTTAAAACAAAATTTAATATGCCGTCTGCTTTATAATATTGTAGCTCATTGATAGTATCAATTCTTAAAATACAATCTATTTTTATATTTCCCACATTGCTTTGAATAATGACTTCTAATTCTTGTAAAGGCTTCAGGTCTTCAGTAAGTTTTATATTTATTAAATCAGACGATTGAATATTTAAATCATTTATTGTGTGACTTTTAAGTTGTATAGGCAGAACTCCCATTCCAACCAAATTTGATCGGTGTATTCTCTCAAAACTTTCAGCAATAACCGCCTTAATACCTAATAACTTCGTGCCTTTTGCAGCCCAATCACGCGATGATCCAGTTCCGTATTCTTCTCCTGCAAAAACTACAACATTTTCAGACCTTTTTGCATACTCCATAGCAACATCATAAACACTCATTTTTTTCTTATCAGGTTCTAAAATTGAGTATCCACCCTCAACATTTGATAGCAGTTGGTTTTTAATTCTTATATTGGCAAAAGTACCCCTTACCATTACTTCATGATTGCCCCTTCTAGCACCATATGAATTAAAATCATTTTGACGTATTTGCCTTTCCATGAAGTAGTTGCCAGCAGGACTATCAACTTTAATAACCCCTGCAGGTGAAATGTGATCTGTTGTAACACTATTGCCTAGAAGTAATAAAGGTCTTGCATTCTCAATTGGCTTAATCTCTTTATCATCATTTGATTGATTATCAAAAAACGGAGGTTTCTGTACATAAGTTGATGAAGAATTCCAATTATACAGTTCTCCCGTAGAAGTATTAATTTTTTGCCATTCTTTTGGTCCATCTAAAGCATTATTGTATTGTTTTTTAAACATTTCAGGCGATACATTTTTTTCAACAGCATTTCGGATTTCGCTATTGCTTGGCCAAATGTCCTTTAAAAATACTTCATTACCATCTGTGTCAATACCAATGGGATCACTTGTCAAATTAATAAGGACAGACCCTGCTAAAGCATATGCTACAACTAAAGGTGGTGAGGCAAGATAATTAGCTTTAACGTGAGGATTAACTCTGCCTTCAAAATTTCTATTACCTGATAGTACTGAAGCAACTGTTAAATCATTTTTTGAGATACACTCAGCAATATCTTTATCAAGTGGCCCTGAGTTTCCTATACACGTAGTGCATCCATAACCAACTAGATGAAAACCAAGTTTGTCTAAATAATTATTCAAACCCGATTTAGCCAAATAATCAGTAACAACTTTTGAACCAGGTGCTAAAGAAGTCTTAACCCAAGGTTTTACTTGTAGACCTAATTCACAAGCCTTTTT
>CACLZM010000027.1 GCA_902611415.1 uncultured Alphaproteobacteria bacterium | reverse complement strand
TACAGTGGGTTCAAACTTTGATGAAAATTTTGAAAAATCAAAAACCTTTTTACAAGATAGTTTAAACTCCAGCCCAGATTTCATCTTACTACCAGAGTGTTTTCTCTTTTTATCTAGTAAATCAAAAATTTTGATTGAAATGAGCCATGACTCAATAAAATATTTTAAAAAATTTTCAAAGATGAATAAGGTATATTTACTGCTGGGATCACTCCCCATTACTGAAAATGATAAATTATTTAATCGGTCAATTTTAATTAATCCTGATGGAGATATAATTTCAATTTATGACAAAATTCATATGTTTGACATTACATTAAAAAATGGAGAGTCTTACAAAGAAAGTGATTTTTATTCACCCGGAAGTGAATTAAAAATGACAAAAGTATTGGGGTATTCAGTTGGTCACACTATTTGCTATGATTTAAGATATCCTAAAATGTACAGGGCCTTGGCAAAGAAAGGTTCACAAATTATTGTTATTCCTTCAGCTTTTACACATACAACAGGTAAGGCTCATTGGCACTCTCTTATTAAAGCTAGAGCTATTGAGAATGGAGTTTTCATATTGGCACCTAATCAATGGGGGGTAAATAATGAGAATAGATCAACTTATGGACATACTTTAATTGTAGATCCTTGGGGAGAGACATTAGCTGAGGCTGATAATGGTGAAATGATAATTACTGCTGATCTTGATTTAAATAGAGTTCGAGATTGTCAAAACGCAATACCAGTATTAGATAATGATAGAAATTTTGATTAATATTATTGAAAATTATTATTGAATGACCAAATATAAAGAATGATTAAATTTGATTTAATTTGTGAAAATCAACACATCTTTGAAGCTAGTTTTGATGACTCACACTCTTTTGAAAAACAGAAAAGAAAAAAACAAATTGAATGTCCTTTCTGTAATTCATCAAAAATATCAAAATCAGTTATGTCACCAAATATTTCTGGTAAATCAACAAGCTCAGCTAAAATAAATCGTGAAAAAAAGAAAATGTTCTCAAATTATAATAAACAGTTAAATAAAATTAAATCAGAGATAGAAAAAAATTTTACATATGTTGGAAAAAAATTTCCAGAAGAGGCCAGAAAAATTCATTATGGAGAAGCAAAAGACAAACCTATTTATGGAGAGGCAACTGAAAAAGAAAGTCAAGATTTGGTCGATGAGGGTATCGCTTTAGTAAGACTTCCTTTTAGTAAAAAAGAAAAAAATAAAAATTAGTACTTCAAAGCTCCAAAGTAATTTACTAACTCAATTTTACTTAATTTGAATGATTTAAAAATTGGGTTATATTTTATACCCTCTATATCCATTAAATTTAAGTTATATTTTTGACAAATTGATTGTAATTTAGAGGGAGATAAAAAAAGATTAAAATCGTGGGTTTTTTTAGGAAGTAGTTTTAAGAGATTCTCAGCAATATCAATTGCTAAATATTTTGATAATAAATTCTTATTAAGTGTAGATATAAAGATATATGCATTTTTATTTAGTTTTTTACTTAAATTTTTAAAAAGTTTATGTTTATTTTTTTCCTCTAAATGTTCTAAAAATTCGAATAAAAAAATAACATCAAATTTTTTTTTACAATTTTCTAGAAATTTATTAGCTTCTATATTAATCAGCTTAAAATTTATTTTGTCTTTTATCTTAAAATTATTTTTAATATCAATGCCCAAACACTCTGCGCCCAAACCATAATAATTATTAAGGAATTCACCAGTTCCACATCCAAGATCTAAAATCTTTTTATTCTTAAAGAATTCATAAATATCTTCACCACTTTGATATCTTAAAATTTTCGACATATACTGATGTCTTATAGCCATCATTTGCTCTAATGGTTCGTAATACTTAATATTATAAGTGTTCATGTTCTTTACATCATAAATGTTAAGAGTATATTACCGTAATTCATGAAAATTAAAGTTTTAAAATTTGGTGGCACATCCGTTGGGAGTATTGAAGCTATAAAAAGATCAGCAGGTATTATTCATGATTGGTCAAAAAAATCGAAAGTTATAGCTGTGTTATCTGCTATGTCAGGTGAAACTGATCGTTTAATAAATTTAACAAAATCTTTTTCAAAAACTCCAAATCCAATTGATTTTGATAACGCCGTATCATCAGGTGAAAATGTATCTTGCGCATTAATGTCTATATGTCTCAATAATCATAAGATTAAAGCTAAATCGCTACTTAGTTGGCAAATACCTATAATAACTTCATCAGAGCATATGAAGTCTAGAATTTTGTCTATTAACAAAAATTTTATATATGATGAATTAGAAAATTTTGAAGTTCTAGTAATTCCTGGTTTCCAAGGTATTAACAATAAGGGAGAATTAACTACCTTAGGTAGGGGTGGTTCTGATACTAGTGCTGTAGCTGTAGCAGCAGCGATGAAAACAGAATGTATAATTTATACTGATGTTGAGGGTGTATTTACAACTGATCCAAGCATAGTACCTAAAGCAAAAAAAATTAATAAAATTTCATACGAAGAAATGCTTGAATTAGCCTCACAAGGGGCTAAGGTTCTTCAAACTCGTTCTGTTGAGTTAGCAATGAGAAAAAATACTAAATTAAGTGTAAGATCCTCTTTCAAGCCAAAAAAAATTGGCACCATGATTACCGATGAGAAAAGTGTTTTAGAAAATAATACTGTAAGTGGAATAACTTACTCCAAAGATGAAGCAAAAATTACACTTTCAAGAGTACAAGATAAACCTGGAGTATCTTCAAAAATTTTTGGACCATTGGCTAAAGGCAATATAAATGTTGATATGATACTTCAAAATGTTTCACAAGATGGAAAGTTTGCAAATTTATCTTTTACTTTGCCAAGACAAGATTTAGAAAAAGCTTTAAAAATATTAAAAAAAGAGAAATCTAAAATTGGATATAAAAAAATTATTTCATCTAATAATATTTCAAAAGTTTCAGTAGTTGGTGTAGGAATGAGATCTCATGCTGGAGTTGCTCAAACATTATTTGATACTCTTGGAAAAAATAAAATTAACATTCAAGTTATTACCACTTCAGAGATAAAAATAAGTATATTAATTCATGAAGATCAGACAGATTTAGCTGTACAAAAATTACATCAAGCCTTCAAATTACATAAATAATTTTTTGGATAAATTAATTTCAATCAAAGAGGCAAGAATTAAGAAAGGATTATCAATCAATGATTTATCCAAAGCTCTTAAATTAGATTTAGAAATAATACGTTTATTAGATGATAATTTAAAGCTCCCCAAAAAATATCGAGCTTATCAATCAACGTATAAAAAGTCTATATACAGATATTTGGGTTATGAAATTAAATATAAAAGTTTAGTTA
>CACLZM010000026.1 GCA_902611415.1 uncultured Alphaproteobacteria bacterium | reverse complement strand
CCAACTATATTAAAAATTAATAGTTCTAATACTCTTGCAACATCTCTTGATCAAGCTGTTACTGGGAGTGTAAATGATGCATTAAAATTAGGATGTGCTGCGATAGGTTTTACGATTTATCCTGGGTCTGATCATAATTTTGAATTAATGGAAGAATTTAAAAGACTTAGTTTCGAGGCCAAAGAAAAAGGACTTGCTGTTGTTTTATGGGCTTATGCGAGAGGTTCAAAGATTAGCAAAAAAGGTGAAACAGCAATGAATATAATTTCATATGCAGCACACATATCTGCTCTATTGGGGGCAAATATTATTAAAGTAAAACTACCTAGTGATTTTTTAGAAGAAGATCCAACTAAAAAAGCATTTGAAGATAATAATATACCTATAAGCACTTTAAAGGATCGTGTGGCTCATATCAAAAAAGTTACATTTGATGGAAAACGCTTAGTGGTATTTTCAGGTGGTGATGCAAAAGATGATCAAGCTTTAATGGATGAAGTTCTTGCAATTCACCAGGGAGATGGAAACGGCTCAATTATTGGAAGAAATTGTTTTCAAAGATCGAGAGTAGATGCATTGGCTTTATTGGAGCGAATGATTCAAATTTACAAATCTAAATGAAAATTAATGCTAACGACTTAAAGATAGGAAATATAATTCAGCATAATAATTCACTTTGGAAAGTCGCTAAATTATCCCATACACAACCTGGAAAAGGTGGGGCATATATTCAAGCTGAGTTGAAAAATATTTCAAACCAGTCAAAATTAAATGAGAGATTTAGAAGTTCTGAGTCTCTTGAAAAAATTCGAGCTGAAGAGATAGATCATCAATTTTTATTTCGTAGTGGAGAGGATTTTACTTTTATGAATAACCAAACCTATGAGCAAATAGTTATGAATATTAGCCAAGTGAATGAAAATACAGCAAAATTTCTTGAAGATGGAATGGAAGTCTCTATTGAGTTTTATGATGAAAAACCAATGAATGTTAATCCTCCTGAAAGTCTTACAGTACAAATAGCCGAAACAGAGGCTGTTGTTAAAGGACAAACAGCTTCCTCATCATATAAACCAGCATTGTTAACTAACGGTGTAAGAGTTACTGTTCCACCTCATATTGAAACGGGTGACAAAATTAGAATAAACACGTCTGAATTAACTTACATAGAAAAAGCAAAATAATTTTTTCTATGGCTATTGTCCCACCAGTAATTGTTGTTATGGAAAAGGCATGTAGGAATGCTGCTAAATCTTTAATAAGAGATTTTGGAGAGCTTGAGAAACTTCAAATTTCTAAAAAAGATAAAAATGATTTTGTATCCTCTGCAGATATTAGAGCATCTGAAACTATCAGTTATACTTTGGGAAAAGATAGACCTGATTTTCTTCAAATTGACGAGGAGACTTTTAGTGCTGAAGATTTAGATAAGCTTAAAGGTGATACTCCTGTGTTTATCTCAGACCCACTTGACGGAACAAAAAATTTCATACATGGAAATGGTTACTTTGCAGTAACCATTGGATTAATGCAAAAAGGAGAGATTATTGCTGGTGTTACATATAACCCGATTTTGAATGAATTATTTTGGGCTCATAAGGGTTCTGGATCTTGGATTAACAACCAAAGGCTCAGAGTTTCCCAAAGAGATAAGTTAGATGGATGTATGTTTACATCTGGTGTGCAAATCAAGCATGAAGATATTATTGAAAAAGGAATTGCTCAAATAGGATCGCTTCAAAGGAAAACAAGTGTCAGAATACTTGGTTCTTCAGCTCTTGATTTAGCAAATGTGGCATCAGGAAAATTTGATGGATTTTGGTCATTAAGATTAAATCTTTGGGATATCGTAGCAGGTATTATTTTAGTAAATGAGGCGGGCGGGATATGCCTAAATGAAAAAGGTAATGTTTTTGATCCCTTAAAAGATGAAAGTTTAATAGCCTCTAGTGCAGCGATTAGCGGCGAATTGCTGAAAAGCCTATAAATATTTACTTGATTTTTTAACCTTTGATCTCTATTTTCTCATAACCATGAAACAAAAAATACATCCTGATTACCATGAAATTACTGTAGAACGTACTGACGGATCAACATATAAAACAAGATCTACTTGGGGTAAAGCTGGTGATACTATGAAGCTTGAAATTGACCCATTATCTCATCCAGCTTGGAATCAAGGATCTGGAAAAATGGTTGACTCAGGTGGAAGAGTTGCACGTTTTAAAAATAAATATAAGTCATTTAATATTTAATATTTTAACAAGACCATGTCTAACAATAAACCTTTAATGCCCTTAGCTACGGCCGTATGGTTGGTAGACAATACTGCTTTAAGTTTTTCCCAAATATCTCAATTCTGTCAACTACATGAGCTAGAAGTTCAAAGTATTGCAGATGGTGAGGACGCTTATCGTATGCAAGGATTAAACCCTATAGCTAGTGGTCAATTAACTATGGATGAGATTAAACGTTGTGAGGGAGATCATTCACTTGAACTTCAATTGCAAAATAAAAAATCTGAGTCCATTCAATCGAGCGTTAAAACAAAAAAATACTTACCATTATCAGTAAGACAAGAAAGACCTAAGGCTATAGCTTGGCTAATTCGTGAGTATGGACAAATACTAACAGATACACAAATAGCTAAACTTACAAGTTCTACTAAGCCTACTGTTGCTAATATAAGAGCTGGTAATCAATCTCAACCAATTACAGAATTTAGAAATCCCACTGATCTTGGTTTATGCACTTATGAAGAGCTCGAAGTACTTGTTGAAAAGGGTCAGCGAAAAGCAGAACGCGAGAAAAAAGCAAAAGAAAAGGCAGAAAAATTACAGTCTACTACTGCTTAGTGAAGAATAAATAAACATCTCCTAATCTTATACCAAATTTTTTCATAGTAGCTTTGTTGAATACATTTTTTTCATCTTGCATAATCATCCAATCATCAAATTTAACATTCATTATTCCATCACCATACTTGAGTTTTAATGTGTAATGCCAATTTAAAGCATTACCTGATCTTTCACCTAAAGCTACACCTATAATATCTTCAGAAATTCCTTCGTAAGTATTTTCACCAGTTTTTTTTATTTCCCATCTTCTGAATTCTTCCTCTCCATCATCATAGAGGAAGGTCTCATTGAGAATAAAATTATCTTCCTGTTGAATACCTTCCATTTCAACAGTAAATTGTCGCCTTACCTTTCCAAGTCTATCAATAAAAAGACCACTCGCTGTTGTTTTTCCTAAAAAATACTCTTCTATTTTGAATATTGGTTCTTTGTTGGCAAAGTCTTCAAGTTTCATGTTATTACACCCACTAACAAATATTAATAAAATAGAAATAGATTTTAAAGATTTTAAGTCTGATCAGGCTACTAGAAAATCCTCTGAAGCAATATTACATTATTTTAAAGAGGATCATTCGATACTTGGAGGCTCTGCAGACTTAACAGGCTCCAATAATACAAAAGGTAAACAAATGTCTG
>CACLZM010000025.1 GCA_902611415.1 uncultured Alphaproteobacteria bacterium | reverse complement strand
AATAAATTTTTGCACCAATTTATAATAACATAAGAACTAAAGGTGTCTTTTTAAAATAATTTCTAATTTATCCTTCGCCTCTTTAGGAAAATTAATCCCAAGTTTTGTTCTCCTAAATAAAATATCTTCAGAAGTTCGAGCCATTTCTTCTTTAATAAGATATTTTACTTCAAATTCATAAAAATCCTCAAAAATCAGATCTCCACCTGCGTTAAATTCATTATAATATTCATTTAATTTTGATATTTTAGCCCCATACGTTTCGATAAGTCTTTGTAATATTTTTTTAGGGATATTTTCGCTATTAATATTTATATCAGTTGCACCTGGTAAAATTTCATCGGATGTCCATGTTTTATTTGAAACTACTATGTACTTGCTTAACTTTTTCAAAACTTGTTCTGAAAGCTTTCTATAGGTTGTAAGTTTTCCTCCAAAAACTGTCAAAATTGGAGCTCCATCTCTATCGTCAATTTCAAAAGCATAGTCTCTTGATACCTTAGATGCCTTCTGATTATTGTCTTCAATCAATGGCCTTACACCTGAATAAGTCCATACAATATCATTATCGACAATCTCATTTTTTATAAAGGAATTGACTGAATTAATTAAATAGGTTTTCTCTTCATATGTAATTTTGGGATTTTCAAAATCTTCAACTTCATGATCAGTAGTACCTATTAAAGTATATTTTTTTTTAAATGGTATCATAAAAATAACACGCTTATCATTTAATTGGAGTATGTATGCTTGATCGCCATCATATATTTTTTTGACCACTAAATGACTTCCTTGAACAAGTCTTAATTTTTTTTTAGATTTTATTCCAAAAATATTATTTAAAACTGATATAGCAAAAGGCCCAGTTGCATTAACAACAGCTTTTGATTTTAAAACTTCACCATTATCTAAAAAAATTGACCAATTATCTTCACCTCTGACCGTCTTGATAATATTTGTGTTTAAGTAGACTTTTGCACCTCTATTTATAGCATCTTCTGCGTTAAGTAGAGCTAGACGGGAGTCATCAACAAATAAATCAGAATAAACATAGCCACTTTTAAAATTCTCTTTTATTGGGTTTTCTTTGAAAGTTTCATTCAAAGAAATAAATTTTGATTTTTCAAAGGTTGATTTGCCACTCAATCTATCATACAAAAACAAACCAATTCTTATAATCCAGCTTGACCTTAAACTTGGAACATGAGGTAAAACAAATCTTACAGGTTTTGTAATATGGGGGGCAATTTTTTTTATCACATCTCTTTCTATGAGAGACTCTCTTACAAGTTTAAAATCGTAGTTTTCTAAATATCTTATTCCTCCATGAATTAATTTTGTTGACCATGAAGAGGTTTGGGAAGCAATATCGCCTTTTTCAATTAAACAAGTATTTAACCCTCTTCCTGCAGCATCTCTTGCTATGCCAACACCGTTAATACCACCACCAATTATTACAACATCATACATTTCAAATGAAGTTCATACAAAAAATCAAAAATGTAAAGTAGGAGTAAATTTTTTTTTCAATTTTTTGAATAGTTTTTATAAGTTTAGTATTGACTTAATTAAAAATATTGTTCTTTCTTATTCAAAACATACCATTAAAATGTCTATCTCTATTGATTTAAATTATTATAAAAGTGCATAAAAAAATTTTAGTAGTCGGTGCAGGTGCTTGGGGCACAGCTATTGCAAATACACTCTCAAAGAAAAATAATAATGTTTATCTTTGGGCAAGAGATCAAAAATTATCCAATCAAATAAATAAAAACAAAATTAATAAAAAATATTATAAAAATTTCAAATTATCTTCAAAACTGAAATCAATATCGGGTAATTTTAGTGTTAATGAATATCATTATATTTTCTATGTCTTACCTGCTGCTGCATTTGATAATTTTTGCGATAATTATTTAAATAATCAAAAAATTAATGAATTAATAATATGCTCAAAAGGTATCAGTAAGAATGGTGATTTCATCTCAAATCTAATAATGAAAAAACTAATTTTGAAAAATTATCATTTTTTATCTGGACCTAGTTTTGCAGATGAGGTTTTATATGGGAAACCCACAGCCTTAAGCTTATCAAGTAATAAAATTAATAAAAATATTGGTAATATTTTTAAAGATACAAATATAAGAATTTATTATTCAGAAGGATATAAAACACTTGAATTTTTAGGTATTCTCAAAAATATTTATGCGATTGGTGCAGGAGTCATTGATGCTACATCATTAGGTCAAAACGCAAGAGCTGCCTACATAGCAAGATGCATTGTTGAGATGAAAAGTATCTTAAAGAGTTTAAAGCTAAATACTAATATGATTTACAGTCTTGGAGGCATAGGAGATTTAATACTTTCATGCAGCTCAAATAAATCAAGAAACTATAATTTTGGGTTTTGTTTTGAAAAAAAAAATAAATATAAAACATTAAATCGTAAGACTATTGAAGGAATTAATAGCTGTCTCAACATTAAAAATAATAAAAAAATTAATATTAGTAAGTTTCCAATTATAAATTCTATTGTTAAAATAATGAATGGAAGTCCACCGAAAAAAGAAATTAAGATATTACTTAATAGAAAATTTAAAAATGAGTGATTAACGATAAACTCTTTTTAAATTCAGTCCAATTTTTTTAAATTTTTTTTTAAAACTATAAAATTCTTTATTATGTTTTGCTGAATTTTGTTTTAGGACTAATTTTTGATAATAATGAACCATTTCATGTCCAAGTATTTCAACAAATTCTTGGAAATTTTTAAATTTATTATGAAGGGTTATTTTATAGCAATGTTTTATTGCATAAGGGTTGAATTCAAATAATCCCAGCGCACCATGCATTCTTCTTGTAAGGATATAGGGCTTTTTTAAACGATTATTAAAAATTTCTCTATTTAAGATCTTATAAACATCAGAGATTTTATTTGCCCTAAGCTTAAATTCTCTTTCATTACCATAATGATTAATGAGAGTGGCTAAACTTTTTGTTCTTGGCATATATTTAAAAAATACAATTATTATTTATTAAAAAAAAATCAAGTAAATTTAATCAGGATTTCTTAACAAACGTTCGATGTATGAAATTATTTCATCAAACTTTTCATCAGAAAGATCTTTGTAGCTCTTACCAAATTTTTCTTTGATACTTAGAGCTATATGTGCATATGCATTTCTCCCATTTGGATGAAATTGAGATGGTTTTAAAAGAGGTTGAAGCTCGTCACCTGTTGATTGAATTTTTTTCCACAATTTTTTTCTATTATATTCATTCAAAAAGCAATTCCCCCAGGAAAAAAAAAGTTTAATAAAAGTCTTATTATCGCAAAACCGATACCACAAAAGATAATAATTGTGATTAACTGTTTATTTATCATGATGTATACAATTAAATGATATGAAATATGTTATCATCTTTTTTTCTTTAATTCTTCCTAATATGGCATTTACTGAGATTTTAGAAAAATTCCCTCTTGCGTGTATATGTGACAAAAGTATAAATGCACTAAAATATTTTGATTGTAAGCAAAAAGTTTCTGGAACGCAATTAGATATAATTGAAAATAAAAAAAATAAAAATGTTATGATCTTTAGTAGCTTTGATGAAAAAAATTATCAATTATTTGATGAAGATAATTTAAGCTTAATATTTAATTACGATACAGAAGATTACATTTCATCAATTTCAATCGAAGAAAATTTAGATTTAGTTTTTTCAATATCTTACAAAGAGTATAACAAAGAGTGGGCTTACGATTTAAAGTGTGTTTCGTTGAAAAAAGATTAAGGTTTTATCTTATTTAAAATGTTAGATAAAAAATTTTTCTTTCCCTCAGCGGTCTCTTTTATAGGTTTTTTATTTTTAGTTTCAATGGACTCCGTTATTAAAATCCTAGGAGAAACCTATTCTGTCCTACAATTATTATTTTTAAATGCATTATTTTCTCTAATACCTTTGCTTTTTTTTATATGTAAAAATCATGGCTTTCAATTCTATAAAAAACAAAATTACCTCTTCCAAATTATAAGAGGAGTTGTTCATACAATTGGATTTCTTTTTGTTTTAAAAGGCGTTTTATTACTTCCTCTTTCAGTAGTCTATCCAGTGCTTTTTACATCTCCATTAATGTTGCTTGTTTTGTCTCATTTTTTCTTAAGCGATAATATTAATATAATAAGAGTTTTAGCTATTTTAATAGGTTTTTTAGGTGTGGTGATTTCTGCAGAACCATTTGGCACTAACGTAGTTTCATTCCTTGGAGTTTTTTTTGTTTTTTTGGGTGCTTTTTGTATAGCTATTACCCACTTGATTACAAGAAAATATAATCACTTAACATCATCATATTCTGCATCATTTTTCAGCATGGTTGTAAGTGTTATAATTTTTATTTTTTCTATAAAATTTCACTTTGAGTTTATGCCATTTAGGGATTTATCACTCTCTTTACTTGGTGGTATATTTGCAGGCCTTGGTATCAGTGCGGTAATTTATGGATCTCAAACTCTTCCTGCTTCTGTATTTGGTTTAACGAGTTATGTTCAAATAATTTTTGGTGTTATTTTAGGCTGGTTTGTTTTTAAACAGTTACCAACATTATATAATTATATAGGGATACTAATAGTCATATCGGCAGGAGTAATACTTTTTTATTTTGATAAAAGTCCAAAAAATAATTAATGCATTGATTTCTTATATAATTTTATTTGTATTTTCATATCTTATTTTTATTTTTCCGTTTGATATTTTGTCAACTTGGCTGGGTAAGCCAACTTCATTATTTGAAGCCCTGTTGGGCACTACTATAGTTTTTGGAATTTGTTTATATTATTTTAGATCAAAAAGTACTAATAAAATTATCAAGTTTTTTGTTTATGAGGGAATAGGAGTTGGAA
>CACLZM010000024.1 GCA_902611415.1 uncultured Alphaproteobacteria bacterium | reverse complement strand
ATTTATTTGGTATTAAAAATAACATTTTACCTAATAATAATGAAAATTTAAAATTAATTGCTCTAAGGAAAAATGGTGATGTTTTAATGACTGAGTCAGATATAGTTAATTTAAGATCTAATGTTGAAATAAAAAAAATTTTTTTAATCAAATACAAACATAATTTAGACCATAGAAATATAAGCAAAATGAATTTTAATGATAAAATTAAATACCTTAATAAAATAAATGTTAATTTTAATTTATCAGACAGTGTAGGAAAATTAATTAAAAATGCTGATATAATTATATTTGCACCTGGTACACAACACTCCTCTCTTCTTCCAACTTATTTAAGTAATTCTCTTGGAGATACTATCGCTAAAAATAAAAAGAGTTTTAAAGTTTTCATTACAAATATTGGGGCTGATTATGAAAATCCTGTCTATATTGCTTCTGACTATATTAATAATGCCCATAAATATTTATGTTATTCATCCAGTAAATCTTATTCTTTAAACGATTTTTTTAACTTATTATTGATTAATAATCCTACTCAAGGCATATCTAAAAATAAAGTTAAGTTTGATAAAAAGATAAAAGATATGAAAATTAATTATTTTAAATCTAATTTCGAAAGTAAGGAGAAAATTGGTTATCATGATGGTGATAAGATAGTTAAAACTATATTTAAAAAATTTAATTTTTTTAGAGAAAAATCTTGAAGATTATTGCTGCTATAATAACTTATAATCGTTTAGGTCCATTAAAAAGATGCATTAACTTTATAAATGAGCAGTCATTAAAACCTGACGAAATATTAGTCGTAAATAATTCTAGTACAGATAACACTGATCATTATTTAAAAGAAAATAAGATTAATCATATCACTCAAGAAAATCTTGGTTCTGCATATGGTTGGTATACTGCAATTGAGTATTCTATAAAAAATAGTTTTGATTATGTTTGGTTAATGGATGATGATGGCTTTCCTGATTGTTTTGCTTTAGAAAAATTAATGAAGATGATGTTAGAGGATAAAAATCATGTTTGTATCTCTTCAACAGTTGTTGATGAAAAAGATAATGATAAATTAATTTTTCCTTTACCAATTTTAAATAATTCATTTAGACCAAAAATTTTTTCATTTAAAAGAAAGATTTATAGAATTAGCAATATTAAAAAAATTAATGACTCAATACTCTATCCATATGCGCAACTATTTAATGGCGCACTTTTGTCAATCAAGTTTTTAAATAAAATTGGAAATGTAAATAAAAATTACTTCATATTTGGCGAAGAAGTTGATCTATATTGGAGAATGAAAAAATATGGTAAAGTCAGTAGTTTAGTAACATCATTGCATTATCACCCGGATGTAAGTAACCGAAGTTATTCTAATATAAAAGTTTATTACTATTTAAAAAACTCAATAATAAATAATTTTAAACATATGGATTATGTATTTATAAGAAGTTTTTTAAATGTGATTGTTTTATTGATAAGAATTTTAAGAAGAAATGGCCTAATTAGTTTGATGTCATTTATTATAGGTAAAAACTACAAATACTTTTATTTTTCATTATACAGAGGTTTCAAAAAAAGATTGAGTATAGATCACAATGAATAATTTTAAGCTTTTAATACCAACTGCAGGTCTAGCAACACGATTAGGTATTGACTATCCAAAAACTTTAATTGAGATAAAAAATGAAAGCATTTTAATCAGAATATTTAATATTTTTAAAAAATATGATGACAATCCGATTGTTATTGTTCGAAATATATCTAAAGATATGATTAAAAATCATTTAGGAATTTCAAAAAAAAAAGCTGAACTAATAGTTCAAGAAAAACCGAATGGAATGGGCGATGCAGTATTACATTATTTAAATTCAAATATTTCTAACTATAATCAAGACATAATTCTAGTTTGGGGGGACATACCTCTTTTACAAAAAAAAACCATAGAAAAAACTATAAAAAACCACATTTCTAATAATAACGATTTTACATTTCCTACTATGGAAGTTGAAAACCCATACACTCTTGTAATTAGAAGTAAAGATAATGAAATTTTAGAAGTACTAGAGTCAAGAGACAAAAACGATTTTAAGCATAAAAGAGGTGAGAGAGATGTTGGTTTATTTGTTTTTAAAAGAAAAGTTTTTGATTATTTAAAAAAAAATTTAGATGGGAAATATAACAAACAGACTGGTGAGCATGGTTTTTTGTACATTATTAAACACCTAGTTAAGGATGGATTAAGAGTTAAAGGTTTACAAATAGCTACTTTTGAAGATACCATTTCTATTAATAACAAAAGTGATTTGGAAATCGCGAAGAAGTACTTTTTATAAATGATTATTTATATAATCGTTTTTTACTTATTTTTCTTGTTATCAGTTTTTCATGAACATAATTTTATAAAATTAAATATAAAAAATCTAAAAATCTTCAAAACATTTATAATTTTATTTTTAACTTTTTATATTGGACTTAGAGATGAAGTTGGTGGAGATTGGGGAACGTATAAGGAAAATTATTTTGATGATAAAATTGGATTGAGCTTTTATCAATTTATCGATTATTATTTATTTTCAAAAGATTTACTTTTTCAACTCTTGAATTATATATCTGCTTTAATTTACCCATCGTATTATTTAGTAAACTTATTCTCTTCTTTTATTTTTAGTATAGCTTTGGTTTATTTTTGCTTTAATTTAAGTAGACCATTCCTAGGGCTACTAATATCTTCGTCATATCTAATTACAGTTGTTGCAATGGGATATCACAGACAAGCTCTTGCAATTGCATTTTTTATGATCGGTTTAGTAAAGCTACAAAATTATAAAATCTTTTCTTATTACTTCTTAATTCTTGTAAGTTTTTTATTTCATTATACTTCTATAATATTAGTGGTATTTGGTTTTTTTTCACAAAAAAAAATAAATATAATTTTTATAATTTTTGTTATCATAATTTCAATTACTTTAGCTTATTTCATTATTGGTGTAGATATATTTTCCTCTTTGATTAGACACTACATTAAAAATCAATATTCGTCTTCTGGAGCTTTACCAAGAATTTTAATGTGTTTAATTCCATCTTTAATTTATCTTTTATTTTATAAATATTTTAAAAATATATATAAAAATAATAAAATGATGGTTTGCTTTGCTTTTTCTTCAGTATTTTTATTTCTAATTCTAGCAATTTATAATAATTCCTCAGCATTTGTTGATAGACTAGCTATATATCTTATTCCATTCCAAATTTTATTTTATGATAAATTTATTGATGTTTTTGAGAATAAGAAAAAAAGTTCTCTAGTAATTTTTTATACTATAATTTTAGCTTACTTATTTGTTTTAATTGTATGGGCTTTTTTTGGAAAACACTATCTTTGGTGGTTTCCATATAAAAATATTATTTTTAATTAGTACTGAATAAATTTTTAAAATTTCTTTTAACATAAATTATAAAAATAGAAAAAAGGGGAAGAAATAAAATTAAGAACAATACTAAAGAAATTGGTTTTTTATTATAGGAAGTTAGCTTTGGTTTGGATAATAAAAATACTAGGTGCCCTTTTTCTATCTTATCTAACATTAGTTTATTATGCATTAATTGATTGTATGTGATCAATTCATATTCAAGCCTTATAATACCGGGAATATTTTTAACAACTTCTTTATAATTTGTCTCAATGATATAATTTTCATTTATGAATTCAGTTTGAAAATTTTTTGTTAATTCTTTATTAGTCCTTATTAGTTTATCATATACCTCATCTAAATATTTAACTTGGTCACTAAAGTATGTAATTGATGTATCATTAACTTCAAAATCAATTGAATGTTGATAATTCATCAATAAAAAATTTGTGTAAATATTATTTTTACATCTTTGATCACAATTATTTTTCCATAAATTTTGCTCAAATTTATGAATATCATTAACATATGTAATTGAGTGACTATAGGTAGTTTTAGTATTTTTCCACAAGAAAATTGACAAAATAATTGGTATAACAGAAAAAAATATAAATATTTTTTTTTCATCCCATATTAACTTTAAAAGTATAAATATATCAAATCCATTATCTTTACCATATTCATCATTTACAATATTATTTTACAATTTATGTTAATGATATATAAAAATTTTCATGAAAAAATTATTAAATATTTCAGATTTAGATAAAAAGGATTTTTTTTCAATATTTGATAATGCTGATTGTCTATTGAAAGATATTTCTCAAAAGCCTTTAACTAATATATCTATTGGTTTAATTTTTGAAAAATATTCAACAAGAACAAGACTTTCATTTCAAGTTGGAATATTAAAACTAGGAGGAAATATAATTGATATTAAATTTGAAGATTTAAATATTCAAAGAAATGAAACATTTGAAGATACTTTCAAAATTCTAGCACTTTATTTAGATGGTTTAGTTTTTAGAACAAATGATCATAAAAAATTAATTAATGCCCAAAACTATTTTAACAAACCTATAATAAATGGCTTATCAGATATTTCTCATCCATGTCAAATTATTGCAGATATTTACACACTTAAAAACATATTCAATGATTTTGAAAATCTCAATATCTGCTGGTTCGGTGATATGAATAATGTTTTATTTAGTTATTTTGAATTATTGCAAATTTTTCCAAAAATAAAATTAAATGTATTTACAGATAAAAAAATATTCACAGAAAACATAAATAACTTTCCAAAAGTTCAAAATATCAATTATTACTTTGAATTAGATAAAAACATTATTCATGAGGCAGATTGTATAATGACTGATGTTTATACATCTATGAATGACAATGAAAATAAAGAAAAAGAATTTCTTTTAAAAAAATTTCAAGTAAATAGTGAAATTTTGAATCTTACATCAGATAAATGTGTTTTTATGCATTGTTTACCTGCAAATATAGGCAGCGAAGTAACCGAAGATGTTATAAATAGCAAAAAATCAATAGTCTTAAAACAAGCAGAAAATAGAATGGCCTCTCAAAATGGAATTTTACAATGGTTATTTTCTTAAATCTAAACTATGGCCATAGGTAAACTAATTGACAAATATATAG
>CACLZM010000023.1 GCA_902611415.1 uncultured Alphaproteobacteria bacterium | reverse complement strand
CTTGCTATAGGTGCACAAAATTTATTTGTTATAGAGCAAGGTATAAAAAAAAATAATATTTTTTTAGTAACTTCAATATGTATAGTTGGTGATTTCTTATTGATTTTTTTTGGAATTTTCATATTTCACTTTATTAAAAATTTCATCAACGATCTGATCAATTTACTATTATCTATAGGGCTTGTCCTCTTTCTCTTAAATTTTATATGGTCAAAAATAAAAACATTTAAACATGATATTGTATTTTCACAAACACATACACAATCGTCAAAGTTAAAAATAGCCCTCCAGACACTTGCCTTTACTTTTTTAAACCCACACGTTTACTCAGATACTGTTTTTATTTTAGGAAATTTATCAAAAAATTTCCTAACTATTTCTGACAAGATTTTTTTTGGATTAGGTGCAAGTCTAGCGTCATTGATTTTTTTTTATTTTTTAGGCTATGGTGCTCAATCACTAAGATTATATTTTTTGAACAAGCAAGTTTGGAAATTAGTTAATATAATAATAATTCTTTATTTACTTATACTTACCTTATCTATTATTTTCTTGGAAATAATTTGATAATTAATTTTTATTTATAAATTATTTCATCAGCTGTCTGTAAGTTGCATAGTTGTTATGCAATCATAACACGAGTTTTTTAAATTATTATATGTATAAATTTACTAGGAGCAGTTTTTAAAGTTTCGATTAACTCCGTGTTGACATAGATACTTAGTTATTCCCTCCTAGTTATAACAAACTGCTCCATAAATAGTATGCCAAGCTTCACAACACTTTATCCTGCACTTTTGTTTCCAGCTATACCGTTAATGATGATATCGTTTGGTAATAGATATACTTCTCTTGCTTCATTAATCAGAAAGATCCATGACACAATAATTACAAATAGACCAACTAGCAATGTGGTTCAACATCACTTAGATCAAATTAAAGTACTTACAACCCGTTTAACATTAGTAAGGTCAGTTCAAACCCTCTCTGGGATCAGCTTCTTGCTGAATTTAATATCTATTTTTTTTAGCTATATCAAGATTTATGACTTAGCCTTAAACTTTTTTGGTTTAGGGATATTGATATTTTCAATAGCTATAGTGTTATTTATCTATGAAATACAATTATCTACAAAAGCTCTTAGTAAGCATTTGGAAGACCTGAAAGATTTTAGTTAATTTATTAAGATACTGGATTCTTTTTTAAATAAATATTTCATATGAAAAAAAACAAACACTGAGCCTAGTAAATTTGTAAAAAATATAGCCCACCAAATACCAATTAGGCCTTTTTCAAGAGTCTCAGAAAATAAATAAATTACAAATGGGGGAAGAAATACCAATCTAATAAAAGTGTAGAACACATTTACAGAAGGTTTTCTTAAACCAGAAAGTACAGAGTCACACCTATCAATAACTTGATATATAAATGCCAAAAAAGCTACCATAAACAAGTAACTGCCAGCTATAATTATCACTTCACTGTCTCTTGAAAAAAAACTAGCAATCCTTTCACCCGCAAATATAAGCACTAATGCTCCAAAAATCATCATTGTCATAGATAACTTTAATGAAATTAAAAAAGCTTCATAAATTCTATCAAAATTCTTCGAACCAAAATTTTGTCCTACCATACTTAATAAAGCACTACTAAATCCTATGGCAGGTAATAAAATAATTTGCTCAATTCTTAAAGCTATACCATAAGCTGCACTAGCTGAGGCACCATAACTTGTAACAAACTTTTGCATTATGAAGAAACCAACTGCAATCATGAACATATTCATACTAGAGGGTATAGATTGTCTTAGAATTCTTAATACGAATTTAGATTCTAACCAAATATAATTGTAATTGAAATACTTAAACAAAGGACTGCGAATAGCATAATAGCTTAAAAAGAAAAAATGAAATAGTTGAGATATGACTGTTGCAAGAGCTATGCCGAGAGTTCCCATTGCAGGAAAAGGACCATAACCTAAAGATAAGAAAGGACTAAATATTAAATTAATAAAAAAGCTTATGATTAATGCATTTCTATTTTTTTTTGTATCTCCTTGTGCATATAAAAGAGAATTAACAACAAAAGAAACAATAAAAATTGGAGCACCAATTGAGAGTACTTTTATGTATCTTAGACCATTGTTAAGAAAAATACCTTCTGCCCCAAAATATAAAAATACAGGTCTAGATAATAGAAACGTTGTTAGCCCTATGGCTATAGAAATCAATAAAGTGATAACTAAAGCTTGAGTATGTATCTTAACTGCCTCATTAAATTTTTTTTTGCCAATAGCTATTGAGACAAGAGCTGTGGTGCCTTGTCCAAAACCTACAGCGAAGGCCAATAAAATAAAATACAAGGGGTAAGATATTGATAAGCCCGCAATAGCCTCTGTGCTTATGAGACCTGCATAAAAAGTATCTACTACATTGTACAGTGTATAAAATAAAAGACCTGTTCCTGCTGGAACAGCCATACCGATTAATTGTTTTTTTATATCCCCCTGGGTAAGATCCATAAAATTAAAAAGGTCTTACAACTACAAGTATTACAATTAAAATTAGAAGAACAGTAGGCACTTCATTGATTATTCTTAGATATTTTGAGGTATAGTCTCTAAAATTACTCTCTAGACTTTTTCTTATTTTACTTAAATACATATGAAATGCAGAGAGAATAAGAACTAATATAATTTTCAAAAAAAGCCATAATTCAAAACCTACATAATGAATAAGAGCTAAACCAAATACCCAAGTCAATATCATTGCTGGATTCATTATAATTTTTAGCAATTTATATTCCATTTTTTGAAATACACTATTCATTTCAGGATTGGTTATGTTTTCTACATGATAAACATAAAGTCTTGGTAAATAAAATAACCCAGCAAACCATGATACAAAAGATATGATATGTAAAATTTTTAATAACTCATACATTTTGTTACCATCTAGCCTCAGGGGGCATTGACATTAATATAGCATCAATATTACCACCAGTTTTTAATCCAAATAATGTCCCTCTATCATAAAGCAAATTAAATTCTACGTAACGTGATCTTTTTTTTGAGAGTGCATCTAAGTCATCTTGATTAAAGTTAAAATCTTTTTTTCTTTTTGAGTTTTCAACTACAAAATTAACAAAGAATTGCCCAACATCTTTTATGAATGATAAATCCTTAGCAAAGTCTGTATTGATATAATCAAAAAAAATCCCTCCTATACCTCTACTTTCTTTTCGATGCTCTAAATAAAAGTATTCATCACATTGTTTTTTAAATTTTTCATAATAAGTTGAATTATGTTGATCACATGTTCGTTGGAGACCTTGATGAAAATTATCTGTTTCTAATTTTTCAGGTATTGCAGGGGTTAAATCACAACCACCACCAAACCATTGTTTTCCTTTTGTAGTTATGTACCTAGTATTAAAATGAGCTGCTGCAATTTTCGGGTTTTTCATGTGAGCTACGACTGAGATACCACTGGCCCAAAAGCTTGGATCCTCTTCGGTTCCCGGCATTGATTTTCTTAATTCCTCACTAAAATTACCATGCACTGTAGAAATATTTACTCCTACTTTTTCAAATATTTCTCCTTTGAGTAAGGACATCAAACCACCACCACCACCAGGTCTTTGCCACTCTTTTTCTATAAATTTAGACCCATCAAGCTTTTGTATTGATCCAACCATTTGATTTCGAAGTTCTCGAAACCACTTTTCTGCTTCAGTTTGTTGATTTTTTAATTGATCACTCATACCCACCCATGTAGTTCGTTTTCTAACAACGAAGTGAGTAGGAGTATATGATCTTCTCGATCATTTAGACAAGGAATATATCCAAATTCCTTTCCACCATTTTCCATGAATATTTCTCTATTTTCCTCGTTTAGTTCTTCTATTGTCTCGAGACAATCTGAGGAAAAAGCAGGACTTATAACATGAATGTGGTCTGTACCATTTTTTGCTAAGCTCTCTATAGTTTTATCTGTGTAAGGTTGAAGCCATTCTGCTGGTCCAAATCTAGATTGAAATGTGGTCATATAACTATCTTCTGGTAAGCCCATGTTCTCTGCTACCAGCCTAGTAGTTTTTCTGCAAAAACAATGATACGGATCCCCTTTATCTAAATATTTTTTTGGAACACCATGATAGCTAAATATGATTTTTTTTGGTTTTGAATTTTTAGTCCAAAATTCTTCAATGCTATTTTTTAGAGCTTTAATATAAAGTTCATTTTCGTAATATCCTCCAATAAAACGAAGAGATGGTACCCAACGCCAACTTTTTAATTCTTCTGCAACAGCATCAAACGTTGAGCCCGTTGTAGCCGCACAATATTGAGGGTATAAAGGTAAAATAATTATACGATCACAATTTTGATTTCTAAGATTATTTAAACCTTTAGAGATGCTAGGATTCCCATAACGCATTCCAATATCAAATACAATATTTTGATATTTCTTATTAATAAATTCTTTTATTTTCGATAATTGGTTTTTTGTGTGGAATAGAAGAGGTGAACCTTCCTCTGTCCAAACAGATTTGTAATTTTTAGCTGACTTCGCTGGTCGAGTATTTAAAACTATTCCATTAAGAATAGGCCACCAAATAGCTTTTGGTGTTTCTATGACACGTTCATCTGATAAAAATTGTTTTAGATAAGTCTTTAAAGACGACTTAGTTGGTTCATCTGGTGTTCCTAAATTTGTGATCAAAATACCTGTCTTAAGACCGGAGCCATGAACGTAGAGTTTATTACCTTTAAATGAAGCCATTGAAAACATTACGATTTTTATGATAACTTAGTTCTTATCTTTTCTATGAATAAATGAACATTAGCCTCAGGAGTAGTTTTTTTTACACCGTGATCGAGGCTAGCAATCCACCCTGATCTATGAGATGGCTCACTCTGTAAGCATTTCTCAATATATTTATCTATATAATCAGAAAAGGATTTAGTGTCCTCCATAGCTAACAAATTATTTGAAAAATTCCCCTGTAAAGATAAATGTGTCTTTGGTAATTCAGTGAAAACCTCCAAATTAGTTCCTAAAACTGTAAGTTTTAAATCTTTTAAATTTTGTAATTTATTAAATTTTGTTTGAGAAATTTCTTTAGTGAAATATCCAATTTTATTTGGATAACTATTTGAAATTTTTACTAAAAAAGGAATTACGAATTCATCAAAATCTTTATCATTTAGTTTATTAGCTTCAGTATCAAATATCATTAACAAATCAATGTCATTTTGTAACTGAATTTGTATATTTTTTTGTATTAACATTTCTAAAATGGGCAGAGTTTGTTGAAATAGTGTTTGTGATACAGGATTATTCCTCGTTGCAAAATGGTATAAGGTTACAGGTCCACCAGTAAATCCAAGTAAGGATTTATCATTTGATAGTTCATTTCTAATGTGTTTTAAAGATATATTCTGAAAATCTATAAAACTTTCAAATTCATCAATATTAAAATCGGATATCATTTTTGAACTTAAATTTTTTTCAAATATTGGTCCAGGATTAAACTTTAAACTCATACCTAAATAATCTAAAGGGAAAAGAATATCACTAAACAATATTGCAGCATCAAAATCGAATTCAATAATAGGTCCAAGAGTTACCTCACAAGCAAGCTCAGGCTCTTTACATAATTGTTCAAAAGAATATTTTTCTTTTAATTTTCTATAATGCTGATGATATCGACCAGCCTGTCTCATAAACCAAATTGGAGGAATTTTTTGTTCAACTTTATTTAAGGCATTAAAAAAATTTTTGTTATAGGTATTTTGCAATATCTCTGGCTCCATAAGTAATAATAAAATCTGCTTGAGCTCTTTTGAGTACCGTTAAAGACTCTAGGAGCAAATCAATATAATTGCCAAATTTAGCTTTGCTGAGCATTTGTAAACTAGCATATTCACCACTTACTTGGTACGCACCCGTGGGAAGCAGTGTCTCTTTTTTTATATCTCTTATTAAATCTATTGAAGTCATTCCAGGCTTAACCATTAAATAATTTGCACCTTGAGCTGCATTACTAATTGAGCTTTTAATCGCCTTTACTTTGTCTTCAACAGGTAATTGATATGATGATCGATCAAATCCCTGTGGTGATGATTTTGCAACATCTCTAAAGGGGCCGTAGAAGTGACTTTTAAATTTTGTTGAGTAACTCATTATTGGAGAATTTGAAAAACTATTTTGAGCAAATATTTTTCTTAAATATTTAGTCGTATTTTTCATCATGTCACTTGGTGCAATTATATCAGC
>CACLZM010000022.1 GCA_902611415.1 uncultured Alphaproteobacteria bacterium | reverse complement strand
GATAAGATCTGATATAGAAAGGGTCTGAAAAAATGAATAAATAATTTCCAAGAGTTGAATTAATCTCCAATCCATTTTCAGATAAAGAAAAAAGATCACGATAAGGTGGCATACCCCATTCAGACACAGATATTGATATTTTAAAAATTAACGCTAATGGAACAAAAAAGAACAAAACGAGCCATAAATATGGAGTGAATACAAACCACACGTTTTGTTTTTTTAAATTTTTAATCATTAAAGAAATATATTGATGTTTCGTTAAAACTTATCTGAACTTTGTCATCCCATCTTATTTGAAGGTTATCTGAAACTAAACTATTTTGCATAAAAGAATAAAATTGAAATCCATTAACCTCAATTAAATACTTAGTATAGCTCCCTAAATAAGCTACTTCTTTAATTACACCAATATTTAAATTATCAGATTGATTTTCTAATTTTTTAACAGAAATTTTTTCAGGCCTAATTAAACATTTAACATAGTTTTCTTTATTGTTAATATTTTTAACTTCATAATTTAATTCTTTAATGATGATTTGATTATTTTTATTAAGAACATTAAAGATATTTGCTGTGCCTATAAAATTGGCTATATATTTGTCCTTCGGTTTTTCATATATCTCAACAGGATTACCGACTTGGAGGATTTCTCCATTTTTCATAATTGCCATTCTGTCAGATAATGACATTGCTTCCTCTTGATCATGGGTAACAATTATAAAAGTGATACCTAACTTATACTGTAGATTAACTAACTCGAATTGTGTCTGTACTCTTAGCTGTTTGTCTAATGCTGCAAGTGGTTCATCCAATAAAAGTAATTTTGGTTTTTTGACTAGACATCTTGCTAACGCTACACGTTGTTGTTGACCACCAGAAATCTCATTGATTTTTCTTTTCTCTAAACCATTCAGTTCTAGTAAATTTAAAATTTCATTAACACGATGATTGATTTCTTCTTTAGAAATTTTTTCTTCTTTTAGTCCAAACTGGATATTATTAGTGACATTTAAATGCGGAAATAGTGCATAATTTTGGAACATAATATTTAGAGGTCTTACATATGGTGGAAGTTTCGTGATATCCTTTCCCTCAAGTAGAATTCTTCCTTCATCAGGCTTCTCAAAACCTGCTATAATTCTCAAAAGTGTTGACTTACCACATCCTGAAGATCCTAGAAGACTGAATATTTCAGATTTAGCTATTTTTAGATTAACTTTGTCTAAAGCAACGACATTATCAAACCTTTTTGATACATCCATGATTTGTAAAAAAGGTTCAGACATAAAAAAGATTGTGAAAAGCGCAACTAAAGTAAAAGTTGCGCTTTAATTAAATTATTGAGAAGCTTTAAAACTATTAAATACTCTTGAAGATATCCTAGACTTTTGAGGTGAGTCAGCTGTATCTGCAAAAAGTTTAGTTAATGTCTCTTCTGTTGGATAAATAGCTGGGTCTGAAAGGATATCTGGATCTATCAAACCTTCAGTTGTGTTAGCTACTAGATTAGGATTTGAGTACCACACATAGTTAGTAATCTCTGCAACAACTTCTGGTCTCAAAATATAATCTATAAATTTATGGGCATTTTCTACATTTTTCGCGTCTGCTGGAATTCCCATCATATCAAACCAAATTACTGTTCCTTCATTAGGAATTGAATACCAGACCTCTTCGATTTCCTCGTATGCTGCTATAAATACATCACCTGACCAACCTATTGCTAAACAAATTTCACCATTTGCTAAATCATCGATGTACTGAGAGGAATCAAAATACTTTATGTAAGGTCTAATATTATTCAATAATTCTAGTGCCTCTTGATTAGCTTTGGTGTTTTCTGTATTTGGATCATGACCAAGATAATTTAATGCAATCTCAACAATTTCACTTGGTGCATCTAGGAAAGCCACACCGCAATCTTCATATTTAGAAATTTGATCTACATCAAATATTATGTCCCATGACTCAACATCTCCACCTCTTTCCTCGACGGCAGCAACATTGTAACCAATTCCAGTTGTACCATACATGTAATTAACAGAATATTCCCCACCTGGATCATGAGCATCAGTTTTTTCTAAAACACTTGGATCTAAATTTTTGAGGTTTGGAATCATACTTTTATCAAGTTTTTGAAAAACTCCAGCTTTAATTTGGTTTTCCATAAAGGAGCCTGATGGAACAACTAAGTCATAACCACTTCCTCCAGCTAAAAGCTTAGCCTCTAGAACTTCGTTTGAATCAAATACATCGTATGTTACATCAATACCAGTTTCTTCCTCAAAATTTGCAATTGTATCTTCAGCTATATAATCGGACCAATTGTATATAAATAACTCTTCTTTAGCGCTCAAACTCATAGGAAGTATTAGCACTAAAAGAGCTGTTAAAAATTTATTCATATTACCTCTCCTCTTAAATAAGTAGAATTTGAATAATATGATAATTTTTTTTAAAAATCACAAATTTTTTTATATAGATCTGGTCTACGATCTCTAAAATTTCCCCAAGATTGGCGGTATTTTGTTATTTCTGAAAAGTCGAAATTCTTAGATACAAAGCCCTCATCTTTTTTGTTCATTTCAATTTCAATATTACCCAAATGATTAGCGATAAAGGAACTTCCATAAAATGTAACAGATATTGAACCCTCATTTTCTGTGCCAATTCTATTAGAAGCTATGACTGGAATTTGATTTGCAGCTGCATGACCTTTCATTACGTTTTGCCAGTGATCTTTTGAGTCTAATAAAGGGTCTTGAGGCTCAGAACCAATTGCCGTGGGATATAATAAAATATCTGCACCAGAAAGTGTCATAGATCTCGCACATTCAGGAAACCATTGATCCCAGCATATACCACAACCAAGATTTCCAAATTTTGTGTTAAATACTTTGAAGCCAGTATCTCCAGGTTTAAAGTAAAACTTTTCGTTATAACCAGGGCCCTCGGGAATATGGGACTTTCTATATAAATCACTTAATCTACCATCAGCATTAATCACAACTAGTGAATTAAAAAAATTATTTTCTTTTTTTTCAAAAAAACTGATTGGCATTACCATATTATTTTTCTTACAAAAATTAGAAAAAATTTCAAATAGTTTGTCATTAGGAAATTCAATTGCATAATTAAAAAACTTTTTATCCTGAGTTGAGCAAAAGTACTCAGTTTGAAATAACTCCTGTAGGAGGAAAATATTTACATTTTCCTTAGATGCTTGTTGAGCAATTTGTATAGCCTTATTTATGTTTAAATCTTTTTTTTCTTTTATTGATTTAAATTGTGAAGCAGCAACCTTAATTGACATTTTTTGGTACATTCATGGTAACACAATGGATATTACCTCCACCATAATTTATATGTGAAGTTTCAATCATCTCAATTTTTTTATCTTTAAAAATATCCTTAAAAATATCATAAACCATTTCATCTTCTTTAACATTAAATTTTGGAACAAAGATTTTACGCTTTGAAAAATAAAAATTAATATACGAGGCAATAAGCTTTTTATCATTGACAACTATTTTTGAAGGTAGTGGTATATCAATTAATTCTATATTACTGTCAATGCTCGAAAGGTTACTTAGAATAATTGATTTAATCTTAGTTAAATTATTTGAATTCAAATCATCTAAATCATAACTTTTTGCTATTAAATATTTTCTATTTCCAATAGGACATAAAATATTGTCTATGTGCCCATCAGTATCATCATCTTTTAAACCTTCGGGGATCCAAATTATTGAATTTAAGTCAAATAAACTAGTCAGTGTTTGCTCTATTTTTGCTTTTTCAGGATTATTTCTATTTGGGTTAAGCAGCACACTTTCAGTGGAAAACAAGTTTCCGTATTCATCGTAAGTAATAGCACCTCCTTCTAACGTAAGATTATTTAAATATGAAGTAATAGAAAATTGATTTGAGATATATTCACCTACTTTATTATCATTTAAATAATTTGGGTATTTTCCATAACCATTAAAATTAAAGTTAATACATTTAAGTTCATTGTCCTCTTTTATAAAGATCGGGGCAATATCTCTCATCCAAGAGTCATCTAGTTCTAGTTGGATAATATTTATTTTTTGATTATTTATATATTTTTTACATTCATTATAATCCTCTTTATTGCAATACATATAAACTGTTTCTTCATCTGAAATAGAATTGGCTAAATTAGCCATTTCTAATCTAGCATCTTTAATTATTTCGTTGTAAAGATTTTTATTACATGGCCAAGCCATTAGACATTTGTCATGTGCTTCCCATTCTGGAATTAACTTCATAAGATTATAGTATATATTTTTTTTTAATTATGAATATTTGTATGCTCTCAGATAGGGCCAAAAAAGAAACAAGAATGCCCCTTATACCAGATGATATTATTGAACTTAAAAATAAATCAGCCAAATTCAACTTTTATATTGAAAAATTTACTAACAGAATAATTGAAGAGAAAGAATATATTTCAGTTGGCTGTAAATATTATACTAATCAAAAAATAGATTTATTTTTATCAATGCAAGGTTTGAAACTTAGTCAAATTAAGTTAAATCAAAATTACTTAGTCTTATTCGACATTGTTGAATATGTTGGGCAAAATAGAGCAATGATAAATAAAATTTTAAAAAATAACTGTTCTCTATTAATTTATGATTTATTGAACAGTAAACACTCAATCAAAATTTTAAAATCTGCTAATAAAGAGCATTTGCTAAAATCAAATATTCATATAAGTAAAAAATTAAAAGCAAAATTACCAGTATTTTGTAATTCTTTAAAAAGAGATAGCATTGAAAAATTTTATTTATCCAAAAAAGGATATATTAATTTTCGCTATTTAAATTTGCTTGAAAAATTAGCTTAATATTAAATAAATTCCCGTAGATACTAATAATAGTGCAAAGAAATACTCAAAACTTCTTTTTAATTTGGGATTCGATACTAAATTTTTAATCAAACTTCCAAAAAGTGCCCATAAACTTATACATGGAAAGCTTACCAATGATGACATCAACCCTGTGAAAACAACAGCTATCCAAAGCTTTTCTTCTAGAGGCATAAAACCAGATGCCACTGTAATAGCAATCGTCCATGCCTTGGGGTTTATCCATTGAAAAAGTGCAGCCTCGTATACATTTAAAGGTCTACCTGTTTCTTTCTTGTAATCCTTTAAAGATCCAATCATTTGATAAGCTAAATAAATGAGATAAAAAAAACAAAGCCATTTTAGTGTCATTTGAAATTCTGGTTTATTGATCAAAATTAACCCTAAACCTGTGCAAATTAATGAAACTTGAAGAGCATGACCTAAAGAGATACCAGTAATATGTGGTAGAGACCTTTTAAAACCAAATTTTAAGCCTGAGATCGTTAACATAGCATTATTGGGCCCAGGTGTGATAAACATGACGGTGTAATATGATACGATTGCTATAACTAGAGCTATATCTATCAATTAGTTAATCTTTAATACTAAACTTATTATCTTTTAAGATAACATGTATTGGAACACCAGTTGAGAGTTCAACAGAATTAATATTATTTGGTTCATAAATATTCATAACAATTAAAAGCGCTCTTAGAGAATTCCCATGTGCTGCTATTAAAATATTATCATTTTCATTACTTTGAATAGCAGGTTTAATTACTTCCTCAAAATATTTTGTAACTCTTCTGACCACATCCTCAAGACTTTCACCGTTAGGGGGTTGATCAGAATAACCTCTTCTCCACTTATGAACTTGTTCTTCTCCAAATTTTTTAGCAGTTTCCTTTTTGTTTAAACCCGTGAGATCACCATAATCTCTTTCATTTAAATTAATGTTTGAGATTATTTTTCCTTCATTATTTAAAAAATCCCACTGTTCTAGGTTTTGAAGAATTATTTTAGCAGTTTCTTGAGCTCTTTTTAATTCGCTTGTAAATACAATATTGAATTTAATATCTAAATTTTTGAAGTTTTGCCCAGCTTTATTCGCCTCCTCAATGCCTTGTTCAGATAATTCAATATTTTTAAAGCCAGTAAAAAGATTTAATTTGTTCCACTCACTTTGACCATGGCGAATTAATAAAATATTTTTCATTGAATTTGATATATATTATTAATTACTCATGGTCAAATTTCGCATTGAAAAAGATAGCTTAGGTAAAATTAAAGTTGAAAGCACGAAACTTTGGGGAGCACAAACTCAAAGATCAATAGAAAACTTTCAAATAGGTATTGGGAAATTTCATTTTCAAAATATTTTTATTGAGGCCCTTGCCTTACAAAAAAAATCATGTGCTTTTGCAAATGCAGAATTTAAATTATTGCCAAAAAATCATACAAAAATTATCGGTAAAGTTTGTGATTTAATTATATCTGGAAAATTAAATGATCACTTTCCTCTTGTTGTATGGCAAACAGGATCAGGGACTCAAATCAATATGAACATAAATGAAGTCATTGCAAATAAAAGTAACCAGTTGTTAGGAAGAGTACTTCCAACAAATACTCCACTTCATCCTAATGATCATATTAATAGGTCTCAATCATCAAATGATAGTATTCCAACTGCTATGCATATAGCTTCTGTACTATCGATAAAAAAAAATTTACTTCCTGAGATAGTTTTTTTTAAAAAATCTTTAAAAAAGAAAATTTCTGAGTTCAAAGGAATAATTAAAATTGGAAGGACTCACACTCAGGATGCAACACCAATAAAAATTTCAAATGAATTTTTAGCGTTTTATGATCAAATTTCTTATGCAGAGATTGTTATTAAAAAAAGTTTAAATAAGCTTTATGAATTGGCTCAAGGAGGAACTGCAGTTGGATCTGGATTAAATGCGCCAAAAAGTTTTTCTAAAATATTTATTAAATACTTAAAAAAAGAGACAGGACTTCCGTTTAAATCTGCCCCAAATAAGTATGAGTCGCTTGCTTCCCATGATGTATTTATTGAAGTAATGTCAGGTGTCGAAATTTTAACCAGTGCTTTATTTAAAATGGCAAATGATATTAGGGTATTAGCTTCTGGGCCAAGAAGTGGAATTTCTGAGATTATTCTTCCAGCCAATGAACCTGGCTCATCAATTATGCCAGGAAAAATAAATCCAACACAGTGTGAAG
>CACLZM010000021.1 GCA_902611415.1 uncultured Alphaproteobacteria bacterium | reverse complement strand
GACCTATTCAAATATTATTGAAGATGTTGGTCATAAAATTTATGAGTATATTTTTTTGAATAAGGATTTGGAAGCTACACTAAAAAGTTGTCAACAAAGTGCCGAAAAATATTTAAATTAAACTATTTAATTTCCATTTTTTCTGCAGGCTGAGGTGGTGCAAAAGGATACCCTCCCCACACCGACTGATCAAAGTTTACAACAGAACCTGTCATCATACCTGAGTCATCAGATGCTAAAAATGTTACTGCTTTAGCTACCTCCTTTGGATCAAGCAATCTTCCAAATGGTTGAGCTTTACCAGCATCTTCTAGCCAATTTTCTGAGGCGCCATGATATTTTGTTTGAATCTCATGCTCTCCATCCGAAGCCATCCAACCAATATTTAATTGATTAACTCTTATTTTATTTTTTAATAATGCGAATGCTGTATTTCTAGTTAATGTTGCAAGAGCCCCCTTTGATACACAATAAGTTGATATGAATGGTTGGCCAGTCATAGCTGCTACAGATCCAATATTAATTATTGAACCTTCTATGTTTTGTTCAATCATAATTTTCACAGTATCTTGAATTAAAAAATAAGGACCTTTTAAGTTGGTACCTATCATTTTATCGAATAATTCTTCGCTCGTATTAACAATATCTCCCCTATCAGTAATACCGGCAGCGTTAACAAGAACATCCAATCTCCCAAATTCTTGTTTGGCAACTGAAACTGCATTTCTACACTCTTGGACCTCTCCTAGGTCTGTTTTTACAAAAATTACTTTACATCCAGTTTCATCTTGAATTTTTTTTGCTACCTCATTTCCTTTATCTTCTTTTCTACCAATTGTGACAACACCTTCAGCTCCGCTATCAGCAAAATTTTTTGCGATTGCTGCCCCTAAACCTTGTGTTCCTCCAGTCACTAGTGCAAACTTTCCCTTAATACTATTCATCTCTATAATCCTCTATCTCATATCCATACATACTTAAGCACTCTACAAGTTCTTTATTTCCAATTTTAGCGTATTCAAATGGGTTTGCTTTGGCAGGATCTTGCTCTGCCTCGACAATGAACCATCCCTCGTAGTTATTATTTGATAATGTCTCAACTACTTCCTTAAAATTAATATTTCCATCTCCAGGTACTGTGAAAGCCCCTTCTAACACAAAATCTAAAAAACTTTTTTTTGATCGATCTAAATCATTTACAACCTTTGAACGAATGTCTTTAGCATGAAAGTGATTTATTCTTTTTGCATATTTATTTATTACTCTCAAAGAGTTGCCTCCTGCAAAGGTCATATGGCCTGTGTCAAATAAGATTTTTACTGCCTCACCTGTGTGGTTCATCAATTCATCAAGCTCATCCTCAGTCTCAATCGCTGTACCCATGTGATGATGAAATGAAATTGGCACACCAAAATCTGCGCAAAATTCTGCAAATAATGTTAGTTTTCTTCCATACTCTCTAAAGTCCTCACTGTGTATTTTTCTTTTTGTGTTTAAAGGAGCATTTCTAATATTTTGGATAGTTCCAGATGTCTCTCCATATGCTAAAACTGCTGCGCCTAGGTCTCTGAAGAGAGTGAGTTGTTGAAGGACTTTATCTTTTTCATTTTCTAGGTCATTATCGAGCACAGTTCCTGAATACCACCCTGATGCCAGGTATAATTTGTGATTTTTTAAAATTGGACCAAGTTTTTCAGGAGTTTTTGGAAATTTTCCACCTGTTTCCACACCTGTAAATCCAGCAAGTTTTGACTCACTAAGGCAGGTATCCAAAGAAGTCTCTCCTCCAAGTTCAGGTAAATCATCATTGGACCATGCTATGGGTGCTATTCCCAATTTTGCTTTCATAAACCCCTCCTCAAGAAAGATTATAAATAAATAAACCTTTTAAAGAATACTTAAATTTTATTCAAAATGAATTTTTTTTTATTTTTTAAATTAAAAGAATACTATACTTCTGTGATATGAAAAAAGTCAGTATTGCAGTTATTGGGTGCGGGCGTATTGGCCAAATGCATGCTAAGAATATTCAACTTCATGAACAGACAAATTTAGTATGCATTTATGACCCAAATGAAGAATTTGCAAAAAAAGTATCAAATGATTTAAGCGTACTTGCTGTGAAAAGTGTTGACGATATTTTTAACAATAATGATATTGATGCTGTTCTTATATCTTCCCCAACAAATACACATATTGATTTCATAGAAAGATCCGTTGCATCAAAGAAACCTGTTTTGTGTGAGAAACCTATTGACCTCGATATAAAAAAAGTAAATGAGTTTTCAAAAAGACTTGAAGGTAATAAAGTTCCAATACAATTAGGCTTTAATAGAAGATTTGATCCTGGTCATCAGGCTGCAAAAAAATCTTATATTGATGGTGAAATTGGTGAGCTTCATCAATGTCTGATTACATCTAGAGATCCTGGTCTGCCGAGTTGGGATTATTTAAAAGTGTCTGGTGGGCAATTTAGAGATATGACAATTCATGATTTTGATTTAGCCCGTTTTATGCTTGGTGAAGAACCAGTTAAAGTATTTGCAATTTCTAATGCTTTAATAGATCCAAAAATAAAATCTGAATTAAATGATAGTGACACCTTGATGATTATAATGGAAACAGCCTCGGGGAAACAATGTCACATAAACAACTCTAGATCAGCAACTTATGGATACGATCAAAGAGTTGAGTTGTTTGGAAGTAAAGGGATGGTTATATCTGAAAATAGAAAGCCACATGAATTGAAAAAATATAATTCAGAGTTTGTTGATAAGAGTGAGCCCTATTTAAATTTTTTTATTGAGAGATACCAAGAGTCTTATATGAATTCTATTAGCTCATTTGTCGAAACAATTTTGGAAAAAAAGCCTGTATCTGTTGGCTTTGAGGACGGAAGAAGAGCTCTTCTCTTAGCCGAAACTGCCTATAAATCTGTCAAAAGTGGGAGGATGGAAAATATTGATTAAATTTATGCATTTATTCATGAATAATAAATAATTGTTATAATTATATTTTTAAATAATTTTAGTATTTAACACTCAATGATTGAAAACAAAGTAAAAACTAAATGGCAAAAAAAAGAAATAGTTCTAAATAGTTTTTTATCAATACCCAATACTTTTACTGCTGAAATTATGTCTGAGCAGGGTTATGACGCCCTGACCATTGACTATCAACATGGGATGATTGGCTTTAGTGATTTATTTACAATGTTGCAAAGTATTAGAAATAGTGGTGTCACTCCAATTTGTAGAGTTTCAGGACTAGATCACGCCGTAATATCTAAAGTCATGGATGCAGGAGCATTAGGAATAATATGTCCTATGATTAATAATAAAGAGCAAGCGCAAAAACTTGTTCAAGATTGTAAATATCCACCAGTGGGTATCAGAAGTTTTGGTCCAACGAGAGCTAACTTTTCAGTTAGTTCAAATTATTTTTACGATTCAAATGAGGGAACCTTTTGTCTAGCTATGATAGAAACTCAAGAAGCATTTGATAATCTTGATGATATAGCATCCACACCTGGTCTTGATGGACTTTATATTGGTACAGCAGATTTAACGATAGGACTGAACAAAGGAGAGTTAACACCTGGATTTGATCGAACAGAACCTGAGATGATTGAGTCTAAAAAGAAAATTTTAGAAATTGCTCATAAACATGGGAAAGTTGCATGTCTTCATTGTGGAACTCCAGAGTATGCTGCAAAGGCTACCGAATGGGGTTTTGATCTTGTTACCATTACCAATGATGTAAGGTTGCTATCAGGCGCTGCGGCAGCTCATGTAAGGAAGTTTAAAGAGCTAACTAATCAAAAACACGATGAGTCTGATAAAGATAATAATCCTAGCTCTTACTAGTAAAAAATACTATACGGCCTCAAGCTCTTTTGCTAGATCACCTATTTGAGCGCCGCCAGCCATTAAACGCTTAACATCATCTCCGCCTAATTCTGATGACTTTCCAGATCCTATTACTTCACCCAAGCTTAAGAATGTAAATCGATCAGCTATTAGCCTCGCATGGATTTCATTGTGAGTAATCAAAATAATTGCGATATTCCCTAATTGTTGGACTTTTTTTATAGTCTTTAATACTTCCATTTGTTGTTTTTGTCCAAGAGCCGATGTTGGCTCATCCAAGATTAATATTTTAGCTCCAAAGTATATCGCTCTAGCAATCGCCAAAGTTTGTCTCTGTCCTCCAGACATCGTACCTACTAACTGAGTCGGATCAGAGATATTTATTCCTATCTTGCCCATCTCAGCGATAGTAATTTCATTCATATTTTTAAAATCTAATATTCCAAGAGGTCCTGGGCCTTTTTTTAACTCATTACCCAAAAAAAAGTTTCTAGTAACCGATGTAAGTGCGTTCAAAGCTAAATCTTGGTAAACAGTTCCTATGCCTGCGCTTGTAGCTTCTCTTGGGGATCCAAATTTCACTTCATTTCCATCAACTTTAATCACACCAGATGTAGGTTTGTGAACACCTGATAAAACTTTTATCAGAGTTGATTTTCCAGCACCATTATCACCAAGAAGTGCGTGAACCTCTCCAGGCAAAACATTTAAGGAGACACCGTTCAGTGCTGTGAATGTACCAAACTTTTTAACTAAATTTGTAATCTCAATAAATGGGGCTTGATTATCTTGACTCATTATATACTACCTATAATTCTTTTTCGGATATTTTCATTTGTTAGCGCAGAGGCTATGATTACTAAACCTAAAAAGACTCTATAAAATGATCCATCGATTCCAGGGATATAGAAGAAAGCCTCTTTTGCTATACCAAAAATAAATGCACCAACACATATACCTAAAATTGTTCCAAAGCCACCTGTTAGTACAACACCGCCAATAACAGCAGCAGCAATTGCCTCTAATTCTTTTAAATTTCCTTTAGCCGCATCTGCGGTATTAACCTCGAAAACTTGGCAAGTTGCAAATACAGTTGCACAAAAAGCAGAAAACATAAATAGAGATACTTTAACTTTATCTGTAGGCACACCATTAGCTTTAGCGGCACTTAAGTTTCCACCAGTAGAATAAATCCAGTTACCAGCCTGTGTTCTACTTAGAACAACATAACAGATTATAGCTATAATAAGCCAAATCATTACACAAGAGTACAGCCCTGGAGCAAATTGGTTTCCAAAATTATTGGTATTCCAATCAATTGGAAAATATAGCCAATCAAATACAGGCTCTAAAATATCTCCACCAAAAAAGTTAGCGACAGGTTGAGCTGAGTATAATGAATCTATATAAACCCTTGCTATATCAACATCTGTGACAGTTTTTGCAACTACAGGATCGATTTTAAAGTTAGCAATTTTTTCTTGTATCATCCCGACCATATATTCGTTTCCAGTAGCCTGAGCATTTGCTAGAGCTTCTTGCAAAGGTTTGGTGCCTTTATCCACCAAAATTTGAGTTTTGGCATCTGCTACCCTTTGATATGTATATTCGAGTCTTTCAGTTATTGCTGCTACTGTATCAGCTGGTAATGTTTGAGCTAAAGATACAAGGTCAGCTTCTGGAAGAGCTTTTGCTTTTTCACGAACCATTTCACCATGTCCGGGAACATTTACAATATTTTTAATATCTGGGATTTCTGTAACTGTTGTAGCGCCTTTAGCTTGATCTGGTCTATGATTGAAAGAGCGAAGAGAAACTTCTGTAAGTCCTCTTAAAAAAAATAATCCACCAAGTGTAACGATGAAAGAAGGTAAGCCTGATCTAACTACAATGGTACCTTGTATCCATCCAAAAAAAAGTGTGAAACATAAAGTAATAAATATCGCTAGTATTGGGGAAACATCAGCAATGTGGAAAACCGTATAAAATTCTATGTGGAAACCTCCCTCAAAAGATATATAGGGAACAATAAATGAAAAACCCCACCTTAAAATCATTGCCATACAGGCTCCTGCGAAACCAATCATAGATCCAATAGATAAGTCAAACTCACCAGCAATTATTAAAAGCCCAGCACCAATTGCTATGATTCCAAGTTGAGATATAACTCTTAGAAAGTTTCTAATACCTAGTGCATTAAAACCCTCACCTGTAAAAGGGTTCCAAGACATTTCACCAGCAGGGATGGAGAAATAGCCAAGCATTCCAAATAAAAGCAGCATAACTCCAATAGGTCCAATTTCTGGTCTTGAAACCAGTGTGGTAAGCCAAGTTTTCTTTTGGTGCCTATCAGACTCTTGTCTTTGGGGAGTTGAGGTTGTAGCCATAATTTAATTTATATAATTTTAATAAAGATCATTCAGTTTAATTATACTTAAATATAAAAAAAGTGGGCAGTTTACTACCCACTTTTCAAGATTTATAAGATTATACTATCTATCAATACCTGCTAAAGCAGCAACTGATGAAGCATTTGACTTGTCAACAAATCCTGGACCTGATGGAATGTTTGCACCAGGTAAAAGGCCAGCACCGTTGTTGTATAAGTGTAATACTACAACAGGCATATAACCTTGTAGACGTTGTTGTTGGTCAATTGTGAAAGCAACTTTACCCTCATTGATTAAGTCCATAACAGGTGGGCTCAAGTCAAAACAAGAGTGGTGTACTGACATACCTAACTCATCGATAGCCTGTTGAACTCCAACACAAACGTGCGGACCAACTGATAATACTGCATCAACATCTGGGTTTGCTTGTAAACCAGCAGCAGCTCTTGTTGGGATAGTAGCAGGATCGTTTGAGCTATCTACTAATTCAGTAGGAATAGCTTCACCGTAACCACCACATCTATCTGTCAAAGCTGTGTTGTAAGCTTCTTGAATCATGCAAAGAGCTTTTGTAGCACCTTCAGCTTTTGCTCTTGCACCAGCAGATTGACCAGCAAGGTATTCAGGCTGACCAACGTGCATTAGTGCACCAAGTGAAGCAGAAGACTCAAGACCTGAGTTCATTGTGATGACTGGAATACCAGCAGCAACAGCGTCTTTAATTGCTTGACCTAAAGCTTCAGGATCTGGAAGTGAAACTACCATTCCATCAGGCTGAGTTGCTGCAGCAGCAGCAATTGATTTTGCCATGTCACCCATGTCACCTGAGGGGTTGAAGATATATTCAAAATCTGCACCTACGTGTCTAGCAGCATCTTCACCACCTTTTTGCACAACAGGCCAGAAAGGGTCTTTACCCTCACCGTGTGTTACCATTACATATCTTTCAGCAAATGCAGAAAGAGATAAGAATGATACAAGAATTGTAAGAATTATTTT
>CACLZM010000020.1 GCA_902611415.1 uncultured Alphaproteobacteria bacterium | reverse complement strand
ATCAATAGATATTGCTTTTTTCAGGGATAGTGCAAATGATTTAAAACAGCTTTCAATAATATGGTGATTATTTTTTCCATATAATGTTTCGATATGACAATTTATTCTTGACTCAGTAACTATAGATTTAAAAAATTCTGAAAATAACTCTTCATACTTAGGTATATGTGTCGGTATGCAAATTTTATCTGATTGGGGCTATGAAGATAAGACTACAAGAGGATTAGGAATTATCAGTGGGGATATTAAAAAATTTAGAAATAAAAAACTTATAATTCCTCATATGGGTTGGAATACTATTAATTTAAACAACGATGATACTATTATTACAAATAGTTTTGACATGAAGGATTTTTATTTTGTTCATAGTTACATTTTCCAAAACATTAAAAAATCAGATGTTTTAGCTTTCACTCTTTATGGTCAAAAATTCCCTTCTATTGTAAAGAAAGGCAATATTTACGGAGTGCAATTTCATCCTGAAAAAAGCCACAAAGACGGGCTAAATTTGATAAAAAATTATATTTTGAATTCATGAATATATTCCCAGCAATTGACATAATAGACGGAAAATGTGTGAGACTAACAAAAGGTATCGCCGATGATAAAACAATTTATAAGTATTCTCCTCTTGATATGGCTAAAACATATCAAGATGCAGGTTTCAATACTATTCACGTTGTCGACTTAGATGCTACTTTAGGCAAAGGTAATAACAATCAGGTTCTGAGTCAGATTAGAAGAAATATTGATATTAATATTGAAGTTGCTGGCGGTATAAGAAGTAAAGAGGCTATTATTGATAAATTTAATGAAGGGTTTAATACAATTGTAATTGGGACTTTTGCAATAAAGAATATTGATGACGTTTTAAATTTTGACGACTCTTTAATTGAAAAACTATCCATCGCTTTGGATATAAAAGATAATCAAATTGCTTCTCATGGCTGGCAAGAAACAACCAACCAATCTTTAAAGCATATTATAGATAAATATAACAAACGGCCCATTCATTCCTACTTTGTCACAGATACTGCTAATGATGGAATGCTCTCTGGCTTAAATATGGAAACGTTTAATTCTGTAAAGACATTAACTGACAAGCATATTACTATCGGAGGAGGTGTTAAGGACCTTAACGATATTGAATTAAGTAGATTAAACGGTTTCAATAATGTTGTTGTAGGTAAAGCCATATACGAAAATAAAATATCTATAAATAGTTTGGTCCAGTTTAATGCTTAAGACAAGAATAATCCCGTGCCTTGATGTTATTAAAAATAAAGTTGTTAAGGGTGTTAATTTTAAAAACATAAGAGTCATGGGTAACGCAGTTGAAATGGCAAAATATTACTCTTTATCAGGGGCCGATGAGATTTGTATGCTTGATATAAATGCATCATATCAAAATAGAAAAACATTTATTAAAACTGTTGAGTCAATAGCTAAGGTTATAAATATCCCTTTAACTGTAGGTGGAGGAGTTTCAGATTTGGGCGATATAACAGATTTGCTTAATGCAGGAGCGGATAAAGTATCAATTAATTCCGCTGCAGTAAAAAATCCAAAATTAATAAGACAAGCCTCATTGAGACATGGCTCTCAATGCATAGTCGTAGCAATTGATGGAAAAAGGTATAAAAATAAAATGAAAGTTGTCATCAAAGGTGGAAGAGAGATTACCAAAAATGAACTTATTACATGGGCAAAACGAGTACAGTCTCTCGGGGCTGGAGAGATATTAATGACCTCAATGGATACAGATGGGGTTCAAAATGGTTTCGATAGCAATATGCTAAAAAAAGTAACCAGTAGTGTAAGTATTCCCGTAATTGCCAGTGGTGGTGTTGGAAGTCTGGAGCATTTTTATTTAGGTCATTTGACAAAATCCACTGGTTTGTTAGCCGCGAGCGTATTTCACTCTAGAAAATATAAAATTAAGACTGTAAAAAAATATCTTAGTAGCAAAGGTGTCCCTGTCAGATTATGAGTTATGATAAAGAAAATATTTTTGCAAAAATTTTAAAAGGTGAAATTCCTTGTGATAAAGTTTTCGAAAACGAGCATGTCCTTTCATTCAAAGATATTAGCCCAAAAGCAAAAACACATATATTAATTATACCTAAGAAATCCCTAATTGATATTTCTGATTTCTTACAAAATGCAGACAGCTTTTATCAAACTAATTTTTGGAAATCCGTCGATGAAATTATTGATATTTTAGGTTTAAGAGATAAAGGTTTTCAAATTAAAACACATAAAGGCAAAGATGGCGGCCAAGAAGTATTTCATTTTCATCTACATTTATTGGCAAATGTTTAGTCTACCTGGCTTGAATATAATTAATGATATCTAACACACCCTTTATGTTTTTAGCATGTTCAATTACCATATCTATTTCTTTTTGATCACTTGAAACACCAAACAGATATACAATTTGTTTTTGTACCTCAAAGTCGTATTTAAATTTCTTTATATTCGAGTCCGTGAAAATCTTTGTAAAAAGTTGCGTACTTATGAATTTGTCTTTGGCTATATCATCAAGTCCATATCCAGTATCAATTGAAATTTCATTTAAAACTTCATTTACACCATCTTGTTGCCAAGCAAGTCTTACTGCCTCTAAGCGCATGTCGCCGTAGGGAACTACGCCTGTTAAAAGAACTTTACCTAATTCAACTTCAACATCAATCCTCGTAAATAGAGTTGCATCATATGAAAAGTATTTTTCTTTAATACCAAGCTTAATAGTGGCATCGTCCCAACTTTCACTAAATGTTTTTTCATCTTCGTTTTCCTTAATGACAGTTTTTGCACCTGTAGATACAAGTGAAGGACCACAGCCAATAAAAAACACTGATAGTAGAACTATAAAATACTTAGTCATCTTTTAAATCGATTGATAATTTATAAAAATCATTTCTTGATATTTTATACTTACTTTTAAGCTGTTGATAAGCCTTTTTTACACCTAACTCTCTAATTATCTCCTTAATCTCTTTAAAATCGAAATCTTTAATTTTGTCAGTCTCTTTTTCAATGTTAACAGCTAAAACTAACTCACCTTTAATTCCAGAGTAATTAAAATTTTCATAATTTTTGTAATCTATATGTAATCTTTCCTCATATAGTTTTGTCAGTTCTTTAAGTATTACAATTTCAAATGTTTCAGAAATTGAGGCAATAGCATAAACGTCCTTACGCAACTGTTGTTTAGTTGAGTAAATAATTAGATTATTAATTTTATTCTCTAAGAGAGTTTTTTCTTTATGTTCTTTTTTTTTGGGAAGAAAACCAATAAAGGTAAATTTCTTTTTATTTAAAAAACCACTCAGTTGAATACCTGAGATTAAGGCGCTAGCACCAGGTATTGAATATACATTTAACTGATTTTCAAACAAAAAATTTATTAATTGGTTTCCAGGGTCGGATATTAGAGGAGAACCAGAGTCTGATATCAATGATATCACTTGATTAGATTTTAATAATTTATATATGTAATCTTTCTTTTTGTTAAAGTCGTGATCAGTGTACTTAGATAATGATGTTTTGATATCATATCTCTTCATAAGCTTTTTACTATTAGTGGTGTTCTCACATAAAATTAAATTAGAATTTTTTAAAACATTTATAGCTCTTAATGTGATATCATCTAAATTCCCTATGGGAGTTGAAACTAAATAGAGACCCGGGTTCATTATGAGTTTATTTAAAAATATAATTATATTACTCACATTAATATCATTTTTTAGTTGTGCCCCAACAACAATCGAGAAAAAAAAGCAGATTAAAAAAGCACCAGAAAAAGTTGAAGAGATAGAAATTGTTGAAGAGAAAGAGGAGGAAATAGAGAAAGTTGATACAATAAAGAAGCCATCAAAACCCGAAGATAAAATAATTGATTTTGATAATATCGATAAAATTATTGTTTTTTTATCAAACGATGAAATTTTAACATCCTTGTTTTATGATGTTTTTATAAAAGAAATCGATAACTTTCCTGATATCAAAAAAATAGAATTTATCTATTCAATTGATGAAATACAAAACTCAATCAACAATTCTCTCATTATAGGCCCCACCAATTCAAAAGATTTGTTCGACTTGCCAAATAAACTTGGTGAAAATACATTCATAATTTCTTTATCAAATGACTTCTCTGTAATGGATAGGTATGCAGATAATGAAATCATTTTCATATTTAGCAGCCCTTACCAACACGTTGAAATACTTGGGGATTATATCAATTCATCAAACTCACTTGGTGTATTATACAAACAAAACGAATATGGATTAAAATTATTTGAATATTTTAAAGATACTTACCCATTAATATATATTAAATCATCTCCATTTGGAGACAGCGCAGTAGATTTGGAATTATCAGTGAAGTTGATGGGAGACTTAAATACGTATGACAACATAATTATCTTTGATGATACTTTTAGCTATAAAGATTTAGTGGGATATTTAGCAACAGAGGATGGAACTTATCCTCTTGAGAGAACATTTTTAATTGACAATTTTTTAGAGCAAAGAAAGAATTTAGAAAATTATTATAAACCTATTAATAGGACTTTCTTGCAAAATATCGATTTGACCACCATGGATGAACCGCATCGGGAGTTCTTCTTCAGGACCTCAGTAAAAATATCTCTTAATATTGCTAATCAAACTCTAAAAAACAACTTCCTGCCAAGCGCTATTGATCTAGAGGGTTTTGGAAGATTGCCGTTAGAAAATATGATGATTAATTATCCTGTAATATTTGATTAGATAATTTTTTAAAAGCTTCATACCTGTGAGAGTTTAATAATTTTTGCCTCTCATTCATTTCAGCGAATGTCTTTATGTTATCTGTAGGAATAAAATATGGATCATAACCAAAACCACTATTTCCTCTTTTATGTTTTATTATAAAACCCGGTATGGACCCTGATACCATATATCTTTGGTTTTTTCCTAAAACACAAATAGAACAAAAAAAAGTCGCATCAATATAACTTAAATTCTCAAATTTACTAAAAATAAAATCTATAACCTTTTGCTCCCCACCTAATTTTTTTGCCTCTCTTGCTGTTTTTATTCCTGGATAGTTATTTAATTTATTTACAATAAATCCACTATCATCACATAGTACGAGTGTATTTGTTTTATCTAAAAAATATTTCGATTTAATTTCACAATTTTCTTCAAAAGTTTCACCATCTTCGGTAGGCTCACCAATATTGTTAAATTCATTTAGATTTAAAACTTCATATTCACTAAATAGATTGAAGTGCTTTATATAAAAAATAAATTCTTTTAATTTTCCAGTATTATTAGTGCCAAGTAATAAATTATTTTTCAATTGCCAAGTTTTGAATATTAAAAATTTCTGGCATCGATCCCTCAACTAGTTCTATAAAACTCATAATAGTTTTCTTGCTAAATTTAGCCTCTTCACCAGTAGATTGAAACTCAATAAATTGACCATCATTTGCCATTACTACATTGCAATCTACCTCAGCACTCGAGTCTTCAACATAATTTAAATCTATGCATGATGTTCCTTTAACAACACCAACCGATATTGCTGCAACTTGATTTACTATAATTGCCTTTGATAAATTAAATTTATTTTTGAACTCATTTATTGACCGAACAAGACTAACGTATCCGCCAATGATAGATGCTGTCCTTGTTCCTCCATCAGCACTAATCACATCACAATCAATCTTGATAGTTTTTTCGCCAAGTATATCTAAATTAACAGCACACCTTAAACTTCTTCCAATAAGTCTCTGAATTTCTTGTGTTCTTCCAGACTGCCTACCTTTGGCTGCCTCTCTGTCCATTCTTTCGGATGTAGAAGATGGTAACATACCATATTCTGCAGTTAACCAACCTTTCCCAGAATTTCTTAAAAATCCAGGAACTCTATCTTCAATAATCGCTGAGCAACAGACATGAGTATTTCCTAACTTAACTAAACATGATGATTGATTATTTGGTTGAAAGCCTGGAATTATTTCTAAATTTCTAATTTCAGAGAGCTCTCTATCATTTCTTGTATATCCAGACATTTATGTTTTATTATTTTAAATTATAAGATTAATTAAGATTAATGAATAAAAAAATTACAGATATTGGTGCACGATCAAAGCTTATATTCAAGTCACTTGTCGAAAGTTACTTGAAAACAGGTGAGCCTATGGGCTCCAAAGCACTTAGTTCAAAAATTTCTTATAAACTTTCACCAGCAACAATAAGAAATGTTTTAAACGAAATAAATTTTCACGGACTTATACAAAAAGGACATTTCTCTGCAGGTAGTATACCAACTGATTTAGGTTTACAATTTTATACTCATGCACTTTTAGAGCCAGGATCAATTAGTAAAAGTGAAAAAGAGATTATTGAGAAGTCATCTAAAATGAATAATCTTTTAAATGAACAAGAAATAATTACTAACACTTTAAATGGCCTATCGAAACAAGCTAGTCTTGTTATAAATAATGAAAAAATAGCAAAAATTAGAAAAATTGACTTTCACAAAATCGATAATCATAAAGTAATATTCATTATCGAGCACGATGATGGGTATACATCAAATAGAATAGTAGAAATTGATGAAAATATTCAAACAGAAGATTTAAATAGTATTGGCAACTTTATAAATAAGTTTTCAAAATCTATGTCACCTACAGAAATTCAAAATAATATAAAAATTTTTATAAAATCAGCAAGAAATCAAATAACCAACACCTCAAAAAAACTATTGCTGAAAGGAATAAAAATTGAAAAGTCTCAAAATACAGAAACTTTTTTTGTTAGAGGCCTGCCAAATTTAATTAAGAATAATTTAGAAACAGATTTAGACAGCATAAATGAGCTTTTGAGTGACATTGAAACTGGTAAAATGGCAAACAAAATGATTAAGGCCTTGAAAAAATCAAAAGGAGTGCAAATATTTATTGGAAGCAATACAAATTTTTTTAAAAATACAAATTTATCTATGATTTTATCAAATTATAAAACTAAAAATGGACTTACTGGTGCTATTGGTGTCATAGGTCCAAAAAGAATTGATTATCAGCGAATTGTTCCTATTGTGAGTTATATGTCTGAAACAATATCAAAAAAATAAAGGAATTATTATGGAAGAAGATAAGAAATACGAAGATCAAGCCCAACACCAAGAAGAAGATGTTACAGAAAATCAAGAAACCAACAAGACTGATTTAGATGAAAATTCAGATACAAATGATGATGAAATCCAAAAACTCAAAGAGGAAATTGAGAGTTTAAAAGATCAAAGGCTAAGAGCTGTTGCTGAACTAGAAAACTTTAGAAAAAGGGCAGAAAAAGATCAATCAGATGCATTGAAATACGGTATAGCTAATTTTGCAAAAGAAATAATTAATATAGGCGACAATATAGAGAGAGCAAAATCAAGTATTTCAGAAGAAGTGAGATCTAATGAAAGCATAAAGTCTGTTGTTGATGGCTTAGATCTAATTGCACAATCCACTATGGCCACTTTCGAAAAAATTGGCATCAAAAAAATTGAAAGTATAAACCAAAAATTTGACCATAATTTACACCAAGCCATGATGGAAATTGAAAAAAATGATTGCGAGCCCGGAACTATTGTTCAAGAACTAATACCAGGTTACACATTGCATGATAGATTACTAAGACCAGCAATGGTAGGGGTATCAAAAAAATCTCAAGAAAATCAAGACGATAAAGCCATCAAAGAAGAAGAGAAATCCGAAAAGTAAGAAAATTCAATAGTTTTAATGCTCTTGAATTAAGTAAGTATCAACCCATATAAATATAAGATTATTTAATTTTTAAAGTAGGAAAAACAAAATGGCTAAAGTAATTGGAATTGATTTAGGTACCACTAACTCTTGTGTGGCAATAATGGATGGAAAGAACCCAAAGGTAATAGAGAATTCTGAAGGTGCTAGAACAACACCTTCTGTTGTAGCTTTTACTGAAAGCGAAAAACTAATTGGTCAATCTGCAAAAAGACAAGCCGTCACCAATCCTGAAAATACACTTTATGCTGTAAAAAGATTTATTGGTAGAAGCTTTGAAGACGACACTGTCCAAAAGGATGTAGGCTTATCTCCATTTAAAATTATTAAAGGTAATAACGGTGATGCATGGGTTGAAGCTCAGGGTGAAAAATATAGCCCAAGTCAAATCTCTGCTTTTATTCTTCAAAAAATGAAGGAGACAGCCGAGTCTTATACAGGAGAAACTATTACACAAGCAGTGATAACTGTTCCTGCTTATTTCAATGATGCACAAAGGCAAGCAACTAAAGATGCTGGCAAAATTGCTGGCTTAGAAGTTTTAAGAATTATTAATGAACCAACCGCTGCTTCATTAGCATATGGACTAGATAAAAAACAATCAGGCACTGTAGTTGTTTACGATTTAGGCGGTGGTACATTTGATGTATCAATTTTAGAAGTTGGCGATGGTGTGTTCGAAGTTAAGTCAACAAATGGTGACACACACTTGGGTGGCGAAGACTTTGATTTAAGAATTATTGATTTTTTAGCTAGCGAATTTAAAAAAGAGCAAGGTATAGATTTAAAAAATGACAAATTAGCATTACAACGTTTAAAAGAGGCTGCTGAAAAAGCAAAAATAGAACTGTCAAGTTCAACTCAAACTGATGTTAATTTACCTTTTATTACAGCTGATCAATCTGGGCCTAAACACTTAAATGTAAAACTTACCAGAGCTAAGCTTGAAGAGTTGGTTGACGACTTGCTTCAAAATACCATTGAACCCTGTAAGAAAGCTTTAAGTGACGCCGGTCTTTCAG
>CACLZM010000019.1 GCA_902611415.1 uncultured Alphaproteobacteria bacterium | reverse complement strand
TCTTTTACCACTACTCCACTCATCACTAAATTTTAAAGTCCCTAAGTGTAACGGTATTTTTTCTTTAACAATTAAATTATTTTCCGAAAATTCAAAAAAAGATTTATGAAGATAGCGAAACTCAAGCAAATGATTCATAATTCCAAAGTTTATATCTTTAATCACATTAGGATCTACATTCTGGTTTGAAATAAAAACATAATCATTATCTGCAGGAAAATTTAAAATTGAACGAAGCGATAAATTAGAGGGACGATTGAGTAAATCTGATTTTTTAATAATTGCATATTGAAATTGATTTTGTTCAATTTTTTTAATTATTTCATCAACGCTATCATCGAGGCGTGTATTGCATTCTAACGTGTTAGAACCACCATAACTATGAGATATTTCAAGTTCCCTGTCCAATACTTTGCAAATACTTTTAGCTAGAATATATTCTGTTCCCAATGTAGAACGAACCATGATTGTTAAAGAAATATCTTGAGAAAGGGCAAACAATAAATTCGTTTTAAGAAATAATATTACAATAAGAGAAAATATTACTTTTAAATACATAGATTACTTTTAACATAAAACATTCTAAATTGTTAAATAGAATTAAATGCCAAATTTTTCAACTATTGCATTAATAGCTTGTTTTGCATACGCCATTGAAAGTATTTTTGGTTTTGGTGGTACGATAATCTTTCTGGGAATTAGTGGATTTTTCTTTGACTTTAATTCTTTGTTAAAGCTTGCAATGATTGTTGGGCTATCCTCCGGTTTAGCTGTTTTAATTCAATCATACAAATATGTCTCTTTAAATCATCTGATCAAAATTTTAATTTATACAATTCCTGGTGCACTAATTGGAACATACTTTATCAGTTATTTTGCATCAGATATTTTAATAAAAATATTTGCAATAATTTTAATTATTTATGGATGTTTTAACTTATTCTTTCCTGATATCAGGTTTCCTCAACTCTTGAAAAATTTTTTTGTAATTCTAGGTGGATTTATTCAAGGAATTTATACTATTGGAGGACCATTTGTATTAATGGGGTATAAAGATTATTTCTCCTCAAAACAAGAGTTGCGATCAACTATGGCTGGATATTTTTTTATTATAAACTCTTTGAGAGCAATATTTTTTATGTTTTTGGGAGGAAGCTATTTAGAGATAGTGAAAATATACTATCCAATAGCTCTTTTAGTTATGTTAAGTGTTTGGCTGGGTTATTTTATACATAAACAAATACCGGAAATCCTATTTAAAAAACTTATTATTATTGCTATCACTTTGATAGGAGTATTGATTTTATTTACAAAATGATCGACTGGGAACCATATGGACCTATTTACTCTGTAGCTCCTGGAATAAAAAAAATAAAAGACCTTCCAATAATTGAATATGATGAGCATGAAGAAAGATATTTAAGTTTGAAACAAAAATGTAAAGAAAATATTTTTATTGATGATTATTTTACAAAAGAAATTGATATAGCTGTATGCGAGAAGTTAAATTCTATATTAAAAAAAGAATACCCATCTAAAAACTCTAACTTTAATAACTTTGTAGAACTTGGTTATAATCTTCAAGAGGATATAGCCATTTTTCACAGGTGTAACAAACTTATAGCTTTACATGTTTCATTTCCCTCCGTTTGGGTGCCTAAAGAAAAAATTGGTCTTAGTTTTGCTCAAATCCATCAACCTGTACCAGGTATGGAAAATTTTTTAAAAAATGAGGATAAATATGTTCAGATGATGATTGAAGCAACAACTCCTATTATAAGATATGTTTGGGGAGAGCATTATGGTTATTATTTATGTGAGCATGAACCTTTGCAAGAAAGTGTAAAAGTGATGCACACAGAAAGACAGACTTTTATTGGAATTCCAGAGAGTGATATTGGTATTTTCTTAATTCGAAAGAAAGTGATGTTTTATGATGACACATCAAATGATTTTAAGGAATGGTATAAAAAGCAAGTCAGATCTATGACAGAGGATCAAAAAATTTATAAGATAAAAAGAATCTGAGTCGATACTAGCGATCGAAAAAATTAATATATTTGAAGGTAATCAGATTACTGTTCCTGATTTCCCTCAGCTGGAGCATTTGGATCTGTAAGGCGCTCTAATTCGGCTAACTCTTCTGCTTCTCTTTTTGCTTCTCTTTTAGCCTTTTTAGCGGCAAGTTTTTCTTGGCGCTTACGCTCTTTCTCCATAGCTCTTTCACCAGCTTTTGATTTATAGTCAAAGTGAAGTCCCATAAAAAGATTATATCAGAATTTTTTTGATACTAAAGTTTCACTTCATTGAATATTTATTAATTTAGAACTCTTTTTAAAAGATTAATCCAATTTAAATGTGAAATTTTAATCATTAAGTTTTCATTAAAACCCTGTGAAATTAATAGATCGATTAATTTGTGCATACCTAGAACACTATTTAGATCTTTTGGCATCATTGCACCGTCAAAATCTGAGCCAAATCCAACTTTATCATCTCCCAAATAGTCAATAAGGTACTTAAAATGATCAACTATTATTTGCAAATCTGTATCAGAAACCATTTTTCCATCTTTCCTTAAAAAAGCTGGGGCAAAATTAACTCCAACCATCCCTTGAGTTTCTTTGATTGCATCTAATTGCTTATTTGTAAGGTTTCTAGAATGTGGGCAAATCTGATGAGCATTGCTATGCGTGGCTACTAGGGGCGAATTTGAATATTTTGCTATATCCCAAAAGCCTTTTTCATTTAAATGAGAGGTGTCAATTAACATATTTAGTGAATTACAATTTTTTATTAGTTCTATTCCTATTTCGGTTAAACCATCTCCAATATCTGGTGAAGTTGGAAAAGCAAAGGGAACGCCCTCTGCAAAAATAGTAGGCCTTGACCAAACTGGCCCAATTGATCTAAGACCAGCTCGAAATAAAGTTTCGAGATTATAAAAATTTTTATCTATACATTCTGCACCCTCTATATGCATTACTACAGATAATTGGTCATCATGTTTAAACGAGTTTTCCAACTCCTTGCCAGATAAACAAATCTTAACTTTATTTTTTGAGTTTCTTTCAATTTTTGAAAGGATAGACAATTGATTTAAAACAACTGGTAATGCATCGTTTACGTCTACGGGTCTTGGAAGTGGTAATAAATACTCATCTTTCTCCATATCTTTATAGTTGACCAACTTATCAGAATCAGAGATATCTTGTTCTGGGGTAGGAACATAGATGGCGCATAAACCTCCTTTAAAATTAGCTTGGTTCATTCGAGGAAGATCTAAATGTCCCTCATTATCTCCATCGATAAAATCAAGATAGGAGTCAGGTTTGTTCTTTAAAAATAGTCTAAATAATACATCATTATGACCATCGAAAATTTTATAATCCATGTCATAAATTTATCATTTTTTTTGTTACTTAGACTACATGCAAATTAAAAATATTTAATGAATTTGTTTGAAGTCTCATAAATAGACATCAGCTGTCTATATTTAGCAAAAGTAAAACTTCTTTTTAAAACTATATATATGTAAGAAAGGAAAAAAAATTATGAATAAAATTTTTGGATTTACAGAAAGATCTTTAAAATTCTGGTTATCTTTATTTACTAAAAAAGAAGACAGTATTATAAATTTTTGTAAGGTTGAATATGGCCCTGATTGGCAATGGGCTTACTCCGAGTATCAAAGAAATCAGTCATTTCCAAATAGCTTAAAAGAGGCTGCCTAATGAGCAATCTATTTAAATCTATTAGAAAAATAATTATTAATGGAAAAAATGACCAAAAATCAAGGTCTTACAAAGAAGAGGTATATTTATCTCAAGCTATCGACATGATTGATCTTGAAAGAAGACAAAAAGAGATAGATAGAAGATTTATTAGAAAATTTTAAAAAGCCCTATCTAGGGCTTTTTGCCTAGCCTAACACCCAAATTTCAATAGCTACAAATATAAAAAGTCCAGCAAATATTAAATTGACAATATTTTTAGGTCTATTGAAGTAATTTGAAAACTTTTTTATACCAAAAAAGTGGCCGATAATTGAATAATTCATTGCTGAAATAAAAAAACTACCTGTTGCAAAAATTAGAGCGATACTAAAATTTAGATTTTCACTGAATTGTAAAGTTGCTAGAGCAGACCAAAATGCGAAAGCTTTGGGATTGGTATAAGCAACAATTATTGCTTTCTTCATACTATTTAAAAAATTTCTTTCATTGGATAGTTTTATGAGTTGATTTTCAGAGCTAAAGTATTGGCTGCCAATTTGATATGCTAAATAAATCATATAAAGACTAGCTAAGACCTTTAAAACAACAAAACCCCACCCCATTAAATTTGAAATTAGAAAAGAAATACCTGTTGTAGCAAGTAAGCACCAAGTAAAAGAACCAATAGCAGTGCCAACTGCAGCACCCCAAATTTGTTTTTTCTGTCCACTAATGCCAACAGATGCTACAAAAAACGTGTTAGGTCCTGGCAAAAATACAGCAAAATAAAATATTATCCACCCAGATAATAAAGCCATAACAACTTCATTCATCTTAGATTACTTTAATGATTAAGAATTTGACTTAAGAAAAGTTTGGTTCGATCACTTTTAGGATTATTGAAAAATTCATCTGGGGTTGCTTGTTCAACAATTCTTCCCTCATCCATAAAAATCATTTGATCAGCAACAGTTTTTGCAAATCCCATCTCATGAGTAACAACTAACATAGTCATACCCTCTTCAGCTAATTGTATCATCACATCCAAAACCTCTTTAATCATTTCAGGATCAAGAGCCGAGGTAGGCTCATCAAATAACATGATATCTGGGTTCATCGCGAGAGATCTCGCAATAGCCACACGCTGTTGCTGACCACCTGATAATTGCCCAGGAAACTTTTCAGCTTGTTCAGGAATTTTTACCTTTTCCAAGTATGACATGGCGATTTCTTCAGCTTCTTTTTTAGGCATTTTTTTAACCCAAATTGGAGCCAAAGAAATATTATCCAAAACTGATAAGTGAGGAAAAAGATTAAACTGTTGAAAAACCATTCCAACGTTCTTTCTAATTAAATCAATATTTTTGAGGTCATTAGTAAGCTCAGTTCCATGAACTACAATTTTACCTTCTTGATGTGCTTCAAGACGATTAATACAACGGATCATAGTTGATTTACCGGAGCCACTGGGACCACAAATCACAATTTTTTGACCTTTATCAACAGATAAATCAATATCTTTGAGAACGTGAAAGTCATCATACCACTTATTGACTTTTTCTAGCTGGATTACTTGCTCTGTCATTTTAACTATTATCCGTCTTCAATTTCTTTTCTAAATATAAACTATACCTCGACATGCCAAAGCAGAATATAAAGAAAACTAGAGAAATAAAAACATAAACCTCGTAATGTAATTTTGCCCAATCAATGTCTGCAACTGCCGCTCTTCCCACACCAAGTAAATCAAATAAACCAATAATTAAAACAAGTGAAGTATCTTTAAAAAGACCTATGCATGTATTAACTATAGGTGGAATTGAAATTTTTAAAGCTTGAGGAAGAATAATTTTTCTAGTGCTTTGCCAATATGTCAATCCTAGAGATTGAGCAGCTTCTAATTGTCCTTTGGGTATGGCTTGTAATCCTCCTCTTATTGCCTCTGCCATGTATGCGGATTGAAATAAGGTAACAGCAACCAAAGCCCTCAATAAATTATCAGGACGGACACCTTCTGGTAAAAAGAGAGGTAACATTACATTAGCTGTAAATAGCAATGTAATTAAAGGAACACCCCTAATAAATTCAATAAAAATTATACAAATAGTTTTTATTACTGGCATTTTAGATCTTCGACCTAAAGCCAAAATAATGCTTAAGGGAAATGCTAATAGAATGCCCGTTACTCCTAAAAATAAAGTAACAAGAAGTCCTCCCCATTTACTAGTTCCAACAACATCTAAACCAGCCCCACCATATAAAAGGAAATACCCAATGAATGGAAATAAAAAAGTAAAATAAATAAAATACTTTCTGAAAGGTAAATTATCAAAAAATATTCCAACTAAGGCAAAAGGTAATAAGCCATAAACTAAATTAACTCTCCAAGCTTCCTCAACAGGGTAAAATCCATAAATAAACTGATGAAATCTTACTATAATAATTGCCCAGCAAGCCCCATGTTGGCCAGGTTCAATATTTTTTGAACAGAAAGTCCTGTCTGTTATTTTTTCACCTCTAAAATTATTAACAAAATCAGCCTCGAATATTGTCCAATTTAAAAAGAAAGAAGACACTTCATAGATGAAATAAATAGAAAGTATTGTAATTATTCCGTTAATCCATGATGAGAAAAGATTATTTCTACACCATGAGTAGTATTTATTATGTGTAAATGAAATAGAACTACTCATGCGTTACCTTTAAATTGAACAGCTTTATTATAAATATTCATAAATAACGAAATTGTTAAGCTTATAGTTAAATATGTGATCATCACCATTGACATAATTTCAATCGCTTTACCGGTTTGATTTAGAGATATACCACCAAAACCATGAACTAAATCTGCATAACCAATTGCAATTCCTAAAGATGAGTTCTTAGTAAGATTTAAATATTGTGAGGTCAAAGGTGGAATAATCACTCGTAAAGCCTGAGGTATGACAATCAATCTTAAAACTAAGTTGTTTTTTAAACCTAAAGCTTGTGATGCTTCTCTTTGCCCCTTAGAAACAGCCATTATACCAGATCTAACTGTTTCAGAAATGAATGCTGCAGTATAAATTGAAAGACCTAATAGCATTCCCATGAATTCAGGTCTAACAACCATACCTCCTTTGAAGTTAAAACCTTTTAAAATAGGATGATCAAAATCTAATGGCATACCCATGATATAGTAAAAAATTATTGGTGTAAAAATTATTAATGCAGAGTTAACATAAAATATTGGATATTGCTTTCCTGTCTGCTCTTGTTTTTTCTTAAAATATTTTTTTAGAAAAATTGTGAATATTATTGCAATAACAAAACTCCATGCAACTATTGAAAATCCATCTTTAAAAATTGGAGATGGGGAGTATATGCCTCTATTAGTAATATAAAAAGTATCAAAAAGCACTAAAGCCTGTTTAATCTTGGGAAGGTAAAGTAGAATTGTGTAATATAATATAATTTGTAAAAGCACCGGTACATTTCTTGTAAACTCTACATATACGTAAGCAATATTTCTAAATAACCAGTTGCTTGAAAGTCTGATTATGCCAACAAGAAAACCAAGTATAGTGGCAAGAAAACATCCACATATTGAGATCATAAGAGTATTTATTAAACCAACTAAATAGGCCCTAAAGTGAGTACTTTCACTTGTATAAGGAATAAGCCTAATACTAATATCGTATCCAGCTGACATATTTAAAAAACCAAAACCGGTTCCGATGCCTCTTTTTTCTAAATTATAAGCAGTTTGTTGCGTAATAAGATAAATAATTAAAGCGAATATGCCGATTATGAGAGTTTGAACAACTAATGATCTAATTTTTTCATCAAAAATTAGTTTTCTTAAAAAACTATTAGACATATTTTTAATTTATTATTCTTTGAAATTTTCGGGCTATTATTTTAAATAGCCCGAAAAAAATAGATTTTATCTAAATGGAGGTGCGTAAAGAATACCACCATCTTTATAGAGAGCGTTTAAACCTCTGGCTATATTAATAGGTGTGTTTACACCAATATGCTTTTCAAAACTCTCTGAGTAGTTACCAACTTGTTTGATGATATTGTAAGCCCAATCATCATCTAAGCCTAACCAAGCTCCATAACCAGCACCAGTATCTCCTACTTTTGAAACACCAAGTAATCTTAAAGTTTCTGGATCTTTTGAGTTTTTCATTTCATCAACATTATCTGAAGTAATGCCTTTTTCTTCTGCAATAATCATAGCATTCAGTGACCATCTTACGATGTCAGCCCATTCACTATCACCGTGTCTTACTGAAGGGCCAAGAGGCTCTTTAGAAATAATTTCTGGTAATACCATATGAGCAGAAGGGTCTGGATATCCAGCTCTACTTGCATACAAACCAGATGCGTCAGTGGTATAGATATCACATCTACCAGCTAAGTAAGCAGCATCAGCTTCAGAATTTGTTTCAACAGGAATTGGCTCATAAGACATGTCGTTAGCTTTGAAATAATCAGCTAAGTTCATTTCAGTTGTTGTACCAACCTGAATACAAACAGATGCACCGTCTAATTCAGTTGCACTTGAAACGCCAAGATCTTTTCTAACCATAAAACCTTGTCCATCATAATAGTTAACACCAACAAATTCTAAACCAAGCTCAACATCTCTTTGCAGAGTCCATGTTGTGTTTCTAGAAAGCATATCGATTTCACCAGATTGAAGAACAGTGAAACGTACTTTTGATGTGGTTGGAACGAATTCTACTGCATTAGCATCTCCGAAAACAGCAGCTGCAACAGCACGACATACGTCAACGTCAATACCTTCCCACACACCAGCGTCATTTGGGTTACCAAAACCAGCAAGACCAGTGTTGGAACCACACATTAGTTTTCCTCTTTCTTTAACAATATCAAGTGTGCTTCCGTGACTTCCAGCTATTGCTGTAGAAACACCTAGAGTTAAAACAAGAGAAATAAACAACGATTTAATTTTTGTCATCGTTTCCTCCTTATATATATAAGCCTCGGCAGTATAGACCTATCTGATGCGAAACTAAAATATAAAAATGCTATAAATTTCGTAAGTTTTTGGATAAATTTATTAAAAATATTAATGTTTTACTTAATCTTGATTAAACAAGTCTCTAGTAAAAATCTTGTCCTGTACATCATTTAACTCTGTATGGTTTCTATTACAAAGAATTAAATCTGCATCTTTTTTGAATAATTCTAAATCTTGATAAACCTCTGAATTGAAAAATTGTTTATCTTTGATTAAAGGTTCATAGACTATTACTCTTATACCTTTAGCTTTAACTCTTTTCATAATTCCTTGCATACTTGACTCTCTTATATTATCTGATCCATCTTTCATAATGAGTTTATAAACACCCACTGTTTTAGGTTTTAATTTTGCAATCTCCAAACCTATGAAATCTTTACGCATTGAATTTGACTCTATGATTGCCTCCATAATTTTTTGAGGTACTTTATCGAAATTTGCTAATAATTGTTTTGTATCTTTTGGTAAACAGTATCCCCCGTATCCAAATGAGGGATTATTGTAAAAATCTCCTATTCTAGGATCTAGACTTACGGCTTGAATAATTTCTTTTGTATTTAAATTTTTTGACATAGCAAATGAGTCTAGTTCATTAAAAAATGTAACTCTCATAGCTAAATATGCATTAGAAAATAATTTTGAAGACTCTGCTTCTGTAGAATTTGTGTAAATAGTTTGAACATTTTTATTTAGCGATGCGTAAACCAATAATTTTGCAAATTCTTTTCCTTTTTCAGAATGGGAGCCTATTACAATTCTTGAGGGATAAAGACTATCATTTAAAGCCCTTCCCTCTCTTAGAAATTCAGGCACAAAAATAATTTCAAGATCAGGGAATTTTTTTTGCATTTTATTAACATAACCAACTGGAACT
>CACLZM010000018.1 GCA_902611415.1 uncultured Alphaproteobacteria bacterium | reverse complement strand
AGCAATTATTATTTTTATGCGCGTGAGTATAAAAAAGCACTTGCTTTATTGTCTTATTTAATCGAAATAAATCCGGATAATAGTGATTATTATCTTTATAAAAAAATTTCATTTTTAGCAGAATTAAATCCAAGTAAAGAAATACTAAAATTAATTAAAAATTTTAACCCAACTGATAAAAATTTTAATTTTTTTAAAAACTACCTTTATATCTCAACATCATTTGAATTAGACACTGATATGAGTGACTTATTGTATTTTATAAATAATAGCGATCATCAAACTGATTGGATAAATCTAGAGTTATCATTTCTTGTTGCGATGGAAATGTACTTTTTAAATGATAATAGTGGTGCATTAGATTTTATAAACGAGTGTTGCATGAGTATTTTAGAGAATTCTGATGATGCAATTCATCTTTTTAAATATGGTATTTTGTTAGAGAGAAATAATGAAATTAAAAAAGCTGAAGAAATTATCCAAAAAAGTATTGATATATCTAAAAGTTCATATCCTTACATATTAAATTATCTTGCATATTTATGGGTTGAGAATGATAGAAAATTAGATCTTGCAGAAAGTATGCTTCAAAAGGCAGTAAAAGACTCAAATTATAATGATGGGGCTATACTTGATAGTTTGGGATGGCTTTATTTTAAGAAAGATAACTTAGATTTGGCAGAAAAATGGATTTATGATGCCTATCAACTTGAACCCTCAGAGCCAGAAATAATAGATCATTTATCTCAAATATATTATGAATTAGGCAGATACAAAGAATCAAAATTTTTAGATAATAAAATTATACTATTTCATAAAGATTATTTTAAATACGAGGAAGTTTTAGGCAGAAATGAAAATAAATAAATTAACAAGCTATGCTAAAATAAATCTTGATTTAAAAATTAAATATTATGACAAAATTATCAAAAAACATAAGATTTCTTCTAAAGTCGTTCTTTTAAAATTAAATGATTTAATTAAGGTATCTAATTCTACAAAGTTACAAATTACTTATTACGATCAAAATAAAAAAATAATCAAATTGAAAAATGATATTATAAAAAAATCAATTCTATTTTTTGATAGAAAATACAAAACTAAAACAAAATTAAAATTTTTAGTTTACAAAAAAATACCAGTTGGTTATGGATTAGGAGGCGGATCCTCAAATGCAGCCTCAATTTTAAAATTTCTATATAAATATCATCAAATTACTTCAAAAAACTTTGAAAAAGATGCACCTTTAATTGGTTCAGATGTAATTATTTTTAAAGATAAATATCCAAAAATAATTGATGGATTAAGTCAGTATAAATACCTCAATGCAAAAAAATATTATTGGAGGAAAGTTTACTTAATTTTTCCTTCACAAAAAAATTTAACTAAAAAAATTTATAATTATTTTAAAAACCATAATATGGGAGCAAAAAAACAACTAATATCTCAAAATAACTTAACTAGTTCATCCATGTTGCTAAATAAAGAGTTTAAAGAATTATTTATGTTCCTTTTGGATTATAGGAAAGATTTCTTAAAATTTGGCATGAGTGGTAGTGGATCTTCAATTTTTGTATCTTTCAAGAAAATCGCAAAAGAAAGGTCGATTTTTAGGGAGATTAATAAATTTTATCCTTCAGTTAGAATTGAAAAATCCTCTTATTTCGGATAAGTTCTTTAAATCCTGATGGGGCGTAGCCAAGCGGTAAGGCACCGGTTTTTGGTATCGGCATGCGTAGGTTCGAATCCTACCGCCCCAGCCATATCTAAGCTATAAATTGAAATAATATGAAACAACTTTTATTTTCACTTAAAGAGGGATCAGTTAGTTATCATAAAAAAGAAATTTTAAAGGAACTTGATATAAATATTCATCGAAAAGATTTTATTGCGCTTGTTGGTAAAAATGGGGCAGGGAAATCAACCCTAATGAATGTCATATCAGGTCAACATGATATTGATGCTGGTGAAAAATGGAGTATTGATAATTTTGCTGTAAATTATTTCAACCAAAATTTTGTATTAAATGATGATAATAACACCGTTGAGCAAGAAATTTTATCTGTAATCAAAAATCAAGATAATAATTATGAGATAGATATATTTTGCAATAATTTAAGTATTGATAAAAACAGTTTAATTAAACATTTATCTGGGGGGCAAAAAAGGAGAGTAGGGCTAATCAAAAATTTAATCAAACCATCTGATCTTTTGCTATTAGATGAACCAACTAATCATTTAGACTTGGACACAATTGTTTGGCTAGAAAATTATTTAAAAAAACTAGATTGTGCAATTTTATGTGTAAGTCATGATAGACAATTTCTAAAAAACTTTACAAATAAAATATTATGGATAGATCGATCTAAAATAAAAATAAACTACAAAGGTTATAGTGATTTTGATAATTGGTCTGAGACTCTTTTATCACAAGAAGAGAGAGAACTACAAAATAGAAAGCAATTTGTCAATTTAGAGGTGAATTGGGCTAATAAAGGAGTTAAAGCAAGAGTTAAAAGAAATACCAGAAGGTTAGAACAAGCTAAAGACTTAAAGGAAAATTTAGACAAAGATATTAGCGAATTTAAAAAAGCTACAAAAAAGATTGAAATTAATCAAATTTATGAGAATTCAAAGAATTTTAAAAATGTTGCAGAGTTTCACAATGCAGAATTTTACTATGAAGAAAATAATAAAAATTTTATTATAAAAAACTTTAATTTAAAAATAAGCAAAAAAGATAGAATTGGTCTTTTGGGAGGTAATGGATCTGGAAAAACAACTTTTTTAAAAATTTTACTTAATGAACTGAATTTAAAATCGGGAACTTTAAAATTAAGAAAAGAGTTAGAGTTTTCCTATTTTGATCAATTAAGAAATGATTTAAAAGACAATTTACCAATAAAGAAGGTCTTAGTCCCCTCTGGTGGCGATTACTTAAAAACGCAGGGTAAAGAGAGACATGTATGCAGTTATTTAAAAGATTTCCATTTTGATCCATCTAAAGCAAATGATCCTGTCGGGAGTTTATCTGGTGGAATGAAAAATCGACTACTTTTATCAAAAGTCTTATCAAATCCTAAAAGTGGCTTAATCTTAGATGAGCCTACTAATGACCTTGATATTGATACTTTAGATTTAGTAGAGTCTATACTTTCTAATTACAACGGGACTCTCGTAGTTGTCTCACACAATAGAGATTTTTTAGACAAATTAGTAAATAAAATATTATTTTTTAAAGGAAATGGTGATGTTTTGTTATTTAATGGTGGCTATCATGACTTCTTAAAAAACAAAGATCTTCTTGAAAATGATACTAATAACTATTCTCAAAATGAAAATAAATCTGAAAAGAAAAATATAAATTTAAAAAATTTACATAAAAAAAAGTTAACCTTTAAATTACAATATGAGCTTAATAATTTACCCAAGCAAATAGACCTTTTGAAAGAAGAAATTGTTCATTATGAAAAAATCATAGAGGCACCAGATCTTTATAAAAAGGACTATGAGTTATTTATTAGCACAACTAAAAAATTAGGCTCTCTCCAAATAGAATTGGAAAATAAAGAGCAAAGATGGCTAGAACTCATGGAATTAAATTAGAAGATGAATTTAAAAAAAAAAGTTGAAGAAATCTCTAATATTTCTCATTTTGATGAAATCTGCAGTATGCTTCCATTTGAAAAAAAGGATATTTATCTTATTGGAGGAGCTACTAGGTCTTTATTATCGGATAATCACGAAAACAAAGATATTGATGTAGTTATTCCAGAATTAGATGATCGAACTGTCGATAAAATTTTAGATAAATATGATAGTGCAAAATATTATCAAGCTTATAAAAGTATATCGTTCGAATTAGGTAATTTTGAGTTTCAGATAAATTCATTTAGAAAAGATGTAGCCCCATCTGGAAGACATTCAAAAATTGCTAATGCCTTGAGTATTAAAGAGGACTCTTTAAGAAGAGATTTTACATTTAATAGCATATACATAAATTTAATCGGGGAGGTGTTCGATTTTTATTCAGGTGTTGAGCATTTTAAAAATAACTACTTGAAGTTTATTTTTGACCCAATTGCACAAATTCAAAAAGATTATCTAAGGGCAATAAGATATATCAGGTTTCTTTCATTATTTGAAAATACAAAAACCTTTCCAGCTGATTTGGAAGCTATAATGTTACTCTCAAAAAACATTACAGATTTTGTAAAAGAAAAAAAAATATCACAAGAGCTTAATAAGATCTACAAGATGCCATTTCCAAAAAATACCATTACTTTTTTAAAAGCGAATAATGAGCTGAGGCAATTTTTAGATTTTTTATCTTAAAAATCAGCTTTAATTGATGAAACGACAATTGCAACAGAGGTAGCAAGATTTAATGACCTTGTTTTGCTGCTTATCGGTATCGTTATTTTGTTATTGACAGTATTATGAATTGTTTCTGGCACACCTGCTGTTTCTTTTCCAAATAAAATAATATCATTATCTTCAAACTTAAACTCATAAAGATTATTGTCGGTTTTAGTAGTGGCTAAGATTATTCTGTTGTTATTTTTTTTTGAATATAAATAAAAATTATCCCAATTTTCATGATTTACAATTTCACAATGGTCTATGTAATCCATCACAGCGCCTTTAAATCTTTTATCTGTCATGGAGAAAGGCAAAGGTTTGATTATGTGAAGGGGAAACTCTAAACAAGCAGCGGTTCTGATAATCACACCAAGATTTTGAGGCATATCGGGCTGATAGAGACAAATTGCAAATTTATGCGTCATGATGACTACTACTTATGCTACATCTTACCAATAAAATCTACTTAGATTTAAACCCAAATGTCAGATAGTAAAAAACCAAGAAGAGATTTTATAAAATTATCAGCAATGACCCTAGGAGGGGTTGGGGCTGCTAGTTTACTTATTCCTTTTATATCAAGCATGAATCCAGGCAAAGATACTCTAGCCTTGGCATCAACTGAAATAGATTTATCTCCCTTGGAAGAGGGCCAGAGTTTGACAGTAATATGGAGAGGTAAACCTGTTTTTATAAAGCATCGAACAAAAAGTGAAATTGACAGTGCTAGAAATATTTCTTTAGAGGAACTACCAGATGCAGAGGAGGACTCTGCTAGAGTTCAAAAAGATAATTGGTTAGTTGTATTAGGTGTTTGTACTCATTTAGGTTGTGTACCTCTTGGACAAAAAGCTTCGGATACAAAAGGAGACTATGGCGGATGGTTTTGCCCTTGTCATGGTTCTCATTATGATACTTCTGGCAGGATAAGAAAAGGCCCAGCTCCGACCAACTTACCTGTTCCCCCTTACGTTTTTTTAACTGATAACAGAATAAAGATAGGATAATTTAATGAGTTCAAATGAATTACAAGGTTACAAAAAAACACTAAATTCACCATACACTGGTATAAAAGGTTGGATTGACTCTAGACTTCCTCTTATAAGAATGATGGAAGCAGAATACTTAAAGTTTCCCGTCCCTAAATCACTCAATTACTTTTGGTCATTTGGTGGTATAGCTATGTTTTGTCTTATAGGACTAATTTTAACCGGAATTTTTCTAGGGTTTCATTATAAGCCTTCAGCCGATGATGCCTTTGACTCTGTTGAAAGGATCATGAGAGACGTTAGTTTTGGTTGGTTAATTAGATATTTACATGCCAACTTAGTGTCTTTTTTCTTTATAGCTACTTTTATTCACATTTTTAGAGCTTTATATTTTGGATCATACAAAGCACCCAGAGAGTTAGTCTACATTTTTGGTTTGACTATGTTTATGCTGATGATGGCAACTGCATTTCTAGGATATACACTCCCATGGGGTCAGATGTCTTATTGGGGAGCAACAGTTATAACAAATCTCTTCTCAGCTATTCCTGTTGTAGGAGATGCGATACTTACATTACTTCTTGGTGACTTCACTGTTGGTGACTCAGCTGTTAATCGTTTTTATGTACTTCATTGGCTATTAGCTTTTGCAATTGTCGGTTTAGTAGTCTTTCACGTAATTACACTGCATATGACTGGTTCTAATAATCCGACTGGCACAGAGCCTCAAAGCTGGGATGAAACAGTGAGTTTTCATCCATACGTAACTATTAAAGATCTAAATGCTACAATATTTTTCTTTATCATTTTGGCATTTATTCTCTTTTATTACCCAAATATTTTAGGCCACTCCGATAATTACATCAAAGCTAACCCTATGGTAACTCCTGCACATATTGTGCCTGAGTGGTACTTTCTACCTTTCTATGCAATACTTAGAGCTATTCCAGATAAACTAGGCGGTGTGATAGCTATGTTTAGCTCCATTCTAGCATTAGGCTTACTACCATGGCTGGACACATCTAAAGTTAGATCATGTTTATTTAGACCTATCTGGAGATACTGTGTTCTCTTGTTTGCTGTAAACTTTTTGGTTCTTATGTATGTTGGAGGTAAACCTGCTGAAGGTCTTTATGTACTTATCTCAAGGATTGGAACTGCATATTGGTTTTTGTTTATATTTGTTTTAGCCCCACTTGTAGGATTTTTAGAAACACCACGACAACCTCTAACTATCACAAATTATTTGCAAAGCAAAAAAGCCTAATATGAGAAAAGCTCTACTGGCCATTTTTTTACTTTTTAGTTTCAATTTGTATGGTGCTGGAGCTAAAATTGATATTCCAAAATATGATTGGTCTTGGAAAGGTTTTTTCGGTACATATGATCGTGCCTCAGCTCAAAGAGGTTTAAAAGTTTATAGAGAAGTTTGCGCTGGATGCCATTCCATGAATTATTTGTCTTATAGAAATTTAGCGGACCTTGGTTTTAGTGAAGATCATATAAAAGCTATTGCAGCCGAACACTTAGTTTTAGATGGACCAAATGATGAAGGAGAAATGTTTGAAAGAGACGGAATTCCCTCAGATCAGTTTGTTAACCCATATCTTAATGAAAATGCTGCTAGAGCTGCCAATAACGGAGCTTACCCACCTGATTTATCTTTAATAGTTAAAGCCAGACCTAAAGGTGCTGATTACATTAAAGCATTGTTGCTTGGATATGTTGATCCACCAGAGAATATGAAAGTTCCAAAAGGTCAACACTATAATAAATTTATGGCAGGTAATCTAATTGCCATGACATCTCCTTTGTCTGATGGTCTTGTTGATTATGATGATGGAACTGAAAGCACAATGGATCAAATGACAACAGATGTTACAACTTTTTTAGCTTGGGCAGCTGAGCCTAGCTTAGAGGACCGAAAGAGAATGGGTTTAAAAGTGATATTATTTTTATTGGTATTGTTCGTCTTAGCCTATATTTCTAAACAACAAATTTGGAGAAATATTAAACATTAAATAAGAAGTGGATAATATCGCCATCTTTGACTACATATTCCTTTCCCTCCAATCTTAACTTTCCTTTTTCTTTAGCGCCACTTTCTCCCTTGTATTCAATATAATCTTCATATGAAATTGTCTCAGCTCTAATAAAACCTTTTTCCATATCACTATGAATTTCTCCAGCAGCATTGGGCGCTAACGTACCTCTAATAATCGTCCATGCTCTTAGCTCTTTCTCACCAGCAGTAAAAAAATTTATATAATTTAAAAGTTCATAACCTTTTTTAATAACTCTTTTAAGACCGGTTTCTTTAAGGCCTATACTATCAAGAAACATTTTTTTTTCTTCATGATCGTTTATTTGTGAAATTTCAGACTCAATTTTAGCACTTACAATCAATGTCTCTGAGTCATTCAATTTAGAATATTCCTCAATAGTTTTAGTGTATACATTTCCGCTTACAGATGAATTTTCATCAACATTACAAACATATACAACAGGTTTAATAGATATAAGTTGAAAAATATGCAAATATTCAATCTCATCTTTATTTAAATTGCTCAAAATTCCTTTTTCTTTAGAAATAAGATCTATTGCTTTTTCAATTATCAATATCTTTTTTTTATCATCATCTGTTTTTTGAGTTTTTTTTAGTTTCTGATAATTTTTTTCCAAGATCTCTAGATCAGATAAAGCTAATTCAGCATTAATTATTTTTATATCTTCGAGAGGATTAATTCTATTTTCAACGTGTTGTATATCATCATCTTCAAAACATCTCACAATATGAAATAACGCATTAACTGAGCGTATATGAGATAGAAAAGCATTCCCAAGACCCTCACCTTTGGAGGCTCCTTTTACAAGACCTGCAATATCAACTATTTCAAAAGCTGCAGGAATTATTTTTTGTGGGTTGCATATTGCAGCAATTTTTTGAATTCTATCATCTGGCACTCTTACTAAAGAGCTATTTGGGTCAATTGTTGCAAAAGGATAATTGGCTGCTAAAGCTTGCTCATTTTCACATAAAGCATTAAATAAAGTAGATTTTCCAACATTTGGCAGGCCAATGATTCCGCACTTCATTTAAATGCCTAGATTAGATAAATGTTTCGATACAAATATCTGAGATAAGTTTAAGTATATAACTTCAAATAATAAGATGAGCTGTTTCTTTTCTTCTGTATTAAAGTTACCCAGTACATGTTTTGTCACCTTATCTTTAACACCAGGATGACCAATTCCAATTCTGAGCTTCCAATAGTTATCTCCAATTTTACTACTGATACTTCTTAGCCCATTATGACCAGCGTTTCCTCCCGCAAATTTAATTTTTATCTCCCCTAAATCCAAATCTAGTTCGTCATATAGAACAAATATTTCATCTAACTTACTGAGTTTATTTGTTTTGAGGCTCAGTATACCGTTTCCGGACTCATTCATATAACTTTCAGATAAAGCGATTTGACATTTTTGGCCATCAAGTAGGAAAGAATTAGAAAGTTTAAAGTTCTTAAACTTTTTTAGTTTGAGTTCTAATTTATCGACTAGAAATTCTCCAAGTAATAGTCCAGCGTTATGCCTATTATTTTTATGTTTAACTGTTGGATTGCCTAGGCAATATAAAGTAAGCATATAGATAGACTATATTATTCGGCTGCTTTTTCTTCTTCTTTCTTATCTTCGGTTTTTTCTGCTGTTTCTTCAGTTGTCTCTTCGGTTTCTTCTGGTTCTGGTTCTTTTTCAACCTTTGGAGCCTGAACCGTAGCTAACATAAAATCTCTACCTTGAATAGTGGGCTTCATTCCCTCACTTAAAGTCACAGAACTTAATCTGATATCATCACCAATTTCCTTACCCTCAAGAGAGATAACAAATTTTTCTGGTATATTATTAGCAAGACAAGACAACTCGATTTCTCTTCGAACAACGTTTAAGATACCACCTTGTTTTAATCCAGGAGATAACTCTTGGTTGGTAAATTCAACAGGGACTGATATTACTATTCTTGTTTTTTCATCCACTCTTTGAAAATCTACATGAATAGGGTTATGTTTAACTTTATGTCTTTGAACACTTTTGACAATTACTGCTTCTTTTTTATCACCAAATTCGACTTCAAATATTTTTGAGTAGAAGCCACCCTCATCAAATCTTTTTTTAAGCTGAATAGTGTCGACTGCTACCATTACAGGGTCAGTCTTACCACCATAAATAATAGAGGGTATCAAACCTTCTTTTAAATATGGATTAGTATTTCCTTTTTTTCGCTCTTTAGCTGGGATATTTCCACTGATTTTCATAGGCTGAGTTTATACAACAAAATCCTAGATTAATCAAACAGAGAAGATATAGAAGTTTCGTTATTAATACGCTTAATAGCTTCACCAAAAAGTGGAGCTACAGATAAATACCTCATTGATGAGGGCACTTCAAAAGTGGGTTTAATTGTATTTGTACAAACCATTTCCTCTAAAACTGAATTATTTATGTTGTCTAAAGCCTTTCCAGAGTAAACACCATGAGAACAATATCCATAAACCTCTGTGGCACCATTTTCTTTAAGAGCTTTAGCCGCATTGCAAATTGTTCCTCCTGAGTCAACCAAATCGTCAACGATTATACATTTTTTTCCATCAACAGAGCCTATGACATTCATAGCATTAGACACACCTGGAGCGTCTCTACGTTTATCAATTATAGCTAAATCAGCGTCGAGTTTTTTTGCAAATGCTCTAGCTCTTAAAACACCTCCGACGTCTGGAGAGACAAATACAAGATTTTCATCCCTTTTATTTGATTTAATGTCACTCATGAACATATTAGTTGCATATAGGTTGTCTAAGGGGATATCAAAAAAACCTTGAATTTGACCTGCGTGTAGATCCATTGTTAAAACTCTATTTGCACCAGCTGTGGTAATTAGATTGGCTACTAATTTT
>CACLZM010000017.1 GCA_902611415.1 uncultured Alphaproteobacteria bacterium | reverse complement strand
GCTATTTACAGTGTTAATCGAGTTGATGGAACCACTAATAATTAATTAAATTATAAAAAGGTATTTATCAATATTATTCCACTCATTAGTAATAACATTAAGTAAAATAATTTTTTAAATAATTTTTCTGAGATAAAACTTCTTATTTTTTTACCTAAAAGGAATCCAATAATTACTGGGAGAGTAACTATTAATGAGGGAAAGATTGTATTTATACTAATCAGCTTAATATAAGAAAATGATATAAATTGCATACTGCTATATAGTAAAAATGCTAATCCCATAAATTGCACTGTTTTTTCTTTATTATATTTAAGTGATTGTAATAAGAAAACAAAAGGCATTGTATAAATACTAGTTAGGCCTATGATAAAACCATTTAGAGATCCAGTTAAAAGTTGTATGATTGAATTATGGTGATTAGGTATAGCTACTACTCTATTTGATAGAGATAATGAGGAATTCATAAAAAGCAAAATCGCAATAAATATCAAGATTAGATCTGACTCAAGAACATTTAGTAAAAAGACACCTGGCATTATGATTAGTGTTGAAAAAACAAGAAAATATTTAGTATCTTTAATTATGACTTTTAAATTACTGCCATTTATCATTTGAAAAAAACCAGTAATAATAGTTGGTATTATCACAAGAGCTATTGTTTCTTTAACGTCGACAACAAATGAGAGTAAAGAAATTACAACAGTGATTAATCCGACACCAAGTATACCTTGGGTTATGCCGCCAATAAAATATGCTAATAAAATATAAAAAAAAGTTAATGTTGGAAGATTACTTAAAATCACTTAAAAACATAACATGAGTGGCCAAAGAATATATCAACTAATAATATAAAATTACGATTGATTTAAAAATAACGTAATATATACATTTTAGACGTTTATGACATCGGAAGGATGGCTGAGCGGTTGAAAGCACCGGTCTTGAAAACCGGCAAAGGGGCAACTCTTTCCTGGGTTCGAATCCCAGTCCTTCCGCCATTTGATCTATTTTCAATTTTCAAAATATATAATTATTATTAATTTTATTTAAAAGGAGAAAAAATGACTGATCGTGTATGTATAAATCTTTCCTATGCTGTACCAAATGATAAAGCTGCTGAAGTTGAAAATATTTTTAGCACTCATGGAAAATGGATGACTGAATTTTATTCTGATGGAACTGATCATTTATTAAATGCTTACTTTACTAAAGCACCAGAGTTTAAAGACCCTACCGATCCTAGTAAGGGTGAAACTGGAAACACATTATTTACAATAAATGAACAATTTGCATCTATGGAGAGTGTTCAAAGACATGTCAAAAATGCCAGTAAAAATGATTATTTCCCAGATTTTGCAAAGTTATTAGAGGACTACGGAAAAGTTTTAAGTATGGGTGGTAGTGTATATGTTTCTATAAGATAAAAAGGGAAGAAAAAAAAAGACAGAAATTAAATAGTCGAACAGTTTGAATATTATTTATATGTTAAAATTTATCTTTTAAAGTTCTCATTATGTCTAAATGCTCGGTTAAAGCCTCAAAAGATACAGCTAGTTCATATACAAGAGTGACTAATGCCAATAATACTAAAATAAGATGAATACCAAAACTTATAGCAGAGATGAAGCTGTAATTTAATAACAAAAATAATAAGCTTGTGCACAATGCTATCCCTCCAAAAAGAGATAAGTAAAGTGTGTAACGTAATAATTTAAGTCTTTTTTCATAATGCAAGATATGAAAAGAATATTCACTTTGACTTTTAAATCTTAATTTATTTGTTTCAATATTAGATCGAGAGTCTCTTATTAATTTTGCAAGAGTTGCGTACCTCGCTATAACCAATGTTATATAAATAGTGCAAGCAAAGAACATTGTACCTAACATATTACTACTTAACAATATATCGTGATTTACTATGTCCATTGATAAAAAATAGGTGATATTTACTTAAATTACTACCTCAAAACCTTCAAACTGTGGGTGATCCAAATATACTGTTTTATGTTCACCAGCATTTTTATGAGCCATCCTAAAAGCTTCTGATTTAGTCCAATTTATAAAATCTTGTTTTGACCCCCATTCACTATGCGATGCATACAGTGTATATTCTTCATTAGACTCACTTTTAATTAAATTAAATTTCTTAAAACCAGGGACTTGGTTTAAATGAGTATCCCTATTCCTCCAAATATCTTCAAAATGTTTCTCTTCTCCTAATTTTACTTTGAATCTATTCATTGCAATAAACATTTATTATCTCCTATGAGCTATTCTGAAATTATAATTCTTGTGTTGGTTCCTATTGCAATAGTAACTCTAGAACCAATGGGTATTTGTTCTGCACCTGATTGAACTATTGAAATATCATCATCTGTGTCATCAACATCTACAACATATTGAAATCCTGTATGATCCCCTAATGACGAGCCAGCAACATAACCTACTATAGCACCACCTATAGTTCCCACTACAGCTGCAGCATCTCTGCAGTCATCGTCAAAAATACCCTCTCCACATCCTACAACAAAACCTACTAAACCTCCTGTAAGAGCACCAATACCAGAGCTTTCACCAGTAATTTTGACTGGTTCAGCTGCAACGAGTGTTCCATATTTAACTGTGTTAACTTTTTGAGTATCTGATTTTTTTACCCCAGTATTAAAACCACCACACGCTGTTATCAATGCGAATAATAATAAAAAAGGTAATTTAGGCAGGTCTGTCATATTCAACAAATTTTTTAAGTGAATTGGTGAGAAAATTTTCATAATTATCTATATTATAATTGATATTTTCATTAATATCCAAATATTTTGGATCTAATATGAAATCAAATGATGGCTCAAAAAAGAAGGGTATTGATACTCGCTCCTCTTGATTAAATAATACTCTGTGATTAGTTGCTTTCATTTTACCATTTGTTAAACACTCTAAAGCTAAACCTGTATTAATAACGAAAGCATTTGGGTCATGAGGAACATCATACCACTTTAAAGAATGTCTATTTTGAACTTGCAAACCACCTTTTTTGTCCTGATATAAAATAGTCATTATCCCACTATCTACATGGGTTTCACAACCTAAAGCAACACCGTCTTGTGAAGAGACTTCAACAGGTTTATCTTGTTTGGGATAGTAATTAAATCTCAAAGTAGAGAGTGTTTTGGGTCTTTGAAAAGCCTTTTCAGCTAAAGATAAATCTGAGGAAAATGAAGATATGATAGATTTAAATATGGTAATTCCTAAGTTATGAAGATCATCAAAATAATTATTTATCATAATTTGCCACTCTGGATCTAAAAAAGACATATCGTGATTAACTTCAAATTTTTCCTTTTTTAACAAATCAACCATATTTTGCTTTAAAAGCGGATCTCCTATATCTAAACCCTCTTTACCATTTACAGAACTAGGAAAATAACCCCTATAAACAGTATTAGTATTGGGGTTCCATTTTTTAGGAGCTATTTTTAGTTTCTCTTTGTCTTTTAAGTAAAAAAATTTTTTACAAGTTTTTAAAAGATTATTTATTTTTGAAATTGGAATACCGTGATTTGTGACTGTAAAAAAACCAATTTCTTCAGAAGCTTTTTTAATATTCTTTGATACTTGTTTAGCAGCATCACTATTAAGATCTTTATCAATAATATTAGATAAATCTATATTTGGAATATAATTATTCTGCATCGCCAATTTTAAAATATAGTTTTTTGATATATTTCTGTTTCCTTTTTATAGGGAGTTCATAAAATTCATCTATTGAAATTGGTTCACCTATTTTTTTTTGATTTTCAGTAAGTTCGGCTATTATAGATTCATAATAGTTTGCCCACTCTGCATTAGTTTTAGGGAGTTGTTGGTCTTCCATCATTTTAATCCTAACTTTTTATAGAAAAGATTTATAGTGTAAAATAAGTCCTTACTGTCATTATTTTTGATCTGAATAGAACTAGAACTTTGCATTTTGATAATATTTTCTTGTGCCATTTGAATTAAATCATCTAGTGTTTTTTGACTTGCTTTTTTAAAAGTAATATCAATAAAATTTCTTTTTATATTTATTTTTGAAATACCAAGGGTAAGAGATTTAATTTTAATAGTTAGTAAATTAAATAAATTAGTAACTTCAACTGGGTAATTACCATATCGATCATATATCTCATCTAAAACATTCTTGAGCTCTTGAATATTCTTTGAATTAGTAAATTTACGATAAATAATCAACCTGGAAATATCATCAGATATGTAATTCTTTGGGATGTAATACTCAAAAAATGCATCGAACTCAAATTCATCATAATCATCTTCAGTTTCTGCATTATTATTTTTTTGTCTTTCAACCTCTTCTTTTAACATACTTTGGTAAAGCTCTATTCCAATATCTTTCACATGACCACTTTGCTCATCACCAAGTAAATTACCTGCTCCTCTTATTTCTAAATCCTCATTAGCTAACTGAAAATTTGATCCTAGATTTTCATAGTTAGCTAAAACTTGAAGTTTCTTTAGAGCTGTTTTATTGATTAATTTTTCACTGTCATGAAATAAATAGGCATATGCTCTTTTATTTGAACGACCTACCCTTCCTCGCAATTGATATAATTGAGATAAACCAAATAAATTAGAATTAAAAATTATTAGTGTGTTTGCATTTTTAATATCTATTCCAGACTCAATAATATTTGTAGAAATAAGGCACTGTATCTCACCTTTTGTAAAAGATATGAACACATCCTCAATATCTTTTTCTTTCATTTTACTGTGACCTACTCCGTAAGAAAGATCTATATTTAATTTTTTAATTTCATTTTCGACAAAAGGAATATGGCTTATTCTTGGTACAACAATAAAAATTTGTCCATTCCTTTCTAATTCATTCTTTATTGCTGAAATGAGAGCAACAGACTCATATTTTTGAACATAAGTTCTTATACTAATTCTATTTGATGGAGGTGTTCCAATAATACTTAAATCTTTTAAGCCTAATAAAGACATCTGAAGTGTTCTAGGAATAGGTGTTGCAGACAATGAAAATAAATGAATAGTTGGGTATTTGTTGATCAAATATTCTTTTTGATCGACACCAAATTTTTGTTCTTCATCTATTACCAGTGTGCCTAAATTATTAAATTCTATGTCTTTTTTAAAAAGACTATGTGTTGCAATAAGAATTTGAATATCGCCTGACTTTAATGAAATTAAAATTTCTTTTTTTTCTTTTGACGAAGTAAATCTAGATAGACATGCAACCTTAATGTTAAAAACTGAAAACCTCTCGCTAAATGTATTAGTGTGTTGCATTGCTAGTAATGTGGTGGGAACAACTATTACAAATTGAAAACCTGATAAATATGTTGCACATGCAATTCTTAAAGCCACTTCAGTTTTACCAAATCCTACATCGCCACATATAAGGCGATTAGATGGTTTATCTTGTTTTAAATCATTTAAAGATTGTTCAATTGAGTTTAATTGGTCCTCAGTTTCAACAAATGGAAATTGTTGATTAAATTTCTCAAGATCAGAATTATCATATTGATACTCTTTGATGTTTATAGTGGATCTCTTTGCTGCATTTTTTAAAAGTTTATTAGCTAGAAAACGAATTTTCTTCTTAACTAAAGATTTTCTTAAAATCCAATCATTCGTGCCTAATTTATCAAGAAGTAGATTATTATCATCAAACCCATATCTTGAAATATAGTTTAAATTTTCAATTGGTAGTAAAAGCTTGTCGTTACCGCGGTAAATTAATCTTATAAACTCCCTAATTCGATTATTAATTTCAATATTATCAATGGATATGAATCTCCCAATTCCATGCTTTTGATGAACAACTGCATCTCCTAATGAAAGATCATTAAAATTGATTATAGTATCTAAATTCGTCTTTTTTGTAGTATGAGTGTTTTTATTGAGGTGTACGTTTCCATCAAATAGATAGTCTTTTGAAATAACAGATTTATAGAAATATAAATTATTACCATAATTTGATTCAATATTCTTCTTTTGATGAAATTCGTTTTCTATTGAGGGGGAATTTTTTCCACTATGAAAATATATTTTATTACTCATTTTAGAAAATTCATCTAAAGAGGTATTTGATGTAATTTTTAATGATTTAGGAGAGCTAGATAATATATTTGTAAATTTAAAATTTTTTATTTTGTTATCTTCTAAATAATAATTTGAAAAAGGGATCTCAGGTTGGACTTGATCAAAAATTGATTTAAGAAAATTTAGCTTTTCTTTTAATATTATGTCACTTCTATTAATTGTATAAATGGAATATCTCATAACGATATCCTCAAAATAACTATCTTTATTACTTGGCTCTAATAACTCAATATTAGGGTTAAATATATCAATCCTCTCTTTCTCATCTTTAAAAGTAAGTTGTGTTTGAGGATTGAATTCTTTTATTGTTTCAATCACATTATCAAAGAATGAAATTCTATAAGGATTATTATTACTGTTATAAATATCTAAAATATCACCTCTTAGTGAAAATTCGAGTTTATTATAAGCATTTGCTTGGTTTGAATGATTAAATTCAACTAATTTTTCTAAAATTGTATTAGCTTCAATAGTTTGATTTTTAGTTAATGTTAAAAAATGATTAGCATCTTTATTTATTTGAAATTTTTTTAAAAGATTATTGCAAGTTATTATTATTATATCATTATGAGTTAATGTCTGTAATTTTTCTGACCTATCAAGTAAGATGTCAGATGATGAACTTTCAGAACTGAATGGTAAAGAGTCATGTGCTGGAAAATAACATATTTTCTTATGGGGATAATGTATATTTAGAATATTTTCATAGTCTAGAGCTATCTTATCATCTTCACATAATAAAATTGATTTATTGCCAAATTTAGAAATAGGATTTTCCAATATTATTTTGATAAATTTATAATTTTAAGGTACTTAATTCTATCTTCTTTGAAAGACTCATTAAAAAATACGTCAAATATGTATTGTGTTTCATTCTTTAATAAATCATCTAATTGATCAATTAGAGCCTCATCATTAGTGTTTACAAGTTTTGAATAAATTCTCTCAAAAATTACATCTAATTCTTTTATACCTAATGTTTGACATCGATATTTTATTTTTTTTAATTTATCTTTGTAGTTATTATTCATGAATGACAACAGTTTCGATTTTTTATATCAGAATGTAGAAAAACTTAAAGGAATAGGTCCAAAGAAAGCGTCCTATTTTAAAAATCTAAATATAAACACAGTTATTGATATATTTTATAATTTACCAACTAGATCAATAGATCGTACTCAGGATATTGACTTTAAAAATCTTGAAAAAGGACAAACTATCACCACTCTCGTTAAGGTAAAAAAACATCATTTTCCTTTCAATCCTAAACTGCCCTACGTGATTGAATGTGAAAAAGGATCTTTAATCATAAACATAATTTATTTTTCAATAAGAGGGAATTTTCTTAGAAAAAAATATCCTGAAAACAAAGAATTAATTATTAGTGGTAAAGTATCATTTTATAAAAGCAACCTTAGTATAGCACACCCTGATTACATAGAAGAGATAGAAAATGAGGATAAGTTAAGAACTTTTGAAAATATTTATCCTTTAACAAGGGGTATCACATTAAAAGATATCAGAATAGTTTTAAATGACGCAAAAAAACATTTAAATAAATTTGATGAATGGTTGAACGAAAATATTATTAAAAAATATAATTTTTCAAGTTTCAATGAATCATTAATAAAAATGCATTTTCCCTCTGTGAAAGAAGATATTGAAAATAGAGAGAATTTTAGAAAAAGGTTGGCAGTTGATGAATTAGTATCAAATTATTTTGCTATTAGATACTTAAAAGAAAAAACAAAAAGAAAAAATGAAAGTTTAAATCTAAAATTTAGTTTACAAGAAAAATTGTTAAATGAGCTACCTTTTAAGTTGACAAAAAATCAATATAAAATCATGAACGATATAAATAATTATAATAATACTCAATATCGAGAAACTGTACTATTACAAGGTGATGTAGGTTCAGGCAAAACTATTGTATCCTTATTAACAGCAATCCCTTTTATTCAAAAACATAAACAAGTTGCGTATATGGCGCCTACAGAAATATTAGCTAATCAAATTTACAGTAATGTATTAAATCACTTAGATAATGAAGAAGTTAAACCTATATTGCTCACTGGAAGTAGTAAAAATAAAAGTAAAATTTATGAAAAAATAGAAAAAGGTATTTTTAATTTTATTATTGGTACTCATGCAATTTTTCAAGAAAATTTAAATTTCTTATCCTTGGCATATGTAATAATCGATGAACAACATCGATTTGGTGTTCAACAAAGACTGTATTTAGCTGAAAAAGGAATAAATACAAATATTCTATTAATGTCTGCCACACCTATTCCAAGAACACTTGCATTAGCTCAATATGGTGAAATAGAACAGGTAATCCTAAAAGAAAAGCCAGCTTTTCAAAAACCGATAATAACTAAAGTATCGAGCATTGACAAAATTAAAGATATAGAAATTTTGTTAAAGAAAAAAATTTCAAATGTATCTCAAGTTTACTGGATTTGTCCTTTAGTAGAAGCATCAGAGACTCAAAAGTACAAAGATGTAGAAACACGATTTAAGTCATTGAAAAATATATTTGGTTCAGAAGTTGAAATGTTACATGGTAAAATTAAAAGTGATCAAAAAGAGAGAATTATACAAAATTTTCAAAAAGGAAATATAAAAATATTAGTTGCTACTACTGTAGTAGAGGTAGGTATAGATAATAAAAATGCAGATTATATTGTAATTGAAAATGCAGAAAAATTTGGCTTATCTCAATTACATCAGTTAAGAGGAAGAGTAGGAAGAGGTAACAATCAAGGTTATTGTTTTGCTTTATATGGCAAGGATTTACCTGATAATACGATAAATCGACTAAAAATATTCAAAGAAAACTTAGATGGTTTTAAATTATCCGAAAAAGATCTCGAAATTAGAGGCACTGGTGACATATTAGGATATCGTCAAAGTGGTGACTCATTATTCAAGTTTGTAAATGTTTATCGTGATCAAGAACTAATAATAGATGCACTTCAATATGTAAAAAAATTGATTGAAAAAAAAGAGTATGAAAATGAAAAATTTAAAAAAGATATATATAAGTTACTTATGTTTTTTAAGCAGCAAGAAGCAATAAAACTATTATTTAGTTAACTTTTTAATTTTTTTCTTTTTAGGAAGAGCTTTTTTAATTTCCGGTGCTTTGGGTGTAACTAGTCCTGCAGAAATGATGTATTTGATTGCTTGATCGACAGACATATTAAGTTTGGTACATTTTGATAATGGAACAAACATCAAGAAACCTGTAGTTGGATTAGGTGTAGATGGCATGAAAACATTTATCATCTTTTGATTTTTTCTTTTTGCTATTTCCCCTTTTGTTTCACTTGTTAAAAATGCAAGAGCAAAAATATCTTTTTGAGGATATTCAATAAGAACAACCTCTTTAAAAGCATTAGACTGTGTCGTAGCAAATGTATCAATAATCTGTTTTACTGTATTATAAATTGAGTTTAAGCCGGGTATTTTGGATAAAACAGCATCAACTACTCGATGATAAAGTTTTCCAAAAAAACTTCCAGCTATGGCTCCTAAAATTGTAAAAAATAAAAAAGCAACTATTAAACCAACACCAGGTATTTCAGATGGAATACCAAATTTATTTAGAGGTATGAAAGGTCTAAATATTTTATCTGCAATACCAACTACTACCCATGCAACGTAAATAGATAAAGCTAATGGTGCAACAATTAATATGCCACTAATAAAATGATTTTGAATTTTTTTCATTTATATTAATTATTTATTTTATCTTCAAACTCAAAAACATTCTTATTATTAATTTCAAAAGATACTTTTATCGATAGATCCTTTACATCAGGGTTATTTTCAATGAATTGATTAAGTTCTTGTTGTGAGCTAATCCCTAACCTTTTGAGAAATTTTCTAACTTTTAATTGTGTTTCATCATCCATGAAATTGATAATATGGATTTTTTTTAATATTTGAAGGCTTTTAAATAATCAAAAACTATAAATGATAGTTAGGATAGTTTTCAATTCTAAGATAGTTGTAGATATGCCTATTACTACGATTAATCTAGCTAAAAAAGATAGTATTTTATTGCCTTTATATTTTTGAGAACTTCTCCAAACACCAATGCAAGATGTAAAGTAATAAATTAAATTTAGTACAAGATATAATGAAAATGTATAAATAAAATTTTGTATATGTATTTTTGTGACGAGCAAAAGAGGTGCCGAAATAAGGAAATTAACAAGAACGTAATAAATCCAATAACTTTTGTATAAAGGTAAATTACCTTTAAAAAGCTCCATAAGGTTATTTTCAATTTTAAATATGAAATTCATATTTTAATTCTTCCCCATTAGATTTTATTCCAGACTCTCTCATGAATATAATAAATTAATACACCGTTCATTATTTCATAAATTACAATGGATTTTGTCCAATCTAAGTTTGATGTAATAAACATAGCAGAAATAAATGTTATTGTAGATGCGGCTAATCTCCATGTGAGTGCCTTGAAAATGATATGAGTCTAATTACTTTTTTATTAAATCTGCCATATTTGTATAAATTCCATACTCTTTCATGAAAATAGTATGTAATCATTTTTAAAATGAAAACAATTAAAGCTACATAGAAAGGAGAAGTTGCATCAAAGTTTTCTGAACCATAAGAAATAACAAAAAAAATTATTACAAAAGTATTTATAAGACCAACTATTCTATAACTTATAGTTTTTAAGATTGATCTATTTTTTGTTACTTTCATTATTGAAGAATTTCATATTCTTTCAAATGAAGATTAGCTTTAAATTTTTTTGAATTAATTCTAAATTTAGCAGGAATTTTAATTATTTCTTTTTCAAATGAATAAACCGTTATAACTTCTAAATTATTTTTTTTATTCTCTTTATAAAGACCTTTAAAAAAAGGAAATACTAAATCTATAACTTCGACGTTTCCTTTGTATATAGAAGGATTATTAGATTTTAAGTTTTCTATATTTTTTGTAGTTGATGATAATTCATA
>CACLZM010000016.1 GCA_902611415.1 uncultured Alphaproteobacteria bacterium | reverse complement strand
AATTAATACCTTCAAAATAATATTTTGAATATAATTAAGTAATATAAAAATAAAGACTAATATTTCATAATTTGTTTCATTGAATATAAAATACGAAAATAGTATTAATCTAATAATTAATGCATACATCATAAATTTCTCTTGTTTTAATGCGTAAATAGGAATAGCTAAAATTGTATCAAAACAAATACTTAAAGAAATTATTACGACCAATCCTACTAAATATTTAAAAATAAATATTTCATCATCAAATAAATATAATAATGGTGTCTTTACAATTAATAGAAAAATTATTGAAGAAATTAAAATTGAAAGAAATATACATATAAGACCAAACTCATTAAAATATTTTTTAATTTTTTCTTCACTATATGTTTTCAAAGCATTGTAGTAAAATTGTGATAGATACTGCTCTAACCAATAAATAGGAAAATAAACCATATTAACCATTAAAAAACCTATTCCAATTGCAGCTATTATAATTTTATCAATATTATTATTGTTAAGAATTATGATAAGATAATGTTGATTGACAAAAATAAAAAGCACTGTGGAAACATAAATAGGTACAACAGATCTAAAAAAATTTTTAATACTTTTTTTAATATTAAAGTTAAAATTCAAGTTTTTTCTAAAAAATTTAAAACAAAAGAATGAAATTATTAAAAGAGTTAATGTATAAGTGATTAATAATTGATCAAATGAACTATTATTTAAAATAAAATAAAAAATAATAATAATTACAATCAAAAGAGATTTTTCGAGTAAATTTATGAAAAAGTATTTTTCAAATGAATTAGAAATTCTAGATAATATTTTTAAAAGATTGATTATGAAATAAGAAATTAAAATAATTTTAATTACATTGATAAACTCGTTTTTAAAAATTTTTATAGCATCATCAAATATCTCTATAGAAAGTATTATTACAAATAATAAAAAAATATTAAATATAATTACAATACTAATGGAATTACTAAATTTTTTTTTTTTGATAAACTCTTTCGATCCTTCTCTTATTAAAAAAGGGTTAAGTGAGGGATTTGTAAACATAATTAGTAAATTCACTAATGCTAAAATAATTACATAATCTCCATATGCACTGGGTCCATAAAGTCTAAGAATACAAATAGTGATGAAAAAAGTAAAAAACTGTTGTAAAATATTTGATGACGATATTAAAATAATATTTTTGTATTTTATCTTATTGTAATAAATATTTTTTATAAAATCTTTAAAATGCAATATTATCAATATTTTTGTTAATCCACATTTGAAAATTAATTATATCCCATAAATTATATTGATTGAAAGAATTGCCAGATTTAAACTGACTTAATTCTTTTTCTACAATTTTATGATTGAGAATACCTTGTTCTTTTATTAATTCTGAATTTAAAATTGTTTGTATCTTAACCATTTGATCATTTAATACTTCATTCAATGGTACTAAAAATCCTTGCTTGGGTCTTTCATATAAATTTGTTGGTAGATATCTACTTAAGAGTTTTTTAAGTATTATTTTTGATTTATTTTTATGTATTTTATAATCAATTGGTAAACTCTTAGAAAATTCGTACAAATGATGATCTAAAAAAGGCATTCTTGCCTCTAAACCAAATCTCATTGAAGCTCTATCTGTTTTAACTAATAGATCATTTGGCAAATAATTTCTCATATCATACAACATAATATTTTCTGCTATAGATTTATTTTTATTTAGAAAAAATTTTTGATTTGAAAAATTAGTTTTATAATTTTTTAATAGTTCAAAATCTCTTCCAAAATGGGATGAAATTCTTTCAGCTAATTCAACTGGATTTTTAGCATCAAGAGATATAATTAAATTTCTAAATTTTGAACTAAAGTAATTAGTTTTCTTGTATTTAGGAATAGAACTTTTCAATAAAAAAGAAAAAAAACTATAAGAATATGGTGAGGACAACTCAAATAAAACCTTAAGTTTATTCCTAAGAAAAGGTGGGAAAAAATTAATATATTTCCATACGTTGCTCACAAAGCTATATCTTTCGTATCCACCGAATAATTCATCGCCCCCATCACCTGTTAAAACTACTTTTAAAGACTCTGATGCAAAACTTGATAATAGAATTGTGGGGAGTTGAGAAGAATCGGAATATGGTTCACCGTAAATATCTATGACGGTCTCAAATATTTTATTAATATCATTTTTAGTACATATTTTAGTTTTATGATTTGTTTTTAAATAATTTGCAATTTTTTCAGCATAAACAGACTCATCAAATTCATGGTTTTCAAAACCAATTGAAAATGTTGATAATTTATTATTCGAAACTTTTTGAGCAATAGAGGTAATAAGACTACTATCTACACCGCCTGATAAGAATGAACCCACCTCGACATCTGCATTAATTTGTTTTTCTATAACATCACATAAAATAAAATCTAATTTATTTGTAGCTTCCTCTAGAGAGTCTTTAGAAATAATATTATAGCTATTCGGTTCCCAATAATTATATGATTTAGGATTAGTAACTGTATTATTTTCAAAATTAATTTTAAATTTAATATAAGAGCCTGGTGAAATTCTACTTACATTCTCCCAAACTGTGTCTGGATAAGAAAAACAATTATTTGCAAAAAAAGATTTTATACCTGATTTATTTAATTTTCTTTTTTCAAAATTAAATGATCTTATATCACTTGAAAAAAAAAAGTTTTTATTTGTTATAGAAAAATAAAGGGGTTTTTCACCAAATCTATCGTTTATTAGAAAGGCATCATTATTTTCAATATTAAAATAAAATATTGAAAACATACCTCTAAATTCACTCAAAATATCAATTCCAAAATACTCTAAACTTTCAAGAAGAATGCGGGTATCTGAGAAACAATCTTTCTCAATGATATTCAATTTTAAAAGTTTTTGTTTAATATCTAAATAATTATAAATTTCTCCATTAAAAACTATAATGCTTTTACCAGAGTTTGATTTCATCGGTTGCATTGCATTTATTGATAAATCAATAATCGAAAGTCTTGTAAAAATTAAAAATAGATTATTCACATTCACAAATTTTTTTTCATCAGGACCTCTATTTGAAATTATTTCAGATAAATTTATTAATTCCTCTTTATTTTCTAAAGATGGAATATTAAAGAAGCCAGTAATTCCACACATAATATATAAGATTATTGGATTATATTTACCTTTACAAAAGAGATTTTAAGATACTTAATATCTCTCTGTTAATAGTTTTTTCATCATATTTCAATGAGTATTTTCTTGAAAAACTTGAAAAATCAATAATTTTTTTATGAGGCAAACTAGAAAATTTCTCAAAAAGTGAAAAAAGCTCATTTGAATTAATATTTTGTAGTAAATATCCATTAGAATTATCTATAACTAAGTCATTACAACCAGGAACATTAGAAGTAATTATAGGTCTTCCTACAGCCAAAGACTCTAACAAAAATCTTGAGAGTCCTTCTCTATAACTTGGAAGAACACAGCACGTGCTATTAATTATTTCTGCATATATATTATTCGAATTATTAATATAATTTATTTTTGTATCTTTAATTTTGTCAATAAATATTGATTTAAAATTATCATTATAGTTTTTACCAATAATTGTAAAATTTGCCTTGTTTGGAAACTTTGACATAAATAATTGTGCAGCTTCTATAAACTCAATTATACCTTTTTCCTTAATAATTCTAGCAACCATTAAAAAATTAAATTTTTTACTTAAATCAACCTCATTGAATTTAAAATAATCAAGATTTATTCCAGAACCATGTATTAAAAATAATTTTTTTTTAAGTTTGATATTTTTAGATAATAAAAGATTTTTATCGTAAATATTTTGACAGATTATGCGATCTGATTTTTGAAGTAATATACAATAGAAGTAGAAAAATATTTTTTTTAATGGGTTATTAGATAGAAACATCTCTCCTAAACCAGTAATGTTAATAATTAATTTTTTGCCATAAAAAATATTTAATAAACAAGCAAAGAAGTTACATTTAAAGGTATATGATATTAATATGTCTAATTCACCATTACGTATTATTTTATTAAGTTGAAATAAAGCTTTAATATTGTTAATTAAACTCATACTTCTTGAATTAATATCTAAATTAAAATTTTTGTTATTATTAATATTAATTTTTTTTTCATATCCATCGTATTTTGCTACAATAGATATTTCTGGATTAGTAAATTCTTTTTCTATTTTTTTTAAAAGACTCAATCTAAAATTATAAATATTAAAGAATTCGTTTGATAAAAAAAGTATTCTCATTATTTAAGACCAAAAATTTTAGAGCTAACTTTATGAAATAATAATTGAGGATTCCGAAAATAAATGATTATTATAAGTTTGATTAACCAAATATGCTCTAAATTAAGACTTATATTACTTTCATAAAAATAACAAAATCTTAATGCTTTATAGTCATTTTTTATAAATTCATTTTTTAAATTATTAATATATGTATCAATATTTTCCTGTTGAAGATCTACTATTTGTTTATATCTATTTGTATATTTTGATGCTAAGCATACTTTTATTGAGTTAAATCTTTGAGCATATGAATGTTTATAAGAGACTGTATCTTCGTGGTGTCTAATTTTCACTAAAAATTTATTTGACACAAATATGTTATTTTTGTTTTGAATTATACATCTATTCCATAATTCAAAATCTTGAGAGTAAGAAAAATTTTCATTATATAAACCTATTTCTGTAATATATTTCTTATTAAAACAGACACTTGAGTGACCAATAATATTTTTATATTTATATTTTGAAAATAATCTTTTTTTTGTTATAAGTTTTTTTCCTATCACTTTCCCACTTTTGTTAATTTTTAAATAAGAGGAAGAAATTAACATAGCTAAATCATTTCTATTAATTATTGAGTCAAGTTCATTTAATCTATTTTTTTCTGATATGTCGTCGTCGTCTAATCTAACTATAAATTTTCCTTTACATAAATTTATTCCTTTATTTAATGATTTAGTTAGTCCGATATTTTTTTTATTTTTATAAATTTTAATAATTTTATTTCTTTCATGCTTTCTGAATAATTCATCAATATAATTCTCTAATTTATTATCTTCAATACCATCATTAATAATGACTATTTCGTATTCGTTATAATAATTTTGTTCTAATGCTGACGATATTGAGTCAAAAATATAATTTCTAATCTTAGAAATTGAAATAAGAAAAGAAAATTTCATATTTTTTTTGCTATTAAAATATATCTATCCTTATTAACCTTAAATAAAGTATGTTCATAGTTTAAATCTTGTATTTTCTTTAATATTGTTTTTTGAAGGTCGTTATAATTTTTTGAGTCAAAATCATCAAATATTGCTAAATCACCAACAAACTGATATTTTGCTATTTCTCCGAATTCATAATTTATATCATGTCCATAGTGTGACCCATCAAGGAAAGCAAAGTTAATTCTTTTAAAATTTAATGATTTAATTGCAGTATGGGCAAAATCGTTAACAAAAATTATGTACTTATTAGAGAGTGTTTTCCAATTATTTAATAACTCTTCGCGTGTTTGTTTACCGTTTAGATCATCTACATTATTCCAAAACATTTTTTTTCTATGAGGTAAAATATCAAATGTGTATATTTTTCCATTTTGGTTTGTATCATCTAAGGCTTTTGCCATACAAATTGATGAAAATCCTCTAGCTGTACCAGTTTCAACAATATTTAAATCGATATATTTATTTTGCTTAACATATTTTGAAAGTTCAGAATAAATTAACATACCGTGATCAATGGTTATTTTTGATTTTTTACGAACAATCACTGTCTTATAAGCTAAATCAATTATAAAATCCTCTGGTATTTTATAAGCCAAGTCATTAATTATATTTTTTTTTTGAAGATCTTCTTTTAACTCAATAAGCTTATTTAAATAGTAGTCTTTTGAAGCATGAATTTTTTGTGGCATATAAATTTTAGTAAATAAACTAATCAAAAAATCTTTAAATAACATTAATAAAGATTTAAATAATTTATCTATGTTTTTTTTTATCATTTAAGCCTTTTAAAATATTTATTTCTGCTTTGAGGATTTCATTAATATGAAATTTTTTTTTAACATGATTAGAAGCATTCAATACTATGTTTTTTAATTCATAATTATTAAGATTTTGTAATTTATTTATCATCTTATCAATGTTATTAGTGAAATAAATACCATTTGCCTCTTCTCCAATTATTTCAAAAATATTTGGAACTTTAAATGTAAAGCATAATAGACCATTAAACATTGCCTCAAGTAAAATTTTGGGACAGCCCTCAAATTTTGATGGTAACACGAAACAATCGTACTTATTCAATAGCTCATTAATTTGATCATTATTGAATTTTTTATTTATGATATTTATATTTTTATAGTTAGTAATCATCTTTAAAATTTTTTGATTTTGAGAACCAAAGCCTATGATATCCAATGAGTTCATAGGAATTTTTTTAAATAACTCTATAAGATAGTTTATATTTTTTTGCTTTTCTAACCTTCCAATAAATACAAATTTAAGTTTTTTTTTAAATGATCTTTTAAGAAATTTAAAATTTTTGTTATCAACATAATTAGGAACAACATAAATTTTATCTTTTTTTATATTAAATTTATTAATAATAAATTTCTTATAAAAAAATGACGGTATTACTACTTTATCTGCAATCTTATAAACAACAAAACAAATTATATAAGAACATGCAATTTTAAATAAATTCTTCTCTTGAGTTTTAAAATGAAATAAATCGTAACCACCCCTTGAAATAAGTGGTTTTTGATAGATAATTTTTGAAATTACTGCTAGCCAGCTTCCATAATTTTGATTAGTTTTAAATAAATCATATTTACTTATATTTCTATTAAATAGAATAAAAAAAATAGAGTAGAAAAAATTTAAAAATGATCCATATTTTTTTTTTTTAAAAATGTTTAAAATCTTAATTTTTGAATTTTCTGGTAAAAAATCAGCATCACTAACTTTACCGTATGTTAAAAAAGTTACCTCAATACCAAATTTATTAATTAATTCTTCATAATAATTTATTTCTCTAGAGAGAATTCCACTTTCATGCCATTTTTGTAAATCATAATTGTAAGAGAAAAATAAAAGAAGTTTTAATTTATTTTTTCTTATCATTAATTTAAAAATTAATAATCTAATTTCTTATAAAATTTATACCAATCAATAAATTTCTTTATACCTTCTTCGGGAATAGTGCTTGGATTATATCCAAGTTCTAATTTAGTCTTATTTATATTTGCTGTTGTACCTACAACATCTCCGAGTTGTAAAGGTAACAACTCAATTTGAGCTTTTTTTCCAAGATTAAATTCAATTAATTTTACAAATTTTTTTAACGAAGTTTTTCTGCCTGATCCTAGATTGAATAAAGTAAAAGGTTTGGAGGAAACATCGGTAGTAATCTGATTTTTGTTTAATTTTTTCATATTATAAAGCATACTAAGATAAATACCTTCTACTATGTCATCTATGTAAGTAAAATCTCTAAAATGATTTCCGTAATTATAAAGTTTTATAGGAATATTTCTTAATATATTGTCAACAAAATTATACAAGGCCATATCCGGTCTACCCCATGGTCCATAAACAGTAAAAAATCTTAAACCAATTGTCTTAACGTTATATAGATTACTCCAAGAATGTGCCATTAGCTCATTAGTTCTTTTAGTCACAGCATAAAATTGTTTAGGATGATCTACAGGATCACTTACTTTATATGGCAATTTTTTATTCAATCCATATACAGAGCTTGTAGATGCATAAACTAATTTATCTAACTCAAATTCTTTGGATAATTCTAATATATTTAAAAAACCAATTATATTAAATTTAAGATATTTTTCTGGATACTTTAAAGAGTCTCTAACACCAGCCTGAGCAGCTAAATTAACTACTATATCTGGTCTGAAGTCGTTAAATATTTTTCTTAAGATTTTTTTATTTGAAATATTAACTTTATAAAAATAGAAATTTTTATTTAAATTAAATAAATTTTTTAAGCGATCTTTTTTTAATTTTACTGAATAATAATTGTTTATAGAGTCTATACCACAAACTTCATAGTTGAGATTAAGGAGTTTTTTTACAAAATGATAACCAATAAAACCTGCAACTCCGGTGACTAATATTTTTTTTTTATTATTCATAATTTAAACTTTTATAATTGATTTATGATTGTTTAGTATGTTTTTAAAATCGTAAATAAAGCCATCTTCTTTAATTAAGCTTAAATATTTGTTAATATTTATTTTTACAAACATTCGATGAGGAACGATAATCATTACTAAGTCATAAAAATTTCTTTTGTTAGGTATATTTTTCAAAACTTTAAAATCTTGGGAGTATTTTTTTTTTAAGTTATTTAAAAAAGGGTCATAAATATCGATTTTTTTTGAATATTTTTTTAGTAAATTTAACAAGTCAAATGCTTTACTATTTCTGAAATCTGGGCAATTCTCTTTAAATGTCAAACCCAGAAAAAGGACTCTTAAATTTTTATTTTTATTGAGTTTACTAATACATTTTTTTAATATTAATTTTGGTACTGTTTCATTGACTTCTCTTCCAGATAAAATCATTTTTGGTTCTGTTCCAAATTTTCTTGAAATAAAAGCGAGGTAATAGGGATCTACACCAATACAATGTCCTCCAACTAACCCTGGTTTAAAGTTTAGAAAATTCCACTTTGTTGATGCAGCATTTAAAATGCTATTAGTATCAAGACTCATACTATTAAAAATTTTGTTGAATTCATTTATTAGAGCAATATTGACATCTCTTTGTGTGTTTTCAATTACTTTTGCAGCTTCAGCTATTTCTATCGACTCTGTCTTGAAAATTTTTTCTTCTAAAAATGAATTATAAATTTTTGATACTTTATTCAAGGTTTGCTTATTTGAAGCACCAATAATTTTTCTTATATTTTTAATATTTTTTTTATTATCTCCAGGATTAATTCTCTCTGGACTGTATGCCAAATTAAAATCTTTTAAAAATTTCAGACCTGAATTTTTTTCAATAATCTTTCCAACAATTTTTCTTGTAACTCCTGGGTAAACAGTTGATTCTAATACCACAATAGCATTTTTTTTTATTATTTTTGATATCATATATGAAGCTTTTTCTATTAATGACAAATTAGGGGATTTATTCTTTTTGATTGGTGAGGGTACTGTTATAAAAAAAATATCTGAATTAGTAAGATCTTCTTTTTTTGATGTAAAATTTAAGTTTTTTAAATCAATAAAATCTTTTTTTCTAAACTGATTGTTAATATCTTTACCTAATTTTAAAGCTTCAATTCTATTCCTATCAATATCGTAAGCAAAAGTTGAATAATTTTTTGATAATTCAATTGCAAGCGGTAGCCCTACATAACCTAAACCAATTATTGTTAATTTCATTTCTTATAAAATTTATACCTTAATTTCATGATACTAATTATAATTAAAATAAGTTTACCTAAATTAATTTTTTTCGCTTTATAATTGTTTATTAAGGTATCACTGAGGTCAATATATTTATTTGATATAAAATTAATATCATGCTTCAGATTATTTTTATATTTACCAATTTTATAATTGTTTATTTTATCTAATAAATCATCCATATCACCAAATAAACAATCTTTGTTTTCAATTAATTCTTCATGTCCACCACTTTTTATAGATAATATATCTAAATCATTATTTATACATTCAATCAAAAAATTTGAACATGGATCATTTTTACTTGCAATTATAGCAAGATCATAATTTTTTATTTCTTGTTCAAGATGATCAAATTTAATAGCACCTTTTTTTTGAATTTTTTTAAAATTAATTTTTGAATTGCCAAAAAAGTCCACTGTAAAAGAATTAAAATTTATTTTTTCATCTAAAGTTGAAAATATATCGAATCCCTTATTTAAATTATCTGACCATGATGCTATTATAATTTTTGTTTTTTTATTATTTCTAATAGGATTTTTTACAATTTTTGAACCATTAGATATGATTTGATATTTAGTTTTCCTCTTAAAGAAATCAATTTGTTTATCATATGACCATTTTGACTGAAAAATAGTAAAGTCTGCAATTTTATTAATTTCATATACAATTTCATCTCTTGGGTCTCTTTTTCCTGTATATAAACTCATAGGGCCATCAACTCTGTGCACAAAATATTTATTTCTAAAAAAAATTTTTAATATAACTGTACTTAAAACATTATGGTGACTGTTGAAAATAATTACTTTTGAATTAAATAAACTTGAATACTTTTTATTATTTAATAGTGCTTTTTTAAGTCTATTTAAAAAACTATTACCGCCCCCGCTAGGTTCATCAAATGGAAAATTAATGTATATCAAGTTATTAACTAATTTTTGTGTAAAAATATAAATTATTCATTATTATAAATCAGAAAATTCAAATAAATAGTAAATTAAATGAATTCAGATATTAATGAAAAATTTTATCAAGATGGTTTTGTTAATTTACAATACTCAAATATTAATACAATTGACGCTTTTAACAATCGTATACAAAATTTAATTTCTGAAGATGAGAAGTGGAAAACCAAATATAAACAAACTAAAGACTTTAAATTTGAATTTTTAAAAGATGAGGATATTTTTTATGATTTTTTGTTTAAAAATAACTTTCATAACTTAATAAATAGCATTTCATCGAAAGAATTATTTCTCACAAATATACAACTTAGAGTATGTTACAAGGGCTTGTCTTATATGACTTGGCATAGAGACACCTACTTACAAAATAATAAGATTATAGGACCATTCAAACCATGTTTCAAATTAATGGTTTATCCAGATCTTTATGGTATATCATCCAGAGAGATTTCTCTTATACCAAGTTCGCATAATAGATTAAACTTTAATTTATTTCATAAATATTTAAGTTCACTTAGTTTAAAAACTAAACACGTAAATAATAATAACAATAGTTGTTTATTAATTGATACCACTATATTACACAAGGCTGTTTCATCTTTGAAGAATATAGCAAGGCCAAGAATAATTTTTAATTTTTCTACAGAAGATACGATGAAAAGATTTTACAAGTCTGACTTAAATTTACACTACATAAGCAAGTATAAAAAATATTTAAATTAGATAATGGAATTATCTATTGTTGGATATAGTGAAAGAGTACAAAATTTTTATATAAAGAATAAATATATAAAAATAAAAAAAATTTTAAGATTAAAAAAAATCAATGATCAATTATTCACTGATAATCTAAAAGATTTATTAAATTCGAATATTA
>CACLZM010000015.1 GCA_902611415.1 uncultured Alphaproteobacteria bacterium | reverse complement strand
AATGAACTTTTAAATCGCTCTTTAATGCTTGTGACACCCCTAACCAAAGTTATTGGTTATGATCTTGCCTCAAAAGTGGCTCTAAACGCTTATAATAGAAACATTTCATTAAAAGAATCTTGTATGGAGCTAACTGATTTATCTGAGGAAGAATTCAATAAATATACTAATCCAAAAAAAATGGTTTAGTTAATTTTATGAATTTTATAATTATCTTTTGAATTGAATAACTTTTTGAGCAAGTTGATCGTAATATAGTGACCTGTTTTAAAGCCTTTATAATTCCCTATGATTGGGTAACCAGATAAATAAAGATCACCAACCACATCCAAAACTTTATGGCGCATTAATTCGTTATCATATCTTAATCCATCTTTATTAAGTGGTTTTTTGTCTTTGATAACAATGGCATTATCTAGAGAGCCTCCTTTAATTAAATTTTGCGACTTGAGGTATTCAATTTCTTGAAAAAAACCAAAAGTTCTTGCTTTTGATATGGACTCGATATAATTACCATTAAGGTTCATAATTTTAATATCTTGATCTTCATACTTTCCTTCGAAACTAGACTCTAAATTTATATTTAAACCTTCATCTTTTAGTGAATTAGGTGTTAGCTCTGCATAACCATAATCACATGAGAATTTAACTGGTTTGATTATTTCTAAAATTTTTTGTTCAGAGTTTTGTTCTTTTAATCCTTTTTTTAAAATATTTTCAACAAAAACACTTGAACTACCATCAAGAATAGGTACCTCAATATTGTCAATTAAAATTTCACAATTGTTAATATGTAGACCTGCAAGAGCGCTCAATAAGTGCTCAACAGTTTTAACTTCAACTCCATTTGAAGCTATGTTGGTTGAAAATTTAGTCGATATTACGTTATCCCATTTAGCAGGAATAATTGTTGATTTATCTGTTCTGTTAAAAAAGATACCAGAGTTTGGAGAGGATGGCTTGAGAGTTATATTTGTTCTAAGACCAGTATGCAAGCCAACACCATTAAAACTAATTGATTCGTTAAGAGTTAGACTTTTCATTCACCTAATATTAAGCAAATACAAGAAAAGTATTACTTTATATTTGTAAAACTTTGTATTTGTTTAATCTATTGATTTGAACCTTTTCTTAAATAGGACGGGGTATCAATATCTTCATTAGCCTCATTTTCGCTATTGAACTCAGATATATCAGAGAGTTCTGAAATTTCATTACTATCTGGGTTTTCTCTAGCTTCAATAGTCTCATCTTCAACAACTTCATTGAATAAAAAAAGGTTAGGATCTGTCTTAATTTTTTTTGATTTTTGTTTTTTTTCTGGGATTTTTTCAATGACCTCAGTAGATTTTTTATCAGAGGTCATTATATTGGATAGCATACTGAAAAATCCTGATTTCTTTTTATCCTCTTGGTTTTTATCACTGTAATTGTTTTCAATGCTTTTATTATTAATTTCCTCTTTATCTTCTATTTTTTGGTCCAACTCGTTTGTTAAATTAAATTCTTCATTTTCAGTAATAGTTGGATTTTCTTCAACAACGCTAGAGATATCTTTATTAAACTTAATATCAGTAGTTTCGTAGGATAGACTTTCATCAATTTTATTTTGAATAGAGCTAAAGCCCGAATTATTTTCAAACTCAGGGTAGTATAGTATTTTTTTTCCAGATGCCTCTATTCCAGTTGCAAAAATACTAATTTTTAATTTTCCTTGAAGGGTTTCATCGATCAAAGATCCAAATATAATATTTGCTTCAGGGTTAACACTTTGTCTGATTATATTTGCTGCATGATCTACTTCTAATAAAGTCATATCACTCCCTCCTGAAATATTAACTATAACTCCTTTGGCGGTATTCATATCAATATTTTCAATTAAAGGATTTGTTAATGCTAAATTAGATGCCTCGACTGCTTTATTGTCTCCCTCGGCAACTGCAGTTCCCATCATTGCAAAACCTAATTCTTTGATGACTGTCCTCACATCTGCGAAGTCTAAGTTAATAAGCCCAGGTTGAGTAATTAAATCAGTAAGACCTTTAACACCATCAAACAAAACATTATCTGCTTTTTTAAATGCCTCAGCAAATGAAGTCTGCTCATTTGATACCTTGAATAAATTTTGGTTTGGTATAATCAATAAAGTGTCTACGTTTTTTTTAACCTCTTCCAGACCCTGTAATGCCAAGTTCATTCTTTTTGTACCCTCAAAATTAAATGGTGTTGATACAATCGCTACAGTAACAATTCCTAATTTTTTTGCGATACTTGCAATTACAGGTAAAGCACCTGTTCCTGTGCCTCCACCTAATCCAGCCGTCAAAAATAACATATTTGTATTTCTTAATTCTTCAGATATTAAATCAATACTCTCTTCAGCAGCATCTTTTCCAATAATTGGGTCGGCTCCTGCTCCTAAGCCTTTAGTTTTTTCTAAGCCTAATTGTATTCGATTGTAACAAAGAGAGTTTTCAAGAGCTTGTGCATCAGTATTAGCTACAATAAAATCAACATTGTTTAAATTTGATTGAATCATGTTATTTACGGCGTTGCTTCCCGCACCGCCAATACCCATAACAGTCAAAGATGGTTTTAAGTTTTTTTGATCAACTACTGGTTCTATATCTAGTGTCATTTTTTTCCCCGCAAATCAACCTATAGTAGGTCTACGAATCTTTTGTACCATATTTTATTTGAAAAAGAATCAATTTTTTGAGTAAAATTATAGTTTTCTGAGCTTTTATTAGTCAAAAGCCAAAAACTTGAGTAAAGAGACATTATACTTGCGTCGTTTAAAACTTTAGGTATACCACAAGACTTGGGAGGTTCTAAAAATTGGATTTCATGACTGAACTTAGTTCTAAAGTAGTTATTAAAATTTTTCAATTTTGATCCACCTCCAGTGAATACATAGGAATAAAAACAGTTGTCTTTGGGTAAAGATTTCAGAACTAATTCAAAAGTTTCATCTAATCTATCAAGTGTAATCTCTTTTAAATTATCATGACCAACGTTTTTTTTTTTGTTACCTCCAAAATCCTCCCAGATGGGTATTTCAACAGTTGAATTTCTAGTGTCAGATAAATCAATGGTAGAAATTTTAAGTTTTTCAGCAAAATCAAAACTAATATTATGAATATTAACTAAATCATTAGATATTTTTTTACTACCAAGCGGTAATTTTTTAATAAAATGTAAAACTTTATTTTTTATCATTACAATATTGATATTTTTAAAACCGTAATCTATTAGTATAACATTTTTCTGAGTCTGTGGTCTGTTTTTTAAATAAAAATAATAAGAGGTAGTTGAGTCAAAGTAATTAAGAATTTTTATTTGAAGTTTTTGAAATATATTGTTCAAAAGATTAATTTGTTTGATATCAATCATTGAAACCAAAGAAATTACAGATAACTTTTTACAATTTAAACCGATTGGATTGTCAGTAATTAATTTGTCGTCAATTTTATAATGAGATGTATAAATATTATAATGATAATTCTGATCTTTAGAAATTTTAATCTTTGAAATTTTTCTTAAATCATTTCTTTCAATAATGGCACCATTTAGATTCAGACTCTTTTGGGTTTTTTTAATTTTTACACTTTGATTAGTTACTAAAATATAGGCATCTTTAATAATGAAGTTGGCTTGTTTTTCAGCTTGAACAATTGAATTTTTGATACATTCGATAAAATCATCAAAATTTTCTATATCTTCACCTGTGTAACCTCTTGATCTAGTCTTTCCTATACCTATGATAGAAAATTTTTTATTGAATTCAGAGTATATAATTGTCTTTATTGAAAAAGACCCGATCTCAATTATTGTTTTAAAGCTTTCCAATTATTTAAGTCTTATTGTTTTATTATGAAAATTTCTAAAATCCAGAAACTCTTCATAATTAGTATTTTTATTAATTAAATCAATATTATTTTTAATAAAACTTATTAATTTTGTGTCAATCATTTTAGGAAGCATAACGATTCTACCATTACTTAAAACTAAATTGTATCTCCTGTTATCTACATATTCTATTTGAATGATATCAAAAAAAGTCGATAAACTTAAATAATGTTCATTTAAATAATTATTAATATGAATACTATTTTTGGATATATCTTCAAGATTTATAGAGTCTAAGTAATTAAGTTTAAAATAATTAATCGGGGCTTTTGTATTATCTATAAATATTACTTCTTTAGTGAAATTATTTATTGCAAACGCTCTCTTAAGATTTATTTTTATATTTATTTCATTATTTTTACGTTTTAATAAATGACTTTCTATGAATTGATATTCTTTAAAGAAATTATTTATATCTTCTAAATTATTAGTTATTTCAACCTCAAAATCTTCATTTATTTCTGAGTCTATAAAATTAATTATTTCTAAGGGTTTTTGGATTAAGGAATTGATCGAAAAATAAATAATCAATATAAAAATTAATATTGATAGTATAAAAGTACTAAAGTCTCTAAGTAAAAATTTCATAAAGACGAATTTATAATTTGCTTTAATAAGTATAAATATGAAATCTTTTGGTAATTAGCTTGTTCAGGAGCTAAAGATATTTTTGTTAATCCTGGATGAGTATTCATTTCTAAAAAATATATTTTTTTATCCTTGTAACTCATAATATAGTCTAATCTAGCTATTCCTTTACAATTACAAACACGAAATATCTTTTTTGAAATATTTATTAAAAAATTATATTGAAATTTTGGTATTCGTGCTGGTAAAAAGTGTGAACTTTTATTTTTAGAATATTTTGCATCATAGTCGTAATGTGCATTATCAAATTCAATTTCTGTTACCCCAATTGCATCAATTTTATTATTATTTTCTATAACAGTTACGGTTAATTCTTTTCCATAAATAATTTCTTCAACTAAATTTTGATGATTATAAATATTTTTAATCTGTTTTTTATTGTTTAAAAATTTAATACCATTAGAAGATCCGCCCCAATTTGGCTTTGATATGACTGGGAATTTTACTTTTTTTTCATTTAAAATTTCTTTAGGAGTTAAAATATTGAGTTTTTTTTTCAGGTAATTTTTTAAAAGGCGTTTATTAAAACATAGAGCAGATGAAATAGACCCAGAATGGGTAATAGTTAAGTTATTTTTTAAGGCAAAAGAATTTAATCCTCCATCTTCTCCAAATTCACCATGCAGAGCATTGAATATAATATCAGGTTTGTACAGTAAGATTTTATTTAAGTTATACTTTTTTATATCTAAAAATTTCACATTAAATTTATTTTTTTTTAAACAATGAAAAACATTTTTTCCTGTCATAAGAGATACCTCTCTTTCATCTGACCATCCTCCAGCAACAATAAGAATTTTGATTAATTTTAAATTTTTTTCTATCAAGATATAATTCTTAATTCTTTTTCAAGTGTAATTTGATGTCTGTCCTTTACCTTTTTTTGTATTTTAGAAATAAACAAATCTATACTGTTGGCACTTATGTTGGGTTCATTTTCAAAAAAATTAGAGTGAATTTTAGATAACTTAATTGGGCCATTATAAAAGCTTTCATCTATAGATGACTTTATTAATTTCCAAGCACTCTGATTTATAGGATTTTTAAAAATACTTCCGCAACAATTCACTTTTTGAGGTTGAGTTTTATTTCTAATACTTTCGTATTCTAGCATTAAATTTTTTATGTTTTTTTTATCTCCAAGAGAAATTTTAAATTTGCCATACAATATTATTGTATTTTTTTTTTGAAACCCTTTACGGTATTCAAATTGTAATTCATCAATATTTTTTTCATATATTTTTTTATCATTTATATCAAAAAAAATTACACTTAATAATTTATCCTTTATTTCTTGGTTGTAACAACCAGCATTCATAAATATATTTCCTCCAATTGAGCCTGGAATAGTAAATAAAAACTCATAACCTGAAATACCTTTTTGATAACAAAATTTTGATAAGTAGTTATCTAAAACTGCAGCTCCAACTAACATATGATCGGTCTTTATATGAATATTGGTAAAGTCTCCTGAAAGTTTTATACCAATACCATAAAAACCCTCGTCTTTAATTAACGTATTTGAGAGATTGCCAATAACTAGCAATGATTTTGATCTAATGTCGTTTCTACAGAATAAATCGGTCAAGTCATTTTTATTTTGAATTTTATAAAGATGACTTATTTTACCACCAGATTTTAACCAAGAATATTTAGCTGATGAGAAGTTGGTAACTAAATTTTTATTTTCTAGTGTCATAAAAAAAACGTATTTGATTTGAAATGTCTCCTGCACCTGCAAAAAAGAAAATGCTATTGGTTTTATTTAAAAGGTATTGATCCATTAAATTAAATAAATCGTTGTAATTTCCAATATACTTAGTTTTTTGATTATTCAAAACATTCAAATCATTTACTAAGTTTTTAGAATTTTTCATGCCTTTTTTATAGTTCTCACCTGCTTCATATGTTTTTAAAATAATCAAATTTTTAATATTCTTTAGCACTCTCAGATATTCCTCATATAAGTCGTTTAATCTAGAATATCTATGTGGTTCAATGACTAAAAAAACATTTCTTTTTTTATATAAAGATGAGATGTTAATTAGCTTCTCAATTTCAGTAGGATGATGAGCATAGTCATCAATGAAAAATGTATTATTTATTTTTCCAAGAATATTCATCCTTCTTTTAGTTCCTTTAAAATTAGCTATATGAGACTTTTTTACTTTATACCCAAGATCGTCTATTATTGAAATAACTGCAGTTAAATTTTGAACATTATGTTCTCCTAATAAATTTGAAGATATATTTTGAGTTAAAATTTTTTTTCCTTTAAAAATATCAAATAATGATTTCTTATCACTAAGATTTATCAATTTATAGCTATAGTTTGCTTTTTTATTTGAACCAAATGTTTTTATATTATTAGAATATTTTTTTAAAGAGGATAGAAAATTATCATCATTATTAATAAAAATTTTAACACCTTTTTTATTTTGACTAAGAATAAATTTTTTTATTTTAGATTTAAAATTTGAGTAAGATTTATAAAAATCAATATGCTCTCTATCAACATTCAAAAATAATAAATATTTTGGATTTAATTTAAAAACTGTTCCATCACTTTCATCAGCTTCTACAACAACATATTTACTATTTGTAAGGTATATATTCTGACCATAATTATGCATAATACCTCCAGAAATAATTGTCGGATTTAAACCTGCACATACCAGCAAATGACCTAAAATTGACGTAGATGATGTTTTTCCATGTGACCCTGTAACAACAATGGTGAATTTATCTTTACAAATAAGTTGCAAAAGTTTGGATCTATTAAAACAAGGTATTTTATTTTTTTTTGCCTCATTAATTTCAGGATTGTTTTTAATAGCTGAAGAATAAAAAATTAAATTCCTACCTTTGATATTTGATATTTTATGGCCAATATAAACAGGGATATTATATTTTTCGAGATTTATAGTACTACTGTTGTAGGTTATATCACTGCCAGTAACGTCTATATTGTTCTTTTTTAAGTAAATAGCTAAAGCGCTCATACCTATACCATTAATTCCTATAATGTGAACTCTACTTTTTAATAATTCTAAATCTTTCATCTTGTTGTATAACAAATAATCTTTTCAATAGAGTGTGGATTTATAAGTGTGTTAAAGTAAAATTTACTTACTTTATTTTTCTTGTTTGGTATATAAAATTTTTTTAAGCTCATATTATGTGATAGGAAATAATTTAAATTGTACCTTTGGTGTTGGTCTCTTGATATTAAATGAGGCATAAAATATACATTATTACTATAATATAGAATTTCGTTTATTGATCCTGATCCAGATCTTGAAAGTATTAAGTCATACTCTTTATGATTTAGATTATTTTTAAATGTGAAGAAACTACATTTATCATTATCTAAAATTTCTAAGTATTTTTTTTTATAAATTTCTAAATTAAACTCAGGTATTTGAATATAGAAATTTATTTTTTTTAAATGATCAAAATCTAAGGTTTTTACCTCCTCTAACATTCTATTATTTAATTCTAACGAACCTGCACTTCCACCCATCAACAAGACATTAATTGATTTATTTTGAAGCTTTTCTTTAGATTTTTCTTTATTAATAAAAAAATTACCAACAAATATTTCTTTACTTCGTATATTGGTTTTGGGAAACGAAATAAATACGTTTTTTGCGATTATATAATTTATTTTATTAGCTAAACCATAAATAAAATTTTGTTCATGAATGTAAATTTTATTAGAGGATAAAAGAAAAATATTAAATAATTTTGATATTATTAGAATTGGTGTTGTAATAAATCCACCAAAGCCTATTAAGGTTATTTTCTTATTAAAAAAAAATAAAGAGTTTAATTTTAAAAATATCTTAATTATGAAACTAAACTTATTTTGCGAATTTACGATTAATTTACTTATCTTATCATTTTTGATTTTTTCTAAGTAATTTTGTCCTTTTTCATTTGTAATAAAAAGGATTTCAGATGGTTTTTTTATATTACTTAAATTATTGAGATATTTGATTGCTGGAAAGATGTGACCTCCAGAGGATCCCGCGATAACAATAAATTTAGTTTTTTTCAATAACTATTTCTTTCAAAACTTTATTTGTTTTAATATCTATAATTTGAAATATAGCATTATCATCCACTATATATTTTTGCTGATATTGATTTTCATTAATTAAAAAAACATCACTTAAATCAATATTTTTGTTAGTAATTTTAATCGAGTTGTCGTTATTACTCATTTTATAGAAAACACCAAAAATAATTGCTATTATGCCTGCAATTATTAATAGCCCTTGAATAACCACTAAACTAATTAAAAGTTTTTTTTTTAACATTAACCTTATGAATAAATCATATATTTACAAAAATTTTAAAATAGAAATATTATACGAGGATAGTGATATAGCAATATTAAATAAACCTCCAGGGCTTCTTACGCACAAAAAAAATGAATTTGATAATAGTCCTAACTTGCAAGAAAGTCTAAAAAATCAATTTACTATACAAGATAGCAAAAATATTAAAGACGGCATTGTTCATCGTCTAGATAGAGATACAAGCGGCGTCATAATTATTACTAAAAATCATAATTCAAAAAATAAATTTAAGGAAATGTTTAAAAATAGAAATATAAGAAAAAATTATCTAGCTTTTACATATGGTGTACTTAGTGAAAGACAAATTGAAATCAACAAAAATATATCTAGGAATAAAATTCAAAGAACAAAATTTAATATATCAGATAATCTTGGAAAACAAGCGATCACAAAAGTTTCTAACGTAAAAACTTTTCATGGATCAATTAGTCTTCTTAATTGTGAAATTATAACTGGTAGAACTCATCAAATTAGAGTGCATCTTTTGAGTTTGGGACTTCCAATTGTTGGTGATAAAGATTATAAGCTTAGCAAAGAGGAAAAATTTCGATTAACAAACATGACCACTAATCAAAAGGATTGTATTTTATTATTTCCAAGACAAGCGTTACACTCCCATAAAATAGAATTTGATCATCCAATTATCGAAAAACATATTAAAATTACTTGTGATTTACCTGATGACATGAGAGATTTAAAAGCAAATTTACAATGAATATTGAAAATAAAAATTTACTACCTGTTATTACCTCTGAAAATGACGTTTATCCTTATTTAAAAAAAATTAATCAGTTTCCTATTTTGTCAGATGAAGAGGAAAAAAGACTTGCAATAGATTGGATTAAAAATGGAGATACAAGAGCTGCTCAAAAGCTTGTAACAAGTCATTTAAGACTAGTCGCAAAAATAGCTATGGGCTATAAAGGTTATGGATTACCATTGTTTGATTTAATTTCTGAGGGTAACTTAGGACTTATTCAGGCAATAAGAAAATTTGATCCTGAAAAAGGTTTTAGGTTAGCTACTTATGCAATATGGTGGATTAGAGCATCTATTCAAGAGTATGTCTTACATAGTTGGTCTCTTGTTAAAATAGGAACAACTGCAGCCCAAAAAAAACTTTTTTTTAATCTTCGAAGACTTAGAAATCAAATTAAAAAATATGAAGATGGATACCTGACTAATGATCAGATTAAATCTATTTCTAATGATCTTGGAGTAACTGAAGAAGAAGTGAAACAAATGGAAGGGAGAGTATTTAATCATGATTTCTCATTAAACACCCCCTTAAATGATGAAAATAACTCAGAATGGATTGACCAAGTAGAGGATGAAACAATTGATACTGTTTCAAAAGTTGAACAAAGAGATGAATTAAAAAAGAGAAAAGCGCTTTATAATCAAGCTGTAACAAAACTTGAACCCAGAGAAATAGAAATTTTAACTGCAAGACGATTAGATGAAGAGCCAAAAACATTAGAAGACCTTAGCCAGAAATATTCAATAAGTAGAGAGAGGGTTAGGCAAATAGAGAATAGAGCAATTAAAAAACTTCAAGAAGAAATCAAATCTATTACAGATCAGAAACTTTTAACTAAATCTTAAATTACCTAATAATTGTTTGATTTCTTTCAGGTCCTAATGAAATAATTTTAATTGGAATACTTAAGTACTCTTCAATATATGAAATAAAATTTTTAAGATTTTCAGGTAAATTTTTAAAATCACTCAAATCATTAATTTCGCCCCAACTTGAAAATGACTCAAAATCATTATCGTCTAAAGACAATGACGCCAAAATTTCACTATCACTGAAATTTACCTCCTCATATTTTTTTGAATTATAGCTTTTGCATACTTTGATTTCTGAGAGATTATTTAATACATCAGCTTTAGTTATGCAAAGTTCATTAACACGATTTATTTCACAGCTATACTTTAAAGAAACTAAATCAAGCCATCCACACCTTCTTTTTCTTTTTGTAACTGTACCAATTTCAACACCTTTCTCAGCGATATAATCCCCAACATTATCAAATAATTCAGATGGGAATGGCCCATTGCCAACTCTAGTAGCATATGCTTTAAATATACCAATAGTTTTATAATCAACCTGCATTGCTGAACCAATAACAATATTTGATGAAACAGTGTTTGATGAAGTTACAAAAGGGTAAGAGCCATGATCTAAATCAAGAAGAGCACCTTGAGCACCTTCAAATAAAATTTTTTTATTTTTAAATTCTTTTTTGATAAAAGAATTATCAACAATTAATTCTTTAACTAAGTCATAAAAATTCAATAAGTCTTGGACTGTTTTATCAATATTAATTTTAGTTTCGTCAAAACTTTCAAGAATAGGGTCATAAAACTTCTTAATTGTCTCTAATTTTTCTTCAATTAGATTTTTAGATTTTAAATCATAAAGTTTAATACTTTTTCTTCCAACTTTATCTTGGTATGCAGGTCCAATTCCTTTAGATGTAGTACCAATTTTATTTTCGTTTTTTAAAATTAATTCATTAATTTTATCTAGTTGCTTATGATACTCTAAGATGAGAGATATATTTGACGATAAAAATATCTTAGGACTGTCGATCTTTTTAGTAATTTGATCATACTCATTATAAAAATGATTAGGGTCAAGCACAACACCTTGACCTAAATAACAAACTTTTCCACGAATTATACCAGATGGAATAAGGTTTAATTTATAAGTAGTATCATCAACAATTACAGTATGACCCGCGTTGTTACCACCTTGATATCTTACAACCAAATCAAATTCTTCCGAAAGATAATCAACTATTTTACCTTTACCCTCATCGCCCCATTGAAGTCCTATAACGGCTGTGTTCATTAAATTAATTCAGCAATGTGATCAACATTGCATGAGAAGCCAAAACCCTCAATTTTTTTTGTATTTATTTTATATTTATAGCCACCACCTTGGGATAAAATTTTTTTTGTATAATTTGAATAAACATAAAAAAAAATATCCTGGTGATAGTCTTGAGAAAAAAAATCTTTTTCTAAATTTAATTCATAAGGAGCATCAATATTTTTTTTAAAAATATCTACAAATTTAGAAATATTATTTTTATTACTAATACTGTCTAAAAGGTAACTTTTATTTTTTGGTATTTTTGGATCAGTAAAAACATAAGTATAATTATTTTTAATAATTTTTTTAAGAAACTTATCTAAAATCTGTAAAACCTCTTTAAATGAATCATTTTTAGATAAATTAATAATTTCAACACCGTGTTGTCTAAACTGCTTAATATTATCACTGTTCATTTTATCTTTTTTAAAAACATCTCCCATGTAATAAAGGTAGTGTTTAGATTTTGAGTCGTGAGTCAAAATCGTGTTAATAACCTGACCTGTAATATCTGAACGAAGAGTTGCATCTGATAGTGACTTTAGAGATTTATCTTCAATTACAGATGTAAAAATTCTTGAAAATTTCTTGTTCGCACTAACAATTTTAGTAAATGAATTATCCAAACTTTCATATTTTTTTGCTGTTAGTGAGTATTTTGTATCAAAAGAATTAACAAGCATCTGAAATTACTTTTATTATTTGTTTTTTTAATTTATTAAGAGTAGTTACTTTTATATTTCTTTTATTATATTGCAAGTTCACTCTTAATAGTGGCTCTGTTCCAGAAGGACGAATATTGACATGAATATCTAAATTTTTTAGTAAATTATTTAGTTTTTGATAAATACTCTCTTGAAATAAATAAAATTTTTCTAAATCAATTTTTTGGTTAATGTTCAAAACATTTAGCAAATCGATACCTTTTTTTAATACAGATAGCTTTTTGTTTTGTTTAAGCATTAAAGTTAACAATCTAATTGCTGTAGTCATTCCATCACCTATTAAAGCATCGTCTTTAAATATGAAATGCCCAGAAGGTTCACCACCAAAAAAATATTTTTTATCTAAGATTTCTTTCAAAATATTTTTATCGCCTACTTTGACTCTTTTTAATTTTAAGCCTAATTTTTTTAGAGATATATCAAGGCCATGATTTGCAATTTCATTAGTTACTATCACAGAGCCTTTTTTTATTTTTTTTTCATTTAAATAATACTTTGCAAGAATATAAATAATTTCCTCTCCACATAATATATTGCCCTTTTCATCAATTATTGTAACCCTATCACCATCACCATCTAAACAAATACCAATATCACATTTTTTTTTCTTTACTAAAATTGATGCCCTATGAGGGAATAAAGAACCACAGTTTTGATTAATATTTACTCCAGAGGGATTATCTCCTATAGTATAAAGATCCAAACCTAATTCAAACAATACCTCAGGAGCTACTTTGTAAGATGCTCCATTGGCACAGTCTAGAATTACTTTTAGTTGACTATAATTTAAATTTTTATCAGCGCTTTGTTTTAAAGCTTCAGAATATCTTCCTAATGCATTTTCAAGTCTTATTGCTTTTCCATAATTTGATTGTTTTATTTTAAAATTATCAAAATCATAATTGAAAAAAAAATCTTCTATTTTGTTTTCTTCTTCTAGAGAAATTTTAAAGCCTTGTCCTGAAAAAAATTTTAAACCGTTATCTTGATAAGGATTATGAGAGGCCGTGATCATTACAGAAAAATCTGCTCTAAGTGACTTACTTAAAATTGTAAGGGCAGGCGTAGGTAAAGGTCCTACTAAGATCACATCTATTCCCATAGAAATAAAACCAGATGTTAAAGCTGGTTCAAATATATAACCTGATAATCTTGTATCTTTATTGATAACAACTCTTGATATAGAATTTTTATTTCTTAAGACAATTGAAGAAGCTTTGGCTAGTTTTAATACGTTTTCAGCTGTTAATGGGTGTCTTCCCACTTCACCTCTTATTCCATCGGTACCAAATAATTTCATAAGTATTATTTAGTATTAGAATTATTGTTAATTTGGAAGAGGAAAATTTTGATCTTTTGTAAAAGAAGGTAAAGGGCCTTTATTTGGGGAAGGTTTTTTTCTATCAGAACTATCATCTGAGCTGTCAGAGGATAAATCATCATCTCTTTTTGGTTTAATTCCTTTTATAAGATTTTGTATTTCTTCACCAGTTAGAGTTTCATATTCTAAAAGACCTTTAGCGATTGTATGTAGATCATTGATATTTTCATTTAAAATATTTCTTGCTTTGGTTTCTGCCTCTTCAACCAGACGAATTACTTCTTGGTCTATAATTCTAGCAGTTTCTTCAGAAATATTTTTGGATTGTGTTACAGAGTGGCCCAAGAATACTTCCTCTTGATTACCTGTGTATCTAACTCTTCCAAGTTTATCGCTGTAACCCATCTGGGTCACCATAGCTCTTGCTAAATTTGTTACTTGTTGTATGTCTCCAGCAGCACCAGAACCAATTTTTTCTGGACCAAATATTATCTCCTCAGCTATTCGAGCAGCAACAGTGATGACAAGTTTGTCAAGGTATTCATCTTTACGATGAATAACCTTATCTTGCTCTGGAACGCTCATAACAAAACCAAGGGCTCTTCCAGTTGGAATTATTGAAGATTTGTAAATAGGATCAGCGTGTTTGCAGTGTAGATTGGCTAATGCATGACCTGCTTCATGATAAGCAATAACTTCCTTTTCAACATCAGATATTATTTTAGACTTATTTTGAGTTCCAAGCATAACTTTATCTTTAGCGTCTTCAAAATCATCCATTGTTACAATTTTTTTGTTCTTCCTTGCAGCTATAAGAGCAGCTTCATTAACTATGTTAGCTAAATCAGCTCCGGAAAAACCAGGTGTGGACCTAGCAATAGCTATAGTTTTAACAGATTTGTCCATTTTAATTTTTCTTGTGTGAACTTTTAAAATTTTATCCCTACCAATAATATCTGGAGCAGGGACTACAACCTGTCTGTCAAATCTTCCTGGTCTTAGTAATGCCGGATCAAGAACATCAGGTCTGTTAGTTGCAGCAACAATTATAACACCTTCGT
>CACLZM010000014.1 GCA_902611415.1 uncultured Alphaproteobacteria bacterium | reverse complement strand
ATTTTTAGATTTTTATAATTTTTTAAAGACTTAATAATAGTTGAAGCACCTCTTCCACCATTAAATAAAGTGACGTTCATGACGAATATTTTAGGAGTTTATAATATATTAATTTATATTTTTTCTTTGCATTTAATAAGCTGAAATAAGTTTTACTTTTATTTCTTATAAATTTTTTATCTAAATTTTTAAAATAGTCTATTTTTTTTGTTAGTTTCAATAAATCATTATCATTATTTATATCTAGCAGCCCGTATTTATATATTTTCGAAATATGAGTGTCCACATCACCAACGCCTTTATTAGCAATTACAGGAGTACCAGATGCTAAAGACTCACCTAATTTGGTTGGAGAAGTAGCTATTCTTGCAAAACTATTTATTGGAAAACAAAGAGTAATATCAAATATATTATATAAAGTATTTAATTCGTTGTTTTTTGGGGAAATTAATAAGTAATCTTTCTTGTTAAGCTCTTTAAAGTTTTTAGTTTGTTTTAAATACTCAAAATTATCATTTAAAAAAATAATTTTAGAGTTTTTATATATTTTTTTACACATTAAAAAAATTTTTATCATTCTATCTGGATAGTAAATATTAGAGATTGAACCTACATAACCTATAATAAAATTAAAGCTCTCTAAATGTAATTTTTTTTTATAAAATTTTATTATATTAGGATCAAGAATTTTAAATTTATTATAATCTGCTGCACACGGAATTACAGATATTTGGTTTTCTTTTTTATGAAAATTTTTTATCAAATAATGATTTAATTTGTTTGTTAATACAACAATATGATCAGCAGATTTTATAAATTTTTTCTCAAAGTATTTAAAAAAATTATAAACACATTTATAAAAAAAGTTATCAATTTGCCAACTTTTATTATCTAATCTTTCATCAGCCCATAACCCTCTACAATCAAATATAAATATTTTATTAAATATTTTTTTTAAAAAATAAGCTGAAAATGAAGGTAGATGTCCTCTACAGTGTATTATTTTTATATTTTTCAACAAAGATAAATAGATTGGGAAAAAAATTATTTTAATAAAATCATAAAGTTTAATTAAAAAAAAACTTTTACGAGTAAATTTTAAAGGATACCAATTAATATTATTTTTTTTTAAAAGTGAACTAATATTTTTATTATCAATTACTTTTTCAAACGAAATTACAGATAAATTTACATTGCTAATTTCATTAATAGATAAAATATATGGTAAAATTTGAGAATGACCTAGCTTATCACTTAAACCGTCATAAGAGATATATAAAACATTTGTATTAATTTTTTTTTCCTCTTATGACCGTTGATATGAATGAATTATATTTAATTTTTCCTGCAAAGATAATTGAAAAGTTATGGTCAAAAATTAAATTTTTTATTTTTTTTATTTTTTGTGGCTTATCAAATTTCGGAGAAAACATATCTATTGTATCCAATAGAACCATTTCTCTTAATAATTTTTGACCAACATTTATTGGTATTGTTTTTTTGATATCAGGAATTGGAAGAAATCTATTTAAAAATCCGAGTTTTAATTTTTCTAAAAAAAAATAAATTTTTATTAAAATATTTATTTTGTTTTTAAAGAATTTTTCTAAACTCTTAACGCTCATTTTTTTTGTAAGTGGCCTCAGAATATATTTAGCATTAATAAGTGTCCAAAAGCCATTGTAAGGGTAAAAATCTATAATCAATAACCCATTTTTTTTTACTTGCTCACATAGACACTTAATAGATTTCTTTATGTCTGGAGTGTGTTGGAGAACTCCAAAACAAATTACAATGTCAAATTGACTTTTTTCAAATGGGAGGTCATATATAGAAGCCTTGTATAAATATAACCTTTCATTAATATGTTTCTTATTATTTTTATAATTTGCGAATACAGAGTTTGAGGAGTCTACACTATAAATATTACCTTCAGTATGATCTAACATAATATTTGTGAATCTTCCAGCACCTGAACCTATTTCAAGTATATTCTTATTAGAAAAATCTTTTTTACCCAGTCCTGTCTCGTTAAAAAATCTTTCGTAAGAGTGTGAATTAATTTTATTATCAATTTGTGTTTTTGAAAATTTATTCCATTGGTCTCCAAAAGAGTCAGTGTAATAATTTTCTTTTATAAATATATTGACATCATTTATTATATTTATGGGTTTTTTGTATTCTTTTATAATTTTCATAAAAATAATTGAATTGAAAATATAACCATTGTTTATACTATATCTTAAAATTTTCTATTTTATAAACTATTAACATGAATAATATTACATTAAAAAATTATTTGGAAAAATTATCATTTGCTCTAAATAATAAGATTGATGAAAATATAGAAAATCTTTATTCTTTAATTAATAAAAAAGTTAATAACAAAAATAATATATTTATTTGTGGTAATGGTGGTAGTGCTGCAAATTCAATTCATATAGCTAATGATTTTATTTATTTAAATAATCATAATAATCCAAAAAAAAAAATAAATGTTGAGTCTTTATGCGCAAATACAGCTGTAATAACATGTATTGCAAATGATATAGATTATAAAGATATATTTTCTTTCCAATTGCTTACTAAAGCAAAAAAAGATGATTTACTTATTGTTCTTAGTGGAAGCGGTAATTCTAATAATATTTTGAATGCTATAAAAGTTGCAAAGAAAATAGGTTTAAGTTCATTTGGTATTCTTGGATATAACGGGGGAAAGGCGAAGAAAAATCTTGACAATTTTATTCACTTTAAAATTAATGATATGCAAATAGTGGAAGATCTTCAAACGATTGTATTCCATTTGATACTGAAAAAATTTTTAGATAGATGAAAAAGATAGCCATCCTAGGAAGCAACTCTTTTTCTGGATCAAGTTTTGTTAACTATCTGCTAAATAAAAATTACAAAGTCTTAGGTATAAGTAGGTCTAAACAACCAAAATTTTTTTTTTCTAGGTATCATTTAAATAAAAATATTAAAAACTTTAATTTCAAACAGATAAATTTAAACAATCTAAAAAAAATTATTTCAGTTCTAGATGATTTTAAACCTGAATTTATAATTAATTATTCTGCCCAAAGTATGGTCAATGAAAGTTGGGATTATCCATTAGATTGGTATGCTACAAACGTTATGGGTACAATTTCGTTAGTAGAATATTTAAAAAACAAAAAATATTTGAAAAAATACATACACTTTTCAACTCCTGAAGTTTATGGTTCTACTAAAAAATACATTAAAGAAGGTTATACATTTAACCCCTCAACCCCATATGCTATTTCCAGAGCTACAAGTGATTTTCATATTAATCTTCTTAATAAAGAATTTAATTTTTCTTCTATAATAACAAGAGCATCTAATGTATATGGGGAATATCAAAGTTTATATCGTATTATACCCATTACGATTATTAAAATTTTAAAAAATGAAAAACTTCATCTTCATGGTGGGGGTAAATCAGAAAGGTCTTTTATACATATTGATGATGTAAATAGTGCCTTAATTAAAATTTTGGATAAGGGTACAATTGGAGATACTTATCATATAGCTACTAAAAATAAAATATCTATCTATAATCTAGTAAAAAAAATCTCATCTATGATGAATTATGATATTGAGGATTTGATTGTAAATTCAAAGGACCGTTTAGGTAAAGATAAAAACTATTTTCTTAATTCCGATAAAATAAGAGATCAATTGAAATGGAAAGACAATATAAAACTTGATAAGGGATTAAAGGAAGTAATTAATTGGGCATGTGTTAATTTTAGTTATTTAAAAAATCTTAAAACAAGATACGAACACAAAAAATGAAAGTTTTAATAACAGGTGGTTGTGGATATGTTGGATCAAAATTAGTTAAAAGTCTTATTGAAAAGAAAATTTTTACGAAAGTAATAGATCTTATGTGGTTTGATAATACACTAATACCCTATAAAGGTAATTATTTACAAATAGTTAAAAAAGATTTTAGACAAATAAATTCAAATGACCTTAAAAATATTGATTGTGTTATACACCTAGCAAATGTTGCCAATGATCCTAGTGCAGAATTAAATCCAAACTTATCATGGGAAATAAATACTTTGGGTATGCATACCTTATGTGAAGTATGTGTAAAATCAAAAATTAAGAAATTTATATATGCAAGCTCAGGAAGTGTATACGGAGTGAAAAAAGAAAAGCAAGTTACAGAGGATTTATCTCTAGAACCTATATCTGTATACAATAAAACAAAAATGACTGCTGAAAGAATATTAATGAGTTATTCAAAAGAGCTTAAATATTACATAATTAGACCTGCAACTGTTTGTGGATTTTCCGACAGAATGCGACTTGATCTATCTGTAAATATCCTAACTTTTTCTGCTTTAAATAATAATTTAATAAATGTTTTTGGAGGTAAACAATTAAGACCTAATATTCATATTAACGATATGGTGAGAGTTTACGAACACTTTTTATTAAAAAATTTAGAACCAGGTGTTTATAATTCAGGTTTTGAAAATGAAACAATTTTAAATATAGCAAAAAAAATTCAAAAAAAAGTTGACTGTAAAATAAAATTAAAAAATAGTAATGATCCAAGATCCTACAGATTAAATTCTAATAAATTACTCAAAACTAGGTTTGTTCCTCAATATGGAATAGATTATGCAATTGAAGAATTAAAAACACTATACAACGAAAAAAAATTACTAAATAAAAAAAAATATTACAATATTAATTGGTTAAAAAATAAACTTGTCTAATAAAATTTCATTTATCTCAGGTAATTTTAATGTGATCCATAACGGTCATATTAGGCTATTTAAGTTTGCAAAATCTATCTCTGATAAGCTTATTATTGGACTTTATTGTGATAAACTAGCAAGTGAGTCTGTTTATATAAACCAAAATTTAAGATTAGAAGCTCTTAGAGAAATAAATTTAATTGATAAAATTGTAATAATTAAAAAAAATTTAAAAAGTACCTTAATTCAAATAAATCCTGATTTGATAGTTAAAGGTTTAGAGTTCCAGAATGAAGATAATGAAGAGCTAGAAATAATTAAGGGAACAAAATGCCAATTAGTTTTTTCATCTGGTGAGGTCGATTTATCATTAGAAATAAATAAAAATAATTTAAAAAATAATAATAAGATCGTACTAAATGATTATTTTAATCGGCATAATATAAATAAAACCCAAATTAATTCAGTTATAAATAAATTTAAAAATTTAAAAGTTTTAGTTATTGGAGATTTAATTATTGATGAGTTTATTGAATGTAATCCAATTGGAATGTCAAAGGAGACTAATAGTATTGTTTACTCATTCTATAAACAAAATAAGTACTTGGGGGGTGCAGGAATAGTTGCTGCACATGCATCAGCCCTAGGGTGTAAAGTTCATCTTTTATCCTCTTGTGGAAAAGATGAAAATGGTAGTTTTATCAATGAAAAGTTAAAGAAGTATCATGTAAAGTCAGAAATCATAAAGACAGGTATGATTAATACAGTCAAAAAAACTAGATTTTATAATGATAATCATAGTGTATTTAGACTTAATTATTTGAATAACAAATTATTAAGTAGAAATCTTAGTGATAAAATTTTCAATAAATTCGAGAAATTGTCCAATAATATTGACTTAGTTATTTTTTCAGACTTCAATTATGGTTGCTTAGATAAAAATTTGACTAAAAGAATATCAGATATTTGTTTGAAAAAAAATATAATGATAAGTGCGGACTCACAAACATCATCGCAATATGGGGATATTAGTCAATATCAAAATTGTGATTTAATAACCCCAACTGAATTAGAGGCAAGGTCTTCTTTAAATGACAGCCAATCAGGACTAATAATATTATTAGAAAAATTAAGAAAGCAAACTAAAGCAAAAAATATTATACTAACGCAAGGAAAAGATGGTTTAATAATTCATCATTTTGATAATAAGAATTACTATAATGATGCATTGTCTTCTTTAAATCTAAATCCTTTAAATACATCAGGTGCAGGTGATGCATTGCTAGTCGGAGCATCATGTGCCCTTAAAATATCTGGTGACATATGGCTGTCGGCTTTTATTGGAAATCTTATGTCTGCAATACAAATTTCTAGAGAAGGAAATACTCCAATACAATTTAATGAGTTGTCTGATAAAATAAGAAACATATGAATGTCTTAATTTTGGCAGCTGGATACGGTAAAAGATTAGGAAAATTAACCATTCATAAACCAAAATGTTTGATAGAAATAAATAAATTAACCATTTTAGATATTTGGATTAAGAAAATTGAAAATATAAAAATTGATAAAATTTACATCAATACACATTATCTTCATACGCAAGTGGAGCAACATCTGAAAAATTATAATTATTCTAACATTTTCCAATTATATGAAAAAAATCTATTAGGTACGTCTGGAACTATTTTTAAAAATAAAAATTTTTTTAAAGACGATGATTTATTAGTGATACACTGTGATAATTACACTAATTTTGATTTGAATAAATTGATCAATGCTCACAAAAATAGACCTGATGGATGTTTAATAACAATGCTAACATTTGAAACAAATAAACCAAAAGAGTCAGGTATAGTTCAAAAAAATAATAAAAATATACTCACTAACTATTTTGAAAAAAAAAATTTAAATATAGGTAAAGAGGCAAATGCTGCAATATATGTAATATCAAAAGAAATTTTTAATAACTTTAATAATATTGAAATTTATAAAAGTTATAATTTTGCCGAAGAAGTTATACCAAAGTTAATTGGTAAAATTTATATTTATAAAACAGATGAATTTTTTATAGATATTGGTGATGAAAAATCATTAAATATTGCAAGAAAATGGGACTTACAAAAAAATGCTTAAATTAAATTTCTTGGAATAATCTTCCCTGGCCGCCATCAATTAAAAAGTTTGATCCAGCACAAAAGGATGCATGTTTTGAACATAAAAAAGTAACAAACTTTGAAATTTCATCAACTTTTCCAAATCTTTTAATTGCTAATCTTTCTTTTAGATAATTTTTTACATGATCAGGATCTGAAATAGATTTGTTTTCCCAATAACCACCCTTTGTCATTATAGCACCAGGCATCACTGAAGACATAATTACATTATGCTCAGATACATATCTACCAACTGATCGAACGTATGCATTAAGTGCAGCTTTTGAAGCACAGTAAGATGGAGGGCCTTGGTTTTCTAATGCAGAAATCGATGATATGTGAACTATCCTACCAAACTTATTCTTGATCATTTTTTTTAATAAGTACTTATTTAGATCCACAGCTAGAAATAAGTTAAGATCAAAAACTTTCTTCCACTTATCAGCCTCACTCAACGGATCTGTTATACCTAAATTACCCCCAACATTATTAACAGCAATAGAAGGATGTAATTTGTTTTTTTTTAAAAAATCAATTATTTGTTTATAGCTGTGTTTTTTCTCTAAATTACAAGGAAATATAAAGTTATTTTTTTTATTTATTCTGTCTAAATCAATTTTTAAGCTTTTTAAATTAGATTTTGTTCTACTAATACAAATTAATAATACACCTTCTTTTGCAAGTTTTTTAGCAATATCTTGGCCAATGCCCCTACCTGAACCTGTTATAATGGCAACTTTATTTTTTAAATCTAAATCCACTTTAGCTTTTCCATAATAGGTTATTTTTTTGTGAGACTAAAATAGAACCATGACTGTAATGGAATGGCATATCATTTATATTTATCAACTTAGACCAACCTAAATTTTGAGAAAATATATTTAGTTTTAATTTCTTGATAATTATTTCGTATATTATTTCAGAAGCTAACTTATTATGAACCTCAATATAGGTATCTGGAAAATTTTTAGTATTTTTAAAATTAAAATTTTTAAAGACATCTAACTCAGAACCTTCAATATCCATTTTAATCAAATTATATTTTTTTTTTAAAAGCGTATCAAAGGATAATGTATCTACTTTTATAACAGAAACAGATCCATAAACATTTTCCTTTGAGCCTACTATATGACTTCCTGTATTATTTTCATCTAATCTATTAAATGATATTTGTCCATCTTTAAAATAAACAGCTTTATTGTATGATTCATAATCTTTTAAGTTATTCAATTTAATATATTCATTTAAGAGTTGAAATGTTTGTGGATCTGGCTCAAAAAAATCTACTTTTTTTTGATTGTATTTTGAAAAAATTATTCCGTGAAATCCTAAACAAGCACCAATATCAGCAAATTTATCATAAATATTTTTTGAAGAAGTATAGTAAGAAGTAAATATTAATTCATTCAAATTAAAGAAATCTTTAGAGGAAATTTGTCCTAGTTTTTTATATGGGAAATGAATGTTTATTTTCCTTTCATTTTTAGTAATAGTAAATGCGGCTAATTTTTTTTTAAAAAATAAATCCTCTGAAATTTCTTGAATATAACTTGATAATAAATCAAATTTACTTGAATTGGGTACGTGTGCTGAAAGATCTTTTGATATATTTTTTAATAATTCTGTAATGTCAATTAGTTTCATTTTTATTTAATTAAATTTTTTACTTTTTTTACTATGTTATTTACATTAAACCCTGCACTACTTGCTAATTCCTTATAAGTGCCATATTTATGGATGAAATCTGTTATGGCTAGATGATCAGACCTAAATTTAATTTCAGAGAGCTCTTTTAAACAATCTTCAAATAAGCCTCCTTTATTTGACAGTTCTTCAATACAAATTAATTTGTTTGTCTTTTTTACACTTGTAGCAAGATTTTTCATATCAACATTGTTAATTTGATTGAAATAAATAATTTCAGTATTTATAGAGTCTTTTTCAAGTTTATCAGATGCCGTCAATACTAAATCCAAGCTGTGTCCAAGAACAACTATTGTAACGTCTTTGCCTTTTTTAACAACAAAACCATTTTTTAAAATGGGTTTTTTATTTTGAAATTCAGATAATCTAAAGTAATTAATATTTTTTTTTTGATAATTATTTAATATCATTTTATAAAGTTCATTACTATTTCCAGGAATAAATATTTTTGATCTTTTGAAATGCTTTAGATTAGCAACATCTTCGTAACAATGATGACTACATCCTAATTTTGAATAATCAAAAGAACTTCCAACAGATACTAAATTGATGTTAAGATTTTGATAACCAAAATCTAACTTAATTTGCTCATAAGATCTTTGAATGAGAAAAGGTGCAATAGTATGTACAAAAGGTATAAGACCAACTTTACAGAGACCTGCTGCAAGATTAACAATTGATGGTTCACAAATACCAATATTGTAATACCTACTTGGAAAAATTTTTCTAAAATTTTTGAATAATCCATGACTAATATCAGCCACTATGACAATAACTCTTTCGTCTTTTTTTGCTATTTCAATCATTGTTTCACTAAAAACTTCTCTCATTGACTTAGAAATAAAGTTACTCATATTTATTTTTATTCTATTGTTTTAAGGATATTATGGTATTCATTTTCATTTGGAATTTTGTGGTGCCAGATACCATGGCCCTCTATTAATTTTGAACCCTTACCCTTAATTGTGTCTGCAATTATAACAGTTGGTTTTTTTCCATTATAATTTAGAAATTTGTCAAAATTTTTTTTAAAAGAAATAGTTGAGTGGCCATTCATATTAATTACTCTCCAGCCAAATGCTTTCCATTTATCTTTTAAATTTTCTATAGGCATAAGTTGTGACGCAGATTTATTCCAATCAACTATTGCACAAATATTATTCAGCTTATTATTTGAGGCTATATTTGCAGACTCCCAAACTGTCCCTTCGTGGCATTCTCCATCCCCTACCAAAACATAGACCTTACTTTGTATTTTTTTAATTTTCAGTCCTAAAGCAGTTCCTATTGCAGTAGGAAACCCATGTCCAAGTGAGCCTGTGCTAGCTTCAACAAATTTTAATTTAGTCATATCTGGATGACCACCTAATTTACTATTTAAATTACCATAACTTAAAAGATCACTATTAGTTAATAACTTATACTTATTTAAAACTACAAACAAAGCAACAGATGCGTGCCCTTTGCTTAAATAAAAAAAATCTCTATCTGGCTTATACGGATTACTTTTTGAATAATTGATTACATTAGCGTAAAGATAGTCAAGAATGTCAACAATAGAAAAAGAGCTTGGGATATGACCCTCTTTTGCTCTTTTAACAACTTCTAATATTTTTTTTCTTAAGTCTTTATTCATAATTTTTAAAATGGACCCATATAATAGTCTACAGGTTTATCATGAATATGATTATTTTGATTAACTTTATATCGTTTTTTGATTTTTAATGTATCTAAAGTCTTATTGATCACCGATATATAATTATTATAAAAATATTTAGTCATAAAGCTTGATGTAGGTTCAGGGAAATCAGGCATAGCCAATATCTGAGGTTTATGCTCAAAATCTAATTTAGATAATTTAGCAAGAAGGTTACTTGAAAAGCTACCAGTAATATAACTAGTATCAACTAATAATAAATTTTTAGTTTTTTTTATAGAGTCGATTAATATTTTTTCTTTTATGGGACTTAAACAAACTAAGTCTATGATTTCTACATCTACTCTAAATTCCTTTTTAAGTATTTTAGAAGCCTTTAATACTTCAATAGTCATATATGAATAACATATAATTGTAATATTTTTCCCAGATGAAATTTTTCGATGATAAGGCAAGTTTCTAATTGAAGGTTTAAATTTTTTTTTTGTTTCACTAAAATGTAACCACCTATTTTCTATAAAAATAACTGGGTTCTTATCAAAAATAGAACTTAGTAATAATGTTGGTAAATCATCGATTAATGAAGGCATGACAACTTTTAAACCTGGTATATGTGTAAAAAGTGCCTGTAAGTTTTGCGAGTGAGTTGGTCCCTGACCCCAACCCCTCCCAGTTATCATTCTTATGGTTATGGGTATATTTATTTGACCACCATATAAATAATGCCATTTTGCTGCATTATTTATTATTTGATCTAAACTGAGAAGAGCGAAATCTAATCTTTGATGATTCAAAATAGGGATTGTTCCAAGCATACTTGCTCCTATTGACATTCCGGTTAAGCTATTTTCAGATGCTGGTGCATCAAATACTCTTGCACTACCAAATTTTTTTTGTAGATTTAGTGTTGTACCAAAAACACCCTTAGGGTCAGTAACTCCTAAACCAAAACAAATAACATTTTTATTCATACTCATCGATAATGAAATTGTTTTATTTATAAAATTTGCAAAATTATTTTTCATTTAAATAAATTTAAAAATGCATCTGAAGGATTTGGTTTAGCTGATTTATCTGCAAAATAAAAAGCTTTATCTATCTTATATTTATTATTTTCTCTAATTTTTTTTATTAGCTTTGAATTACTATTTTTACTTTTTAAAATAAATTTTTCTAAATTTCTAATAAGGTCTATATTTTTCCATTTTTTAAAATCTTCTTTATTTCTATATCCTAAATGGTCATCATTATATGGACCACAATGTTCTACATTTCTATAACAATCAATTTCTAAGTAACATGGAAGTCGTTTTTTTTTAACAAAATTATATGCATTTTTGATTTTGATATACATATCATCAAAATTTTTACCTCTACTATAGAATGTTTTCATACCTAAGTTAGATAATATTTTATTATAAGATGCATTCTTTGGCTGACGTTGGTCAATTGAAGTGTATACTGAATAATAGTTATTCTCACAAAAGAATAGGACAGGTAGTTCTTTTACAATAGCTAAATTTACAGACTCAATAAAGGCACCCTCTTCTCTTGCACCCTCACCAAAATAACAAATAGAAATATTTTTAGACCCTTTTAATTTTATATTTAATCCCATACCAATTGAAAGAGGAATACTACTTCCTACTATCGCAGATGTACCCATGAAGCCTTTTTTAATATCTATTAAGTGCATCGAACCTCCATACCCCTTAGAACAACCAGTCTTTTTTCCATAAATCTCTGCTATCATTTTATCTAAATTACCTCCTTTACTTAAATAATGTGCATGACATCTATGGGTGCTTATGCATTTATCTTTTTTTTCAGTGAATAAGGATAATATTGAAGGGGCTATTTCTTGTCCAATTGACAAGTGCACAGGGCATCTCATCTTTTGCTCGGAATATTTTTTAGATATAGTTTCCTCTACCATTCTGATTAATAGAGACTTTTCATAAATCTTTAGAATATTTTTATTTGATATCAAGGTATAAACCAGTAATAGTCTCCTGTGTAGTTATTGTCTTTAAAAAAATTTTTCCACTCTGGCACAGAAAAAATAGTCTTTGCTGTGAGATTCCAAGCGTACATCCTATCTTTTTCCTCCTCATTTCTATATGCATCTACTGTCAAGAATGAGAATTTTTTTGAAACTCTTTGAATTTCTTTTATAGCTTGGGAGCATTTAGTTAATTCTAAATTATGGATAGTATTAATTGATATTACTAAGTCAAAACTATTATCTTGATATGGTAAATCACTAGCACATCCAACAGTTAATTTATCTTTTAAATTATCTATAGAATTATTAATAGCATACTCAGATATATCAATTCCTGTAAGATCCAGATGAGAATTTAATTTGGAAAAATCGTAAAGCATATAACCTTTTGCACATCCTACATCTAAAATAGATGACCCATCAGAAAGATTATAATAGTCATAGATATCCTTAACAACTTCAGACCAAAATCTGGGATTATAGGTAAAACCCCCATAACCGTGTTTTCTATCACCATCAAAAAAATCTTTATCAAACCTTCTTGCAATTTCCCTATCATGTTCAGTTTTTGAACTGACCCTTTCATTTAAGTTTCTATTAGATTTTGGATAGTTTTTAAGAAGATCTATCTCTTTTCCAGTCATTTACATAACACTTTCATGTTGCTTTAATTAATAACTTAATCATAGAAATTTCCAAACATTTTAATTTTTTCGTAATTTGTAATTTTATCTATTTCTTCAATTAATTTGCTATAATTAATTTTTTTTTTATAATTTGTTTTAATTGAATTATATAAAAAAAATAATTGATCTATAGTTCTAAGGCCAAAAATAACTTTATAAATATCTTTATTTGATAAAGTAAAATTTATAGCAATATCAGTAATTGATATATTATTATCTTTTGCAAATAAGGTTAATAAATTGAATAACAGTTTAAATATTTTTGAGTTTTTATCATTATCTATGTTTGAGCTTTTTAATCTTCTAAAACTATTTTCTGGATTATTTCTAAATAATCCTCTGGCTAAAACACCATAAACAAGAATTTTTGAAAATTTTGATAATTCAATATTTTGACGATTAACCAGATTATAGTGAACTTGGTTAGAGAAAATATATTTTAATAAATTTTTTTTTTTTAAATTTATCAGATGACTCTTATTAAAATTTGATACACCATAATTTAAGATTTTACCCTCAATTTTTAAATTTTCTAATGTATCAAATATTTCATCTACTGGAGTAATTTCATCATAGTTATGTAACTGATAGATATCTATGTAATCAGTATTCAATCTTTTCAAAGAATGATTCAATTTTTTAACTATATTTTTCTTGTTATAAAGTCCATTAGCTTCTTTTATAGTTTTAGTTCCTGCCTTAGTAAAAATTTTAATTTTTGACCTTGGAATTTTTTTTAATATGTCGCCAATATACTCTTCAGAAATACCGTTTCCATAAGAGTCTGATGTATCAATTGAATTAATTCCCAGTTCCAAGCTCTGATTTATTAATTTGTGAGAATTATTTTTTTTCAAAAAAGAAAAAATATTCCCTCCTAATACACATTTATTGTAAATATTAATCATTAAAATTTAAGTAGTGAGTCTAACTGTTCAGATATTGAAGAACCGCCATCAATAATTATTTTTTCACCATTTATGAAATCAGCTTTTCCTGAAATAAGATAATTAATCATATTTCCGATATCTATTTCTTTACCAATATTATTTACATTAAGTGAAGCTTTAGCTTTACTTCTAAATATTTTATTTTCTCTCGAGTTAAATTTGTCTAGATGCCTTTTTTGAATGATCAAACCTGGGAGAATAACATTTGTATTACAGTTATATTTTTTTCCAAGAGTGGAAAAATAATTTGACATGTGAATTAAACCTGCTTTGGATACATTATATGATGGTGATTGAGAAGTAATTAACTTACCACTTATTGATGAAATATTGATTATATATCTTCTTTTTCTATTGTTATTTCTTTTTAAGATAAACTCCTTAGATAGAAAAAAGTGAGAGGTGAGATTAATATTTAAATTAGATGACCAACTTGAAAATGACTCTTTAATAAAATCTTTTTTTATTGAAGAACGAGCATTATTAATTAAAACATCGATTGATGGAAACTTAATATTTATTTGATTATAAATCGAAGGAATTGTTCTAATTTTTTTTAAATCGCATTTAAAAAAGAAATATTTATTTTTACCAATATCTTTTAAATCTGATTGGTCATTTAAATCTAAAGCTATTAGATAATTATTTTTTTTGAGAAAAAATTTTGATAACTCGTAACCAATACCTGAACAACCACCTGTAATTAATATTGTTTTCTTAGACATGATTAATGTTACCTAATGTTCCTTAATATTTTTAGAATATTATTAATGCCTTGATTCATAAATATAATTTTTTGTTTTTTATTAGAAAAGGGAATTTTTCCATTAATAAGCTCATCTTTAATAAAATTTTTGTGATGATCAGGATGTTTAATAATTAAATAAGGTGTAGTTGAAAAATTAGCTGCACAACAAAATCCTGAAGCCATTCCTATATAGTAATCAGATATACTCACTAAATACATTTGATCTGATAATGAAAATTTATCATTACAAAATATTACGTTATCAAGAAAATTTCCTAAATATTTTTTTGCAAAAGTATTGCCTACTATAAAAATCTTAAATTTATTATTTAGTTTAATTTTTTGGAATGCTTTTAACCAATTATTATATTTGACATGTGCTAAATTATTTTCAGGGTCATGCTTCAAATGAATTGTAATAACTTTGCGAATGTTTTTTTTTAATATATACCTTTTGATTTTTGATTTGATATGTTGTTTGTAAACATAATTTGGCTTTATTTTTGTCAATTTATAAAAAAAATTTATTACTTCAAAACTGTAGGTACTATTTTTTTTGAATAGATTTGTATAATTGAGATAATTTTCTTCAATTATTTTTTTAGAACTATATTTAAATGGATTTTTTTTAAAGCCTAAATTTAAACTGTTGAATACGTCGATATAATAATTAAATTGTGATTTATTAAAATTTTTGGAATCAAATATAAAGTTTATATCTTTAAAGATTAAAATTTGCTTCAAATATTTAATTTCCATAATCAAAATTAAAAATGAACCAAAATTTAATTTTTTAGGATAAAAAAATGTTAATTTATTCATAGTTTAAATTATATTTAATTAGTTTATATCAATAATGATAAAAGGTTATAGCTTAAAAAATTTAACTCTTAGAATACTTAGCGAATTTCAATTTCCACAAACATACTATGGTAAAAAAATCAGATATAAATTTCTAAAATTTAATTGTTATCTAAGAAAGTCAGACAAATATATTAATTTGCTATGGGACCTGAACTACGAAGCTGCTACGTTTGATTTATCTTATGCTTTATTATTAATAGATAACTATTGTAAAGATCAAAATATAAAATTTAATGTTATATTTATTAAGAGAGTTAGAAAAGATTTCAAAAATTTTTATCCTCATTCTATAGAAAAAATTAATTTGAGAGTTAATAAAATGCTTATTCCTTTATGTAAATCATTTAAATTGTGTAATAAAACGTTTGTATTAAGTAAATTTTATGAATTAGAAAATTTTAAACATGAGATATTTTTTTCTTTTGATTTAACTGGAAGAATTAAAGGTTTTGATTATAAAATTTTGTTTAAAAAAATAACATCACCATCACTCTATGAAGGAATAAATTCGAATAAAATTAGTCAAGACAGAATAAATAAAATACTATTAAATTATAATATAAATCAAAAAAGATTTATAACTGTAACTTTGAGAACCTACTCTTATGAAATCGCTAGAAACACTGATAAGTCTTTTTGGTTAGATGTTTTAAAAAAAATTAGCAAATTAAATTTTTTCATTATTATAATTCCAGATACTGATGATATAAATAATCGAGAATACAGAAAATTATTTTCAGATTATTTATTTATTGATGAAATTGCTTTAGATTTAAACTTGAAAATTGCGATTTATGAAAAAGCTTGCACTAATTTATTCCCTTACAGTGGTAATGCAACTCTCTCACAATTAAATAAAAAAGCATCATCTTTTACATTTATAAAAACTAATAATAGTTATAAACATTCTACTGAAAGGTATTTTAATTCTATTGGGCAAACAGTAGGTGAGACTTATAAGTTTCTCAGTGAAAACCACCACATATATTGGAATGGTAATTCAGAGGAGTTTTTCAACAAAGTAAAAAATTATTTGATAAGGAGATTTAATTAATTGTGAAAGCTAAATTTGCAGTACTTTTTAAAAATAAATCACCTCTTAAGTTGTTGGATTTGAGAATACCTCAATTAAAACAAGGTCAAGTGCTTGTAAAGCTTCATTACACTTCAATTTGTAGAAGTCAAATTATGGAAATTGATGGATTAAGAGGTAAAGACAGATGGCTTCCACATCTTCTTGGACACGAAGGATCAGGAAAAATTGTAAAACTGGGTAGTAATATCAAGAATTTCAAAATTAATGATAGAGTTTTAATAACATGGATAAGCACAGAAGGGTTAAAAAGTAACGGAGCAAAGTTTGAATATAAAAGTGAAATTATAAATTCTGGATCCTCTACCACATTTAGCCAATATTCTATAGTCTCTGAGAATAAAATAATCAAATTACCAAATTACTTAAATTATAAAAATGCATCTTTTTTTGGTTGTGCAATTCCAACTGGATTTGGAATGATATTAAATGAGATAAATCTAAGACAAAAAAATAAAGAAATTTTAATTATAGGACTTGGAGGTATAGGGGTTTCAGCATTGATTTGTCTTAATATTTTAAAATTTAAAAAAATAACAGTGATTGATAACTCTAGAAGAAAAATTGGTAAAATTAAAGAAATTAGAAAATTTAAACAAGTAAATTTTGCAAACAATCCAAAAGAAGTAAAAATTAATAATTATGATTATGTAATTGAATGTGCAGGTAAAATTGAAACTATAGAAAAAAGTATAGATTATATTAAAAATACTGGAAAAGTGATTTTTGCATCTCATCCACATTCAGGTAAAAAAATTAAAATTAATCCACATGAATTAATCAAAGGTAAAAAAATTGTTGGAACTTGGGGGGGTGGAATTCAAACAAAAAAAGAATTTACTAAGATATTTAAGATGATGAGAAGAAATTTTAGATATTTAAAAATTATAAATAATCAGGTCTACGATTTGAAAGATATAAATAAAGCTTTATCAGATTTTAAACAAAATAAAGTTTTAAGACCTATAATTAAGTTATAATTTTTTATCTAATATT
>CACLZM010000013.1 GCA_902611415.1 uncultured Alphaproteobacteria bacterium | reverse complement strand
TCGTATTTTCTATAAATAAATTTATTGTTATTTTTTTGCCCAATGATTATGTATGAATGGGGATAATGAATGGTTTAATTTTTTTGCTACAATGCCTATTTTTTTTTTATTCATTTAGATACTTCTTATTGTCTTTAAAAAATTAATAACGTCCATTCCAATAATATTGAAATAACTGCCGTATATATCTTCAAATAAAAAATTTCCTTTTCCTTCTATGTTATAACAACCTACGGCCTTCGATACTTGTTTAAAGTTCTTATCAACGTAATTATTGATGTCTTTTACTCTAGTATTTTTAAAAGTTATTTTTGTTTTAGTCAAAGTGCTATTTATTAGATTGTTATTTATCATAAAAATCATGGCTGTGTAAAGATCGTGAGATTTATCATTAAATGTTTTAAGGGTTCTTTTACAGCACTCGGGACTGGCACATTTATAAATAGTTTTTTTTTTAAATAAGATTGTTGTATCAAAAGTTACAATAATTTTATTCCTATATTTTTTAGTAAGATATTCAGCTTTAGCTTTTGCAATTTTTAATGCATCATATTTATCATTATTTAAATCTTTTACCTTTTTTTCATTTATGTTGGGCGATCTGTACTGAAATTTTAGGTTCATTAATTTAAAAATTTTTCTCCTAGATTGACTTTTTGTACCAATAATAACCTGTTTAGTTAATTGTGGATTAAGTGACTTATTCATAAAATTTATGAGTTTTAAACAATGAAATTACCATTAATTTATAAATATTAAGTTATCAACATTTGTTATTAAATAACTAAAAAAGTACTTAAATATGGGTTTTTTTAAATAAGAAGTTGTTAATCCCCATCATTCGACTTACAACAACATACCTATATATAAATATATATATTTTCTCTTTATTTTTTGTTATATACCTAATCAATATATCTAACTAACTATCTAGGTAATTTCCAATATGCATCTAAACGAACTAAAAGATAAAAAACCTCAAGAACTATTAGACTATGCTGAGTCCTTAGGGATAGAAAATGCCTCTGGTTTAAAGAAGCAAGATATATATTTTTCTGTTTTGAAGAAATTTGCAGAAAAAAATGAAGAAATAATAGGCGAAGGTGTATTAGAGACAATGCAGGATGGTTTTGGATTTTTAAGATCTGCAAATTCTAATTACCTCCCAGGACCAGACGATATATATGTCAGTCCAAATCAAATAAAGAAATATGGTCTTAGAAAAGGCGATACCCTTGAAGGTCCAATTCGCCCTCCTAAAGATGGAGAAAGATATTTTGCGTTAGTAGAGACAAACAAAGTAAATTTTATAGAAATAGCTAAAAATAATAAATTCAAAACAAACTTTGATAACTTAACCCCCCTTTATCCAGAGAAAAAATTTAATCTAGAAACAGAAAAACCAGATACAGATTTATCATCTAGAATTATAGATATCATTGCACCAGTTGGTGCTGGTCAAAGATCTTTAATCGTTGCACCACCAAGATCAGGTAAAACGGTAATTTTACAAAAAATAGCAAAGTCAATTGCAGAAAATTTTCCTAAAGTTTATCTAATGGTTCTTTTAATAGATGAAAGACCAGAGGAAGTCACAGATATGCAACGGTCTGTTAAAGGTGAAGTAATTAGTTCAACATTTGATGAGCCAGCTGCAAGACACGTTCAAGTTGCAGAAATGGTTATCGAAAAAGCTAAAAGATTAGCTGAGAATAAATATGACGTAGTAATTCTTCTAGACTCTATTACTAGATTAGGTAGAGCATATAACACTGTTGTACCATCAAGTGGTAAAGTTTTAACAGGTGGTGTAGATGCAAATGCACTTCAAAGACCTAAAAGATTTTTTGGTGCAGCTAGAAATATAGAAGAAGGTGGTTCACTAACTATTATTGCCACTGCATTGATAGAGACAGGTAGTAGAATGGATGAGGTTATCTTTGAAGAATTTAAAGGTACTGGTAATTCAGAAATTGTCCTCGACAGAAAATTATCTGATAAAAGAACATATCCTGCTATTGATGTACAAAAGTCAGGCACCAGAAAAGAAGATTTACTCTTAGATGCTGGAGATCTTCAAAAAGTATTTATTTTAAGGAAAATTCTATCCTCTATGGGCACAGTTGATGCTATGGAGTTCCTTCTAGATAAAATGAAAGACTGTAAAACCAACGAAGAGTTTTTCAGCAGTATGAACCAATAACTATCTATCTTATCCAGTTATTGAAATAATAATTTTTTTCCTCTTCAGTTAATACTAATAAATTATCTAATACCTCTTTCCACTTATGTTCAATTTCAAAAAGAAAAGGAGATAAACTTGTTTGCTTTTCTTTTAGTCTATCGGCATCATCTTCCCAATGCCCAAGGAAACCATCATGATAGCTACAACGACTTTTACCATATTTTTTTAAATCAGAATTACCCATGAAGCCATTATCATAAACAGTACCAACCCTATTACCTATGAACTTAAATTTTTCATAATATTCACTACAAAGTGTAATAAAAAATCTTTTATTATCTTTTTCAAATAGTCCGCTGTATAGGTAAAAATCGTTATTATTATCTATTAGTTTTGCCGCTATCAGGCTGGCATCAATTGAGCCAAAATAAACATTATCTTTTAAATATGTATAATCATCTAAACCAATGACAGGTATTATTTTATATTCTGTTATTTGATCGTTAGTATTACTATTTAAAACAAATTTACTGTCAGATATTAAATTAATTGGATTACCTTTTTCACCGTTAGGTATGTGTACAAATTTCATGCCCCCATCATTCCTTAAAATAGAACCACCTATATGTTTATGTTTATATTCGAGATGAGTTACTAGCAAAACGTCAGGGTCTCCATCTTTATCAAAATCACTGAACAAGAAATTTTTTACAAAATTATTCCATTCATTTCCTTCATGTTCTGGAACATAATCCTCAGGCGCCTCTAATAAAACATGCAATTGTGAGTTAAATTTATTATTTCCTTGATTTTCTATTATCTGCACAGCTACGCCTACATATAAATGACCAGCTCTCGACAAAGTAATATCTAAGTCACCGTCTTCATCTAAATCCCAAATTGATAACTCGGGTACAGTCGTCCACTTCTGTACCATTGGAAGTTTAATTCTCTTACTAAAATTACCCTTCCCGTCATTTAGAGCAATACCAGTATCAGTTGATGGTCCACCTTCATGACCAGAGTGAATAAGATCAAGGTCACCATCTCCATCCATGTCACCTAGCTCTATTGCGAAGGCATGTATATTTCCACAAACTTTAAAATTCATAACGCCGTTTCCATCATTAATCCAACATGTAATTTGATTTTTTAGTTCTGTTAAAACTATGTCGATATCGCCATCGTTGTCGATATCCCCAACCGCACCCCCATGATCAAAAATCATATAACTTGATTTACTAAGGTGCGTATCTGAGCTTTCAATCCATGTTCCATCATCCTGGCTTAAAAAATAACTATCTCTGTTACCTTTGTGTGTACCAACGCCATTATCGGCAATGAATAAGTCCAATACTCCATCATTATTAAAATCAGCAACTAGGTTTTGACCAGAGAGAGACTGTCCTGGTAAATCTCTATTGTCGATAAACAAATGACTACTCAAAACATATTTTCCTTCATTATTCCCTAGAAACAATGTTGGTCCTGGCATTTCGCCCTTACATCTTTTCCCTCCACAAGCTCCTCCAGTGTCTTCACCTGTAATTTCTATATTATTTGGCTTCATTGTGCCTGTGTACAAATAATCCAAATACCCATCTTTGTTAAAATCTTGTGCAGCCCATCTCCACCCAAACCAATACTTATCTCTAACAACATTTGGTGAAAAAGGAGGAAAATTTATATTAAATACTTCATTTTCTATTTGGTAGCCAGCTAAAGCTTCAAATTTCTTTTCAAAAATTGTATTGATTTGGCTTTTCTCATCTACTTGCTTACCATCTTTAAAAGTTAAAGATAATGTTAGATTGGGTATTAAAAAAAATAAGAAGAATAATATTCTCATCGATCTAATTATGGACTAAAACCAATTTATTCCATTTTCTTCGCATAGTTTTTTTAACCTTAGAGGATAATCAGTAATTATTCCATCAACGCCGTATTCAATCATTCTCAACATCTCGTATTTTTCATTAACAGTCCAGACGTTTACTGGAAGACCTTCCTCATGAGAAATTCTAACCATGTCTTTATCTATATCCTTACGTTTAGGATGCCATGCCTCCCCGCCTAATGTTTTTATTAACCTGGGTAACTCTCTGCTGTCGCTATCGTATAACGGCATGAAATCTAACCAAGGTGATTTATCATATATTTTTCCTTTAAGCTCAGATGTTAAATAAGCTCTTGAGATTTTGGAGTCTAAATTTTTTATTTCTCTTAAAATTCTCCAGTCAAAAGACGAGTAGATTATTTTATCTTTTAATTCTGTTTTATTAACCTCATCAATTATTAATCTTGCCATTACATTCGGAGGGGGTGTTAAGTTGTCTTCAACAGGTGTTGATTTAATTTCTAAATTAATTATCAAATCATCTGAAATATTATTTGATGTTAATTCAAGTAGATCAGATAATTTAGGGATATTTATTTTACCTAAACTTCTTTGATTATTAAATCTCCTTCCGTATTTAGATTTTTTATCAATTTCTCCAATTTTAAATTTAGACAATTCCTCATAAGTTAAATCGAAAATTTTAATATCATCATTCTCAATCCAATTACCTTTGCTATCTTTTGTGAGCGCCGGATTTAATCTAAAATCATGATAAGCGACTGGAATTAAGTCCTTGGTAAGTAAGATATCTGTTTCGTAAGCGCTAATTTTATTTTCAAACAAATACTTAAAACTCTCTAAAGTATTTTCTGGTAGGTCCCCCCTAGCCCCTCTATGACCATAAATTTTAATGTGATTTGGTTTAGTTAATATCAATTGATTATGCTTTTTGTTCTTTTCATAGGTGGACTAGAATAATTATAAATTTATAATAACCAAGTTTTGTTTAAGTCTGGAACAATATATTCAAACTTTACCCCATTGGTGAAAGCTCCAGTTATTGGTTATAGAATTTCAGGAGATGATGTTTTGAATATTTTAAAGAAAATTACCAAAAAAAATTTTTCTAAAGATCATTCTTTAATCCGAATTGTTAAAATTTACCAACAAGATGAAACCATATTGGATGAGTGTAGTGTGGTATATTTTAAATCTCCTAAATCTTTTACTGGAGAGGATGTTTGTGAAATTTTTTTACACGGTTCACCAATGATAGCTAGTCAGTTCGAGCAATTATTAAAGGATTTAAAGGTTTCAGGCTTAAGATTAGCAAAAAATGGAGAGTTTTCTTACAGGTCTGTTTTAAATAGTAAGAACTCTCTCAAACAAGCCAAGGCAATTAACCAAATAATTTCTAACGAGAGCTTTTCGGGTTTAGAGTATAATAAAAGACTTCTTTTTGATGGAGATATTGTTAGCGGTCTTGCTCCTTTAAAAGAGGAAGTGATAAATTTATTCTCAGAAATTACTGCATCGATTGACTTCGTTGACGATGAGGACTTTAATTTTAATCAAATAAAGAAAAAGATAAGGAAATTTTTCAATAATTGTAATAATTTATTACAAAAAAATAGAACAAATATAGAACAGAAGAATATTTGCAGAATTATGTTAGTAGGCCCAGTAAATGTTGGTAAATCAACTCTATTTAATAAAATAATTGACAAAGATAGAGCTATTGTAACGAATATTAAGGGCACCACTAGGGATATTCTCTCAAACGAATTTATAATAAATAGTAATCGTTTTGAAATCTTCGATACCGCAGGTCAAAGATCTAAACAAGGTAAAATAGAAAAATATGGCTATAAAAAGGCACAAAAAATATCGAAAGAAATAGACCACTTTTTTGTTTTAGTCGATCAAAATACTAAAAAATCAGATATATCAATACTTCTTAAGGACTTCATGATACGTAAGAATTACAGTTTAATTGAAACAAAATCTGATATATATAAATATAAAACAGAGAATATCAAAATAAACTATAGTTTAGATAGAGATAAAATTTACCGAAAATTAAAATTATCTTCGATTCATCGAAAATATGTTAAGAGCAAACATAAAAAGACTGATCTTAATTTAGAAGAGATCGACTTTTTGGCAAGAATCTTAGAATATGAGAATGATATTGTTATAGAAAAGGATATTTTGATCATAGCCCAGCTAATCAGAAATATATTAGATGATTTTTCGTTTGAATTTGGTTATATTAATAACGAAGATGTTTATGATAGAGTTTTTAGCAAATTTTGCATAGGAAAGTAGATTGTTTCACGTGGAACATTATGATGTTGTAGTTATAGGTGCTGGTCATGCTGGGATAGAAGCGGCTAACATTTCTGAAAAATACGGCCTTAAAACTGCACTTATAACTAAAAATTATTCAGATTTGGGTAAATTATCATGCAATCCTAGTATTGGCGGAGTTGGTAAGACACATATAGCAAGTGAAGTTGATATTTTAGGAGGTGTTATCTGTAAAATCGGTGATAAATCAGCAATACATTACAGAGTATTAAATCTTTCTAAAGGGCCAGCAGTATGGGGCGTAAGAGCTCAAATCGATAGAGATTTATACTCTCAAAATATGAAAAAATTTATTAAAAATTCTAAAATTGACCTTATTGAAGACGAAGCCACTAATATACTAGAAAAAAATAATAAAATTATCGGCGTTGAGCTATCTAATATTGGAAAAATAAAATCAAAGGCGGTTATTCTAACTACAGGAACATTTCTTAATGGAAAGATTTATTTCGGTAATGAGTCCCAAGAAGCAGGAAGAATAGGAAATAGCTCCTCAAAAGTTCTTGCAAAGTTTATTAATAAGAATTTTAAAACAATGAGGCTAAAAACAGGAACACCTCCCAGAATATATTCCAAATCTATCAATTACGATGTGCTGGAGCCTCAGATTTCTGAGAATAATGGAATATTTCTATCATATTTTACAAAACAAAATACGAACAAAAAAATTAATTGTTTCATCACCAAAACTAATAACAAGACACACAAAATAATAAGAGAAAATCTTGACAAGTCTGCAATGTATTCAGGCATAATTAAATCCCAGGGTGTAAGATATTGCCCATCAATAGAAGATAAAATAACAAAGTTTGGTGATAGAAACGGACATAATATTTTTTTAGAACCAGAGGGTTTAAATTCTGAACTTGTATATCCAAACGGTATTTCAAATTCTTTAGATAAAAAGATTCAATTAAAATTTTTGAGATCAATAAAAGGTCTTGAAAAGTGCGAAGTAAATCAGTTTGGATACGCAGTAGAATACGACTCAGTTGATCCTCGAGAATTAAAAAATAATTTTGAAACTAAGAAAATAGAAAACTTTTTTTTAGCAGGACAGATTAATGGAACAACAGGATATGAAGAAGCAGCAGGGCAGGGTATTTATGCAGCTATTCATGCTGCAATAAAAATAAAGAAAATAAAATTCAGTACAAAAGTTTTTGAAAGAGATAACAGTTATATAGGCGTCCTTGTTGATGATTTGACAAAGCTAGGAGTAACAGAGCCATATCGAATGTTTACATCAAGGGCTGAAAATAGGTTAAAGCTAAGAACTGATAATTCTTATGAAAGATTTTCGACAATCATCACTGCTAAAGCTTTTAACAAAACTGAATATTCTTTAATTTCAAAAAATATTCTAAATGAAGAAAAAATATTAGACCAATTAAAAAAACTGAAGTATTCACCTAATGAATTAATGAAAAAAAATATTAAAGTAAAAAAAGATGGCAAAGTAAGAAATGGCTTTGAAGTTCTAAAATTCTTAAACCCCTCTCCAGAGAATTTCAAACAATTTTTTAATATTAAAATAAGTCACAAATTATTAACTAAAATTTATTTTGACTCAAAGTACGATGTTTTTTATGAGAGAGAAAAAAAGTCATTTGATCAATTGAGTAAGAATAAAAATATGAAATTGAAAAATATTGATTTTAATAAGATCCCCTCATTATCTAAAGAAATTCTTGAAAAATTAAATAAACACAAACCTGAAAATTTATATGATGCTGGTAAAATATCGGGTATTACACCAAGTGCGCTTTTTCAAATAGTTAAACACAAAAAGGCTAAGGGAACTAAAGTTGCTTAACGATAAGTTAGTAAAGTTTTGTGAGAATAATTTTGATGATGGAAAGTTGATTTTAACCAAACTTTATGAATATAAAAAAATATTAATTAAAGAAAATGAGAACATGAACTTAATTGGTAAAAGCACTTTAATTGATTTAGACGAAAGACATCTTCTAGATTGTATACAGATAGTTAAATATTTACCTCAGCATGAAAAATCTATAATGGACATTGGAACAGGCGCCGGACTTCCTGGAATTATTTTGTCAATTATAGGCTTCAGAAACCTTCATTTAGTTGAAAAATCTCCAAAAAAATCCTCTTTTTTAGAAAAATGTAAGTTAAAACTTGGTCTGAATTATGTTGTACACAACAGACCCATATCAGAAATATCAAACCTTAATGTCGACTATATAACAGCACGGGCTTTTGCATCGATTGAAAAAATTATATCTATGACAAAAAAAATAATTAATAAACAGACAAAGTTTATATTGCTTAAAGGTAAGTCCTATTTAACAGAACTTGAAACTATTAACCCACAAAATTATTTTTGGGAGACGCATCCAAGTATTACCTCAAGTGAATCAAAAATAATAATCATGGGTATAAAATGATTATTACTATAGCTAATCAAAAGGGAGGTGTTGGTAAAACAACAACTGTTGTTAACTTAGCAACAGCTTTAGCATCTATAGATAAAAAAGTTTTAGTAATTGATATGGACCCACAATACAACTCATCAATGTCATTTAATGCATATAACTCTGAACTATCTATTTATAGAGTCTTTAGTAACGAAGTAAGTATTGAAGATACAATACAAAAATCGCAAATACCAAATCTAAATGTTATCTCTGCATGTGAAGATCTTGCAGCTGCAGAGTACGAGTTAGCTGATGATGAAAATAGAAATTATCTTTTAAAAAATTATATAAACAAAATTAAAGACAATTATGAATACATTTTTATTGATACACCACCCACATTGGGTTTATTGACAATCAGTTCTTTAACAGCTAGCGGCGAGGTATTAATACCAGTCCAATGTGAATTTTTTGCTTTAGAAGGATTATCTAAACTAATCAAAACAATTGAAATAGTTAAAGCAAATTTAAATGTAAAATTAAAACTTAACGGAATAATTTTAACAATGTATGACAAGAGAAATTCTTTATCGTCATTGATTGAGAAAGAAGCTAGAGAATATTTTGATACAACTGTATATAAGTTTAATGTTCCTAGAAATGTAACTTTATCTGAAGCGCCTAGTCACGGTCTTCCTGCGATCATTTATGACTTAAAGTGTAGCGGATCACAAGCATACATCGCTTTAGCAAAAGAATTTTTGGAAAGGAGCACTTTAAATGGTAGTTAACAAAAGACTCGGGAAAGGGTTATCTTCTTTATTGGGGGATAAGGAAATTTCTAAAAATAATAATTCTGAACGTAAGGGTTTATTACTAATACCAATTGAGAAGATATTTAGAGATGAATCACAGCCAAGAAAACATTTTAATAAAGAAAAAATAGATGAATTAGCACAATCAATAAAAAAAAATGGCCTAATCCAACCACTTATTGTTACAAAAAGAAATATTGATACTTTCTTATTGGTTGCTGGTGAGAGAAGATGGAGAGCAGCACAATCAACTGATTTGAAAGTCTTACCAGCTTTACTGTTGCCAGATGATCTTGATAAAGATGAAATATCGCTCATTGAAAACATTCAAAGAGAAGATCTAAAAGTATCAGAAGAAGCTGAAGCGTATAAGCATTTAATTAAAAAAAATGAATATACACATGAAGAACTATCAAAGATAGTTGGTAAAAGTAGATCCCATATAACTAACTTATTAAGAATTTTAGATTTAGACAAATTTTTCTTTGAATTATTAAACAACGGAAAAATATCAATGGGGCACGCTAGGGCTCTTATTGGAAAGACTCCTAGTGAATTCGATGAAGATACTTTAAATAAAATTGTTACTGGGAAAATATCAGTCCGCAACCTAGAAAAGAATAAAAATAAAAAATCCAAAGAAGTTAATTTAATTAATGAAGAAAAAACACTAAGTGACACAATAGGTTTTAAAATAAATATTACTTATAATAAGAAAGGCAAGGGGAGTATAAAGATATTTTATGAAAATTTAGAACAGTATAATTTTCTTGTTAATAAGCTAAAAAATTAAGTTTTTTATATTTAACTTCTTTTTTTAAATTAAAGTAAATTTTTTGAAGACTCTCATTATTTCTTTTTAAACTAAACAATTCTTTTCTTATATCTAATACAAAATTATGACCTTCTTTAATTTTATTTTCTTTCGTATAGCCTTTAGAGTTAATTATATATTTTGATATTTCAGAAAATGCCAAATGTGGAGTAGCAATACAAAAATCTAAGATATCTAAATTATCAATTTTAAGAATTTCTTTAATAAAATATTTTATATCTTTTTGGTAGTCATAACCATTCACGGTATTTTTATAAGCTGAGGAATATATTTTATAATTTTTATAATCGGTAAAAATAATACATCTGGTGTTTGAATTTATATAATTCTCAATATATTTTTTATTATTCGAAAACAATATATAAATTTCATTGTTACCAAATAAATCATTATTTATATTTTCAATTAAGCTATTACGATAATTTAAAATTATTTTCTTAGAGGATGCCTCCCTTTCAATAAGATTTATGTAAAAGTAAGATATCTCTTCACTAACCTGATTAACTATTAGCTTTGAGTCTGTTTTACCATCAACAAATTCTTTTAAAATTTTTATATTATTCATACTTAATCTTACAACCGCCATTGGACCTCATAAGTTTATTTATAAATTCTTTAACAAGTGTTTCAGTATTTTGTTCCTTAATTTTCTTTTCTGCTCTGTTGTTGCTAATATATTTCCGGCTATCTGCAAATATGTAAAATTGAGATACTTTTTCCTCAAATTTGTACGTAACACATTTAAACCTTTTATCACTTACCTTAACCATTAGAACACTTTCTACTCTCATTCTGTCAGAAGTATTATCTATGTTCGTTATAAATAAGGAAGATGAGTGTGATATATTAGGTATTATATCTAAATTAGACTTAGCATCATATATACCAAAGCTGGATAAATAATTTTTCATTAAATTCTTTAACATTAGCCCATCGTATTCCCCACCTATGTATCCCAGAGAATATTTTATATTATTTTGTTTAGGACTGTCTTTCGTACAAGAAAGAAAAATAATACTAACTAGTAATAATGTTAATAATTTTATCTTGGACATTTATTACTTTTATTACCTTTCTATCATGTATCTTACTCTTAATTTTATCAATCTGATAAATTGATTTTAAGATATCTTTTTCTAAGTAGCCTTTCTTTGTTTCTATCGTAGTAACTAATTTTCCATGAACTTGTATTGGTAAATTTATATGTGTCTCCAATAATAATGTTTCGTTTATAAAAGGCCAGTTAGTAGTATTATTAGATTTAAACAATGTGTTACTAATTTTTAAAGACATTTTTGGAACAAAAGGATATAGACACACAAGTATTTTTTTACTTATTTTACTATCATTTAAGTATATTTTTTCTTTTTCTAAATAATTAAAGAGTGTATAAATATCTGCTATACATTTATTTAAAGAAAAATTTAAAATATTTTTTTCAATGTTATAAATAAATCTTTCAACCACTTGTTCAGTATCTTTTTTTAAACTAGTTTTTTTTACATAAAAGTATCTTTCAATTCTTCTAACTAAATTTTTTGAGCTTTGAATTCCCTCGTCTGTCCACTCTAATTCTCTGTCCGGTGGAGAGTCTGAGATCATAAAAAAACGTGTCGCATCTATTCCATAATTTTCAAGTATTTCATCAGGTTCTATAACGTTTTTCTTTGACTTTGACATTTTCTCGCTTGGACCCTCTTCTACAAGCTCTTTTGTATTATCTCTTATTATTTTACCATCCTTAAAAATTATTTCTTTTGGCATTACCCATTCACCATTTTGAGTCTTATATGTCTTATGCGTAATCATTCCTTGTGTAAAAAGCTGATTGAAAGGTTCATTTATTTTAAGTTTGTAGATATCGCGCAAAGCTTTCATAAAAAACCTCGAATACAAAAGATGAAGTATAGCATGCTCTATACCTCCTATATATTTATCAACTGGGAGGTACTCATTTACTTTTTCAATACTGAAAGGCTTATCTAATTTATTATCTAAAAATCTTATGTAGTACCAAGAAGAGTCAACAAATGTGTCAAATGTATCTGTTTCTCTAAAAGCAATTTTATTTGTTTTTGGGCATATTATCTTTCTCCATTTTTCGTGATTTAGTAGGGCATTACCTTTTCCCTTTAAATTAACGTCATAAGGCAATAGCACTGGCAATTCAGACTTTTCTAAAACTCTAAAACTCCCATCCTCGTAATAAATAACCGGAATTGGGCATCCCCAATAACGTTGTCTAGAAACACCCCAATCTCTCAACTTATAATTTATAGATTTTTTACCAATTTCTTCTTCTTCAAAATAATCAACTATTTTATTAATTGCCTCTGATTTCGTCAGACCATTAACTAATGGAGAATTAATTACAATCCCATCTTGAGTATAGGGCAGATCAGAGTCTGTACATTGAATTACCTTTATAATTGGTAGTTCGTATTTCATAGCAAATTCGTAATCCCTTTCGTCGTGTGCTGGACAACCAAAGATCGCACCTTCACCGTAATTATCTAATACAAAGTTTGCAACATACACAGGTATCTCTTTGTCTAATATTGGATGTTTGCAATTAAAGTCCAAAAGAAATCCTTGTTTTTCCTTATCATCAACTATTTTAGAAAATGAATTTTTAATCTTCTCAATATCATTTGGTTTTAAGAATTTACTTACTAGTTTGTGGTTGACAGATATAGCAATAAAGGTGGCTCCATATATAGTGTCAGGTCTTGTAGTAAATACATTTAGATGATCTTCTTTGCCTACAATTTGAAATTTTATTTCTGCACCAATAGATTTTCCAATCCAATTTTTTTGCATAGTTTTTACTTTTTCTGGCCATAAAGTTAACTTATCTAAATCATTTAGTAGTTCCTCTGCATAATTTGTAATTTTAAAAAACCATTGTGATAATACTTTTTGTTCTACTATTGCACCGGTTCTCCAACCTTTACCATCAATAACCTGTTCATTTGCTAACACAGTTTGATCTTCAGGGTCCCAATTAACCAGAGCATCTTTTTTGTATGCAAGTCCTGCTTTATATAAATCAATAAAGAGCTCTTGTTGATACTGATAATAATTCTCTTTGCAGGTAGCTAACTCTCTTTCCCAATCTAGATCCAAGTCAAGTTTCTTTAATTGGCTCTTCATATTTTGAATATTGCTAAAAGTCCAATCTTGAGGGTGAGTGTTAAATTGAATTGCAGCATTTTCTGCAGGTAAACCAAATGCATCCCACCCCATAGGATGAATAACTGTATCTCCTTTAAGCTTGTGATACCGAGCACAAATATCTCCAATTACATAATTTCTTACGTGCCCCATATGAATGTTTCCAGATGGGTATGGAAACATTTCTAAAATGTATTTTTTTGACATTTATTTGTTATTAAGAGAGTTTTTCAGTTGTGCTAAGTTTGTCTGCAATTTCCAATATCTTAAGTGTTAAATTTTTTTCCTCTTTAACGTAATTAACGTCGTCTTGATACCAAATATCTAATTCTTTTTGTTCACAAAGCAACTTCACTTTCACACCGTTAGATACTAACTCTTTTGAGGTAATATTGATTTTTATTAAACATCTTTGGTCAGGGCTTTCTTTTTCAATTATCCAATCAGTTGATATAAAACCACCTTGAGAGTCAACTATATCAAGAGGGTATTGATCTAACAAAATTAGTGAAGCACCCCATAAGTTTTCGTTGACTGACATACCTCCCCCATAAGCTGTATTAAAATTTCCCTCACTAAAATTTTTATAATTTTCTATTAATTTGGTTAAGTTTATGGCTTCACCTACTTCTCCGTCTGGGCCTGCTGCTCTTTCTTTATCTTCACATATTCTTTTTTGAGCTTTATTAAACTCCCTATAAGGATTATTACATTTTCCATAAATTTTATCCATTTCGGCCATATTTTTTTTAACATCTCCTCCAAAAGGCCCTTGACTACAGGATTGCAAAAAAAATATCAGGAGTAGTGTTAGCGCAGACTTAATCATCAAGTAATATTATTGAATTTGAAATTTTTATACAAGGTTGAAATAAAAAAACCAGGTAGGGATATTTCAACCTACCTGGTTTTAATTAGTATTAAGCTAGATTAGAATGCTACTGAAGTACCAAAACCAATAGCTGTTCCGTCTGCATTAGCAGCTGTATCACCAGTTAAGTTTCTGATATCTAAGTATACAGTTGCTCCACCACCCATTGCTCTTTCAACAGAAAGATCTGTTTGAGTTGATGATTCACTATCAGCATCTTTCTTATTTTGATAGCCTAATGAGATAGTTGTGTCTGCATCCATTGACATTACGTATGTAGCACCGATAACTTCTGAGTCACCATCTGTAGCTAGGTTATCATTACCAGTTGCAATCAATGTTTGGTTTGAATAACCAATTGTTGCTGTTCCACCACCTAATGATCCGCTAGCAGATACACCTGATGAAGACTCACCTGTGTCTGAGTCTGCTACACCAATTGTAAATGAGTACGCACCCATTGGCATAGTAATAGAAGCAGATGTTACTGAGTTAGCACCAGCAACGCTACTATTTAGGATACCAAAGTTATCAGCATCATCATTTGATACATATGAAATGTTTATTGAAGCTGCACCCATAGCTGTTGTTAATTCTGCACCTAAACCATCGTCATCTAGGAAACCAGAAGCAACACTAGAACTAAGGTCACTTGCATCATCAAGTGGACCGTTTACAACACCACCAACAGCACCAATTGTGTCAGAGACTTCAACGTCACCAACAACGATTGTTGAACCACCAGTTGAGAATGTTACTGAGTTACCACCGTCAGCGTTAACGCCTCCAGCTGCATCATAGTCTTGTGAAATTGACATACTTGCAGAGATACCGATACCTCCACTTGTAGTTGTAGACATACTAAAGTCAACAGTGTTACCAATTGCTAACTCTTCGTCACCACCTGTTGTATTTGCACTTGTAGACAAATACGCAACATTTGATGAACCTGCTACAGAGATATCTGCTTGAGCAGATGTAGTAAATCCTACAGCAGCTGCAATTGCAGATAACGCGATTATTAGTTTTTTCATAATAATTGTTCCTTTCTTAATTATTAATTTTAGTTTTAATTAAAACTTATAAGACATTATTAAATATGTTATAAAATGGTACATTTTTTCATGAAATATAATAAAAATAGCTAGAGATGTTGCATTATTGCAACACATTTAATTGTCAATTTTATTAGTTTCCATCCCAATATTCTCTTTGTTGACTTAAATCATTGAAAAACTTTGACTTATAGTTACTAAAATCCTTTTTTTGTTGTGAGGTATGATAGATTTTTTTTGTTACTTGCTGTTTACTTGCTGTAAGACTAAAAAAATTTAATCTCTTTTCATCATCGTATTTTCCCTCCAAACCACAATAATCCCATATTTTTTCTGCAATTAATTTTGGGTCAGAGATCATATCTTCGTAGCTTATATCAATAAAAGTTTCGTGATTAGTGTTTTCACGCCAAAAATTTATGACGTACTCGTAATTAGCGTACTCAAGCGCAATTCCAAAAAAGCTTGAGGTATAAGGGAGATTGAACGAGTAGTTTTGTTTAAAAAGTGAAATGGCATTATCCCAAATATTTCTTGATATATGAATGAATTTTGCTCCTGGTAAAGCCAGTTTTATGAGTCCGTAATACAAAAAATTTTCAGGTAACTTGTCTGTAAAAAATTTTTTTCCATCACGGTGTATTTCAATAGTTTCTAAATACTTATCACCAAGCTTTTGTATGTATGAGCTATCAATTTTAGATATCTTATTTTCGCTCAACAACTGATCACACACCAAAGGAAAAAAAAGTTTCTCTCCACCAGCAATACAATTATTTGCAGTAGAAATTATCGACTCTGCAAGTGTAGTTCCAGACCTTGGCATCCCCATAATAAAAATTAAACCTTCACCTTTATTGATTGATTTAGTATCATTAATTTCTGAAGTTTTAATATTTTTGAAATGATTAATTATTGAAGATACTTTTTTTTGTCTCTCAAACAAAGATCCTCTTTGAAGAGAGGCTATTATTTCGTTAGCTTTTAAATAGTACTTTTCAGACTTCTCTGAGTCCATCTTTTGATAATATTCTGCTAAGATAAAATATATATTAGACTCTGTAGTCGCTTTTAGGGGAAGTGATTTTATCGAGTTTATGTCTTTTAAAATATTATTCATTTTATTTAAATAAATTTTCTTCATATTATTATTATCAATTCTTATAAGTGAAATTAGAATTTGAGCAATATGATTTCCTTTATCTAAAATTTTAAAAGCGAATTCACAAAATTTATCCTCTTCTTTTTTTGCTAAAATAATATCTCCATAAAGCGAAAGAGTGTCATGAAACTTTGATATTTCTTCAGACTCTAAGCCTCCTCGCTTGTCAATTGCAATAGAAATATTTTTTTCTGCTTCATTTAAATTTTTAAGATTTAGAAAACACTCTGCAATATTTTGATAGGCTTCTGGCCTATTGTTGTCTAATTTAATTGCTTCTTGAGAATAAGCTAAAGACCGTCTATAGTCTTGAGTTTTTGTAAACAAATAAGATAAATTTACATTAACATCATAGTCATCATTCTTTAGATTATAACAATTTTCAAAAGACTCGATCGACATTAAATACTTCTTTTGAGCCAGCAAAGTAACACCATACATTTTGTTAATTAAAAAATTATTTGGTTGATTTTCAACTTGGTCTTTTAGTTCAATCTCAGCTTTTGCATAGTTTCTTGAGTTAATTAATTCAATAATTTTTGACAAATTCACAGACTTCATTTATGCATATAATACAATGAATTTAATTAAAAAAATAAAATTTAATTATCTTTCAAAATTAATTGTTGACCATATTATTAATAAAAATATTGAAAAAGTCTCTGAAGAATTAGATAAGCTTAAAGACAATGACCCACTTGTTTCTTATTCTGTTTTAAAATCAATAAACCATTACTTACAAGACACATCTAATACAAACTTTCATAAAAAAAAAATAATTTGGACTATTAGTTTTGATTATCAGGATCAAAAATATTTAAATAACTTCCTAAAATACTACTTTAAAAAAAACTATGAGAGGTGTTTTTATGCAGATAATTTTTTTGACTCTGTTTCTAAATACCTTTCCTCTTTTAATGGTCATGGTTTTTCGAATGATATAAAATTTGAAGAAACTATTCAAAATACAGGTCTTTTTCAAAACTTATTACTTTTCAGTCGTAGTGAAGACTTATTTATTTTTGATACTTGTGCAGCTTTTTTTGAGTCAAAACCAAATTACTACTTTATTTATCCAAATACTACGCTTTGTTATTTTTACATCGTAAAAGAGCCTAGAGAATTATTTCTAAGGTACAAAAATATATCTGGAACAACTGAAGAAGCATATAATGAATTGTTCAATTATACTAAAAAACTTTATTTATCAGAAAATCAAAAACAAAATCTTTATAAAATTTTCGAAAATAAAACAAATTATAACACAAATGTTAACTCTTGGTCAGACCCTAATGTTCTCAGCGCATACAAAGGTAAAATAATATCCTCTCAAGATTTAGAGGATAGCACAGAAGAGGTTTTAATTGATGTTATTCAACACTTAAAGCAATACTATTCTGATATAGAACTAGATTACCATACTATAAAAAAATATGTCAATATTCACAAAATAGAAAAAGAAAGATCCTTAGACCTATCAAAAAGTGAAAAAAAGTTTTTATCAAGAAACCTTAATTTGAAAAACATAGATTATAAAGATACTGCAATTGACAATTAATTTTAAGAG
>CACLZM010000012.1 GCA_902611415.1 uncultured Alphaproteobacteria bacterium | reverse complement strand
TATTTCTAATCAAAAAGACGAATTGTCAGATGAGGATATAAGTTTTGTCTGTGCTTTATTAAGAGAAGTATCAAAAAGAACTATTCAACTCAGACATTATGACTCTCAAATAATTGGAGGTATTGCCCTTTATCATGGATTTGTTGCTGAAATGAAAACAGGAGAAGGCAAAACACTTGCAGCAACAATTCCAATTGTATTAAATTATGTATTAAATAAAAAAGTTCATTTAATTACTGTTAATGATTATTTAGCAAAAAGAGACTCTCTTTGGATGGGGCCAATTTTCGAATACTTAAACATTAGTTGTTCGTACATTCAAAATAGCCAAACTGTTGAAGAAAAAGTAAGTAGTTATCAATCTCATGTAGTATATGGAAATAATAATGAATTTTGCTTTGATTATCTGAGAGATAATCTAAGAGGTATCAATCAACCAAAAATGCAAAATGAGCATCATATAGCTTTAATTGATGAGGCTGATTCTGTATTAATAGATGAGTCTAGGTCACCTTTAGGCATTTCAGGACCTGTAAAGACTCCCATTAAACTTTTTAAATTATGCTATGAAATTACACAAGACCTCTCAAAAAGTGACGTTGAGATAAATGAAGAAAGAAAAAATGTTTTGCTTATAGATAGCGGTATTAAGAAAATAGAATTTAACCTAAAAAAAATTAATTTTTTAAAAGGAAATAGTTTGTTCGATAATGAGAATTTAGAGGCTTATCAGATTATAAATCAATCACTGAAGGCGCGCTTTTTGTATGAAAGAGACAAAGATTATGTTGTAAAAGATGGTCAAATTATTGTCATAGATGAATTTTCAGGAAGATTAGCAGAAGGAAGAAGGTTTGGTGAGGGTCTTCATCAATCATTGGAAGCCAAAGAGAATCTCAAAATACAAGAAGAGAGTATTACTCTAGCAAGTATAACTTTTCAAAATTATTTTAAAAAATATCATAAGTTATCTGGAATGACTGGTACCGCTCTTACTGAGTCAGAGGAGTTTTTAGAAATATATGGCTTGAGTGTAATAGAAATACCTACTCATAAACCTATGATCAGAATTGATAAAAATGATCAAATTTATAAAACTCCTGACGAAAAATACAAAGCTGTTTTAGAATTAGTGAAAGAAAAATATGAAAAAGGTCAACCAATATTAGTAGGTACAACTTCAATTGAAAAATCGAATTTTATTTCAGATATATTAAAAACTAGCAATATTCCTCACAATGTTTTGAATGCAAAAAATCATGAGAATGAGGCTGAAATTATTGCTTTGGCAGGCAAACCCTCGCAAGTAACGGTTGCTACTAATATGGCAGGTAGAGGTACCGATATTAGATTAGGTGGTAATCCAGAAATAGATAAAAATTTTAATGAGAATGATTATCAAAAGGTTATTGATTTGGGTGGGTTATGTATTTTAGGCACCGAAAGGCACGAAAGTAGAAGAATAGATAACCAATTAAGAGGAAGATCTGGAAGACAGGGAGATCCTGGACAAAGTATATTTTTTGTCTCCTTAGAGGATGACTTAATGAGAATTTTTGGATCAGAAAAACTACAATCTATGCTTTCAACATTGGGCCTTAAAAAAGGAGAGGTTATTGAGCATAAATGGTTAACTTCGTCAATTGAGCGTGCTCAGAAAAGAGTTGAGGGTCATAATTTTGATATTAGAAAGCAATTATTAGAGTTTGATAACATTATCGATAAACAAAGAAATATAATTTACTCTAAAAGAGAAACTATTATTAATGAAGATATTGTAAATTTTATTCAAGAGACTGAGGATGAATTTATATCTAATTTGTTAGAAAGTGAAAAAGAAGAAATTAAGAATTTCTCAGACTTATTGTCTTTTATTAACCCTGAAGAAAATCATAATAAAGACCATTATCTATCTTCATTTAAAAAAATTAAAGATGAGAATTATGTTAAACATACAAATGCTTATATTTTTATACTAAGACAAGTAAGCCTCTCTATTTTAGATAAAAATTGGCATAACCATATCCAAGAGCTTACAAATATACGCATGTCTGTTAGTCTCAGTGGATATGCAGGGAAAGATCCAGTTAATGAATTTCGTAAGGCCTCTTTGAGTGCATTCAATCAATTAATATATGAAATACAAAAACAAATGGTATTAGTCTTAAATAATATTAGGGTTGAAAAAAAGACTGAAAATCAAGAAGAGAAAAAAATTTATCCTATTACAAAAAAAATTGGAAGAAATGATCCTTGTCCTTGTGGATCAGGAAAAAAATATAAACAGTGTCATGGAGGTAATAACTTAAACAATATAATTTAAATATCGATTGTTTCTTTTCTTTATCAATTCCTCTTTTGATAATAATTTGAGATCCTCAATATCTTTTATTAAAGCAGTTTTAAGATCATTTGAGACTTTATCAAAATGTCTATGAGCTCCTCCGACTGGTTCTTCGATAATTCGATCAATAATTTTTAATTCTAGGCAATCTTTTGCTGTTATTTTAAGAGAATTAGATGCTGTCTCAGCAAAATCAGAGGATTTCCATAGTATTGAAGAACAACCCTCAGGAGAGATAACAGAATAAATAGAATTACTTAGCATCATAACAATATCGCTTGTGGCAAGAGCAATTGCACCACCTGATCCACCCTCACCAATGACTATTGAAATACATGGTGTTTCACAATTTAGGGAAACTTTCATCGATTGAGCTATTGCCTCAGCTTGCCCTCTTTCCTCGGCGTCCTTGCCAGGATAAGCTCCGGAAGTATCAACAAAACAAATTAAGGGTAAATTTAATTTTGAGGCTAGTTTCATAATTCTTTGAGATTTTCTATAACCTTCAGGTTTTGCCATACCGAAATTATGTTTTAATCTCGAGTTCATGTCATTACCCTTTTCAGTGCCTAAAATTATGACAGGTAAGTTATCTAAAAATGCAAAACCTGAAATAATGGCATTATCTTCTGAATAAAGTCTATCCCCATATATAGGTGTAAATTGTGAAAAGATACTATTTATAAAAGTTTTTGTTTTGGGTCTATTAGGATGTCTTGCAAGTTTGACAATTTGCCAAGGAGATAAATTAGAGTAAATTCTATTTAATTCTATTTGTTTTTTTTTCTCGATATCTTTAATTTTTCTATCGACATCTATATCACTTTCTTTTGATAGCTTGATTAAAGATTGTATTTCCATATCAAATTTTTCCAATTTTTCCTCGAAATCTAAGTAAAACATTTTTAGAACTATAATTTATTTTTTAGTGGATGATAAGAGTCTAAAACTCTCTTTTTCATTGACTTTGCAACTTTAGTATAAATTTCTGTGGTTGAAATACTTGAGTGACCTAATAGTTTTTGTATGTGCCTAATGTCAGCGTTATTTTCTAACATAGTGGTGGCAAATGAATGTCTAAAAATATGAGAGGACAATTTATTTTTAATTATTTTGTCGTTATAACAATTTTCAAGAAATTTGTTTACAGATCTAGCAGAAATCTTTCTATTTTTTAGACTAAATACAAATTGGCTTTTTTTACATAAATTTTTCAGATGTTTCAAAAAATCATTTATTATATATACTTTTCTTTCTTTAGAACCTTTTCCATAAACGTAGATAGAATTATCTTGATGATTAATATCAGACCATTTTAAATTAAGTGCCTCTGATATTCTCAAACCTGATAAATAAATTAATTTAAGAATTAAAATATAAAGCTCTTTATTAGTCTGTTTTGAATTATACAAACTCATGAATATTTGCTCCATTTGTAACTTTGATATGGCCTTTGGAATTTTTTTTAAATTTGATAAGCTTTTGAATTCTTGAAAATCAATTTTTTCAATAATTTTTTCAGTGTGAAGAAACTTCAAAAAATTTTTTAATGTTGAAATTTTTCTATTAATGCTAGACGTTTTTAAATTTTTTTTTCTTAAATTTATTATATATGATTTTATCCTAGCATTAAGATCACTAACTTTTTCATTATCATTAAAAAAAAATTGATCAAGATCAACCAAATAATTATTCACAGAGATCCTTGAAAGATTTTTTTCTGAAATTAAAAATTGTGTATATAAGTCTTTATATTTTTCATATTTCATAAATTTATTAAATGTGCTCTGAAGGCTAACTTTATTAGCTCATTTTTTTAGATATTCGTTATCTATGATATAATTATTTAAGAAATATAAATCAAATTCATTAATTGAATAAAATTTTTCACTTAAATTGACATAGTATATATACGAGTCAATCAAATTTAAATTTTCGGCTAAACTTGCTAAATACACAGGATTAACTGAAATGGTATCTGTTTCTGTTATTATTAGATTATCGCTTTCTATAAAGTTAATATTTTTATTTAAAAATAAAAATTTCATCAATGGACTACCTTTATTCCATTTGTTATCTGCATAATATTTATTATCAAAGTTTTTAATCAAATAGTTCTTTAAAGCTGTTGCTATATCATTGTTTTCGATTAAACCGTTAGGGACATCCTTCAATAAAATTAGCAAATTCTCTAAAAAACTTGAGTTTTCGTAAAGTGATAGAAGCATTAGACCATTGATGTAATTTAAGTTTCTTGAGGTAATTCTCATTTCACTAAATTGATCATTAATTAACCTAGATACATCATATAAATCTAATTGTAATAAAGGTATGTAACTCTCTAAAATTTCAAGTTTTTTGTTATAGTTAATATTTTTTTGCATTTCTTCATACATTTCTAATTCTTTAGGCTTAACTTTTAGCATTTCTAACATTGAAATATATTGTGATTTATTGATGACTCTATTTTTAAAAAGGTAATTTATTTGATAAAGATCTATTGTATTTGATTTAAGATATATTTCTAACTCAAGAGTATTATTAATTTCATCTACATTTACTTTTATGTTATTAGAAATCAAAGCAATATATTTATCAATTAATCCAAGTTCACTTAAATTATAATTATTATCAATTTTACCTTTTGATAGAAAATCTATTAAAAATTTTGAATTAAGTCTTTCAAACTCCCCTTGATCATAGATTTCTATGATAAAATTTATTTGCTCAAATTGTTTATCTTTAATCAAACACAAGATATTATAAATTATAATTTCATTAAATTTTTTTTGATGATTTTCTAATTCAACTAAATATTGACATAACTCATCAAATTGATTTGAGTCGTATAAGTAAGCTAAATATGATGCATTGTTATTAGGATTTTGAAATTCTTCAAAAATAACTTTTTCAAACAAATTTGAGTTGATTTGGTATCTATAGTTTTTTTTATTGAATAAATTTATTTTTTCGAAAAAAAAATCATTTTCATTAGAGTATTCAGGATAAATACTATTATTTGTTAAGGGATCAAACAAAGAGTAAAAAAAATTATTATTATTTTCTGTGGAGTTTATAAGTTTTAGAAGAGTTTCTTCTGATTTAATTGATGAAATTATGTTATTTTGTGAAAATGATTTTTCTTGAAATATAATTTCCTCATTTACTTCACTTGCCTTTAATGGAAAAACTATTACTAACAAAAAAAAAATTAGATATTTCATGTGAACTGATCTATTGGAATGTCATAAACTTTTTCTTTTGTTGGTGCTGGTATTTTTATAGAGTTAATTAAAACAAAACCTAATAAAATTAGTATAATAATCGTTGATAGTAATGCTATTTTTCTCATAATTATTAATTTATTGGTTTTTCATATTATATATTTAAAACATATCAAATAACAATGGTGAAAAAAAATTATGAAAAAATATGTATGATTGGTATGCCTGGATCAGGTAAATCTACGATTGGTAGAGCTTTGTCTGATTATCTAAAATTTGATTTTTATGATACTGATGAACAAATTGAAATAGAAAATCAATCAAAAATAAAAGATATTTTTAACAAAGAGGGTGAAGAGCATTTTAGAAAATTAGAGAGATCAATATTCAAAAAATTAATTTTGAAGAAAAAGATTGTTATTTCTACTGGTGGAGGAATAATTTTAAAAAATAAAGACCTTTTAAAGCAAACGTTTAATATATATTTAAAATGTGATTTAGAAACTTTAATTAAAAGAACTTCGCGAAATAAAAATAGGCCCCTATTAAAAAATAATGTTAAGAAAAATATAAAAATACTTTTCAATGACAGAAAAGAAATTTACAATGCAATATCTGATTTTACAATTAATGCAACCAGTAATACTCAAAGAACAATAAAAACTATATTAGAATATTTAAACTAATGAAGATAAAAAAGATAATTGATAAATGCATACACGAAATTGAATTTTTAAAAATAGCTCAATTAGAAAAAAAATTAATTAATGATATTTCAATTTGCGATATTTTAATATTTGATAGGAATATTGTAGAAATTAAATTAATTAAAAGGCTTTTAAAAAAATTTCCTAAAAGATGTATTGTTATTAAGGGTCATGAGAAAATTAAAAATATACAAAACTATTCTTATTTAATTGAGAAAATAATTAAATTAGGAGTTCAACGTAAAACTATAATTTACTCGTTTGGTGGTGGAACTCTAGGAGATGTCTCTGGCTTTTTAGCATCCACTATATTAAGAGGACTTGAGCACGTAATGATACCTACCTCTCTTTTAGCAATGGTAGATAGCTCCATTGGTGGTAAGACAGGGATTAATAGTAAATTTGGTAAAAATTTAATTGGAACTTTTTATCTTCCAAAAAAAGTATTTATATGTTCAGATTTTCTTAAAAGTTTACCAAAAAGAGAAATCGCATGTGGGTATGCGGAAATAATAAAATATAGTCTAATTAACTCAAAACAACTTCATAAACTTCTTATAAAAAAATCAAAGGGTGACATAAATAAAATAATTAAACTATCAATTAACTCGAAAATTAAATATATCAGCGATTTTAGGGAAAAATTAAAATCTAAAAATTCTAGAGCAATTCTAAACTTTGGACATACAATTGGTCATGCTATTGAAAATTCAAATTTTTATAAAGGCAATCTAAAACATGGAGAGGCGATATCTTTAGGAATGATTTTAGAATTAAAAATTTCTATTTTATTAAATTTTTATCCTAAAAGAATTGAAAGTTTAATTGAAATTTTAAAAAAATATAATTTACCTATTAACTATAGTAAATATGTAAATAAAAGAACTATTCCATCATTAATAAAAAAAATTACATACGATAAAAAAGTCGTTAATGAAGATGTTAATATTGTACTCATTGGAAAAGATGGGGGTTTTATTAAAAAGATTTCAATTAGAGATCTTAAATCTATTCTAAATCAAATAAAATAATGACTATAATTGTTATTATAAAAATTTTAGCGATAATTATCTTACTCTTATTATCAGCCCTTTCCTCTGGTTCGGAAACTGCTTTGACTGCAGTATCAAAACAGCGAGCTCATAGACAAAAAGATAAAGGAGCTAAAAATGCTAATTTCATTTTAAAAATTAAAGAATTCAAAGACGAATTTATTACGGGAATCTTACTTGCTAATAATCTATTTAATATTTTAGCTACTGCTCTAATGACAGAATTACTTGTGTCAGAATTTGGTGGTTTAGGGGTTTCTGTTGCTACAATTTTTATGACATTAATGATTGTTATATTTTCTGAAGTTACTCCTAAAATTTTTGCAATTAACAAACCGATGACTTTTGCACTAAAAGTTTCTAAGTTTTTTTATTTTTACACGAAATTAATTAAACCAATTGTAAATCTTATTAATAAAATTTCTAACAAAATTATCAAATTAATTGGATTAAATTTAAATGCAGACCAATCAAAAATTATAGAAGAGGAGTTTGAAGGAGCTGTTCAAATGCAAAAAAAATACTCAAAAGATGGTGAGTATGAAGCTGATTATATGAGCAATATTCTTGAGTTAAAAAAATTAAAAGTTGATGAGCTAATGACTCACAGAAATGAAATTCTATTCATTAACCTAGATAATCCCTATAAACAAAATTTTAAAGTAATAAGTTCATCAACTTTCACAAGAATACCTGTTATTAAGGGAAATTTTAATAATCTAGTTGGTATTATAGATATCAGGGATTTTTTAAAAGGATCATCTTTAGAGGAGTCAAATGAGAGCATTGAAAGAAATGCTTCTCAGCCTGTTTTTATTCCCCAAAACAAACTTGCGATGAAACAACTTATTGATTTTAAATCTTCTAGAGAGCATATGGCTTTAATAGTAGATGAATATGGAGAGATACAAGGCTTAATAACATTAGAGGATATTATTGAAGAAATAATTGGAGAAATTTTTGATGAAACTGACACTGATGAAACATACTTAGAGAAAATTGATTCTAATAATTATTTATTTAATGGGAATGCTAGTTTAAGAGAGATTAATAGAAGTCTAGATATTAACTTGCCTGATCAATTTGTAACATTATCAGGTTTAATTCATGATTTAGCAAAAGAAATTCCTAAAGTTGGAAAGGTTTTCTTTATTGAGGATGTGAAATTGCAAATTATCTCTAGATCAATTAATAAAATTAATAAGGTTAAGTTATCTATTTGATATTTTTATTTCTAGAGAGTGTAGGCCAGATTTAAAAACCGGGTCTAATTTTTCATGTATTGTTCTATGAATATCTATTTTCTTCAGATTATTTTTATTCAATATTCTGAGTTCAACATGAGTTAACATGACATACGTATTTTCAACACCAGCATGTCCCATGTGTTTGTCACTGTTATCAATAATTTCTAAAATTTCAAATTCATTAATATCTTGTAAAAGGATTTTAATATTATTTAAATTCATAATTAAATCTTAAATGAATAAAAAAAATAAAATAGAAAATTTATGCAATCATCCAAATTGTACAGAGGAAGGTGTTTATAAAGCACCTTTAGATTACGATAATTTAGGTAATTATCAGTGGTTTTGTATTGAACATATTAAAGAGTTTAATAAAAAGTGGAATTACCATAAGAAAATGGATGCAAATGAAATTGAAAACGATATTCGTTTTGACACCATCTGGAGAAGACCGACAAGTTCTTTCGGATCGGGGAGAAAATTTTATAATTTTACGATCAATGGCGAGGATATGGGCACATTTGATAACCCTGCTGGATTTCAACCTCAATCAAATAAATTATTAAAATCCCTTGGTATTTTAAAATTAGATATAAATACAGACTTACAATTGATAAAGAAAAGGTACAAAGAACTAGTCAAAGAGTATCATCCAGATGTAAAGGGTGATAGTAAAAAAGTTATTGATAAATTTAGAGAAATAGTAGAAGCATATAACTACTTAATTGAAAGATACAAAAAATGAATAAAATCGAGGCTCTTAAAAAAAACGATAATTTGCAAATTTCTGAGGTGTCATCCAAAGAAGTCTTTGGCATTCTAACAGATTTAAAGGTTCCAAAATTTAATGAGTCTTCTGAATATTGCCCTAAATTAGATACAAACTATGTATTTGACGAGAGCACGACAATTGCTATTTTGCTTGGTCTAAAATTCAACAAACGAGTTTTCTTACAAGGCCTGCATGGAACTGGGAAATCCTCTCATATTGAACAAGTTTGTGCGAGATTAAACTGGCCATGCATAAGAGTTAACTTAGATAGTCATGTGTCAAGAATCGATCTTATTGGAAAAGATGCAATAGTTTTAAAAGATAATAAACAAGTAACAGAATTTCAGGAAGGTATTCTTCCGTGGGCATTTCAAAATAACGTTTCGTTAGTTTTTGATGAATACGATGCAGGTCGACCAGATGTAATGTTTGTAATTCAAAGAATACTTGAGGCTGAGGGAAAGTTAACACTTCTTGACCAAAGTAAGGTTCTTTCACCTCATCCTTATTTTAGGCTATTTGCTACTGCTAACACAGTAGGTCTTGGGGACACCTCTGGAATTTATCATGGAACAAATCAGATAAATCAAGGTCAAATGGACAGATGGAATATTGTTGCAAAATTAAACTATCTTGATGAGGATAAAGAAATAGAAATTATTTCAAAAAAAGTTTCTGCAAATACTGAAGAGAAGAAAATAATAGTTTCTATGGTTCAAATGGCAAATTTAACAAGAAAAGGTTTTGAACAAAAAGATATATCTATTGTCATGAGCCCTAGAACAGTAATTATGTGGGCAGAAAATTATAAAATTATTAAAGATATTAAAAACTCTTTGAAATTTACCTTTTTAAATAAGTGTGACGAAAGTGAAATAGATATTTATAAAGAATATTTCCAAAGAACCTTTGCAATTGATATTTAATTGTCCGAGAAACAACTAAATATTCCAAGGCAAATTTCAAATACACTCAATTCTGTTAATAAAACCATATCAGAAAACAAAGAATTAAAAATAAATGTAAATTCAAATATCGTTTTAGAGAAAGATGATACTTTAAACCTTCCTTCAATCTCAAATATTTTCAATTACGATGACATGCGTGGTGCAGCAGACTCATTTGCCCTTAAAAAAAAATACCATGATGAAAAACTATTAAACCAAATAATATCTAAAAATATAGATATTAGAGAAGAAATTATTTTTTTAGAGCGTCTACGCTATGAGACATATGGCTCAAAGCCCTTCAAAGGTATTATTAAAAATATTGGTAATAAGTGGTTTAAAAGATTAGAGGTATTAAAATCAAAAAAACAAAAAGACTCTAAAGATTTATTTTATTTTACCTTAACACATTTTTTTATTGATTTAATAAACAGTAAAATGTGGAAATCAAGTAATAATCATTTAAAGAAAATAACTTCTAAAGACAATATATTTGATTTTTATTATACACTTCAAAAATTATCCCTGAATATTCAAGACCAAAGAGAATATTTAAACCTTTCCGTAGATTTACTTAGGATTATTTTTCCATCGGTTGAAGATGAAAGCCAACCAGATGATAAAGATCTCGATGAGGGAAGTGATGAAGAGGATTTCAATCAACAACAAAACCAAGAAGAAAATCAAGCTCAAAAACCTGAAGAAAGCCAATTAGATGAAAATATGCATACTCCAGAAAATGACTCAGATAATAGTCAATCTAGCGTTCAAGGGGAAGAAATTGATATTGAAATTTCAGATCAACAAATTGAAGATATATTTAAGTCAATTGATAGTTATAGAAACCTTAATCAAAATTATAAAGCAGCTACAAATAGATATGATGAGATTATAGAAGCAATTAAACTATGTGATCATGAAGAGTTAGTGGCGCTAAGAAGGCAGCTCGATGAAAAATGTGATTTATATCAAAAACAAATATCAAGGTTAGCAAATAAATTATATCGAAAACTTCAATCAAAACAAAATAGGTCATGGAATTTTGATTTAGATGAGGGTGTTCTAGATACTTCTAAACTTACTAGGGTTATAACTAACTCAAATAGTTCTCTCTCTTTTAAAAAAGAAAAAGAGATTAAATTTGAAGATACAACCGTAACTTTGTTAATTGATAATTCAGGTTCAATGAGAGGAAAACCTATTATGATAGCTGCTTTAACAACTGATATGATAGCCGCTACTTTAGAAAAATGTAAAATCAAAGTTGAAATTCTTGGTTTTACAACAAAAGCATGGAAAGGTGGAAAAACTCGAGAGCATTGGCTTAAAAATGGAAAGCAGAAAAATCCTGGAAGACTTAATGACCTAAGACATATTATTTATAAATCTGCTGACCAAAATTCAAAAAAATCTAAAATAAATTTAGGCCTAATGCTAAAAGAGGGTCTTTTAAAAGAAAATATTGATGGCGAAGCACTTCTTTGGGCTAGTTCTAGAATATCGAAAAGGCCAGAAAGTAGAAAAATACTAATTGTCATATCTGATGGCGCACCTGTAGATGACTCAACACTGTCTGTAAACAACAGTAATTATTTAGAAAAACACTTAAAAAGCACAATTCTTGCAATTGAAGATAAATCAAACATTGAACTATTAGCAATCGGTATAGGTCATAACGTAGGTCAGTATTACAGTAAAGCAATTACCATTCATGATGTAGAAGAGTTAGGTGGAATTATGTTTGAGAAAATAGAGTCATTATTCGACTAAATTAATCAAAATTTTATTCTTATACTCTTCAAATCTATCCTCATCTATAGATGATCTTATTTCTTCAAAAAACGTGTTCATAAACCAAATGTTATATATTGATAAAATGGTCATACCGAGCATCTCATTAGCTTTAAACAAATGATGTACATAAGATTTTGAAAATTTATTTATTTCCTGTAATTCGCATTCTTCATCAATACTTGAATGATCGTCTTTAAATTTTGAGTTGTTTAAATTAATTCCTTTACTACTTAATTTTGACATCATAATACCATGTCTAGCAATCCTTGTAGGTGATACACAATCAAATGTATCATATCCAGAACTTACACCATGCAAAATATCATCTAATCCTCCAATTCCTAGAATATGAATGGGTTTAGATTTATCTATATAATTTTCACAGATAGAAAAGATATCGTACATCTGATTTTTTGTGCTACCCAAAGAGCCACCTATTGCAAGTCCATCAAAATTTTTTGAGCATGTTTCTTCACAAGCAATCTTTCTTAAATCCTCATAAATACCTCCTTGTATGATGCCATATAGTGATTGTTTACCTGAGGAACCAAAGGTTGAGTTATACTTTTTAAATTTTGAGTCAAAAGAATTTTTACATCTTGCTGCCCAGCGATGACTCATATACATAGACTTTTCTGTATATTTTTTTGAAACATTAAAGGGCGTACATTCATCTAAGACAAAAATCAGATCAGCGCCAAAGTCACGTTGTAATTCTATAGATCTCTCAGGTGATAAGAATACTTTATCTCCATTTATATAATTTCTAAATGATGCACCATCCTCGGTTATTTTTATAAGAGATTTTTTATTTGCATTATTGTTTTTCCCTTTAATTTCCTCTGAAACTGACCCATATCCTAGTGAAAATATTTGATATCCCCCACTATCTGTCATCATAGGTCCATTCCAATCAGTAAAACTCTGTAAACCACCTTCTTTTGATATGACCTCTGGACCTGGTTGAAGCATTAAATGATATGTGTTTGAAAGAATAATTTGTGTTCTTGCTAATTTTAATTGAGACGGCAGTACAGATTTGACAGTGGCCTTCGTGCCGCAAAAAATAAATGAAGGTGTATTGATTTTACCGTGTGCTGTATTTATTAATCCAAGTCTAGCATTTGATAATTTTGACTTTTTTTTTACTTGAAAAAAATTAGTCAAGTTTAGATGGTAAAAAAATCTTTGCTAAATATATAAATATTGTATCAAATAGACTTAATACAATTCTTAGTAAATAAATGCCTATTCCGTAAGAAATAATTAAGTCAAATAAAGGCACAGGGTTAGAAGATAAAATATTAAAAGCAAGAACACTAAATATAATGTTATCGATAAATTGTGAGATAATTGTTGATACATTATTTCTAAACCAAAGATTTGTATTTTTATTTTTTAAATAAGAAAATATAAAAATATCAATTTTTTGACTTATAAAAAAAGCGCAAATACTTCCAACTATTATTGGAAACTGTGGGAGGAAGATAGTCATAATTGACTCATGCATACCATAACTCCAAGACCATGCAGGATGTTCATCAGGATTAATTGGAGCCATAGATATTGTTAAAAACATAAGTACGGTTGAAAATAAGTATGCTGCAATACCAAGGTATATACACTTAGTTGCAGATTTTTTATCAAAATATTCATTTAATATGTCAGTACAAAGAAATATAGAAATAAACAAAACAGTTCCTAAGGCCATAGGTTCAGGAAAGAAAGGAAAGTCTACAACTTTAAGAACTTGAATATTAGCCAATATGATTGCAATCGCTACGTAAACATAAATACCTGTCTTTCCGAAGAACTTAAGTGAGACTAAAATTGAAAGATAACAAAATACGATTTGAAATAACCAGATAATTACAACCGAAGAGTCATTTAAGTAATTTGATAAATTTAAAAATAATTCTTGAAACATTTAGCTAGCTTTTTTGCTAACGTTTTTTTCGATTTGTTTTTTGATTTTTAAGGCTTTATCAGTTAAAGATCGTGAGCTGGTTTTATTTAAATATTGATCTAAACCGCCATGTTTATCTATAGTTCTAAGTGTAGACGAGGCTACTCTTACTCTGAATTTTCTTTGCAAAGACTCGCTGAATAGAGTTACGTTATTTAGGTTAACCATAAAACGCCTTTTGGACTTTATATTAGAATGGCTAACATTATGACCAGTTTGATGTTTTTTTCCTGTAATATCGCAAGATCTAGACATGAGAAAAGTTTATAATATAAAAGTTCCTTTTTTACAATAATAGTTTCTTATAGTTTAAGGTCACTTATTGCGTATTTTGGTTTGTACTGTTTGATTAAATCATTGATTTCTGGCGCATTATTTAATTGGGATCTATGAATGCCATTTTTAATCCAAAGTGTATCAAATTTCATGTTGTTGCCCCCATCTATGTCATGCCAAAGAGAGTCTCCAATTACTAACACTTTTTTCGTATTCTTAATTTTAAATTTATTCATTATATCTTCGTAAATAGGTTTGTAGGGTTTACCATATCTAAATACTATTCCACCTAAATCTGAGTATAAATTTGCGATAGTACCTCCACACATAGAGAGATTATTTTTATTGTGAACTAAATAATCTGGGTTAGCACATAACAGAGGTAAGTTAAATTTTAACATTTTATCTAGTTCTTCTGCAAAGTCTAAAATTGTTAAGCCATCCTTTAAATCTGCAATCATTGCAAAATTTGCTTTTTGGATATTATTAGTACAGTCTAAATTGAAATAATTTATTTTTTCTTTTGGTAATTTAAGAGGGAAACATTTTTTTCCATATTTATTATAAATATCTTTTTCTAAAAAATTTAATGCTATTTGTCCACTAGTGATACAATAATCATACAAATTATTTCTGATACCTAATTTATCTAAATTTTTAATAGAAAATTTTGTTGGTCTTGAGGAATTAGATACTAAGATTACACACTTATTTTTGTTTTTTAAAAAACTTAAACATTCCTCTGCCATAGGAAACTTACAACTTCCGTTATGTAAAACACCCCATTGATCAAAAAGAAAATAATCATAGTTACTAACTATTTTTTTAAATGAAGAAATTAATTTCAAGAGTACTGACCGATTACTTCCGAGATACTTCTAAAGCCTTGTTGTTGAATTAAATTCTTCAAATCATAAGTCATTTTTTTAACATGGTAAGGACCTTCATATGTAAAGCTACTATAAATTTGAATTAATGAGGCTCCTAATTTCATTTTAGTTAAGATGTCATTAGCATCAAATATACCTCCTACTCCTATAATTTTAATTTTTCCTGAGGTTAGAGTATAAAAATCTCTAATTAATTCATTTGATTTAAGAAATAATGGTCTACCACTTACACCTCCCTCTAACTTTTCATTGACCATAGATTTATTGATTGTAGTGTTAGTCAGTATTAGCCCCTCCACATCATTTGCTAGTGAAATCAATGAAATATCCTTTTTATCCTGATCAGAAATATCTGGAGAAATTTTGAATAAAATAGGGATTTTTGAGTTATTCTCATCTCTTAGTCTATGGATATTTGTAACGATCTTTTCAAAATTTTGAGATTTAAGATTGTCTCTCAATCCAGGTGTATTTGGTGAAGATAAATTGATCACAATGTAATCACCAAGTCTATAAAGTCTATCGAAAAGCTTTTTAAGATCATCTAAAATTTCCACAGTATCCTTATTATTACCGATATTTATACCAATGATTTTATCTTGGAAATTTTCTTTTAGGTTTGAGTTATTGATATTTTTTTCAAATACATCCATGCCTTTATTATTAAACCCTAAAGAATTTATTAATGCCTTTTGTGCAGGAAACCTATGAATTCTAGGTTTTGAGTTACCTTTTTGAGGCAAAGGAGTCACTGTTCCCAGCTCAGTAAAACTAAATCCTAAATTTAATATTGGATTTATTACCTCTGCATTTTTATCAAAACCTGCCGATAACCCAATAGGGGTTTTGAAAGTTCTTCCCCATATTGTCTGTTCAAGGATTTCTGTATTTTTACAAATAATTTTTGGATAAATACCTAATTTGAGAGCTTTTATAGATATATTATGTGATAATTCTGGATCTAGCTTTTTGAGAATGCTATGAGCTAAATTATACATTTAGCTTTGAGTTGAATAACTCCAGAGTTTTATCTTTAGTATAAATTTTAGTAAATGAGCCCAACCTTGGCCCATTCTCTTGACCAAAAACAACTTGATAAATAAGTTTAAAAAATTCTTTAATATTCTCTTTATAGACAGAATTTTTTCCGACACTAAAAATTGCAGTTTGAAATTCATCTGCATCAGCCGAGGACTCTACTTCTTTTAATTTAGACACAACCTCTTTAAGTATAATTAATTCTTCAGAATTTGGAATTTTAAAGTTTAAATTTGGTTGTATAAAATCCCTAAAATAATTAATACCACAATCAATCATTCTATTAATAAGATAAGTTTCCGCTTTACTAAAATTAGATTGGTAATTTTTTATTAAACCAAAAATCACATTAGGATCCTCAGATTTGCAAACTGATATAATATTTAGGATTAAACTATAATTAATTTTAGATTTATATGATGGGTTTTCAGCTTTATGAATATGCCAAGCAGGGTTATCTGGATTCAGATCGTCGGACTCTAATTTGTTAGCATGCGATAAGTATTCATCGGTGTTTTTGGGTATTACATCAAAATAAAGTTTCTTTGCAGTTGTTGGTCTCTGATACATAAACATGGCTAAACTCTCCTCAATAGAATATTTGAGCCAATCATCGATGCTTATACCATTGCCTTTTGACTTACTAATTTTTTCAGCATTTTCATCGAGAAAGAGTTCATAAATTAAATTTTCAGGAGGCTTAGAACCGATTATCTTACATATCTTTGACGATAAGGTATAGCTCTCTGTTAAATCCTTACCACACATTTCATAGTCTACACCGAAAGCAGCCCACCTCATTGCCCAATCAACTTTCCACTGAAGTTTACAGTTGCCATCTAAAACTGATTTAGACTTCAATACACCGTCCTCATAATATGAAACATAAAATTCTTCATTATTAATTTCTTCAATTGGAACTTGCAAAATTTTACCAGTTATTTCACTGATTGGAAAAAATGGACTATAAGATTTTCTTCTTTCTTCGCCAAGTGTCGGAAGAACTACATTAATAATTTCATCATAATTTTTTATAATTTTCTTGATTGTTTCATTAAACAATCCTGTTTTATACGCTTCTGTTGAACTTTGAAAAGAAAAAGGCAAATTAAATCTATTTAAAAAATCTTTAAGTTTTGAATTATTATGTTCACCAAAACTATTAAACAATTCAAAAGGATCTGGGACGGACGTCAAAGGGTAATCAAGGTAATTAGATAATTTTTCTTTGTTTGGGATGTTATCAGGGACTTTTCTAAAGCCATCCATATCATCAGAAAATGCTATGAGGTCTGTCTCTTTACCAGTCAATTTTTCATAACAAAATCTTACCATATTTGTCCTAAGCACTTCCCCAAAAGTACCTATATGAGGTAAGCCGGATGGGCCGTACCCGGTTTCAAAGATTATTTTTTCTTTGATATTATTTTTTTCAAAGCGTTTAATAATTTTTTTTGCTTCATTAAATGGCCAGGATTTGTATGAGTTATAATCAGTCAAAATTTAGGTGCTAATGTTAGAGTAATACCATTGAGCTCTTCTGTAAATGGAATTTGACATGAGAGTCTTGAATTTTTTTTTATATCCATAGCTTGGTCAAGCATAGATTCCTCATCGTCATCAGCTTTTGATATTTTTTCTAACCAATTTTCATCGACATAACAATGGCAGGTAGCACAAGCGCAACAACCCCCACATATAGCCTCAATATCTAATCCAGCGTCTCTAATAATCTCCATTATTGAAAAACCAACTGTTGCTTCAATTTTATGAGGTGAGCCCTCATGATCTATGACGTTAATATGATATGTCATTTTGAAATTTTTAAATATTTAGACTATAAGATCTATCAGTTAGACAGGCTTAATGCGACTAAAATTAATATACTAAATATATTCTAAAAAATTATAAATTTAGATTAGATGTATAAATCCAAGAATTTTCAGATAAGTCTTTGGCTTGTAAGTCTCATGTCAATTATATTGCTGATGATTATTGTTGGTGGTTTGACAAGATTAACTGAGTCTGGTTTGTCCATGGTTGATTGGAGATTATTTATGGGAACAATACCCCCTTTATCCCATGGAGATTGGTTAAAAGTTTTTGAAGACTATAAGCAATATCCTGAATATCAAATAAAAAACATAAACATGACACTATCAGAGTTTAAATATATCTTTTGGTGGGAATATGGACACAGAGTATTGGGAAGACTAATAGGAATTATTTTTATCATCCCTTTTATTTACTTTGCTTTGAAAAAATACTTTTCTAATGAAGAGTTATACTCATATTCATTCCTTCTTTTTCTTGGAGGTGCACAAGGTATTATCGGATGGTGGATGGTAAAAAGCGGATTAGATGTTAATCCATACGTTAGCCATTTAAGACTTGCCGTTCACTTAATTATAGCTCAAATAATTCTCTCTTTAATTGCTTATCTTTTCTTGAAAAGGCTTGATATTGGAATTTATAAAAATAAATTTAGCTCACATAAAACTTTTTTTATTTTTTTTAATATAATAATTTTTTTTACAGTAATTTATGGTGCTTTTATGGCTGGTTTAGATGCCGGAAAATCATTTAATACTTGGCCCAAAATGGGAGTTAATTACATTCCTGAAAATTTAATTTTTATAGAGGATCGACTATTTGGTTTTTTTGATAACAGTGTCTTCATACATTTTTTTCATAGAGCCTTAGCTTATTTATCATTTTTAACAATTCTTTATATGTGCTTTAAACATTTTAAGGGAATTGAAAATAAATATCAAAAAATCCATTTCCTGATTGTGCTATTTCTAGTTTTAATTCAGTTATTTATTGGTGTTTTTGTTGTTTTGAGTAATGTTCAAGTCTCTTTGGGTTCTATCCATCAAATAATAGGCACTTTATTGTTTGTATCAGCTACTTGTTATAGCCTTCAAATACTTAAGAATTAAATCTAATTAGGGTTACATTTTGTATAAACTGCATGAGTAAAATTCTAGTTATTGGTGCAAATGGTTCTGTTGGCAAATCATGTGTTAAAAACCTAAAAGATGATAATGATTTGGTTCTAATATCAAGAAGTGAATTTGATAGTGATGTTGAAGGTAATTTTGAAAAAAATGTTCTAGATATTAATGATTACACGAATACAGAAAGTTTCATAAAATCAATTAACTACGAAATATCTGGTATAATTTTTGCCATTGGCTCGATAAACTTAAAACCTTTCTCAAGCACCTCTGTTGATGATTTTAAAAAAATAATGGATGATAATTTTTATAATATCGTTCATTTCCTTAATCATTGCATAACTAAAATGTCGGATTCATCTTCAGTAGTATTTTTTTCATCAATAGCAGCTGTTAGAGGTTTTAAAAATCATACAGCAATCTCCTCTGCAAAAAGTGCATTAATTGGTTTATCAAATTCTTTAGCAGCAGACTATGCTCCGAAGATAAGATTTAATACAATATCTCCTAGCCTATCTTTTTCCAAAATGTCAAATTTTATGGTTTCTAATGAAAAGGTTGCTGAAGGAATTGGAAAACTTCACCCTATGTCAAGACTTGGAACAGGTGATGACATAGGTAATTTGGCTTCTTTCTTGGTATCTAAAAAATCATCATGGATTACAGGACAAAACTTCCAACTAGATGGTGGAAGATCAACTTTAATCACAAAATAATAAAAACAAAATGAAGGAATGCTTTGTAGTTCTTGGAAATCAACTATTTGATAAAAAGTACTTAACAGAATTCAAAAACTCATGTGATTTTTTTATACAAGAGGATATGGGCCTTTGTAGTTATTTTAAACATCACAAACAAAAAATTTACTATTTTTTGGCATCAATGAGGGAATACAGGGACTATCTAAAAAAAAATAATTTTAAAGTAAATTATATTTCTCTTGATAAAAATATTTCTAATTTCAAAGACTATTTTGCTGGTCTAAAAAGCTTCTTAAGTAAAAAAAATATTTCTAAAATTAATATCTTCGAAATAGAAGACTTAGAATTCAGAATTAAATTTGAGCAATTTTGTAAAAATAGCAAAATTGAACTAATTTTTCATAAATCTCCTATGTTCCTTGTTAGTAGAACCGATTATAAAGATATGGTTACTACAAAAAAACCTCAACTTGCTAATTTTTATAGCAATGTGCGGAAAAGTTTTCAAATATTTGTAAAAGACAATAAACCTATTGGAGATAAGTGGAGTTTCGATGAGGATAATAGAAAAAGAGTTCCTAAAGGTTATCAAAGTCCTAAATCTTATACATTTGAGTCAAAATATTTTGAGGAAATAAAAAAATTAATAGATAAATTTTTTTCAAAACACTTTGGAAATTTGGAAAAGAAAATTATATTTCCAATGTCTTTTAAAGACTCATCTAAAGTTCTTGATAATTTTATTAGCAGCAAACTTGAAAACTTTGGACATTATGAAGATTTTGTGAGCACCAGTGATCCATACATTAATCATAGCTTAATTAGTGCACCATTAAATATAGGTTTAATAACACCAGAACAAGTACTCAATAAATTGAGCTCTTTTTCATATACTAAAGTTGGCATCAATAATTACGAGGGGTTTATTAGACAAGTCTTTGGTTGGAGAGAATTTATGAGATACTTAAATATTCACTATTATAAAGATTTTAATAAAGGTAACTTTTTTGGAAATGACAGAAAATTAACAAATCATTGGTATGAGGGTACAACAAACATTCCTATTTTAAATGACATGATATTAAATTTAAAAAAAAGTGGATATGTTCACCATATCCCAAGATTGATGATAATTAGTAATATAATGAACTTAGCTGGATTAAAGCCATCTGAAGTTTATAAATGGTTTATGGAGACATTCATTGACTCATCTGATTGGGTTATGACACCAAATGTCTATGGAATGGGGATGTTTAGCGATGGAGGAATTTTTGCAACAAAACCATATTTATGCGGTTCAAATTACTTACTAAAGATGAGTAATTATAGTCGTGGGGATTGGACACAAACATTAGATGGCTTATATTGGAATTTTATATATAAAAATAAAAATTATTTTAAAACTAATCAGAGACTCTCTATGATGTACTATACTGTAAATAAAATGGACAAGTCTAAAATTAGTACTCATATATCTAATGCAAAAAAATTCATCAAAGAATACACAAGATAGAGTAGTTTTTATAACTGGTGCTAGTAGTGGGATTGGCTACGCACTATGTGAAGAGTATCTCAGACAAGGCTGGAATGTGATAGGCTTAGCAAGAGATGATACTAAAATACCAAATGAAACAATTGATAATCCAAAATTTGAGTTTGTAAAAACAGATTTATCAAATTTTGACTCAAGTAAGCCAATTATAGATGAGATATTTAAAAAAAATGCGAATATTAGTACATTTATTTTAAATGCAGGTATTTATATTCCCGATAGTCTAAATGATTTTAACTTTGAAAATGCAAAAGCAACTTTTGATACCAATGTTTTAAGTATTTATTTATCAATAGAGCTAATAAAAAAAAATTTCGAGCTAAATTCAAATTATACCTTAGCAATAATGTCTTCCACAGCTGGATATAAGGGTCTCCCAAAGTCTATTTTATACGGACCCTCAAAAGCTGCTTTAATTAATCTAGCCGAAGCTATAAAATCTGAAATGCATGATAATCTCAATGTAAAACTTATCTGTCCAGGATTTGTAGAAACTCCTGCTACAAAAGTAAATTCATTTAAAATGCCATATTTAATGTCACCTAAAGATGCAGCTAGGATTATTTATAGTAAAATATATAAAAAAGGTTTTGAAATATCCTTCCCTTTTCCTTTTAATTCTATAATGAAATTTGGTAAAGTATTACCTTATAAACTTTACTTCAAAATTACTGAAAAAAAGTTTTCAAAAAAATGAAAATATCTATCCCTAAAATCTCAATAGTAATGGGAAGCCAAAGCGATTGGTCCACACTTAAGCATACTGGTAAAATTCTAAAAGAATTAAAGATTGTCCATGAAAAAAAAATAGTTTCAGCTCACAGAACTCCCAAAAGACTCTATGAGTATGCTGAACAAGCTTATGACAGAGGTATTAAGATTATTATTGCTGGAGCTGGTGGGTCTGCTCATTTACCAGGCATGATAGCAGCTATAACTCATATTCCAGTAATCGGGGTACCAGTTGAGTCAAAAACACTAAAGGGCTTAGATAGTTTACTTTCAATAGCTCAGATGCCATTTGGCATTCCAGTTGGAACTGTGGCTATTGGTGAAAATGGAGCCAAAAATGCTGCATTATATGCAGCTTCAATTATTAGTAATTACGACCCCAATATTGAAAGAAGTTTAGTAAAATGGAGACTGGCTCAAACAAAAAAAGTTAAAAAGACACCTAGATAATGATCATCGGTATCTTAGGTGGAGGTCAATTGGGTATGATGTTATGCCAAGTGGCTAGTAAATTAAATATTCAAACTTTTATATACTCTGATACTGATGACTCTCCAGCAATTAAATATGCAAATCACTTCTTAATAAAAAAGTATGATGATTTTCACGAGATAGATAATTTTATTAAAAAATGTGATTTTGTGACTTATGAGTTTGAAAATATCCCTTTTAAAACTTTATCATATATTGAACAAAAGATTAAAATTTCACCTAGTTCTGAAATTAATCAAATTATTCAAGATCGATTAACTGAAAAAAATTATGTAAATAAGATTAATATCCCTACTGTTCCCTATATGGAAATTAACAATACATCTGATTTAAAATCAGTTGATCCTAAATTTTTTCCTGCAATATTGAAGACTCGCAAACTTGGATATGATGGTAAAGGCCAAATGGTAATTAATAGTAATAAAGATATATCTGACATACCAAATAATGAGTATATTTTGGAAAAAAAAATTAATTTACAACAAGAAATCTCTATCATTGCTGTCAGGTATAAAGATGGTACTATTTTTACCTATCAACCAATTGAAAATATTCATAAAAATCAAATTCTTTTCAAATCATTTTCACCAGCTAACTCAGAGACATCGATCATTAAAGAAGCGACAAACCATGCTTATAATTTTGCAGAAAAAATAAGCTATGTTGGAACTTTTTGTTTAGAATTTTTTATAAATGAAGAAAAAAAATTATTATTAAATGAAATAGCTCCTAGAGTTCACAACTCAGGACATTTAACTATTGAATCATACAATGTTAGTCAATTTGAGTCTCATATCAGATCTGTATGTGATCTTGAAAAGGTAGAGCCTTCCTTAAAATCTAAATCTGAAATGATAAATATTCTAGGGGACGATATTTATAACTATCGTGAGAAATCATTCAAAGAAAATGAATATTTTCATGATTATCACAAAAAAGAGTCAAAAACTGGCAGAAAAATGGGCCATTTTACAAAAATTCTAATCTAGTTTTTAGACCAGTAATTTTTAAAGTGATTATAGTTAATTAAACTATCGTTTTTGAATTTAGAGTATTTTTTAAATATGAAATCTTTTTTTCTAGAATATGAAATTAGCGTTTTATCAAACTTAAGGTTATAATGTTTACATCCATTAATTGTTAAAAATTTATTTAAATTATTTGATTTTTTTGAGGTGTAAAAGAGCTCCAATATATTTGAGACAGAATATTTTGTAGAATATACACCAGCACAACAAAACTCGTTAAATTTGCGATTTTTAAGATGCGGAGCTGAATCAGAACCAAAGAAAAATTTTGAATTTCCAGAAAGAGCAACATTTAATAATGATTTTTGGTGATTTACACTTTTAATTACAGGTTTACAAAATATTTCTGGTTTTAAAAAATTTCCAAGAAAAGTGTTTGTATTTTCAAGTAAATGATGTGTTGTTATAGTAGCTGCAAGGTTTTTGTGGGATTTTACAAAATCTACAGAGTCTTTAGTTGTTATATGTTCTAAAGTTATCTTTAAACCTTTAAACTTTTTTACTAACCAAGATAACTCAAAATCAAGAAATCTTTTTTCACGCTCATACGGATCATCGTTTTCATGAATGTGCTCACCATGTAAGCATAATGGTATTTTATTATTTTCTAGAAATTCAAAATATTTAGACATTTTTTTTATGTCTTTTACTCCTGATGAAGAATTAGTAGTGGCATGAAGAGGATATAATTTAGCTGCAAAAAATAATTTTTCTTTAATCATATTTTTTAAATCAATAATGGAGCAGTCTTGGTTTAAATAGATTGTAAAAAGAATTTCAGTATTTTTATTATTTTTTAAAACGAAGGATCTATACTTTGATAAAATATTTTTATTGGTAATTGGCTTAGTTAAATTAGGCATAACTAAAATTTTTTGGAAATTTTTATTATTTTCTTTTAATACATTTTTTAAAAGTTGGCCCTCTCTTAGATGAACGTGAAAATCGCAAGGCTTAAAAATTTTGAGCATTTAAAATATTATTTACTTTATCAATTACTTGATTATAAGACACATCATTCATTAAACAATTATTTAAAGTATAGTTTTGAGTTTTACTAACTAGGTTTTCATATGACTCTGATGACCTAACGAGATGACAATGATCAAAGATTTTAGGAAAATAAATATTATCATTTGTGGGACCAAAAAGACCAATAGTTGGAGTTTTACTCAATGAAGCCATATGCATCATGGATGAGTCATTTCCAATAAATAACCTTGATTTTTGAAGTAAACCATAATCGTTGAGAATATGTTGCTTGCCACATCTGTTAATTACTTTATCGCCTAGTTCTGACTCAAAATGATGAAATTTTGAACTTTCATTTTCTGATCCTAAAATAAATATTTTATCAATGCCTTTTTCAATTAGATATTTTGCTATTTTAACAAATTGTTCTGAAGGCCATTCTTTTGGTGGCCAATTTGTAAATGGTGCTAAACACACATAATTTGAATTTGGAAAAATATTACGAACTCTATCGATCAATATTTTAAAATCTTTTTTTAGATCAGTATCAAATCTGTGATGGATTTGTTCATAAATATTTTTACCCTTTTTCATTTTGAATATATTTCTTTTTTTTACTCTCAAGAAATAACCAATGATCGAGGATCTAAAATCTACTATTTCATCGAATTTAAGTGGCGAAAGTTCTTTATAGAGTTTTAACCAATGCAGATTATATTTTTGTTTAGTAAGATTAATCCTTCTAGAAATCATAGAATAATCATCATAAATAGGCATTGGTAAAGGACCAGAAACTAATGTTACCTCGATATTTTTCTTATATTTTCTGATGTATTTATTTAAAACTTGAAGGTTAATTAAGGAATCACCTATTCTATTTGAAGAAATAAATAGTAAATGCATATATATACATATAGATAATATATTACATGCAAATTGAAACACTTAATCCAATAAAAATTAGAGTATTTGGGGAAGAAAGATTTGATTTCCTACAAAATATAATTACCAATGACTTGTCTAAATTAAAGAAAGAGTTAAAGAGCTTTATACTATCTCCACAAGGCAAGATTCTATATGAAATAATAATTACTAAATCAGATGAGTCATATGAATTAGTTTGCTCGAATGATCAAAATGATTTGCCTACATTCTTAAATAAATATGCCTTGTTATCTGACGTAAAACTAAGTATTGAAACAGTTGATAAAAGAGAATTTGATAAAAATTATATTTTAGATCAACTTTCAACGGGAATAATTGACTCGAACCTACTTAAACAATCCTCTCTACTTCCATCTGAAGTCAATGATGAATTAGTAGACTATTCGAAAGGATGCTTTGTAGGTCAAGAGGTAGTTTCGAGGATTAAACATAGACAACTAAATAAAAAAAAACTTTCAATTAAATTTTTTGAGAAAAAACCTCAAAAACTTCCAACTAATTCAGAAATATTATTACAAATAAATAATTATTATATACTTAGGGAGCCTAGAGTTAATAAATAAATTACTTAAAATATCGAGAGTAATAATTTGCTATTTCAGAGAGTGATACTTTTTCTTGTTTCATAGTATCTCTATCTCGCACCGTAACTGTTTGATTTTCTAAAGTTTCAAAATCAATAGTAACACACATAGGTGTCCCAATCTCATCATGTCTACGATAATTTTTTCCAATATTTCCTGTATTTTCAACCATAACTCTTCCCAAACCAAGTGATTGTAACTCTGATTTGACATTATTTGCTGTATTGACCAAGTCAGAATTATTTCTCTTAAGAGGAATGACTGCGGCTTTAATTGGTGATAAATGAGGTTTGAGTTTTAACAATGTTCTCTTATTTTCTTCCTCTAAAGTATAAGCTTCGTTTAAAACTGCCAGAACACCTCTTTCAACACCTGCTGAAGGCTCTATTACGTATGGTATAAACCATTCATTATTTTCTAAATCTTGAATAGCTAATTTTGTTGTAGAATTTTTATTTTCTTGAACTTTAGCTTTAATATTAAAATCTTTTTGATTTTTAGAATGCGATCCTAAATCAAAATCAGTTCTATTTGCAATACCCTCAAGTTCCTCAAGGCCATGTGGAAAGTCATACATAATATCAAAAGTTGCTTTGGAATAATGTGATAAATCCTTTTTTTCTACCTCTAATAATTTTAGTTTATCTGAGCTTAAACCTTGATTAGCCCACCAATTTAAACGTTTATCTACCCAATATTTATGCCAACTCTCATCAGAACCAGGTTTAACAAAATACTCAAGCTCCATTTGTTCAAATTCTCTAACTCTGAAAATAAAGTTTCTTGGAGTGATTTCATTTCTAAATGCTTTTCCAATTTGAGCTATGCCAAAAGGAGGCACCCTACTGGTTGAGTCGACAACATTTTTGAAATTTACAAATATTTGCTGAGCAGTTTCTGGTCTCAAATAAGCAAATGAACTCCCGTCATCCACAGGACCAATAGCTGTTTTAAACATCAAATTAAATGGTCTAGGATCAGTTAAATCAGTTGATTTGCAATTTGGACATTTTCCGTCTTCAAGTTGATCAGCTCTCCATCTTGATTTACATTTCTTGCAATCAACTAAAGGATCAGAAAATGTATCCTCGTGCCCTGAATATTTTAAAACAGTAGGTGAGGTTAAAATAGTTGAGTCCAATCCCTCAACATCATCTCTTTCATAGACTATTGATTTCCACCAGGCTGATTTTAAATTTAATTTTAGCTCTACACCCATAGGCCCAAAGTCATAGAGACCTTTCATGCCACCGTAGATATCATTTGAAGGAAAAATAAATCCTCTTCTTTTACAAAGAGATACTAAGTCTTCCATATTTTCTGCTGTCATTGATCAGATACCAAATTTGTTAAAAAGAAGCTCCTCTTTTAATTTAGTAATTAAATCCTCACTATTTAAAGAGTTAATTCCTAGACCTAGCTTTTGTTTTAGAGACTTTGGTTGTTTTATTTTTTTAATTTTGGTCTTTTCACCAAATTTACTTTTAAAAAAAGACGACTCAGATGCAATACCATCAATTAAACCTAAGTCTTTTGCCTCGTTAGCTAACCAAAAGGAACCAGAGAATATGATTTTTTTATTTTTTTCGCTAAGTTTCTTTTTTCTTCTCGAGGACACCCAATCAATAAAATTTTGGTGTATTAACTTTTGAAGTTTTTTCAATTTTTCTTCATCTTTTTTATTAATTTTTAAAAATGGATCTAAAAAGCTTTTGTTCTCTCCAGCTGTAAATATCCTTCTCTCTACCCCAATTTTTTTTATAAAATCAGTAAATCCAAAACCACCTGATATAACACCTATTGAACCAACAATAGAATTTACATCTGAATATAACTCATCTGCTGCACATGCAAGCCAATATCCCCCAGATGCAGCAACATCCTCAACAAAACAATAACATTTCACTTTTTTCTTATCTGAAATTTCTCTTATTTTTTGTGCAATTAAAGATGATTGCACTGGAGAACCACCAGGTGAGTTAATGATAATTGATAGTGCATCAAATTTCATTTTCATTACCTTTGAGAAAAGTCCATTTAAATTATCCATATTCAATGGTGCTCTACTTCCAGATGCAATCATTCCTTTTAGATCAATTGAGATTATTGTTTTGTTTGGACTGAACATTATTTAAACCAACTTTCTATATCTTTAGAATACTTTGATAAATTATCGTGGATTATAATTGCATTTGATGTTTTCTCTATAAAATAATTACTTTTTGTGATTTTTAGAAGGGCATTTTTAGGTTTTGTGCCTTTAAAGGATAATAAAGGTGTTGTAGTCACTTCTAGATTAAATTTTTTGAATATATCTAACATAAAATCTATATTTTCAAATCTATTTATAATAAACGCAGATCCTTTTATTTTTAAATAGAGAATTATGTTTTTCATCCATTTTTCCAAATTTGACTCAGTTATATATTTTGATGCATTTATGGAAGGATTTTTTGACATAAGTACTTTATTTGCAAAATAAAAAGGAGGATTTGATAAAATTAAATCAAAGTAATTCTCATATTTTTTATCAAAAATACAATTATCATGAACTAAAAATTTTAAATTTTTAAAATTATTTTCTTTTTGATTTAAGGCTGAAATTTTATGGTGAGCTTCATTTTTTTCAAAACCAATGACTTCAGATTCTGGATTTCTATAAGCAACAATTAATGCAATAGAACCACTACCAGATCCCATATCTAAAATTTTACTATGCTTTTTTTTTGCATTAGAAGCTAGGATAATAGGCTCAATACCACTCCTGTAGCCTTTATTTAATTGATAATATACAATTTTACCATCTAGTAGAAAATCTTTGGAGTATAAATTCATAGCTAATGCAAAAAATTAATTTTGAACAAACCATAAAGTTAATTCATAAAGAAATTAATGTAAAGTTAGTTAAAACTAATAAAGAGCTTGATAGATTTCTAATAAGTGCTGTCCCCATTATTCCAAAATTAGGGAATTATTTTTTCAAAAATAGAGGAAAGCAATTGCGGCCAGTTATATGTTTGCTATCAAGTAAAATGATAAATAAAAATTATTCACAATTATCAAGCGATATTGATATGTCTGCTGCAATCGAATTCATTCATGGAGCTACCCTCCTACATGATGATGTGATTGATGAGGGTAAATTACGAAGAGGCCAAAAAAGTATTAACACAATTTGGAATAATAAGTTTAGTGTTCTGTTTGGCGATTTTTTATTTTCAAAGTCATTTCAATTAATGACAAAAGCCAATTCTTTAAATGCAATGGCTGCACTGTCTCAAGTTAGTAGTAAAATTTCAGAAGGAGAATTTTTGCAACTTACCCATGAGAATAATATTCATATCACTGAAAGGAAATATTTAGAGATTATATCTTTAAAAACTGCAGAATTATTTGCTGCAGCTATGAAAATCCCTGCAATTTTAACTGGTAAAAATTTAAATAAAACAAAAAGTTTATACAAACTGGGATTGTATTTTGGAATTATATTTCAAGTCATGGATGATTACCTTGATTATTTTGGGAAAAGAGTAACTGGCAAAAAACAAGGTAAAGATTTTTATGAAGGAAAAATTACCCTACCAATTATATTACTTTTAAAAAAGTCAAATAATACTGAAATAAATTTTATTAAAAAAATATTTAATAAGCACAAAAGATTAAAAAATGATTACTTGGAAATAATGAAACTAATGAGAAAATATAAAATAAATGAAGATGTCAAAAATTTCTGTAATAAATACAATAAAAAATCTTTGAAAATATTGAAACTATTTAAGGGTTATCAAAAAGATCTTTTTATAAATCTTTTAGTAAGTTCTATTAATAGAACTTATTAGTCATATCTATATTTTTTATTTGGAAATTTACTACTATTTACCTCTTCAGAGAATTTTTTCACAGCAATTTTAATATTTTTTGATAAATCTTCATATCTTTTTACAAATTTTGGATGATTATTTCCATACATTCCAAGCATATCCTCTGATACTAGTATTTGACCATCACAAAACTCAGATGCGCCAATTCCAATCGTAGGTATTGATAATACTGTAGTAACTTGCTTTGCTATTTTCGTTAACATTCCCTCCAATAATATGGATACAGCACCTGCTTTTTCTAAACACAATGAGTCCGAAATAATTTTATTTAAATCCTCTTTCTTTTTTCCATATATCTTAAATTTTTTTGTTGAACTAAATTTTTGTGGTTGTAAGCCTAAATGCGCCATAACAGGAACTTTTTTTTTCTTCAAATACTTTATTACATCTTCTAATTCAGTATTACCCTCTATTTTTACACCATCACAAGAAGTTTTTTTCATAACGGATAAAACACGTTTTACAGTATTGGATTCACTGAAATCTTTATTGTAAGGTAAATCAAAAAAAACCAGTGATTTCTCTGCAGCTTTTTTTACTGCAGTAGCATGATTGATCATTATTTGATCATCAATAGTTCTTGTTGAGTCCATTCCATACAATACGTTACTCATTGAGT
>CACLZM010000011.1 GCA_902611415.1 uncultured Alphaproteobacteria bacterium | reverse complement strand
CATCATTGCCTAATTTCAAAGTTTCACTTTCTCTGTAAACACCAAATCTTTTTTGAACAGTCTTTTGCATCCTCTCTCTTAGCTCACCGACTGAAACATCACCTTTGTTACTTTTAATGGACTCTAGTCTCTCTATGATAGAATTTGCATCAGAGTAAGAACTTAAAAAAAATAAAATAAACCAATAACTAATAGGAATTAACGCTAGATATAAAATTCTTTCTATTTTCCATTTTTGAGAAGCTTTCATTAAAATATCATCCAAGTAAAAATCAAAGTCATTATAATATTCGCTACTAGAATAAGATATGTCACTAAGTAGACATTTTTAAGATCCATTCCAATTGAAAATGACCATAAGAAATATTTAAAACCGTTTAACAAATGATGATTAAAGATAAAAAACCAAAAGACAAATATTAGCTTTATAGGTAACAAGTTTATCAACAATGTTAATACTTGATTAAGTTGAGGGAGAAAATTTAAGCTTCCTAACCAAATTGCAAAAAAAGGTAAAGAAAATGCAAATGCAATTACTCCTATCCTGCTGGAGATAGAAAATACCATTGTCAAAAAAGGTCTATATATTTGCAAATGGGGTGATATCGGAGCCATAGAAAGGCAATATATTTAAAAATGTCTTATAGTAAAAAACTATTATTTTATTAATTCATGCGTTACATGAATAAATAAGGCTGTGGAAAAAATGTTAATCAAATTGCTCATTCATTAAAATAAAGGTTCTGAAAAAGCCCTATATTCAATTAAAATTCAATTAGGTCGTGAACATTTTTGTTTAAATGTGCCGAATCTCACCCCGCATGAGAAAGCTTTATTCATATAAAGTTGGCACCACGACCTATCAATATACTCTCTTTCATATGTTTATTGTCTATATATAATCTGCTGCTATGTCTGCTTTGGCACAATTATCCAAATTTATTGATCGATTTAATACAATCATAGGATATCTATGTGCTTTTTTTGTTTTCTCTATGGTCATAGTTGTATTCACTGTTGTCGTCTTAAGATATGGGTTCAATATTGGATTTATATGGATGCAAGAAGTTTATGTTTGGCTTCATAGTTTTGTTTTTATGTTGGGTGCTGGTTTTACTTATTTAGCTAATGAACATGTCAGAATAGATGTCTTTTACCGAGAGGCATCAAAAAAATATAAAGCCACTGTTGATCTATTTGGAAATATTTTTTTACTTTTACCTTTTTTATATATTATTTGGAATTACAGCTATCCCTTTGTATATAGATCTTTTTTAATGGGGGAGGTTTCTAGAGAAGCGGGCGGTATGCCTGCTTTATATATTTTAAAAAGTGCAATACTATGGTTTTGTTTAGTTTTATTTCTTCAATTAGTCTCTAATGTAATTAAATCAATACTAACACTTTCAAACTATCATTTGTCTGATAATAAATCATGATTAGTCCTGAAATTTTAGCAATTGTAATGTTTGTAACAACATTGGGGTTATTGCTTTTCGGTTTTCCCGTTGCTTTTACACTCGCTGGAACAGCTCTTCTGTTTGGATTTTTAGGAGATGCTCTGGAAATATTTAATTTCAGAATGCTAGGATTTTTTCCTCAACGCATTTTTGGAACAATGATTAATGAGCCCCTTGTGGCTGTGCCCCTATTCATTTTTATGGGAATAATGTTAGAAAAAACAAAAATTGCAGCCGGACTATTACATTCAATTGGTGAACTTTTTGGGACCACAAAAGGAGGTCTTGGAATAGGTGTTGTAATAGTGGGTATGTTGTTAGCTGCATCAACAGGCATTGTTGGTGCAACAGTTGTTACAATGGGAATGTTATCTTTACCCTCAATGATGAAAGCTGGCTATGATCAAAAAATAGCCACAGGCACAATTTGTGCCGCTGGTACATTAGGACAAATAATACCCCCCTCAATTGTTTTGGTTTTACTTGCAACAATTTTACAGGGCGCAAATGAAGAAGCAGCGATGTTAGTTGGTAATTTAGCTCCAGATCCGGTTACAGCAATTGATTTATTTGCTGGTGCTATTCTACCTGGATTGATGTTAGTAGTCTTATTTATAATTTTTATTTTCATATACGCTAGAATAAACCCATTAAGTTGTCCACCTGTTGAAACTACCAAGTCAAGAACTGAGATATACATTGAAGCTGCTAAATCTGTTGTGCCTCCCATAACTCTTATTGTGCTAGTTTTAGGCTCAATTTTATTTGGAATAGCTACCCCCACAGAGTCTGCATCAGTAGGGGCTGTTGGAGCTGCAATAATTGCACTGTTAAAGGGTGAATTAAATTTCAAGAATATTAAAGAGACAGCTTTAGGAACTGTAAAACTTAGTTCATTTGTATTTGTAATTTTAATTGGTGCCTCAATGTTTTCTCTTGTGTTTCGTGGTTTTGGTGGTGATGAAATGATAGAGCATTTTCTTGGAACTCTACCTGGTGGGCTTTACGCAGCACTCATTTTAGTAATGATAGTAATTTTTCTATTAGGTTTTTTCCTAGACTATATCGAAATAATTTTTGTCATCGTTCCATTAGTTGGTCCAATATTAATTGCAAACGGAGCAGACCCCTTATGGTTAGGTATTCTTATTTCACTGAATTTACAGACTAGTTTTTTAACACCTCCTTTTGGATTTTCTTTATTTTTTTTAAGAGGAGTGGCCCCAAGTAGTATTAAAACTAGAAACATGTACAGAGGGGTAATTCCCTTCATTGGAATTCAGGTATTAGCTATATTAATTGTTGGTTTTTATCCTGAAATAGCAACCTGGTTGCCAAATAAAATGTTCTGATAGATAGATCATCCCCGAATAGGTATCGGGGATGATTTTAATTTTATATTTATGCTGATGGATAAGTAAATGGGAGACTTCTTACTCTCATGTACTCTTTTTCAGATGTATTTGTCCATCTCAGAATTGATGATCTAAATTCAACAATATGTGAGAAAAGAGCCTGAGAAACAGGGTCTTCCGCTGCTATTGAGCTACAAACCTCTCCTGCTCTTTGACCCAATGCATTCATAACTGGATCTGGTAATTGTCTCATTTGAACACCATGCTCATTAATAAGTTTTTGATACGAACTATCGTTTGCAGCTTGGAACATAGATAGAACTTCCATGTTAACTGCCTTAGTTGCGATTGTGACTAGCTCTTTAGTTGCGTCATCAAGTTTTTCCCACTCAAACATATCTATTGAACAATCTAAGATAGTTGCTGGCTCATGCCATCCTGGGTTATAGTAATACTTAGCTGCTTGGTGTAATCCTTTACCTAGGTCAGCAGCAGGACCAATCCATTCTGTTGCATCAATCGCACCTGAGGCAAGTGATGGAAGCACATCCGCTCCAGCCAAAAGAACTGTATTAGCGCCAAAAGATTTTAATACCTCTCCACCAAGACCAGGCATTCTGATTTTTAGACCTTCAAAGTCTGCAAGTGAATTAATTTCTTTATTAAACCAACCACCCATCTGGTTTCCAGTATTACCCATTGGAAGAAATTTTACGCCGATAGCATTATAAGCTTTGTCTGCTGCTTCAATTCCTCCACCATAGTAACACCATGCATTTTGTTCTTGAGCCGTTAAACCAAAAGGTAAAGCTGCAGAAAAAGATGGAGCCATACTAATGTTTGTCCAATAATAACCTGCACCATAAGCCATTTGAGCGGCTCCAGATCTTACTGCGTCCAATGACTCAAGTGGTGGTACTAATTCGCCACCATGATAAACAGTAATTTTTAGTTTATCAGAAGCATTGTTAACGTAACTTGCAAATCTATCTATTGCTTTACCAAGACCTCCTGCTTTACCAAAAGCAGAACATGCAATCCATTCCATGTGTCCACCTGATATTGCTGGTGCTGGAAATGAAGAAACTGCTGCGGCGCCCAGTGCTGCAGCACCTGCACCTTTAAGGAAATTTCTTCTTTTCATGGTCTTATTATTAGTCTTCTTTTTTGCCATAAATATTCCCCTCCTAAATTAAGAAATAATTAATTATTTTTTATTAGCTATCATTATACCAACAATCACAGATAAAATTCCAGCGTAATGATAACTCTGTAGTGTTTCTTGAAAGACTAAATATGCAAGAATTCCACCAAAAATAGGCATTAAGTGAAGAAAAGGGCCTGATTTATTTGGGCCAATTAAAGCCACCCCGGTATTCCAACAAATATATGACAAGATGCTGGGAAAAGTTCCGGTATAGCCAATTACTAATAAGGTCTTGTAGTCAAATGTTATGAAATTATTTTGAATTATAATATCATACAAATAAACAGGTAAGAGTAAGATTACTGTAAATACGAATGATAAATATAAAAAACTAAATCCTGAAACACCTGTTTCATTTTTTTTCAGAAATATTGAATACAATGCCCAAGATATAACAGCTAGTAAGATGAATAAATCTCCAAAGTAAAATTTCGAGTCAAATATATTTTGGTAGTTACCTTTTGTTATAACATAACTAACACCAATAAGAGATAAAATGACACCTAACATTTGAAACAAATTTGTTTGATTTTTATAAATCAATTTGTTTAAAAGGATTATCAACATGGGTGTTGTCGAAATAACTAATAAAGAATTAATAACAGTTGTCGCTGTTAGACCAATATAAGTTAATGTGTTAAATAGTGTTGGACCAGTTAAAATGATCAAAAAAACCATTCCTGGTTGTTTTTTTAAAAGGGGTAAGTCGACTAAAGCATTTTTTAAACAAAAGGGAGTTAAAATTATTAAAGCAATTACCCATCTGTAAAAAGATAATGATAGCGGTGATACTAATTCCTCAACTGAGGATAATCTTCCTACTATAAAATTGCCTGACCAAAATAAGGAGGCAAAACATAAAAATATGGCTGCTTTAAGAGAAACACTCACTTAGATTTTTTATTTTAAATTTTCAATAGCAATTGCTAAACCTTGACCACCACCAATACACATACTTGCAACACCAAACTTTTGTTTTGTTCTTCTAAGTTGATGAGACAAGGTTGTGATAATTCTTGCACCTGAACAGCCAATAGGGTGTCCTAATGCGATAGCGCCTCCTGCAATATTTAATTTATTTGGATCAATCTTTAAAGATCTTTGAACAGCAACTGAAGTTGCAGCAAACGCCTCATTGACCTCAACCAAATTAAAATAGTTAATATTTACACTCATTTTCTTCATTAATTTCTGTATAGCTGTAATTGGAGTAATACCCATATAATCAGGATTACCCGCCGAGGATGCCCAAGATAGTACTTTTGCTATTGGTTTAATTTTGTTTGAAGTTACATATTTTTCAGAAGCTAAAGCCAAAAAACTAGCACCATCATTTAATGAAGAAGCATTTCCAGCAGTAACTGTTCCAGATTTTTTAAAAACAGCTTTTAATTGGCTTAGTTTTGGCAAAGTCGTGTCTTTTCGAACTTCATCTTTAAGAGGTGTTTTTGTCAATTCATTTTTGAAGTAATTATTTTTAATTGCCTTATAAGTTTTTAGATAAGACTGATAAGCAAATTGATCTTGGTCTTGTCTTGTAACATTATATTTTCTTGAAACGTTTTCAGCTGTTATGCCCATATGTTCTTTTGAAAAAGCATCTGTTAGGCCATCGTTAACTAAAGTGTCTATAAAGATATTGTTTCCTAATTTTTTTTCTCCAGTTCTACTCAGATACGCGTGGCGTGCCCTGGACATACTTTCTTGACCACCAACAATTAATAAATTTGACTCACCGGAATAAATTTTAGATGAACCATCTATTGTAGCTCTCATACCACTTCCACAAACTTGATTTACTACATAAGCAAAGGATGTCTGTTGCATTCCGGAACCTAGTGCAACTTGCCTTGCTGTATTCATTCCTAGTCCACTAGTTAATACTTGTCCTAAAATTAATCCTTCAATTTCTTTAGTATTGATTGTTTTATTTCTATCAAATAATTCTTTAAGACAAGAGGTTCCTAATTCTACTGATTCAGTTTTTTTGTAATTACCTAGATAAGCTCCTATTGGTGTTCTAACTGCGTCGATTATAAAAACATCACTCATTAATATTTATCTTTCTATATTCAATTACTGACTCAGGATTTGCCAACGATCCCAAGTTCTGCACTTTATCATTATTGATAATTTTTTTGACAAGTATTTCAGAGTTTTTACCACTTTTTGTTCTTGGAATGTCTTTAACTATAAATATTTTCCAAGGAACATGCCTTGGACTAAGCGATGTCTTGAGGTGTTTTTTCAATATTGTATTAAAATCAACATTAATTTTTGTGTTTAACAACTTCAAAAAAAGGACAATTTTTTCATCATTTTTAGTCAAATAACCTGTTGCCAAACAGTCCTCGATCCAATGAAATTTTTGTAAGCAACTGTATATTTCACCTGTTCCTATTCTGACGCCGCCTGGATTTAAAGTAGCATCTGACCTTCCAAAGATTACATAACCTCCATTTTTGGTTTTTTTTACATAATCTCCATGAGACCATATGTTTGGAAATTTTTTAAAGTATGCGGATTTATACTTATCATTCAATCTGTCATTCCAAAAGTAGATAGGCTTAGAGGGGAAAGGGGTCTTGCAAACTAGTTCTCCTGTCTTTTTGGTTGGCTTGCCATTATCATTGAAAACATCAATATCCATGCCTAAGCCCGGTCCTTGAATTTCACCTGAATAGACAGGTAAAGTTGGTATTCCTAACATAAAACATGAAACTATGTCTGTACCGCCACTCACCGAATGTATAAAAGATTTTGAATTTAAACTTTTATTAATAAACTTAAAAGTATCTGGGCTTAGAGGAGAGCCAGTTGATATAAAACAATTAATTTTTTTTAAAATATCTTTTTTATTTGATTTATAATTATTCTGGATAGTTTCATAAACTTTTGCTCCCGCACCTAGCATTGTTGAATTAGTATCTTTTGTAATATTTATAACTCGATTTATATTTGGATAAAATGGGGAGCCATCATAAAGAACGATTGAGGAACCCAGTAGTAAGTTTGAAACTGTCCAGTTCCACATCATCCACCCGCAAGTAGTTAAGAAAAGCATTTTATCTTCAGATTTAACATTTGTATGTAATGCTAGTTCTTTTAAATGTTGAAGGAGTGAGCCTCCATGGCCATGCGTAATACACTTTGGGAGCCCTGTCGTTCCACTAGAAAATAAAACATACAGCGGATGATTAAAGCTCAATGATATATTTTTATTTAGTTTTGAATATTTTTTTTGATTGTAAATTTTTTTCAATTCAGAAGTGTTATTTTTTGAAGGATAGCTAGTTTTTAAAATTTGTGGATTATTTAAATTTGTTTTTAATGTTCTTAAATTTTTTGAATATTGAAATTTCTTGCCGTTATAAAAATAATAGTCAGCAACAATTAAAAGCTTAGGCTTAAGCTGGGAAAATCTGTCAATCACTGCTTGTGTTCCAAAGTCAGCAGAGCAAGAAGACCAAACTGCACCAATTTTTGCTGCAGAAAGGAAGCTTATAACTGTATCAGGTATATTTGGCAGATATCCAACAATTACATCACCTTTTTTTATGCCTTTATCTCTAAAAAAATTGCTTAATGCATTAATTCTTTTATTTAAATCACTATAAATAATTTTTTCGCTGAATTTGTTTTCTCCAATAAATTCAATGGCCAAATCTGATGAATTATTTTTTGAAATTAAATCATAATAATTAAGATTACTCTGATCAAAAAAAATTGAATTCCAAAAAGATTTTTTTTTGTAAGCTTTAAAAAATCTTTTCCTCTCAAGGTCGATATTAAAATACTCAACTATAGACTCCCAAAACTCACCAGGGTTCTTATTGGTCCATGACCAAAGCTTGCTATAATTTAAAAATTTTTTAGAGAGTTTTTGCTCTAAATAGGTCTGAAATTTATAAAGATTTGTAGATTTAATAAATTTTCTACTTGGCTCAAATAACTTATCCATCTTTGTTTTTCATTAATCTTTGAAGATCATCTGGTATTTTACTTGGGGCTCCTTGAGAATTGACGCAAACCATCAAAATCTTTGATTTAAAAATAATATTATTTTGTTTGTAAATATTTTGTTCGAGCTCAAATGATGCATTTTTAAGAGACAAAATATTGCTTCTAACAGTTAATTGATCCTCTAGTTTGCTTGACTCAATATAATCACATTCAATCTTTTTTACTAAAAAAAGTCGATCGTGATCTTTCAATAAAGAATTCAGTGTGAGTCCCAATTCATTGATGATTTCAGTGCGGGCTCTTTCAATAAATTTTAAATAATTTGCGTAATATACAACTCCACCAGAGTCTGTGTCTTCATAATATATTTTGAAGTTGTATTGGAACATTAAGTAGTCAGACCTAAATACAATATATAAGTTATAATAATTATAACTATTCCAAATATTAAATATCTATATTCATTCATTAAATTAAATACCTATTATAGAAATACTTAAGATATTTTTTCTCTCTTAAAATAATAAATCATTTTATGTTTTGAAGGGATATCAGATTTATCTTTAATTACATTGACCAACTCCCAACCTTCTTTTCCACCTTTGTTAAGCCAGTCATTTTCCGACTTCAATTCTTCATCATCTAAATATTGGGTATAAATTCTATACTCCCACTTTGAATGTTCTTTTTTATCGAAAGTTGGGTTAATCATTTCTTTATAACTTAAGCATTTAAATTGTAGAAAAACCATACTGCAGATAAACACCAAAGTGTTAAAAAAATCTTACCTAGTTTATCTGCCTTTTTAAAATGTGATTTCATTTCATTAAGCTGAGCTAGATTTTGCCCATCTTGTTTTTGAGAGTCCTTTAATTTTTTTTGGTAAAAGAATTTGTATATATTTATTGCACAAGTCCATCCTGTTAGTATGTAAAAAATAGAGCTAGATAAAGTTGTCATCTTTCTAATATAAACCTACTCCATGGTTCTTGCTAGTTTTATCAATCTTGATATTGGATAAAAGTAGGTTTTATAACCTGGTTATCTTTGTCCCCCAAAGAGTCACATGAGTATCCTAAGTCAGATAACATTTCAGAGAAAATTTTGTTTGTGCATTTTTTTGCTCTAGCAATTCCATCATACCAAGCTGTGATTTTACCGTTAAAACCTTTAGGAGCATTATTTTGATATATACCATATCGAAAAGAGGGTCCGTAAGATTTTCCATTGTAAGAATAAATATTAGTTATAAAGCCCTCTTCAGCATATTTTAAATCTCCATTGATATAAAGTTTTAGAAATCCATCATTGCCCCAACTTGCATGAATAATTACATCATGCCATTGGTTAAATAAAATATTTTCTGGAATTACCGTTGCAGTCTCATCAGTCTCTACAACAGTTTTTTTTGTACAGTGCGTTCTATTAATGGCTAACCCTTTAAATTTTTTTTTATATTGAAATATAAAAACATTTTCTGAACCATTTTCTCTACAGTGAGGAAAAACTTTATTTTCATATGATAATTTCATTTGTCCAAATTGAATTAAATGATTGTCAATTTCTTTATGAGAAGTTGACGAATAAGTAAGCTCAGAATTGTCTATAAAAAATGACCATGCATACCAATTTTCTCCTCTCTCTTTTGTATTTATAAAAGTCTCAGTTCTTCCAAAAGAACCCTTAAATTTTCCCCTTTCACAATCAAAGTCTTTACAATCAAGTGCTCTAAACTCAAATTTGTGTGATGATTCACCAAGTCTTGAAAATTCAGTGTCGACGCTTTGACTCCAATCTTTACCAGCATCTAATCCATGTTTTTCAATAGTTGGCCAACCAATACCCTTGTAACTTCCAACTTGTTCTCCATTTTTAAATGTTAAGCCCAAACAGAAACTAGGGATTAATAACAATAGAGCTAAGAGAGTTTTCATAACCCTAAAATATCAAATTTGTCATTTAAATTAAGACCTAATAGAATCCTTTTCAGTCCGCATTGGCGGATAAGTGGCGGACAAATTATTTATTTAAGATAGAAAGATGATAGATTTGTTAATAATAGGACATTCGGTTCCGTGGTGTAACGGATAGCACAAATGACTTCGGATCATTTAGTCAGGGTTCGAATCCTTGCGGAACCGCCAATCTAATTTATAAAAAACTCCCTAAACCTTGAAGCTTATTAATGAAATCTCTAATTTGCTCGTTAATTTTTTGATTATCAATTTCTATTTGATCATTTTCATCAAAATCTAAGTCAAATAAACCCTCTCTGTCTTGAAGTATTTCTTCTAGTGTAAGATCTGCACTGTTGTCAAAATCAAAATTATTTAAAACAACTTTAGTGAGCAAAGGGGTGATAGCGTAACTAGAAATTATTCCAAACATTCCTGCCTCATCAAATTCTTGCCCATTTATTGTGCTAAAAAAAACTAAAAGTTTAGAAGCTCTATTAATCTCAGCATTTGAAAGTGCTTTGTTTTCAGAGACATCTAAAAAACTAAAAACATCTTCAAAGCACTCTCCCTTATTCTTGGAGAAATTTGAACAGGATAAAGATGCTTTTGAATTCATATATGATAGTACCTCTCCAAATACTAAGGTTAGACTAGCTGGGGTGTTATCGCACTTTGCGTATGTAAAAGTATTATTCGTATTATTTAAAAAATCATAGGACTCATCGGGATTATCTTGCTCTTCAAATACAACCTCTAAAATATCGTCATTCAGTTTCATAAAAACATTTTTAAATTCAAATATTTCACCGTTTAGATAAATCCAATCTTTATATGTCTTTGAGTCAGAAAACTGAAGATAGAAATACGCATAATCGTCTATTTCGTCCTGGCTTTCATAAAGATTGAAGTAGCCACTCTGAGTAATAATAAAAACATCTTCTTCTTTGGAACAGTCATTACTCCATGTTCCATGAAATTTTTCTGGTATCAAATCTGCCGCGAATAAAAAGAATGGACTTAATAAAGAAACTAAAAAAAAGCTAAAAAAATTTTTCACGATATAAAATATCATAAAAATCTATATATATAAAATTATATGTATTTTTAATTAGAATTTTTCTTAGTCAGCCAAGAAGGTTTTTTTAATTGATTTAAATTAAGATCCTCTGGAAAATTTTTAAAGATATCATTGAGACCCTTAATTATTACATATGTGATTATAAAACTCATAATCGTATCACTCAAAAAATGATCACCCTCCATAATTCTTAATAATGAGATTAAAAGAATTGAAGCATATGCAAATGTGTTCCATGAAGTTTTATTGAAAATTATTAGTAAAGCCAAAGATAACGTAAAAAAAGACACGTCACCTGAAACGAAACTACAATTGGTACTGCAATAATCAACATTTAACCATGGAATGGTAAATGGCTCTTCTCCTCCAAATTGAATGGTGTCATTAGGCCTTGCACGACCCCACAAATTTTTAAAAATAGAGTTTACAACAATACCTGTTCCGATAATAAGACAAGAAAACAAGTAAACCCATTCTCTAACAGCAACATTTAAAATTTTTTCTTTGTAATAAATTTGTTTGAAAACAGCAGCTATGGGGACAAAGAAAACTAATAAAGCCATAAGTGGTAGCAACATCTTACGAACAAAATAGATAAACCAGTCAGACTCTGAAGCAATAAATTTACCGTCCTGTCCAAAAAATAGGCCACTAACAGTTATGTCTAATGAGGGAAATATGAAAAAAACTATAGAGAGTAGGAGGGTTATGGTTAGGGTTTTAAAGTAAAAATTAAAATTCAAGTAAAGAGAGAAAATGTTTGTATAAAAATTGGAAATATTACTTGAAATTATTTCAACGTTATTGTTTGGGATTAATTTGTCATTCTCTGATGTAAATAGCTTTTTTTTATCTGATAGTTTTTTTGAAATAAATATTGTTGAAAGATATGCAACAAGCGTGCCACCAAAGATATCACTAATAAAGTGAGCACCGACTATGACTCTCGTGGATGCAATAATAATTGCAATGGGTATCAATGCATTTTTAATTTTCGGAAAGAGAAATATCATACAAAAGATAAAAGCAAAAATAGTTGCAGTATGACCTGATGGGAATGAATGCCATTTGGAGTCAAATTGTATTATATCTAACGATTTTAATTCAAAGCCATTATATAAGACTGGCCGTGGTCTTCCAAAGATATGTTTTAATATTTGTGTAACAATGCCACTTAATAAGATATTTAAAAAAATAAATAGACTAATGTCACTTACAGTTTCAATAATCTGATTTTTACTTTTTATAATTTTTATTAAGCTCCAGATTAAAATAGTAGGTACAAAAAAATATAAAGAGTCACCAAAGTGAGTGAGTGTTCCAAAAAGAGACTTTGTTTGATGATTAATACTGTCAAAAAAAGAAGCTACTGAATAATCAAATAATAAGAAAAAAAAAGCTCCAATTAACAGATAAATACTTATTCTTTTTTCTTGCGAGTTTAACTGATTGAAGAAAGTCATAATTTATTAAAGTTGATATTTATGAATGATTTTGTAGTCATATCGAGTATGGTTTTATTTATTGAGTCACTATCTTCTATTGGCATTGTATCAAGGGAACTAAATTTGAATTCTATTTGGCAATCTGAAAAATAGTCTGGTTTCACTTTGTCACTAAAAAACAACATTAAATCTAGCGGATAATTTTCTTCCAATATAAATTCGGATTTTTTTATATCACAATTTAAATCATTTTTTAAAGTATCATAGATAACGGGACTCAATGTTTTATTCTTATATTGTGAATAAAAAAAGACTGAAGTAAAAAATACAACTAAAATCAAAGAAAATGAGATAGTTTTATATACTGTAGTTAAGGATTTTTCTTGGAGAGAAAAAACTGGATTAATTAATGATACTAAAATTATCATTAAATAAAAAATATAATTTATCTGAGGTATCTCTGAAGTACTGTGATAAAGGGAGGTATCAAAATAAATTATGCCTGCTGGTATAAAAAAAAGGGTAACTAAAACTATTTTCGACCATTTTAATTCAATAAATTCTAGTGTTCTAAAAATATAAATAGACATTATTGGTAATAAAAAGACTAAAATCGATATATTTAATTTATTAGAAAAAATAAACATAAACCAACAAAGAATTATTGAAAAAAGGAATATAATCAATTCCTTATTCCAGTTAATTCTTTTTATGCCATTATAAAAAATAGAAATAATTAGCAAACTTAATAAAGGTAGTAAAAAAATAACACTCTTTGAAAGTTTCTGTAATAAAATATTTGGATCGAAATTAAGTATGGAATAGTAATCCGTTTTATTAATACCCTGAATAATCAGAAAAACTAAAAAAGATATATAAATAAAACTTAGATAAGAAATTAAGTTAAGACGTTTTTTTTTCTCTAGCTTTAAATTAAATAATTTTATGAATATCAAAAATGTTATTAATATAACAAAATAGAAATTATTGAGAATTAATGCAATTAAACTAAATAATATAAAAAAAAATACATTATAAAAATTTTCATCATCGAAAATTTTTAATAAATAATAGAATATTAATAAAGTCACCAAGCCTGAAATAAAAGAACCATCAATGGTTATCATTGAAATTAAAATTGTGCCACTTAACATCACTGCTGTAAGAGGCATTAAATAATTGAGGTCATAAAATTTTAATTTAATAATTTTATATGAGACAAAAATTAATAATCCTAAGTATATAAAATTCGGTAGTCTAAATAGAAAGTAATTGTTAAAACCAAAAAAATTCGTGAGCTTTGATGCGATATTTAAAAATATCAAATGTGGATTGAAAAACTCTGAAAAATTTGAAACTAATTCATTATCTTTAATTGTGATAAGAATTTTTATGTCTTCAATAAAAATATATGGTGCACCTAAAGTTATTGCACCGAGTAATCCAATCCAAATAATTGTGAAAAAAACAGTCGGAATATTATCTAGGAATCTAAAGATGTTCATTTTCTGATTTAACTAAGTTTAGTAGCATATAGATCTAATTTATTCTATATATTGTGGTTATTTCAATTTTCTTGATGTTATTTTTACCCGTAATTATAATCAAAAATAAGAGATTAATCTCTTTTTACAGCCTTATAGAAGCGGCTTTTTTCTTAGTGGGCCACTTCTTTCTTAAAGGGTTAGGACAAATTGTTCTAACCCTTTTTTGATTTCTATATTATCCTTTTTTAAAGATGTTGAAGTTAATTTTCATGATACTCTTCTTTTTTATTGGATATTTTCTTGCTGATACAGGATTAGTGGATATTCCATTTAGAAATATTCCAATTTTAGAAAGTTTATATGAGGTTGTAGATTAAATGATTAATACAGATAAAGTTTTACATGGTTTTACCGATCTTAAAAATTTAAATGTACTTGGTCCTATTGTTTTAAACCAAGCGAAAGGAATATATGTTTACGATCAAGATGGAAAAAAATATTTAGATGCCAATTCAGGATTATGGAATTCTGTGGTTGGTTTCGATCATCCCAGAATGGTTGAAACAGCAAAAAAACAATATGAAAAATTTTCTGGTTACCACGCCTTTTTTGGAAGAATATCTGAACCAGCTGTAGAACTTGCAGATAAATTAATTGAAATATCTCCTTTCACGGATGGTAAAGTTTTTTTTACAAACTCAGGATCTGAAGCTAATGACACTACTGTAAAATTATTATGGTTTATTAATAAAAGAAAAGGGCATCCCAATCGAAGGAAAATAATTACTCGAATAAATTCATATCATGGTGTAACGGCTGTTTCTGCTTCGATGACAGGAAAACCATACAATAGTGAATTTGGATTACCCTTAGATGGTTTTTTACATTCAGCTTGTCCTCATTATTGGAAATATGGCTTAGAAAAAGAGAGTGAGGAAATGTTTACCAAAAGAATGGGTGAAGATTTAGAAAATTTAATTTTAAGAGAGGGGCCTGATACCATTGCAGGTTTTTTTGCAGAACCTGTTATGGGGGCAGGTGGTGTGATACCTCCTTCAAAAGGATATTTCGAGATAGTTCAAAAAATTTTAAAAAAATACAATATTCCATTTATTGCTGATGAGGTAATTTGTGGTTTTGGTAGAACTGGTAACTTATGGGGATCTCAAACATACAATATTGATCCTGATATTATTATTGCTTCTAAATGTATAACATCAGGTTTTTTTCCACTTGGTGCAGTTATTTTGGGAGAAAAAATCACAAAAGAAATGATGGAGGCTTCTTATGAGGCAGAGGAGTTTTTTCATGGCTTCACAGCCGGTGGACACCCTGTAGGTTGTGCCCTAGCGCTAGAAGCAATTGATATTATAATTAATGAGAAAATGATTGAAAATGTTAGACACCTTGAGCCAATTTTTATGGGTGGTTTAAAGAACTTTGAAGATTTAGAGTTTATAGGTGAGTCTCGCGGTATTGGACTTATGGGTGCTTTAGAGATGGTTCAAGATAAAAAAAATAAACTACCCTTCGATGGTTCGATATCCATTGGCGAGCGTGTTGCTAATAAGTGTATTGAAAATGGTTTGATATGTAGACCTCTTGGACCATCAATTGTGTTATGTCCCCCTTTTATTACATCGGAGGAGGAGATGGGTATAATATTTGATACTCTAGAGAAAACTCTTAAAGAAGTATTTAGTGAAGTTAAATCTTTAGGACAATAGATCCCGAAGTCTTTCTATTTTCCATATCTGTGTGAGCGTCAGCAACATTATCAAGATCATATTTTGTAATTTTATCCAACTTAATTTTATCTTTTACAATCATCTCAAATAATTTATGGCTTGCAATTTCAAGCCACTCTCTATTAGCATAAAAATGGAATAGTGTAGGTCGGGTTAAATAAAAAGAACCAAATGCTAGATCTGTCATTTGAATGTCTTTATATGGTCCAGATGATTGACCAAAGCTAACTAACATCCCATGTTTTTTTAAACATTTAAATGATTGAAACATTGTATCTTTACCAACACTGTCATAAACCACGTCAAGGCCTTTGTTATTTGTGATTTTTAATACTTCATCTAAAAAATTTTTTTCAGAGTAGTTTATAACCTCGTCAAAGCCTCTTTGTTTTGCTAACTCACATTTATCTAAATTACCAGCTGTACCTATTAATTTTGCACCAATGTCTTTTATCCATTGGCCTGCGATCAATCCTACGCCTCCAGCCGCAGCATGAAATAATACCTCATGATTACTTTGTAAGTTATAACTGTCACAAACAAGATACTTTACTGTTAGTCCTTTAAGAATTGATGCGGCTGCTTGATCGAAAGATATGCTATCTGGGATAGAAACTACGAGATCCTCTGATATCGTTCTATGTGTTGCGTATGCATTATTAGGTTGCGCATATGCTACGCGATCCCCTACTTTAAACTTTGTAACATTAGGGCCTATAGCTTCAACCTCGCCTGCACCTTCGGAGCCTAAAACAAGATCTTTGTCAACAGGCCAAGGATATAATCCTGCTCTAAAATAAATATCGATAAAATTTACTCCAATTGCTCTATTTTTAATCAAAATTTCATTCGATTTAAGTTCAGTGAGCTCAATACTTTTCCTTTGAAGAACGCTTGTATCACCGGGCTTATTTGCAACAATTGAATACATTAAAGTAGCCTATCATCTAAAAAAATGATCCAACAGTCAATTTGAAAGTCTTGAAATTCAAAATTGAAATCCCAAATTAATATTAAGAGAAATTGCCATTTGGAATTTCTTAATTAACGCAGGTTTAAAAACTGCAATTAACAATTAACGCTTAAGGAGGTTAATTATGACTACATTTGACTTATCACCTCTATGGAGATCATCAGTTGGTTTCGATGAGTTTGATAAACTTTTTGATACCGTCTTTTCCACGAACAATAAAGGTGCTTCTTATCCACCTTATAATATCGTCAAACATGATAAAAATATTTACCAAATTACCATGGCTATCGCCGGTTTTGGTGAGGACCAAATAGATATATCCCAAGAGGGTAATCTTTTGACTGTTAAAGGTGAAATGGGTGATGATAAAACTATAAATAAATCAGAATATCTTTATCGAGGAATTGCCAACAGAAATTTTGAGAGAAAGTTTGAATTAGCTGATACTGTAAAAGTTATAGAGGCTGATTTAAATAATGGTCTGTTAAGTATAAATCTTGAAAGAGAAATACCTGAACACCAAAAACCTAGAAAAATAAAAGTTAATACGAATTCTAAACTTTTATCAGCTTAAATAAAAAAATAGGGCTGCTTTTTTATAAGCAGCCCTATTATTTAATCTAATTGAGAAGCAACAAATTCCCAGTTGACTAAACTATCTAAAAAAGCTTTTAAATAATCAGGTCGTTTGTTTCTATAATCTATATAGTAAGAGTGTTCCCATACGTCACATCCCAGTATTGGCTTCATTCCATCAACTAGAGGATTAGAAGCATTAGGTGACTTTGTGACCACTAATTTACCATTATCGATGGCAAGCCAAGCCCATCCAGAACCAAATTGAGTTGTTCCTGCCTGAATAAAAGCTTCTTTGAATTGATCAATCCCTCCTAGGTCTGATGTAATTCTACTTTCCAATTCGGACGGCATAGAGCCTCCCCCATTGGGTTTCATACATTGCCAAAATAAAATATGGTTCCAATGTTGACCTGCATTATTAAAAATTCCTGCCATTGATGAGTCTTTACTTGATTTTACAACTATTTCCTCAAGAGAAGAGTCTTTCATATCAGTGTCTTTAACAAGATTATTTAAATTTGTTACATATGTTTGATGATGTTTGCCATGATGGAAATCAAGAGTTTCTGATGACATATATGGAGCTAAAGCATCATTTGCATAAGGTAAGCTTGGTAATTCAAAAGTCATATTTATTTCCTTTAATTAAAATTCTTAATGCGTATTTTTTATATTATTGTGGAAACAATGACAACCTTTGAAGAAATAGATACAAAAATATGAGGAATATAGTTAGTATTCAGTCTACTGTCTTAAATGATAAAGTAGGAAATCATGCCGCTCGATCGATCTTAAGTGACAAAGGTTATAACATTTATGAGATACCGACTGTAATTTTAACATCTCATAAAGCTGTAAAGGGCACACTTCAAATTAGTAACAACAGTTTAAATCCATGGGTAATTTTTAATAAAGTCAGGAAAACATATAAATTAAGCTTAAATGATTTAACAATTATTGGCTACACACCCAACTCAAAGATTTCAAAATCGATTGATAAAATTATTAATGTGCAAAATAGAATTGTTTTAGACCCTGTAATGGGAGATATAGGAATAGGTCTATATGTAGAAAAAGACGTTGCAAATTTTTTTAAAAAAGTAATAACAAAAGTTAAATATATATCAGCAAATTTTTTTGAGTGGTCATACTTAAACAATAAAGATGTAAAAAACTATAGTATTAGCGAGATCATAACTGACCTCAAATCGTTTACGAAGAAGTTTAATAGTCAAGTATTAATACGAAGCATTCCAAAAAATAAAAAAATATTAAATATTATTTGTAATAAAAGAGAAATTTTTGTCATAGAAACACCTTACATCAATTTCAAAGAAAGATTTCATGGAGCTGGCGACCAATCTACAGCTTTATACGCTCACTATATCTATAGAAAAAATACAACAAGAGAAATACTAGAAAATGTTACGAATGATATTTATGATATTTTGCTAAAAAATAAAATACGTTCTAAAAAAAGAAAAAAAAGATTTAAAGCTAAGAGCTTAAATAATCTTTGATCAAGATTTCTGCTATTTGTACAGTGTTTAAAGCAGCTCCCTTTCTTAAATTGTCAGACACGCACCAGAAATTAAGACCATTTGGAATAGTGGGGTCTCTTCTAATTCTGCTAACGTAGACAGGGTCTAAACCTGCAGATTCAATCGGAGTTACGTACCCCTCATCAGCACGGTAATCAATCATTTTTAGACCAGGGGATTTCTTAAAAATTTCTCTTATTTGGTCCTCTTCATATGGCTTTTCAAACTCGATGTTTACAGCTAGTGAATGAGATATAAATACTGGTACTCGAACACAAGTTGCGGTTAATTCTATGTTTTGATCAAGAATTTTTTTTGTTTCATTGTACATTTTCCACTCTTCTTTGGTTTGACCGTCCTCTAAAAAAACATCTATATGCGGGATAACATTAAAAGCAATTTGTTTAGTAAATTTTTCCTTCACTACTGCTTCATTTGCATAGATTGATTTAGTTTGATTGAATAATTCATCTGCGGCTTCTTTACCTGCACCAGATACTGATTGATAAGTTGAAACAACAATTCTTTTAACTTTGAAATGATCATGCAAAGGTTTAACCGCAACTAGCATCCCCATAGTTGAACAATTAGGATTAGAAATGATATTTTTTTTTCTAAAATCTTTTAGCGCCTCAGGATTAACCTCAGCGACTACTAATGGGACATCTGGATCTGTTCGAAAATGGGAGGTATTGTCAATTACTATACATCCTTGCTTGGCTGCTTTAGGAGCAAACTCACTTGAAACTTTCGCACCAGGTGAAAAAATAGCTATGTCAGTATCAGAAAAATCATATTCGGCTAAATCTGCTACTACAACAGACTTGTTTTCTCCGTAATCAATTGTACTTCCTTTAGAACGAGAAGAAGCTAAAGCGATTAAATCAGAATATTGAATTTCTTTTTCATCAATAATATCTAAAACCTCTCTACCGACATTTCCAGTTGCTCCGACAACAGCAATTTTAGGTTTTTTAGAAGAAGCCAACTTAAATTCTCTCGATTATTAAATCGCCCATTTTAGAACAGGAAACAAGAGTTTGGTCTTCATTTGTGTAAATATCCCCAGTTCTATAACCCTCAGAAAGAATTTTTTGGACAGCACTTTCTACTTTGTTAGATAACTCTGGTTTATTGAGATTATATTTTAACATCATAGACAAACTTAAAATGGTAGCAATTGGATTTGCTTTATCTTGACCTGCAATATCAGGGGCGCTTCCATGAACAGGCTCAAAAAGTCCATGTCTTTTACCATTTTTTTCTTCCCCCAATGATGCCGATGGTAACATTCCAAGCGAACCAGTCAGCATAGCAGCACAATCACTCAGCAAATCTCCAAAAAGATTATCTGTAACTATTACATCAAATTGTTTTGGGTTTCTGACAAGTTGCATGGCACAATTATCTGCTAACATATTTTCTAGTGTAATATCTGAAAAATCTTTATGAGTTTCTTTCACAATCTCTCTCCAGAGTACACCTGTTTCCATAACGTTAGCTTTCTCAACAGATGTTACTTTATTATTTCTTTTTCTGGCTAAATCAAAAGCAACTCTAGCAATCCTATCGATTTCGTAATCGTGATAAATTTGTGTGTCAATCGCTCTCTTACCATTTGGCGTGTCTTCAATTCCTCGAGGTTGACCAAAATATACACCACCAGTCAATTCTCTTACAATCATAATATCTAAATTGTTTACCACTTCATTTTTTAAAGTTGAAGCTGAAACAAGAGCATCAAAAACTAAAGCAGGTCTCAGATTTGCAAAAAGTTCTAATTCTTTCCTCAAACCTAAAAGTCCAGCTTCTGGTCTTTTTGATCTTTCTACGTCATCCCACTTTGATCCACCAACTGCTCCCAATAATACAGCATCTGAATTTTTTGCTTTCTCTAAAACAGAATTAGTCAAAGGTTCGCCATTAACATCATATGAAGCGCCTCCAACTAAATCTATTTCATAACTTGCATTAAGACCTTGCTCATTTAATTTTTCAATTACTCTTATGGCTTGATCTGCAACTTCCACACCTATGCCATCTCCAGGTAAAACTAAAATTTTAGAACTCATTTAATTTTTTTTAAATAACCAAGGTTTTTTATTTTTTTTATCCTCTTCGTATGCATTAATTTTGTCTTGGTAACCAAGGGTAATGCCTATATCGTCTAATCCCTGCAAAAGTCTTTCTTTTCTGAATTCTTCAATTTCAAAATTGATTGAATGATTGCCAGCTTTAATGATTTGCTCCGGAAGGTCAATATTGAACTCAATTTGATTTTTAGCTGCTGTCATTAATTGATCGAGGTTTTCAGGGCTGACAACTATCGGTAAAATTCCATTTTGAAAGCAATTATTATAGAAAATATCTGCAAAACTTGTTGAAATTACGCTTCTTATTCCAAAATCTTTAAGAGACCAAGGGGCGTGTTCTCTACTTGATCCACATCCAAAATTATCACCAGCAACCAAAATTTTTGACTGATCAAAAGGAGATGTATTCAAAACAAAATCTTTGTTGAGGTTTCCATCGTTATCATATCTCATTTCATAAAACAAACTTACACCAAGACCAGTTCTTTTAATTGTTTTGAGAAATTGCTTTGGGATGATCATATCAGTATCGATATTAACAATTGGTAAAGGAGCTGCGATACCTTTTAAAGAATGAAACTTATCCATTTTATGTAAAGTCTCTTATATCTGAAATGTTTCCAGTAATAGCAGATGCCGCAGCAAGCTCAGGACTCATTAAATGCGTTCTACCACCTCGGCCTTGTCTACCTTCAAAATTTCTATTAGAAGTTGATGCGCACCTTTCACCTGGTTTTAATTGATCGGGATTCATACCAAGGCACATTGAACATCCAGCCTCTCTCCATTCGAAGCCAGCATCTTTTAAAATTATATCAATTCCTTCTTCTTCTGCTTGTTTTTTAACTAAGCCTGATCCTGGTACTATCATTGCTTGAACGTGTGAAGCAATCTTTTTATCCTTAACAATAGATGCTACTTTTCTTAAATCCTCAATTCGACCATTTGTGCAAGAACCAATAAATATTTTATCTAATTTTATGTCTGTAATTTTTGTTCCGGGCTTAAGGCCCATATACTCAAGTGATCTTTCAATACTTTTCTTTTTATTTTCTGTTTTAGCACTACTTGGATTTGGCACCGTGCCTTTCACTGACACAACATCCTCAGGGCTAGTTCCCCATGTCACCATTGGGTCAATTTCTGAACTATCTATAACTATTTCATGATCGTAATTTGCATCATTATCTGAGGGAAGAGATGACCAGTATTCTACTGCTTGATCCCAGTGTTCAGTTCCAGGCGCATAAGGTCTACCTTTTATATAATTAAAAGTTGTTTGATCTGGGCTAATTAATCCAGCGCGAGCACCAGCTTCAATGCTCATATTACAAATAGTCATTCTGCCTTCCATAGAAAGGCCCATGATAGATGAACCAGCATACTCAATTACATGACCAGTTCCCCCAGCTGTTCCAATTTTTCCAATTATGTACAAGATTAAATCTTTAGAATTTACTCCAAAGGGAAGTTCACCATTTACCGAAATTCTCATATTTTTTGCAGGATTTTGAACAATTGTTTGCGTAGCCAGAACATGCTCAACTTCACTTGTTCCGATACCAAAAGCGAGAGCTCCGAAAGCTCCATGGGTAGACGTGTGACTGTCGCCACAGACAATTGTCATGCCCGGTTGGGTAATTCCCTGCTCAGGACCAATGATGTGAACAATACCTTGTCTTTGGTCCATTAAATCAAAATATTGAATCCCATGCTCTTTAGTGTTTTTTGCTAAAGTTTCGACTTGAATTTTACTTTGTGGGTCCTCAATATTTTGTCTATTTATAGTAGGAACATTATGGTCTGCGACAGCTATCGTAGCCTCTGGTCTATGAACGGGACGATTGGATAGTTTTAATCCTTCGAAAGCTTGAGGGCTAGTTACTTCATGAACTAAATGACGATCAATATATAAAAGATTAGTCCCATCTTTTCTTTGACCGACAAGATGCTCAGACCAGATTTTATCAAAAAGTGTTTTTGGGCCTTGGTTGCTCAAGATAATACTTTTAGCTTTTAGTTTCTGCCTCTTCTATTTTTTTCTCTACAGGCTTTTCCTCTTTTGGCTCATCTTCAACTTTGGGTTCTTCTTGTGGTGATGATTCCTCTGATTTAGTTTCTTTAATTTCTTCTTTAGAGTTGTCTTCAGACTTAGGGGCTTCTTGAGATGAAGTTTCCTCTGTTTTGGTCTCTTTAGCTTCTTCCATTGGTGTTTCGTCAGTTACAGGTGTATCTGATTTATTTTCTTCAGTACTAACCTCTGAAATTTCTTCAGCATCTTCGATTGTAGATACAAATTGGTTATCATCATATGATCGACCATTAGTTCTTTCGGCAATTCTTGCTTTTTTACCAGACAAACCTCTTAGATAATATAATTTAGCTCTTCTTACATCACCAACTTTTACACGTTCGATTGAGTCGATAACATTACTGTATAATGGAAAAACCCTTTCAACGCCTTCACCACTAGAAATTTTTCTAACAGTAAATGAGGAATTAAGACCATTATTTTTTTTACCAATACAGACACCTTGAAATGCTTGCACTCTCTCTTTATTTCCTTCTTTAATCTTAACGTTAACTTTGACAGTGTCACCTGGCGCGAAGTCTGAAACCTTTGAACTTTTTAAAATCTGCTGAATTTGTGATTGTTCGTAATTATTAATAATTTCATTCATTGTGTGCTCCATCCAATATTAATATATGGGTGGTATCAGAGCGGCATATTCTACTCATTTTTGTTTTTTTTTAAATAGTTTTTAAATAAATCTGGTCTATTTTTTTCAGTATTTTCCAACGAATTTTGGTGTTTCCAAAGATCTATATCGGCATGTTTACCACTCACGAGTATAGAAGGTACTTCTATTTCTGAATGATCAGGGGTTATCCATGGGTTTGGTCTAGTGAATTGATCATGTTCAACTAGTCCATTTTGAAATGACTCAATAGTGTGGGTATCATTATTTCCAAGAACACCAGGTTGGAGTCTCATTAACGACTCAATAAATAATAATGATGCTATCTCTCCTCCGTTTAATATGACATCACTCACAGAAATTTCTTGAAATTCATAATAATCAATTACTCTTTGGTCAATACCCTCATATCTACCATTTAGTAAAATAAAATCTTGATTGAAATTATAATTAGTTAATTTTTTTTGAGTGAGTTTTTTACCTTTGGCAGAAAAACATATTTTAACACAGCTATCTAATTCATTTTTATTAAAGTTTGCTTCGATAGATTTTGAAATTATATCAGGTCTTAATACCATACCTGCACCACCACTAAATGGTTTATCATCAACAGAGTTCGCAGATAAATCACTGTAATCTCTTATGTTGATAGTATTAATTTCGAAATGATTTTTTGACAGAGCTTTACCCAACAAGCCATGTTGTAAAATTCCAGGAAAAACTTCTGGAAATAAAGTAAGGATATTGAATTTTAACATTAATTTTTAATTATAATTTTTTTTTCTTTAATATTTACAAATGGAAAGTTTTGTTCAGTAAATCTGAAAAATTCCTTTTTTTTACTTTTAATAAAATATATTTCCAATAAATCCCCTGCACCGAAATTTACAACTGAAGCAACTTCTCCAACTCTCTGGTCTTTATTATCAAATACCTCAAGGCCCTCTAAATCGTGGAAATAATATTCATTTCCTTTTACTGGTGATAGTTGTTCTTTTTTTAAAAAAATTTTTTTATTAACAAACTTTTCAATTTCTGTTCTATTATTTATTTCGTCGATTGTTATAAGTGGGCTTTTTTTATCAAAAGATACTAGTTTTAAGTTAATAGTTTTTTCATTATCTAAATAAAATTTTTTAAATTGATTTACATCACGATCATCATTTAAATAACTGTAAAACCTTAGCAGACCTTTAGTTCCTTTAGGTCTGCCAATTACACCAACTTGTATGAAATGCTTCTCAAAGGGAGTCACAAGTAATTACTCTTTAGTTTCGGGTTTATCCTCTGAAGCCTCAGTTGAACCCTCTTCCTCTTTGGGCTCTTCTTTTACAGGAGCTTCTTCTTTCTTTTCCTCCGGCTCAGAAGTCTCTTCTGTCTTCACCTCTTCAGCTGGTTTTTCAACTGCTACTTCTTCAACAGGCGGTTGCTCCTCTGTGGTAGTTACCTCCTCAGTAGGTTTTTCGTCCTCTGCTTTAGCTGCTTCTTCAGTAGCTTTTGCATCCTCTGCAGCTTTTGATGCTGCTTCTTCTTTTGCTTTAACTCTTTCTTGAGCCTTTGCTTTTGGTAAATGCTTTTTTGTTTTCTCAGTTATTTTTGGAGCTTCCATCATTCCTAATTCAGAGAGAATTTTTTGAACTCTTTCTGTTGGCAGGGCCCCAACCTTAAGCCAATGTTCAGCTCTTTCTTTGCTAAGCATTACTCTTTCCTTGTGATCCTTGGGAACCATTGGATTGAAGTTGCCTATTTTCTCAATGAAGTTACCGTCTCTTGGTGCTCTCTCATCTGCAACCACAATTCTATAGAAAGGTCTTTTTTTTGAACCTCCTCTTGCTAGTCTTATTTTTGTCGCCATGATTTCTCCCTTCTGTATTTATTCAATCGTTGGCATTTGGTTTCCGCCTAATAAACTTTTTATTTTATTTGCAAAACCTGGTTTTTGAGCTTGTTTCATAAGTTTTTTAGTTTGCTCAAATTGTTTTAAAAGCCTGTTGACCTCGTGTACCTGTCTACCAGAACCTGTTGCTATTCTTCTTTTTCTTGAAGCTTTTAGTAAATCAGGATCAAATCTTTCTTCTCTTGTCATTGAGCAAATAATTGCAATTTGATGATCAATAACTTTTTCGTCAAAATCTCCACTCTCCATCATATTTTTAATTTTGCTGACACCTGGCATGTGTGACATTAGTCCAGACATTCCTCCCATTTTTTTCATTTGAGAAAACTGTTTTAAAAGATCATTCATATTGAATTTCCCACTCATCATCTGAGATTGGAGATTTTCCATTTCTTTTTGATCAAAATCTTTTTGTGCCTTTTCAACTAATGAAACAACATCTCCCATACCAAGAATTCTAGAAGCTATTCTCTCTGGGTGAAAAACTTCAAAATCTTCAATATTTTCTCCTGATCCAAAGAAACGAATTGGCAAACCTGTTTGATATTTTGCTGAAAGTGCAACTCCTCCTCTTGGGTCTGCATCTAATCTTGTTAATATAAATCCAGTAAGTGGTGCTGTGGAATTAAAAGACTCTACAACGCTTAGGGCTTGTTGACCCATCATTGAGTCTAAAACAAGTAAATTCTCTTGTGGTTTTGCCAGATCATGAATTGTTTTCAGTTCTAAAAGTAATTCCTCATCTGTACTAATTCGACCTGAGGTATCTATAATTAAAACATCTGATAAAAGTTTTTTACTTTGTTCAAGAGCATTATTGACAATATCTTTTATATTTTCATTTATTGGCTCAATAAACTGAATATTATTTTTTTGAGATAAAATACGAAGTTGGTCTATAGCGGCTGGTCTTCTTAAATCTGTTGACACAAGTGCTACAGATTTATTAAGAGAATTTTGACAGTAATGAGCAAGTTTTGCAATTGATGTTGTTTTACCTGCGCCCTGCAGACCACACATTAAAAAAGTTGAGGGTTTATTTTTAAAGTTTAACTCGCTACTTTGTACACCAAGTATTTCTGTTAGTTCATCACTTACTATCTTAATTATTTGTTGTCCTGGCTGAACGTTTTCAATTACTTTTTGGCCAAGTGCTTTTTCTTGGATTTTTTTAATTAGATCTTTAGATACTTTAAGAGAGACATCTGCCTCTAACAAAGCAACTCTAACCTCTCGCAGGGTTGTCTCTAAATCTTTTTCAGTGATAGCCCCTTTATTTGAGAGACCTTGAAAAATTCCAGTTATCTTATTTGTTATATTTTCTAACATTTAAAAAATAAAAAAAATCGGCGAATGATACTCATCGGCCGACTAATTTTTCCTTTATTTAGTGGAGAATTTATATCACTATAGCTGGTCTATGAAAATACCTTTTATGAAAGCTCAAGGAGCAGGAAATGACTTTATTATTGTGGATAAAAACGTTGATTTCATTAGAAAGTCAAAAAAGGTAATTAAAAGACTGTGTGACAGGCGTTTTGGGGTAGGTTGCGATCAATTAATTCTATTAAAAAAAATCAGTTCATATTATCAAGTTACATTTTATAACTCAGATGGCTCACTTGGGAAAAATTGTGGGAATGGATTACGATGTGCCTACAAATTTTTAGTTGAAGTAAAAAAAGTTAAAAAGGCAGTCATTAAAACTCATAAATTTTTACATTTTGGTAAGAAAACTCAAAAGGAATACAAAATCAATGTTGGGGAAGTAACTTTAGATTGGAAAAAAATTCCTTTATCCAAGAAAATTGATTCTCAAAGTATTCAAATTAAAAGAATAAAGATACCTGGGTTAATAAAAATAATGGGGGCAAATATTGGAAACCCTCATTGTGTAGTATTAGTAAAGAATTTAAAGCTAATTAAATTAAATATGTTAGGGCCTTTACTTGTAAAAAATAAATTATTTCCTGATCAAGCTAATATTACTTTTGTAGAGGTATTAAAAAAATCAAAAGTAAAAGTATTATTTTGGGAGAGAGGTGGCGGACATACACTAGCATGTGGTTCAGGAACTTGTGCTACTGCTTTTGTTTTAAATCATAATGACTTTGTGTCCTCTAAAATCGAAGTGGTTACTGAACGATCAGTATTAAAAACAGAAATCAAGGGCAAGATGGTATTCCTTCAAGGCCCTGCAGAGTTAGTTTATCAATCGTCAATTAATATTTAAATGTCTAAAGTTGTTAATTTTGGATGTCGACTAAATAATTTTGAAGGAAAAAAAATTGAAGAATTATTAGCAAGTAATAATGAAAATATGGTTGTGATAAACTCTTGTGCCGTCACAAATGAAACTGAAAGACAGGTAAGACAAACTATTAGAAGAATTAAAAAAGAATATCCCGATAAAAAAATTGTAATGACAGGTTGTGCTGCACAAATATCTCCAGATAAGTATTCTTCAATGACTGAGGTCGATAAAGTTATTGATAATATAAGTAAACTGAAATCAGAAACTTGGACATCTTTACTTGATGAAGAGCTCGGAGTAGATTTTAAAGAAGACATATTTGACTCTCCTAAAGATATCCGCCCATCTTTAGATAATAAAAACCTTAACATCAGAGAAAGCCTTGTAATTCAACAAGGATGTAATCATAGGTGTACATTTTGTATTATTCCTTTTGGTAGAGGTAATAATAGGAGTTTTGATCCTTTTTACTTAATTGATGAGGTGGAAAGAGTTGTAGAAAATGGTGTCAAAGAAATTGTTTTAACAGGTGTTGATATATCAGATTATGGGAGTGATTTTGATCACAAATATAACATGAGCAATTTAATTTTAGATATTTTAGATAAAACTAAATTACAACGTCTTCGACTCTCCTCAATAGACTGTGTTGAAGTTGATGAAAATTTTAACGAAGTACTAAAAGATCAAAGAGTAATGCCGCATCTTCACCTAAGTATACAGTCTGGTGATGACATGATACTCAAAAGAATGAAAAGAAGACATAATTCGAAAGATGTATTTCAATTTGTTGATCGTTGTAAGAAAATTAGAAAAGATATTTCATTTGGTGCAGATATTATTACAGGATTTCCTACAGAAACAGATACGATGTTTGAAAATACTTACAAACTATTAAAAGAAAATGAAATTTCTCACCTCCACATATTTCCTTTTTCTCCAAAAAACAATACTCCTGCTTCAAGGATGCCTCAGATTTCTAAATCAATTATTAAACAGAGAGCAAAAATTTTGAGAGATCTTGGTGAATTAATTTTAAAAAAAGTAAAATCCAAATTTTCATTACCAAGGGAGATCCTTATTGAAGAGTTAAATTCAGGATTAGCTATTGGATATGATCAAAATTATATTAAACATAAAGTACCGTTAGTAGGTGTACCTGTCGGAGAAGTTATCAGGGTATAATGTTTTTTTTAAAAAAAATCTTTCAAAAGAATTTAAATATCGATGAGATAGAGGATCTTTTGTTTGATAATGGTGTAGAACCAAAATTTGCTGATTTAATTATTTCTAAGATAAAAGAAAATAAATCACAAGAAGAGGATATTAAAAAGGTTATTAAAGATGAACTGCTTACCAAATTCAAAGAAAAAAAATTTGGTGGTTTCTCTCCTCAAAATAAAAGCTTATATATTATTGCTGGAAATAACGGCTCGGGAAAAACAACATTCATAGGTAAATTTATAAATCTAATTCAAAAAAATGGCTTAAAGCCTGCTGTAATTGCAGCAGATACATTTAGGGCTGCCGCAATCGATCAACTTGAACATTTCACAAATCAATTTGAAGTGCCCATTCATAAGGGTAATAATATGGAAGATCCATCTGCTGTTATTTTTCAAGGTATTGATAATCTGAAAGATAGTGATGTTATTATTGTTGATACATCTGGGAGACAGCATAACAACAAAAACTTAATGGCTGAGCTAAAAAAAATCTCAGATATAGTTTCAAAAAAATCTAATCAATTTAATTTAATTAGAGCTTTTTTGACATTAGATGCTAATACTGGTCTTGCATCAAAACATATAATAGAAGGTTTTCAAGAATATATCACTTTAGATGGTATTATTTTAAATAAGGTAGACTCTAATGCCAAGTATGGAGCTCTTCTAACAATAATAAATGATTTTGATATACCTGTAGTATTTGAAGGATATGGCGAAGGCATGAATGACTTAAGAGAGTTTCAATTTGAAGGATATTTAGATAGACTATTGTAAAATGAAACAACTCTTTGAATTTTTTCCCTTAATTGTTTTTTTCGCAGTCTATTATAAATCAGATAAAGATCTCTATTTAAGTATTGCTGCTGTAATAGTTGCAACATTTATTTCCCTTATAGCCATCTATTTCAAAGAAAGAAAAATTTCAACAATGATGTTAGTAAGTACAATTATCTTAGTTGTATTTGGTGGTTTAAGTATTTTTCTAAAAAATGAGATATTTTTTAAAATGAAACCAACAATTATAAATGCTCTTTTTGCTGCAGTTTTGATAGGAAGTACGTTAATTAATAAACCTGTTTTAAAGTTATTATTAAACACATCATTAAAATTGACTGATGAGGGTTGGGGATTAATGAATAAAATGTGGTCAAGCTTTTTTATTCTTTTAGCTGTTTTAAATGAAATAGTTTGGCGGACTCAAACAACTGATGTTTGGGTAAATTTTAAAGTATTTGGAATAATGGGAATTACTATTGTGTTTACAATAATTCAAATTCCATTGTTAAAAAAATATTTTATTAATCAGCCATAAGGGCTTGAATTCCAGGAAGATCTCTGTTCTCGAGCGCCTCCAGAAAAGCACCGCCGGCTGTTGAAACAAAATAAAAATTTTCAAATTTTTCCTCAGCCATGTTGATTGCCAAAATTGTGTCTCCGCCACCTATGACAACATCTGCTTGAGATTTTGCAAGGAGATGTGCTAAATTTACTGATCCCTTTGAAAATTTATTGTCTTCGATCAATCCCATTGGTCCATTCCACAAAACGATATCACTGTTACCTATCAGTTTTTCTAAAACTGCGTGTGAAGAAACTGATATATCTAGGATTTTAAAATCAGAACTTTTAGGAAGCTCGTCTATTAATTTATTTTCATTTGAGTCAAGTATAACATCTGATGGAAGATGAATTTTACAATTTGTTGATTTTGCAGAATTGTAAATCATCTCAATCATACTTTCAGTGCCCTCTTCAATTAAAGAATTGCTTACATTTATACTATTATATTTAAAAAAATTATTAGCCATTGCCCCTCCAATAAAAATATCTGAGCAAGAGGATGTTAAAGATAGAAGTGTTTTTATTTTAGTTGAAACTTTTGATCCACCAATAATCGCTAATTTTTTCTTTGTAGATTTTTTTATATTATCTATTGCTAAAATTTCTCTTTCAAAATTAAATCCAGGTGCTGACAATATGTTTTTAGCCATTTGATTAACTGATGAGTGAATTCGGTGAGAAGCAGAAAAAGCCTCATTAACATATAAATCTAATTTATCTGTAATAGACTTACTAAAATTTATATCATTTTTTATTT
>CACLZM010000010.1 GCA_902611415.1 uncultured Alphaproteobacteria bacterium | reverse complement strand
TTTTTTTCAAGATAGCTCTCAAAGAAATAATAAGAAATGAAATAAACTAAACTCTGAGAAATAATTGATATTAAAAAAATATTAATTGAAGTACTAAAAAACAAAAATAAGTTTAATGAGAGAACAGCAATAGAAAATACAAATAACATTTTATTGTTTTTCTATTTTTTTATAGACCTTTTTGGCAGCAGTGCCTCTCCCTGAGAGACTAGGGTTGGTCATAAAATATTTATGTGAGTCTATTTTTAGTTTAGAGTTTATTTTTTGATAATTTCCATCTGAGTCGAGTTTCCAAGTATTTTGATTATCGTTAATGGCAGTGTACATAATTTGATATAAAATTTGTTCGTGAACAGTTTTGTTATCGATAGGAACTAATGTTTCCACGCGCCTGTCAAAATTTCTAGTCATCCAGTCAGCAGATGAAATATAAATTTTTGCTTTTTTACTGGGTAGTTTATTGCCTTTTCCGAAACAAACTACACGTGAATGCTCTAAAAATCTTCCTACAATACTTTTAACTTCTATGTTTTCTGACATTCCTTTAACACCAGGAACTAAGCAGCAGATACCTCTAATTAAACAAGTAATTTTCACTCCTGCTTTAGATGCTTCGTAAAGTTTGTTAATTATTTCTTGATCAACTAAATTATTCATCTTGATCCATATGTTAGCTGGCTTTTTAATTTTTGATAAACCTATTTCGTAGTCAATATGTTCGTATAGTTTTTGTCTTAAGTTATATGGAGAGAAAGATATTCGTTTAAAATCTTTTGCCATGTTGTAACTACTCATATAATGAAATAATTTTATAGCATCAGATGCTAGATCTTTATTACAAGTAAAAAATGATAGATCTGTATAAACCTTTGCTGTTTGAGGATGATAGTTACCAGTACCATAGTGAACGTAATGGACTAAATTTTTTTTTTCTCTTCTAGTAACTAAGGAAACTTTTGCATGAATTTTTAGATTTAAAAAACCATACACTACTTGAACTCCAGCTTTTTCCAAATTTGATGCCCACTGTAGATTTTTTTCTTCATCAAACCTTGCTTTTAACTCAACAACTGCTGTTACAGATTTACCAGCATCAGCAGCACGAATGAGTGCATCAATGATTGGCGATTGATCGCTAGTACGATACAAAGTTTGCTTAATTGCCACAACGTTTTTGTCGTTTGATGCTTGATCTAAAAAACTAACAACAACATTAAAAGACTCAAAAGGGTGGTGTACAACTAAATCCTTTTTTTTGATTGCTGCAAAACAATCACCGCCAAAATCATTTATTCGCTGTGGGAAACGAGGTTTAAATTTTTTATAATTTAAATTCTTGTTTTTTATATTTCCAAAGACTTCTGATAATTGGTCGAACCCCAGTAGATCTTCGTATTCAAAAATTTCATTTTCAGATACATTCAACTCGTTAATGATGAATGATTTAAAATTATTATTAAGACTTTTTTGAACATCTAATCTGATTACCTGTCCTCTTTTTCTTTCCCTGACAAGTTTTTTAAACTCTCTGATAAGATCGTCTGCCTCCTCCAAAACCTCTAAATCACTGTCCCTTATTACGCGAAATAGATTTGTATCAATAACATCAAAATCATGGAATACATCCCCAACATAATTGTTAATTATTGACTCTACGGGATAAAAATAAATACCCTGTTTATCAATAATTTTAAGAAAGCGTTGTTTTAAATCTGATACTCTCATAACTGAGATAAATTCTTTTTTTGATTTTTTATTTTTAATTTTAGCGATAAGACACAAACTTAAATTTGGTATAAAGGGCAAAGGGTGTGTGCTATCAACTGTAATTGGTGTCAGAATCGAAATAATTTCATTCAAATAATAATTTTTTATGTGGGACAAATGTTTTTTTAAAAACTTATCTCTTAAAATATAGATTTTATTTTTTTTTAATTCTTTTTCAATTTGACCATACGATTCATTTTGCCTTTTAATCAAACCTCTTGTTAATGAGTCAACAATTTTAATTTGATCCTCAATCTTCATTCCATCAAAACTTTTTTTATTAGGAGTGAGTTTTAACTGTTCAATTAATCCAGCCACTCTTACTGAAAAAAATTCATCTAAGTTTGATGCAGCAATACTTATAAAATTTAGTCGTTCTAAAATTGGGACGTTTTTATCATAGGATAATTCATTTACTCTCTCATTAAATTTTAGCCAGGATATTTCTCTATTAAAATACTTATTCATTCTTGTAATTATAACTTTTAAGTCTTTTTACTAATTGTAGTTCTTTAATTTCACCAGTATTTTTTTTTATCTCACTCCAGGAATTAATATATAGATTAATCTCGCAAAATGCACATGTTGGAAATTTTATTATTTTATCTTTTGCAATATAGTTAATTAAATCAATAAAAGCTGGATTATGACCTACTATCATTAAATTTTTGTTAATTTTAATTTTTTTTATCCATTTAATTAAATCGTTAAAGTTGAAAGTATATAGTTCACTTTCAAAATTAACTTTAATTGAGTCTTTAAATATTTTTTTGCAAGTCTCTTGTGTTCTTTTTGAATTCGATGAAAAAATTGAGATATCTTTAAAATTTAGTTTTTTAAAAATATGCGTTGCCATTACTTTGCAACTAAAAATCCCCCTCTCAGATAATGGTCTTTCATGATCGTCTAATTCTAAATTTTTCCAAGAGGATTTAGCGTGACGTAATAAAAATAGTTTTTTTTCAATCATCTGTTAAATATATGCAATATAATATGCTTAATAAAAAAGATTCTATTGCAGTAATAGATATAGGGTCAAATTCAGTAAGATTGTGTGTATTTAGGGGCAATATGAGAAGCCCTGATGTGCTCTATAATAAAAAATTTTTTTGTGGGTTAGGTGAATACCTTCCAAAAACAAAATTGATCAGCAAAGAGGCTGAAAAAAAATGTATCAACTCAATAATTTTTTTTAACTCAATAATTGAAGAAATAAAACCTAACCACTCTGTCGCTTTGTGTACTGCAGCAATTCGAAATGCTTCTAACAAAAAACAAATTACAAATAAGATACAAAAAGTTTTTAAGGGAAAAGTTTTAACTTTATCTGGAAGACAAGAGGCCTCCTATGCCACACTAGGCGTTCGTTCTGCAATACCTAGGGCCAATGGGACCATTATTGATATGGGAGGTGGCAGTCTTGAATTAGCACAAATAACACCACATAAAATTAAAAATATATCTTCTTTTCCTTTGGGTATATTAAACTTCACTAAAGAACATAAAGAGCATAAAAAAATTAACAAAGAAATAAATTCAAAACATAAAAATCAAAAAATCTTCTATTTAATTGGTGGAGCATTTAGGACAATTGCAAGATGTTATATTTATTTTAATAAATTGCCCTTTAATGAAATACACAACTTGAGTATCTCTCGGAAAAATTTTTATGAATTAAAATCAGAATTACAAAAAATTGGGATTGACGACCTACAAAAAATTCCGAAAATTTCTGTCGACAGAATAAAACATATTCATATTGCAATAGAAGTATTGGACAAGGTGTTAAAATTATCAAACTGCGAGCAGTTTATTTATCCAAGATACGGGATTAGAGAGGGTTTCATTTACGAAAATCTTCCCAAAAAGCAAAGGCTTTTAGATCCAACTGAAATTTCTTTAGAATTAATAGCTAAAAGTAGATGTCGTTTTTTAATATTTAATAAAAAGACTTTTGCTTGGATTAAAAATGTTTATTTAAAATTTATAAATTTAAAAATGTCCCCTAACCAACTGAGAGTAATAAAACTCTCATGCATTATTTCAGATTTGGGATGGGAGCAAACAGCCAAAATTAGAGCTTCTTATGCATTCAACCTAATATTAAATAGTCCTCTAGTAGGAATAGAACAATCAGAAAAAGTATTTATTGCATATTTAGTGTATTTAAGGCACACGAAAAATATCTTAGACCAAAGGGTTATTGAAAAAGAATTAAGTACCTATTTATCTTATTTATCAAGTGACGAAAAAAAGTTAGCTTATCAGATTGGGTGTGTATTAAATTTTTTATACTCTATAACTAAGGGTTCTTCTTTTTTATTAAAACAGCTTGATCTTAAATCTTTAACATTGGCAGAGCAAAAAAAGGTTTCGTCTATTCAAAAAGTACCAAAATCAGGCAAAACTGAACAGCTTTATAACCTAATTAGAAAATTTTAATATTAGATTAATATTTTTTTAATTAAAATTACATAATCAATAAATCTAATATTCTTTGGTATTTGGAGAATAAATAATGAAATTATTATTATCAATGCTTTTAAGCTTTGTTTTTTTCAATGTAAATGCATTGGAACTTAATAAAATCTCAGGCTATTCAACTTTTTCATGGGACGAAGGTGGATCAGAAATTTTAGCTTACGACTCTCAAAGAAACAGAATATTTGTAACAAACAATCTAACAAAATCTATAGATGTTTTAGATATTACAAGATTACCATATACAGAAAAATTAATTTCAATAAAACCAAGAGCAGGTGTTGGTGGAATAAACAGTGTTGCTGTTTCAGAACAAGCAGGTTTGCTTGCTTTAGCAATCGAGGCAGAAGACAAACAAGACAATGGTGCTGTTTTGTTCTATAATCTTAATACATTAAAATTGGCTTTTGGGTACTCAGTAGGTGCGCTGCCTGATAATGTTGTATTTACTCCGGATGGGAAATATGCATTGGTCGCCAATGAGGGTGAGCCAAATGATGACTACACTGTTGATCCCAAAGGATCTGTTTCAATTATTGATTTAAACAAATGGTTTGTTGGCCCTAGTGAAGATAAAATCAGAAATATAAACTTTTATTACAATGGGGCTCCAGAGGGTGGCAGAATTGTAAAACCTGGATCATCTTTTTTGTATGATGCTGAACCAGAGTTTATAGCAGTTAGCGGTGACTCTAAAAGAGCTTATGTAGCTCTTCAAGAAAATAACGTTATTGCAAAGATAGATATTAGTTTGGGCATAGTTACTGATTACTTTGGTTTAGGCTATAAAGATTGGTCTCAGTCCGCTCTTGATGCTTCGAATAAGGATAACAGAGTTAATATACAGCCTTGGCCGGTTAAAGGAATGTATCAACCAGACACCATGGTAGTTGTCAGTAAAGAGATTAATGGTGAAATGTATGATTATGTTTTAATGGCTAATGAGGGAGATGCAAAAGATTACGATGGATTCTCAGAAGAGGTAAGGGTCGCTGATTTAACTTTAGACCCCTCAGTCTTTCCTAATGCCTCAGAGCTACAAAAAAAATCAAATCTCGGTAGGTTAAAAACAACTACTACTATGGGAGATGCTGATGGTGACGGTTTTTATGAAGAAATCTATACCTACGGCGGAAGATCTTTTTCAATTTTAGACGGTAATACCGGACAAATTATTTATGATAGCGGTAATGATATTGCTGTTAGAACAGCGTTTTCAGGTTTTTTTAACTGGAATGAGGATGCGGGATCTTTTGATGACAGAAGTGACGATAAAGGTGCAGAGCCAGAGGCTCTTACAGTTGGAGAAATTGATGGAAGAACAATAGCTTTTGTAGGTCTTGAAAGACAGGGCGGTATCATGATGTACGATATTACTGGTATGGTAAAACCAAAATTTCTTGGATATTTTAATGGTAGAAACTTTTTTGGAGATGGTACAAAACAAACTGGTGGTGACATATCTCCTGAGTCATTAGTTTTTATACCTGCCGACAAGACACCTCCACTTTATCATGTCAGAAAAGGAACTCCTTTATTGATTGGAGCCTATGAACTTTCGGGTTCAACTGCTATTTACGAAGTTATAATTGATTAGTAATATTTATTTTACCCTCTCTAAATTAATAGGGAGGGTTAGATTAAATAGCTTTTTCTAAACTTGTCATTAATAAGTGCAATAGCTTTTTTTCCATCCTCAAGTGAAATCTTATCTGGCGGACCCCAAGCAGTTTTATTGACATCAACAATATAAATTTTTTTCGTATCCCTATCTCTTAAAATGTCTAACTCCCCAAAATCTAGTTTAAATTTTTTACAAAATTCATTTATTAAACTAATCTCTTCATTTTCAAATAAAGAACAAATTGAGACTATTTTTGAATAAACAGTTTTAGATTTAAAGCGATATTCTTTTTGAGCAAATTTCACGTAAGCTAATACAATTTCATCTTTAACCCATACGACCCTATAATCGATAGCAAATTCGTTATAAATATTATTAATTAATTTTTGGTAAACCTTATTTTTATAAATTTTAAATCCTAACGAAGAACTATTTATAATCTTCCCGTCATGTTTTGCATTTTGCTCTGATTTTTCTAAAATTGAACCATGAAAGTTTTTTGGATCTAAGCTCAGAGAATAACCAAAAATCTCTAAGAAAACTTTATCAACATTAGATTTACTGATGTCAGTGCAATTTTTATTTATTACTATTTTTTTTGGATTTCCAGAGACTTGGTAGTTACTATTAGTTTTGTCATAAAAATATAATTCTATGTCAGCTAGTTCTGGGGAGGACGTAAACCTAACTGGCAAGCCCCATCTAACTTTAGCTAAAGTATAAAGTGGATTCAAAGGCCTTCTAGGGTAACAGATTATTTTTTTTTTATTTGATGAGGTAGATTCATATAAGCTAATCAAAAAATAAACATCTCTCAGCCCTCGAAGAATAGTACTAATTACGTCTGAAACAGTTATTGATGACATAAATTGATTCTTTAGACCATTACATATATACAATGTTAAAGTTTTATTAATGAAAGATATCTCTCAAATAAAAAAGAAGTATCAATCAAATAAGGTTAAATTATTTCAAAAATTAGCATCAAGTAATGATGGCTTCTATTTTAATAAAAATCATACAGATCTTGTGGATACAGTTGTAAAAGAAATAGTTAAAGGAATTTATAATATTTATCCAATAGAAGATTTCTCTTTAATCGCTGTAGGTGGGTACGGCAGACATGACTTGTCACCAAAAAGTGATGTTGACTTACTATTTATTTATAAAAAATCTAATAAAAATATAAGAGATTTTATTACTCAATTAAATAATACACTGTGGGATATTGGATTAGAAGTTGGAATATCTTTCTTAACAATTAAACAGGCATTAATCGATTCTAAGAAAGATACAAAGACAATTACAAAATTTGTTGAGACTCGTTTTATTATTGGTGATGAAATTCAATATGGTGAGTTTGTTCGGTCCATTAAGATTTTAATTGGAAAACAAAATCCCCTAAAGCTCAGCGAATTAAAGCTTATAGAGTTGGTTGAAAGACATGACTATCGAATAGGAATTAAAAGTAATTTAGAGCCGAATATCAAAGAGGGTATTGGGGGTCTTAGAGATATTCATACCATACTGTGGGTATCGATCTTTATGTTTAACATTTATAAATTAGAGGACTTAACGTCTATTAATATTTACACCAAAGAGGAAATTAAAGAATTAAAGAATGCTTGGAAATTTCTCTTAACCATTCGAGCATTTATTCATTTATTTAACGAAAGCAAAGGTGATGTTCTATCTATTGAAAATCAGTTAAAAATTTCAAAAAAACTCTCTTACAAAGACAAAAAGAAGGAAAAAGGAGTAGAGATTTTTATGAAAGATTTATTTGTGAATGTTGCAAAGATTAATTCTCTCTTAAGAACCTTTTATTCGAAGCTTCCAGAGGATTTAATAATCAAAACGATTTATAAAAGAAAACCCACTAAAACTAAATCATTAGAAAAAGAATTTATAATTGAAAAAGGTTTTCTGAATTTAAAAAATAATACCGCTAAAAACTTTCAACTAAAATGGGCAAACGTCTTTGAAAAATCCTTGGAACATAATTTACTCATTCATCCTCGCTTTTTAAAAACCGTTGAGGAAAGGAGAAAAGTTTTAAAAAAAACCACAGATAAACAGCACCTCCAATCATTTTTAAATATTGTCGTCTCTAAAAAAAATCCTATACAAGCCCTTCATGATTTTAATGATACCCAGCTATTTAGCGAAATATTTCCTGAGTTTGGCAGAGTTTGGGGACAGGTGCAGTTTGATATTTATCATCACTACACCACAGACGAACACTTATTATTAACACTGCACAACCTAAATGAGCTAAGACAAAAATCCTTTTATAATGAAATATATAGCAGGTTATCCTCAAGAGAAGCCCTTCACATTGCTTTACTATTTCATGACATTGGAAAGAAGGGGCCAAAAAATCATTCTGTTTATGGAACAGAGTTAACCAACAAGATCCTAAAAAGACTTCCTGTATCAGAAGAAGTGAAAGAATTGACATTGTGGTTAGTTGAAAACCATTTAGCAATGAGCGATACGGCTTTTAAAAATGACACTCAAAGCCCTGAGGCAATTGCTAAATTTACTTCTATTGCAAACACAGAAGAAAAAATAAACTCATTGTTTCTTTTTACTTTATGTGACATTGCTTCTGTCGGACCAAACGTTCTAAACGAATGGAGAATAAGCCTGCTTAGAAGTTTATTTTATAATGCAAGAGATTTTCTGCAAAGAGGTCTAGATACAAAAACTTATTCTACTTCTGTTCAAGAATCTTTAAAGAAATCAGTATTACAAAAATCTGATGTTAATTTAAAAAAGTTTATAAAAAATTCGATAAATGAATTTCCAAATCAATTCTGGGAAGCCTTTTCATCAAGAATGATCGTCGATATCTTTAAAATTTACCAAAGAAATAAAAAAGCAAAGGTTATTAACTCTGTAAATTTTCTTAATTATGAAAATAAAGAATATAGTGCTGTTGTTGTCACAAGTAAAAATAGACCAGGAATTTTAAAAGATATTGTTTCGGGGTTTACACACTCTCAATCGAATATTCTTAGTTCTAGAATAATATCTTTAAATAACAATCAAGTAATTGATGTGTTTTGGGTAACCAATTTTTTGAATAAAGGTGTTTTAGATTTAAACGAACAAAAAAGAGCAGCTAAACATGTAATGAGTGCTCTTGATCAAAAAGATTTTAAACCCTTACGGTCATTTACCAAAGGTCTACAAAAACTTGCTGTAAATCCTCAAATTACAATTGATAACGATATGAGTAAGCAAGTCACTACTTTTCAAATATTATCTGGCGATAGGCCTGGATTATTAATGGATATTTTAGGAGTATTTCATGACAAACAAATAAGTGTCCAATCAGCAAAAATTTCCACATACGGGGAAAAGGTTTTCGATATTTTTCAATTAACGAATAGCAATAACCAAAAAATCAAAGATGAAAAATTACTCAAATCAATTGAAAAGGATTTGATGTCTATTTTTTAGGTTTTTTATGTTAGTCAATTTTAGTCCCTCGATATTATTAAATAATTCTGATATCAATTTTAATAGTATTTGAATATGAGCAGTTTCCAAAAAAGAGTTTTTTCTGGTGTTCAACCAACAGGAACCCTGCATTTAGGTAACTATCTTGGTGCGATAAAAAACTTTGTAGAGCTTCAAAAAGAATTTGAATGTATTTATTGTGTTGTAGACCAACACGCAATCACCGTTGAGCAGAATCCAAATGAGCTTCGCTCGAACACTCTAGAAGTATTAGCATCGTTTATTGCTGCAGGAGTGGATTACAAAAAACAAATTATATTTCAACAATCAAGTGTAGCAGAGCACTCTCAACTCGCTTGGGTGTTTAATTGTGTCAGTCGTATTGGTTGGCTAAATAGAATGACACAGTTTAAAGATAAAGCAGGAAAAAATAGAGAAAACGTAAGTGTTGGCTTAATGGTTTACCCAAACTTAATGGCTGCAGATATTCTTGCTTACCTTGCAACGCATGTTCCCGTGGGTGATGATCAAAAACAACATTTAGAACTGTCAAGGGACATTGCACAAAAATTTAATAATGATTTTAAAGTAGACTTCTTTCCACTGCCAGAACCACTTATTTATGGAAATGCGACAAGAGTAATGAGCCTTCGAGATGGAACTAAAAAGATGTCAAAATCTGATGCATCTGAATTTTCTAGAATTTTATTAACTGATAGTGATGATGATATAAGTTCTAAAATAAAAAAAGCAAAGTCTGACTCAGACCTTATTCCTGAAGACAAGGATCAATTACAAAATAAACCTGAATGCTTAAATTTAATCAATATTTTGTCTGCTTGTTCAAATGAAAGTATTGAAAAAACTCTGGTAAGTTATGCAGGCAAAGAATATTCAAAATTAAAAAATAACCTTGCAGACAAATTAATTCAAGTCATAGGACCAATTAGAACCGAGATATTAAATCTTCTCAATAATAAGGATGAATTAAATAAAGTCCTAGATATGGGCAGCGAAAAAGCATCCACAATTGCAGGCCCTATTCTCAAAGAAGTCTATAAGATAGTCGGTTTTAGATAGACACTTTGGCTTGAAATTTCCAATTTTATAGACATATTATTAGCAATGTTCGTACAAACTGAACCAACGCCTAACCCTGCAACCTTAAAGTTTTTGCCAGGAAAAGAGGTAATGAAAGACGGAACTATGTTCTATCAAAACCAAGAGTCTGCCTCAAATTCACCTTTGGCAATGAACTTGTTTAATATTAAAGGTGTTGAGGGTGTTTTTTTTGGGTCTGACTTTATCACTATAACCAAAGGCAAAGATAACGATTGGACGCTTATGAAACCTGCAATTTTGGGTTGTATCATTGAGCACTTTACAATGAACAAACCTATTATCTCAGAGCAATCTGCATCAACTGGACATACAATTGATGAGAACGATAGTGATGTTGTAAAAAAGATCAAAGAACTTCTAGATAGTAAAGTAAGACCAGCTGTTGCTATGGACGGTGGAGATATCATATTTGACAAATATAATGAGGGAGTTGTATTTCTACAAATGCAAGGGGCCTGCCAGGGATGTCCAAGTTCAACGGCAACTTTAAAAATGGGAATTGAAAATATGCTTAAGCATTATATTCCCGAAGTCCGTGAAGTACGACCCGTTGAAGTCTAGTCTTTTACTTTTTTTTTTTGGATTTTTATTAAATTCATCTCTTAACGCAGGAGAATTTCATAATTGGGTTGATTTAAATAAATATTATAAAAAAAATAATTTTATTCCTGAAATTTTAACGCAAGAAAATATTGGTCATCTTCCTATAATATCAGAATTACCTGATGATTTTTCAGAAATACGGGATGTTCCAACAAAGAAAAAACTATTTTACCTCGTAACACTTCCTTTGATTTACAATGCGAATGCCTCAATCATGCAAGAACGAAGAATGGTAATCAATATAGAAAAAAAATTTGCTAGAAAAGAATTAAATAAAAACGAAACTGACGAAATTATTAAGTTGTCAAAAAAATATAAATTAGATTATAGCGAAATTAACACAAAACTTTTTAGAAAACTTAAACAACGTATTAATATTATTCCAGTGTCACTAGCTCTTGGACAAGCAATTATTGAAAGTGGTTGGGGACAGTCTAGATTTGCAACTGAGGGTAATGCTCTTTATGGTCAGTGGACTACAATTGAAGACAAAGGGATCATTCCTCAAGACAGGGATGAGGATAAAACTCACGCTGTTTTAAAATTTAAAAATTTATCAGAAAGTGTTAAAGCGTATATGTTTAATATCAATACCCATCAAGCTTATTATAATTTTCGTGTCATTAGGCGAATAGATGAGCGCATAAAATACACAGATCCTATTAGTATGAAAGTGAAATATTTAGCAGCCTATGCTGAGATCGGCGATAAATATGTCGATAAATTAGAACTGATCATTGCTTCAAATAATCTTCAAGAATTTGATCGATTTAAATTTAATTAACTAAGTATTGATAGCCAAACCAGAAAATACCATTATTAACTTTTGTGCAATTAAACCTAAGTCTACCTTTTACAGGTAAACGATTAAGTTCAACTAATAACTTATTATTAAGATTTGTAATTGTTGGATTAAATGATCCTTGAAAATCACTAATAAAACAATTTATGTTGGAAGAGTCCTCGTTAAAATCTAAAGCATATCTACTGATAGGCTCACTTTGATAAGGGTTGCCAGGTTCAATAAGCACATTATTAAAAGGTAAAACACTTGATGCATCTTTTATTCGATTAATAGATCCGTAATTCTCATTTAGAGGGAATCTTGGAATAAAATATTTTTGATTAATTGAAAAGGCCCCTGAATGTTGTCCAAATGCTGCATCAAAATACTGAGAAACTACTTTTTGTGCTATAGTACTATTTTCACCAAAAGGATAAGCAAATAAATTTGGAGTAATACCTAAATTTTCAAAAATAAGATCCTGTGATTTTTCTATTTCATTTACAATTTCAATTTCACTAAGACTAGATAAACTTGAATGAGAGTGTGTATGATTTTGAATATCTACACCACGACTTAGTACACTTTTAAGCTGAGTCCAATTCATATAATTTTGTCCACCAACGTTTTCTGTATTTAAAAAAAGAGTGACTGGTATCTCATACTTTTCAAAAATAGGTAATCCCACCTCAAAAAATGACAAATAAGCATCATCTACAGTTATTGAAATAGTTTTTTTTTGTAATTTATATTCAAACAAAAGATCTCTAGCTAAAATAAAATTAAACCCTTGATCCTTTAAATACTCTAGATGACTTACTAATTGCTCTTCGCGTATATTTGTTGAGGGATACTTATTTTCACCAAATCGATGATACATTAGAATATTATTTGGAATTGTATCATTCACACTTGTTGCATAGGATGTACTAATTGGAAAAGTAAAATTTGACACAAAAATGATCAGTAAAGTAAAAAATTTTGAAATCGGCATAGATAGCTCTTTATCATACTGTTCAATTACTTTATTTAAAAATGAAAAAATCATTTGGGATAAAACTGTAAAAAGTGAATATGGACATGAAAAAATATTATCGAAACTACTACAAAACTTAGTAACTAAAACAAAAATAAAGGCTGATCATATCAAAAAATTGCATCTAAATTATGGGCCAGCACGCTTTACAGCAATAAGAAATTGTCACTCACTTATGAAAGGATTTTTTATAGATCATAAAGTAGAAATTGTGGGTTATTCTATCTTTGAGCATTTCTTTTTAGGTATTAACAAAAAACTTACTAAAGATGTCTTGTGTGTGATTGACACAAATAGAAAAGATTTAGCTATTCAAAAGATTGATACTTCAGGGAGATTAGTTGGAAAGACAAAAACTTTAAAAATTGACTCAGACCTTGAGGATATATTGAGTCAAAACTATTTTTTAATAGGAAACGGATTAGAAAAACTAAAAAAAATTTCTGAATTTGCCTTTATTAAAAATAAAATTATTTCGCCAACAAAATTGAAATCAAATTATTTTATTAAAAAGCATTATAAGAAAAAATCTTATTATAAGTTCCCAAAAATAGTTTATCCCTACTCTCCGATTTAAAAATTAAAAATTTAAAAAAGAGTATTTTTTTTCCATATACTTTTGATGATAATCCTCTGCGGGACAGTAATTCTTAACAGGTTCTATAATAGTAGTAATTTTTTGATTAAATTGGCTTTCGTTCAATTTGTCCGTGATCTGCTTTGCTATTTCACATTGAGTTTCGTCATAATAGCCTATCAATGATCGGTATTGAGATCCTCGATCTGGGCCTTGTTGATTTAAAGTTGTCGGATCATGAATTTGATAAAAAAACTCCACAAGGTTGGTATATGAAACGAGATTTTCATCAAATTTTAAGAAAACGACTTCAGCATGGTTTGTATTACCTTTGCAAACTTCTTCGTAAGAAGTTTTATCAGTTAAGCCTTGAGAGTAGCCTACTTGGGTTTCAATCACACCTTTGATCTCAGAAAATTTTTTTTCAGGCCCCCAAAAACATCCTGCACCAAATAATGCTTTAGACATAATCTTTTCCTTTTAGTTGTGTCTTTTGGGCACTTCTTTGGTGAATTCTCTTTCTCCAAATTTCATAGCTTTTTTGTTTAATATTTTTTTTCATAATTTTTTTAACATCACCCTCATCAATTTCATAAATTTTTTTGATATGACTAAAATCTGTTTGATCATCCCAAGCCATTTGAATTATTTCGCTAATCTGAGATTGATTAAATTTCATACTTAATGATACAAATCGGGGATATTTTCAGATCTATAACAATTTGAAGCATAACCTTGTTCTTGGGTAACAAACTTAAACAGTTTTCCAGCATGCGGTTGTCTTTCTGCTTCAATGTCGTTGAGACCAACAGATGCAGTTGTAATAAAAAGCTCATTGAGATTTTTCCCACCAAAAGTGCAACTTGTTACTTTTGAAACAGGAAGTTGTAAAATTAATTTAAGTGAACCTTTTTTATCAAAACAACAAACTTTGCCACTTCCCCACATTGCTACCCATAAGTTACCATTTTTATCAACTGTCATTCCATCTGGGTTTCCATCGATTTTGTTCATGGAAAGAAAAACTTTTTTATTTATTCCATTGCCTGACAAATCATTGATAGAAAAAATATAAATAATTCTTTTAATAGAGTCAGTTACATAACCTACATTTCTCTCGTAGTCAAAAACTGGTCCATTTGAAATAATATAGGAGTTATCTGAGTATATTGGTTTTAAATTGGAGTCATGACATATAACTTTTCCAGTCTGAGACTTTTGTTGAATATCCATTGTTGATATCCAAATTTGTCCATTTAAATCTATGTCTGCATCGTTAATCCTGTTATTTGGACTATCAAAATTGATCTTTGTTAGAAGCTGTTTTTTAGATATTGGGGGATGAATTGAATAAAGAGAGTCGTATGAACTCATGATATAATTTTTATTATCTTGTAAAAGAATATTGGTGACACCGTCTTGTACTGAATATTGACGTTCTTCGTTATTATCTTGATCAGTTTCAATTATTTTATTTTCATAAATATCCACCCATAACAGCTTATCGTGCCTCCAATCCCAAAGTGGTCTTTGACCTAGAACACTTTTATATGATTGATGGCAAACAGACGGTTGCTCGTATTTAATTCTCACAAAGATGATTATAAACTAAATATTTAGATGAAAAAAGTATGTTGGAGATTTGTTTTGATTGTCTTATCGTGTTTTTAATATAGAAATTGCATGAGCAATTTGTGTTCTTATTGATTTAAGAGTTTGATGAATTTAGTTAAATTATCTAAATATTTTATTTTTATTTCTTTTCTGATTATAGCAACAGGCTGTGAAACAACTGATGTAGAAGAGAAAGTAATAAAACCAGAGCCTGTACCTAAAATTATATATACCCCTGAAGTAGAGGAAACTGTTGAGGAAAGTGATGAAATTGTTGAGCATTTCAAAGGTGTAGAACTATTTTTAAATAAATCGGTAAATGATTTAATTTTAAAATATGGAAAAGTTGATTTTTCAAAAATTGAGAGTGTTTATGAATTCCACAGATATAACACTGATAATTGTAGAATCTTTATACAAAACAGATCTGTAGATAAAACAATAATAAACATTACGATTTACAACTATAAAAAGAATTTGTTTATTGAAACATACTCAAAAGATTTGTGTACTGATATTTAAAATAGATAATAGTTTAATATCAAATAATATAATTCATAATTATGAAATTTAAGTATGGGATATTTATTTTATTTTTCTCAATAAATTGTTTTGCTCATCATCCAGGAAATCAGATAGATGCTGATAAGCCATACCCTTCAATTAATTTAACAGTCATCAAAGATAAAATTGATGGTTACAATATTTTTATAGATTTAAAATATTTTAACCTAAACCCTTCAGAAATTGGAGGTGAAAATATTTCAAACTCTGGATACTTACAGCTTTTTATAAATGATATTAAGATCACAAGAATTTATTCTGACTGGGTACACGTACCTCAACGTTTTTTTAATCTGAAGGAAAACTTTATCAAAATTACAATTCATTCCTATCTCCATGATCAGTTTACTATTAAGGGAAAACCAATAGAACACATAGTAAAAGTTAAAGATAATTAGATTTACATTAAAAGAATTTTAAAAAAACTTACTTTATGTAAAAAGTTAAATGAATTTCGGATTTTCTAAAAATAAATATTTACTCAAGCTTCATAAGGTAGCGAAGAATGATGCAAAACTATTTTTAATATGCCATTTTCGGTTTTTTTATATCCCCAGCTCTTATCAACTTTAACAGCGGTTCCTTCTTTGTTAATCAAGGTTACCCAACCCATCCACATTGCTACATTTTGATCTATAAACACAGATGATGTTTCTGATTTGACTTCGAGCCAATCTTTAATTCCAAACCCACTATCTTTAGGGTACTTTGGGTTATTTCCAACAAAGTATGAAAGCGCCCCCTCTTTGTCTAATCGAAATGTTTGATTACCGCCACTCAAAGTTGGTTTAAATAATACTGATCCTAACTCAAACCCATAAAGATTATCTAACATTTCGTTTGCAACTAAAGTAGCTTGATCAATACCTTTTTTTTCATAAGCCTGTGAAATTGCAATCATGCTCTCTCCCCAAGCAGTACGAGCATTTGTTAAATCATTTTCATTTATTGTCATTGGCTATGTGTTATTTCATATTTATAAAAATGATTATTCATTTAATACGATTAACGATAAAATTAACAAGACTCGACATATATAGCAAGGGTTCCCTCTTTTTATTAAAGAAATTTTGCATTGATTTGTAATTTCTATTTTGAATCAATTTTAAATACTTAATACATTCAGTGCGATTAAGCTTATATGCAATATTTGCTTTTTGTGAGTCTTTTTTAATTTTCTTTCCAACTTTTTTCTCATTGCCCCATCTATCAAGCATATCATCAGTGACTTGAAAAATTTTTCCAATTGTATCTCCAATTTTTTTTAGCTCTCTTTTTTTATTTAAATTTAATTTTTTTACAGTTAGAAGAAGATTGAAACATAAACTAAATAATGCACCTGTTTTTAAAAGATGCATTATCTCTATATCCTTTATTGTTGAATTTTTTTTCATGTAAATATCCATGGATTGTCCAGCAATTAAACCCTCCAAACCGTTAGCTTTTGAAAGCATCTGTATTGATTTGATTTTCTGATTATCAGAGAGATTTTTTGACTCTGCTAGCGTTTTTACTGATAAAACTTGAAACATATCTCCAGCTAAAACAGCAGTTGCCTCATCAAATTTTTTATGGACAGTTAATTTACCCCTTCTAAAGTCATCGTTATCCATAGACGGTAAATCATCGTGGATTAGTGAGTGCAGGTGAACACATTCTATCGAAAGGGCAAAGTCATCTAATATTTTCGGCTTAATATTTAAATATAAACCCATTCGACAAAGCAAGAACGGTCTAATCCTCTTTCCACCAGTTTTGGCAAAATAAATCATTGCCTTCTTAATTCGTTTATCGGGTGACTTTAATTCTTGTATGTGTCTAATAAGCTTTTTATCAAAATTCAGAGAAAATGATTTAATTTGCTTTTTCTCAAAGTTTTCACTTATTTTCATTTAATTACAAGTTATCCAAGTAATGAGAGGTGTGATTATCGAAAATGAATATAATTACACCTATAAACACAAGGTAAACAAAGAAATTAATGATTTTCTTAGTTTTTTTGTTATTTATGTAGCTTTTATTGAATTTCAGTATTATCCATAGCAATAGTGTGGATAAAAAGAATAAAAACCCATTAAACAGTACACTATCTTGAAAAATAGCCATTTTTTTACCCACTATACTCCCAAAATATATTAATAAAAGTCATATTAGGTATTTTTTTTTTGCAATTTATACCTATAATCCCCTGAAATTAACAAATCCTTAGATTTAGGATTCTGTTATAAGTTTTAGAACTTAAGAAAAGGAGTACTCAATGATTAAGTTTTTAAAATCTATGGCTATCCCAACAGCTGCTCTAGTAGCACTGCCAGGAATAGCTTCTGCAAGCGTCGGCTTAGCGCCAGACGACTTTGTTGGGATATCTTTTTGGGTTATCTCAATGTGTATGGTTGCCGCTACTGCATTCTTTTTCCTAGAAACTAACAACGTATCAGGTAAGTGGAAGACATCTCTTGCACTTGGTGGTCTTGTTTGTCTAGTTGCCGCAGTACACTACTTCTATATGAGAGAAGTATGGGTAACAACAGGTGATACACCTACTGTTTATAGATATGTTGACTGGTTAATCACTGTTCCATTACAGATGATTGAATTCTACATTATCCTTGCTGCAGTTGCTGCAGTGTCAGCTGGTATTTTCTGGAGACTGTTAATCGGTACTTTAGTGATGCTTGTTGCTGGTTATGCTGGTGAAGCTGGCTTCATTAACGCATGGGCAGGATTCATTGTAGGTCTAGCTGGTTGGGCATACATTTTATATGAAATTTTTGCTGGTGAAGCTGGTAAAGCTGCTGCTGACAAATGTCCTGCAGCTGTTCAAACAGCTTTCAACACAATGAGATGGATCGTTACAGTTGGTTGGGCAATTTATCCATTAGGATATTTCTTCGGTTACTTAACTGGAGGAGCTGATGCTGTAACTCTAAACGTTATCTATAACGTTGCTGACGTTGTGAATAAGATTGCTTTTGTCGCAGTTATTTGGGCTGCTGCTGTAGCATCTTCAGGCAAAAAAGCTTAATAAAGCTTTATAACCTATTTAAACCAGGCAAGGCTAACTTGCCTGGTTTTTTTTTGTCTAAATTTCATATACTTTAACTATCTTGGGTAAGAGAGTTGTAGTTATTGGTGGGGGTTTTGGAGGACTAGCTGCTGCCTTAAGGTGCAGAAAACTTGGTTTTGATGTCACGCTGCTTGAAAGACTTAACATGCTTGGCGGAAGAGCAAGAGTTTTCGAAAAAGATGGTTATAAACATGATGCTGGACCAACTGTTATAACAGCACCCTTTTTATTTGAAGAACTTTTTGAATTATTTGGTGAAAACTTAAAAGATTACTTAAATTTTAAATCCTTAGACCCTTGGTACAGATTTTACTTTCACAATGGAAAAACTTTTGATTATCGACCATCTATCGAAGATACAAATAATGAAATAAGAAAATTTGATGAAAATGATGTTGATGGTTATGACAAATTATTAAAAACTTCAAAAGATATTTTTGAGATAGGTTTCGAAAAGTTATCGGATAAGCCATTTATTTCCTTTTGGGAAATGGCAAAGCAAATACCGTCATTAATAAAACTCAAAAGTTATTTAACAGTCAGTCAATTGGTAAATAGCAAATTGAAAAATAAGTATCTGCGAAAGGCATTTTCGATACATCCTTTATTAGTTGGGGGCAATCCATTCACTACAACATCTATATACGCATTAATACACTATCTTGAAAGAAAGTGGGGGGTGTACTTTTGCATGGGAGGCACAGGTAAAATTGTGAGAGAGTTAGAAAATTTAATGTTAAGACAGGGTATTACTATAAATAAAGAAACCGATGTAGAGCAAATTTCCATTATAAATGGTAAAGCAGAAAACGTGGTGCTTAATAACGGAAAAAAAATACCTGCGGATCTTGTGATTTGTAATGCAGATCCCCCTACAGTTTATAGTGAAATGTTACCGTCAGAATACTCCAGAGATAGCCTTCTCAAACCTAAGAGATTTACACATTACTCTATGGGCCTTTATGTTCTTTTTTTTGGATCGAAGAAAAAATTCTCTGATGTCGCTCACCACACTATTTGGATGTCTGAAAGATATAAAGAGCTCCTTCACGATATTTTTGAGAAAAAGATTTTGACTGAGGATTTTTCACTTTATCTTCATCGTCCAACAGCCACAGATGATACTTTTGCACCAGAAGGATGTGATAGTTTTTATGTGTTATGCCCTGTTCCTAATCTTCAAGGAAATGTTCAATGGAATTTAGAGGGTCAGAAACTTAAGGATAGAATAGTTGAAGCACTGGATAAAACTATTATGCCAGGACTAAAAGAAAACATTGAGGCAGAATTCTGGATGACTCCTGAGGATTTTAAAAATGATTATAGATCAAAATACGGAGCTGGATTTTCCGTGGCACCAATTTTTTCTCAATCGGCATGGTTTCGCTATCACAACAAAGATAAAAAAATACCAAATTTATATTTTTCAGCTGCCGGATCACATCCAGGTGCCGGAATACCTGGCGTATTGTGCTCTGCAAAGGTAATAGAGAAGCTTATAATTAGGGATTTCAAAGTTAGTCATTAAGGTGACATCCTTTAAAACAAATACCTATAGCATTAAATCGGAAGGTAAAAGTTTTTATTGGGCAAGTTTTTTTTTACCTAAAAAAAATAGAATTTCAGCTTCAAGGCTCTATAGCATATGTCGATATCTAGATGATGTGGCAGATAATACGAAGTTAGATACCTCTTCTCAAATAAAAAATATATTTAATCAAATAAAAGAAAATGAAAGCTCTGAGATAAATATCTTTTTTAAAAAAAATAATATTAACCTTGGTATTTTAAAGGATCTAATAGATGGTTTGATCAGCGATCAGCAGAACGTTAGAGTTACAGATGAAAAAGAATTAATAGATTACTCATACAAGGTTGCTGGAACAGTGGGTTTGATGATGTTGCCAATAATTAATACCAAAGATGCTGAAGCAAGAAAGCATGCTATTGATTTAGGAATTGCTATGCAACTAACAAATATTGCAAGAGATGTTTACGAGGACGCAAAAATGAATAGGTTATATCTACCAAAAGAATGGTTAGGACAAGTCTCAGTAAGCGACCTGATAGATAATAAATTAGATGATCAAAAAAAAAGATTAATTGAATTGTCTATTAAAAATTTAATAGAACTCTCTGATAAATTCTATGCGAACGGTTTTTCTGGTATGAAATTTATTCCTCTTAGAACCAGACTAGCAATATTTTTTGCAGCAAAAATTTACAAAGGGATTGGGGAAAAGATTAAAAATGGTGGTTATGTTTACAAGCTTGAGAGAATTTATTTAAACAAATTAGAAAAATTATGGATTACAATAATTTCTATACCTGAATTTTTATTTTTAAAAATTATTTTTAAATCCTACAAACCAATTAGGGGCTCTTTTAAAAATGAAAATATATGATGTAGCATTTTTAGGCATGGGTGCCAGTGCTCTTGCTACTGCAAAATTAAAGTATAAGGGAACAAGTATTAGTTTAATTGGCATTGATAAAAATTATAATAGCAAAAGAAATAATTTTTTTGCATTTTGGCTGACAGATTGGATGAAAGATTTTGATAGTCTTGCACAAAAAAAATGGTTTTGCTGGAACTTTTACATAACAAATAATCATATAAAACACGAATCTAAGGATTTACCTTATTGCACTATAAGATACCAAGATTGGAAAAATTATTGCTTAAAAGGTTTAGAAAACTTATTAATTAAAGAGTTCAATGTTCAAAGTATTAAGAATTTAAAAAAATACTATGAAATCAAGCTAGAGAATGGTGAGGAAATTTTTGCTAAGAAAATTTATGATTCTCGTACACCGAAATTAGAAAATGAAAAAGTAAAACAGCATTTTTTTGGATACCTAATAGAAACTAAACAAATGATAAATAGTAATAGTGTAACTTTAATGGATTTTCGCGTTGAACAAAAAATGGGATTACATTTTATGTATTGTTTACCAATAGATGAAAATAGAATGTTAGTTGAGTCAACAGTTTTTTCTTCAGAAATCCAAGAGGATGCTTGGTATCAAAAACAGATATTAGAATACATTGAGACAAAATTAAATTTATCTGAATATAAAATAGTTGATGAAGAAAAAGGGGCGTTACCAATGTATGATATTGAAAACAAATCAAGTGAAAATTATATTAATATCGGTTCAAGAGGTGGTGCCACCAAAATATCAACAGGGTATGCTTTTTCCTTTTTTCTAAAAAACATAATGTTAAATTTTGAAAATATTAATAAAGCTCATCACTCATATTTTGATAAATGGATGGATAAGGTATTTGTGAATTATCTGAAAAATAATAGTGGAACAGAGAAGGTTTTTATTAATATGGCTTACTCTTTAAATGGCAATGAATTTGCATCATTTATGATGGGTGTAGCTGATTTTCCGACAAAATTAAAGGTTATTATGTCAATGCCAAAAATTAAATTCATAAAAAGTGCCCTAAGCACCATTTGTAATTAAATGTACGAATTAAGCTTTATATCTTTACTTGCTCTTTGCATGGTTTCATTCATAGGTGTGCCGCATGGATCATTTGACGGAGCTGTAGCTGCACTGTTAGGGTATAAGACAAGAAAAGATTTTTTTTTATTTGTATTCTTATATTTAATTATTTCTGCCGCAGTGATTATATTTTGGATTTACTTTTCCGTAATTGCTTTAATTTTATTCATTTTAATGAGTATCGTTCATTTTGGATTATGTGACTGGTCCTATCTAGGCTTGAAGAAATTTAAATGGTCTGTTTCTTTAACGCATGGTTTAAATATTGTATTTGGGATTATTTTTTTTCACACTAACGAAACATTTAAGATATTTACTTTTTTATCAAATCAATCTTTTAATCAATTTCAAGAATATCTATATATCGTTTACATTTGTTACTTTTTTCTTTTGATTAGATATGCATATTTGGCAATTAAATTTACAAGATTAAGATGGGGGATTTTAGAAATGTCTATTATTTTATTGGTAATATTTTTAACAGAACCGCTCGTAGCATTTTCCATCTATTTTTGTTTCATTCATACTTTTAAGCATGTTAAATCAATATTAAAAGATACATCAAAATATCTATCAAATAACAAATTTATAACTATAACTACCATCTCTTTTACTGTCTTAACATGGGTCGGCGGCAGCTTAGCAATTATCTATCTTCATAAGAGTTTTTCTTTTGATGAGTCTTTTATCAAGACATTGTTTATTGGATTAGCGGCATTAACTCTTCCCCATATGACTTTAGTAGATATCTTTTATAGAAGAAAATTTAATTGAGAAAATTAGGTATTTTAAAGGTGATATTTTCGTCCTCTTTAAAATTTAAAACTTCGATTGCATAAACTTTTTTTATCTGATCAATGAATAAATTTAATTGCTCTTCAGGAGCAGATGCACTAGCTGTCAAGCCTATTGTATTAAATTCTGATAAATTTGAATAATCAAAGTCATTTATATTTTCAACTAGTTCACTATGTTTACAACCAAATCTTTTAGCAGTTTCGACTAACCTTATTGAATTAGAACTATTGTGGGCACCAATCACATAAAAAGCATCAACATTTTTAGACATTTCTTGTACAGATAATTGTCTATTTGAAGTTGCATAGCAAATATCGGATTTTTTAGGAGCTAGAATTGAAGGAAATTTTTTTTCTAAAGCATCAACAATACTTTGTGTATCAAAAACCGATAAGGTTGTTTGTGTAATGTAGGCAAGTTTTTGATTTGATGGGAAATATAATTTCTCAACATCTTCAATATTTTGAACTAAAGTTAAATTGCTAATATCCTTTAGTTGTCCAGCTGTCCCGTCAACTTCAGGGTGATGTTCATGGCCGATCATAATTATCTTATATTTGTTTTTTTCTAATTGAATTATTTCTTTATGAATCTTACTGACTAATGGGCAGATGGCATCATAAAATAATAGATTATAATCTTTGGCTTTGTTAATTACTCTTTGTGCAACACCGTGCGCAGAAAAGATTACTGGTTGTTTTGTATTTTTAGGAATTTCTTCTAGCGAGTCTACGAATACAACGCCTTTTTCTCTCAAATTATTGACAACAAATTTATTATGTACAATCTCATGACGGACATAAACTGGAGCTCCATATTTCAAAAGGCTTTTTTCGACCATTTCAACGGCTCTCTCAACTCCAGCACAAAAACCTCTGTGTTTGGCAGTTATAATCTTTTTAACCACGGTAAATTGTTATCATATTATTAAGAGAAAAATTATTTTATAATTAATAAAAGTTGCTGAGCCTCAATATTTTCACCAGCTTTTACGCATAGTCTCTCAACTATTCCAGGTTGGTCTGCGTAAATAACCGTTTCCATTTTCATGGCTTCAATAGTGCATAATTTAGCACCCTTTGGCACTTTTATTCCCTCAGTAACGGTAACGTCTACAAGTAAACCAGGTATTGGAGCTGCAACATGATCTTTGTTGCTGGGATCAGCAATTTCTTTAGCTAAATCGTCAACTGCAATGGAATTATCTTTAATGTCAACTGATCTGGCCTGACCATTCAATTCAAAATATACTGTCCTGTAACCTTTTTCGTTTGGCTCACTTAAGGTGAAATATCTTATTATAAGTGTTTTACCAGGTTCTATAGAAACATATATCTCTTCCCCTGTATTCATCCCAAAGAAATAGTTTGATGTTGGAATAACACTAGTATTACCAAATTTCTTTTTGTGTTTTATATACTCATCAAAAACCTCAGGAAAAAATATTTGTGAAATTGTATCTTTCTCTGAAATAGTCTCACTATACTTCTTTTCCAATTCCTTCGTTCTATTTTTAATTTTTAATGAAGGTAACTTTGATCCAAATCTATAATTAATTGGTTTTTTTCCTTTTAAAATTTTCTTTTGGAGTGCTTTTGGAAAACCTTTATATGGTTGACCTAATCGGCCACTAAAGAATTCGATGACTGATGCTGGAAAGCCAACATCCTTTTTAGGGTCTAAAACATCTTGAATTTGAATATTATTTGCCAACATATAAATTGCCATATCACCAACAACCTTAGATATAGGTGTAACTTTAATTACATCGCCAAATATTTTGTTCACTTCGGCATACATTGATGCAAGTTCTGGCCATCTCTCGTCTGTAATACCCATTGACCTTGCTTGCTCTCTTAAATTAGTGTACTGGCCACCTGGCATCTGATGTAAATATACCTCTGACATACTAGTGCGAGTTTTACTTTCGAAAGGTTGGTATTGTTTTCTAACACCTTCCCAATAATTTGCAGCTGTCCTGACAACAGCAGAAGAAATTTTTGGATCTCTTTTATTGCCATCAAGAGACTCTAAAACTGCACCAAAACTAGGTTGCGATGTGAAGCCAGACCAAGAGTCAATTGCTACATCAACAATATCTACCCCTGCTTCCGAGGCATTTAGCAATGTTGCAACACCATTTCCACTTGTATCGTGAGTATGGAAATGGATTGGAATTTTTATGCTTTTTTTTAATTCTTTGAATAAAATTTTTGCTGCCTTGGGTTTACACAAACCTGCCATATCTTTAATTGCAAGAAAGTGAACTCCCATTTTCTCAAGCTTTTGAGCCATTTTTAAGTAATAATCAAGTGTATATTTTTTCTCTGCTGGAGATGATAAATCACCTGAGTAACAAATAGAAGCTTCACAGATTTTTCCAGATTTTAATACTTCGTCAATAGAGACTCTCATATTCTCAATCCAGTTTAGTGCATCAAATATTCTAAAAACGTCAATCCCAGACTGAGCGGAAAGTTGTATAAACCTTCTTAAAACATTATCAGGATAGTTTGTATATCCAAGAGCATTTGATCCTCTGAATAACATTTGTAATAAGGCTGAGGGCATTTGTTCACGTAACTTTTCTAGACGCTCCCATGGGTCCTCTTTTAAAAATCTTAATGCAACATCAAAAGTTGCACCACCCCAACACTCAACTGAGAATAAGTTTTTAAGTCTTTCTTCATATAGGTCAGTTATGCCTAACATATCTTGTGTTCTCATTCGAGTTGCAATCAAAGATTGATGAGCGTCTCTAAAGGTAGTATCTGTAATCAATAATTGTTTTTCTTTTAACACAGTCTCAGCAACGGCAGATGGACCGTTAGTATCTAAAATTTGTTTATATGTTTTATTGACAGTCTCTTGAGCTTTTTTTGATCTAGATATTCCATAGTCTGAGAGTTTTGCTGGTGTTGTCTCTCTTAATTTTGGTCTATTAGCGACTTCTGGGTTACCGTTGACAATAACTTCAGCTAAGAAGTTTAATGTTTTGGTTGCCCTATCTTTTCGACCAGAGAATTGAAATAAACTTTTTTCACTATCTATAAATTTTGTATGGTATTTGAAAATATCGAAACCTTTGTGGTTAATTAACTTCAATAAAAAAGGTATATTTGTTTTTACACCTCTGACGCGAAATTCACTCAATGCTCTATTCATTCGTCTCTTTGCTTCAATAGGGGTTTGGCCTTTTGCAGTTACTTTAACTAAAAGAGAGTCATAATAAGGAGTAATAACCGTACCAGTAGATGCAGTTCCAGCATCTAGTCTTATTCCCAAGCCACTTGCAGATCTATAAACATTAATTTTACCGTAATCTGGAGCAAAATCATTAGCGGCATCTTCTGTTGTAACCCTTGATTGGATAGCATGTCCTTTCATATGAATGTCTTTTTGAGTTGGCACACCACATATATCATCTCCAATTTTAGCACCAGCTGCTAGGAGAAACTGAGCTTTTACTATATCAATACCAGTAATTTCTTCTGTTACAGTGTGTTCAACTTGAACTCTTGGATTAACTTCAATGAAGAAGAAATCTCTAGATTTAGCATCCATTAAAAACTCTACGGTTCCCGCACATGAATAATTAACTTGTTTTCCTATTCTAACACCTGCATTACAAATCTCATTTCTCTCTTTGTCAGATAGGTAAGCAGCAGGAGCTCTTTCTACTACCTTTTGATGTCGTCTTTGAAGAGAACAATCTCTTTCAAAAAGGTGAACTATATTTCCATGCGTATCGCCAATTATCTGAACTTCAACATGAAAAGCTTTTTCGATTAACTTTTCAAAAAATACATCGTCTTTTCCAAAAGCACTTTTAGCTTCTCTCCTAGCGGTGTTGATTTGATTTTCTAATTCTGTTTCTTTTCTGATCACTCGCATTCCACGACCGCCGCCACCCCAGGATGCTTTGAGCATAATTGGATAACCAATTTTTTTTGCAAGATCTTTACATTTTTTTAAGTCTTTTGGTAAGGGTCCTGTGGAAGGTATGGTTGGTACTTTAGCTTTACCTGCGGTTTTTTTAGCTTCTACTTTATTTCCAAGTGATCGCATAATCTTTGGAGAGGGTCCAACAAAAATAATATTATGTTTTGCACATTCATCAGCAAATTCTGGGTTTTCAGATAAGAAGCCGTAACCTGGATGGATGGCATCACAACCTGAATTAACAGCAATTTGTACGATACCTTTGTAATCTAGGTAAGCCTGAATAGGACCTAATCCTGATCCAACAAGATAGCTTTCGTCTGTTTTGAAGCGGTGCAATGCAAAACGATCCTCGTACGAGTAAATGGATACAGTCCTAAAGCCCAATTCAGTTGCTGCACGAGATATTCTAATTGCAATTTCACTTCTGTTAGCAATTAATATTTTCTTAATTTGTTTCATAATGGTAGATAAGTTTATTTTTATACATTATTCTGTTTTTTTTCATAGACAATCTATAGAAAATTAGGGTTTTTTTACTTTTATAGCCTTTGTTCTGTTTGGATAACAATCTGTGCAAATTTTGCATTCAACACCAAAGCAGCTTCTAGCTTTACAATATTCTCTTCCATAAAAAATCATTTGTAAATGAAGTCTGTTCCAAGTTGCCTCAGGAAATAATTTTTTAATATCTAATTCAGTTTGGACTACATTTTTACCATTTGTCAGACCCCACCTTTGTGCTAGACGATGAATATGTGTATCTACAGGGAATGCAGGGTGACCAAAACCTTGGGACATTACTACACTCGCTGTTTTATGACCAACTCCAGGTAAGTTTTCTAAATCTTCAAAAGTCTCTGGGACCCTACCATTAAATTTTTTAATTAATATTTTTGAGAGTTTAGAAATAGCTTTTGATTTTTTAGGTGCAAGTCCACATGGTTTAATGATTTTATAAATTTTATTTACAGGCACCTTTGCCATATCATGGGGATTATTTGCCGTTTTAAATAGTAAAGGTGTAATCTTATTCACACGTTCGTCTGTGCATTGAGCACTTAATAAGACTGCTATTAAAAGCTCATATACATTTTTATGTTTAAGAGGTATTGGGATATTTGGATAAAATTTGTTTAGATTATCCAATACGACGTTTGCTCTTTCTTGTTTTTTCATATTATTATTGGTGTGCTATTAAATCTATTATAAATATAAATATAATTTTATAAACTTATAGAAATGACAAGAAAGCTTCATATCAAACCAAATAGGAGTCTGACAAATCTTCAAATTCTATTTTTTTTATTCGTTACAGGTTTCTTGATCATTTTTATTGGTGGAAGATTTTTATTAGTCGGTGCTTGGCCGATAATCATATTTGGTATTGTTGAATTTTCTATTTTGGTCGTATGTACTTATTTATTTGTAAAGAATTTAAAAAAAACAGAAAAAATTTCATTAGAATCAAAATCTATGCAATTAGAGCGGCTTGATGGAGATGAGGTTATTGAACAAAACAGTTATAATTTAAATTGGTTGAAGATAAAGAATGAAAAAAATTCATTAAGCGTAAATTATGCTGGAAAGAAAAAATTCTTCGCTAGTTTTTTGAGTGAGGATAGAAGGAAAAAATTAAAAAGAATTATTGAGAAGTACAGCTCCTCGTCTAGCTAATCATATCTTTGAAGGTGTAAAAGCCTTTTCCCTTTGATGATAACCATGCTGCTGCTTGAATAGCACCATCAGAAAAAATTTTTCTGTTGTGGGCCTTGTGTGTTAATTCTACAGACTCATTGTCACCGTGAAATATGACCGTATGTTCACCTGGAATATTTCCACCTCTAATAGACGAGAAACCAATTTCATTTTCTTTTCTTTGGCCTTCTTGATACTGACGTTTAAAATTAAAATTTGATTTAGATAGCCCAAGCTCTGCTACAATCTCTTCTCCAAGCTTTAAAGCTGTTCCACTAGGTGCATCCTTTTTGTGTCGGTGATGTGTTTCAATTATTTCTATGTCGAAATCTTTTAAGTGTTTTGCGGCTTTTCTTGCTATTTCAAAAAATGTATTAACTCCATAACTCATATTTGGTGCGTAAAATACTTTTGTTGAATTACTTGTTTGCTTTAAAAGGTTAAAATGACCCTCATCTAGTCCGGTCGTTCCAATAACTAAACCAGTATTATTAGAAACGGCAGCTTCGGTGAAATTAAATAAGGCCTTGGGTGTTGTAAAATCTATAACTATATCTGCTTTTTCAAATGATTCTTCCCTAGTGGTAAAAACATTTTCTTGAATTTGATTTTTATTAATAAAGCTAGGGTCAATATCTTTAACATCAAATACTCCAACGAGTTCAACGTTATTATTCGATAGAGCGGATTTTATGAGATTATTTCCCATTCTTCCTAATGCCCCTGCGATAGCTATTTTTGTTCTAGACATGATTAAGACTTGTTATACATAAATTAGCAGATATGGAATAGCAAAATTATTAAATTTTATGCTAAAATTAACTTATGATTAGACTTGCACTTATTCTTCTTATTTTATTACTAGCTAGTTTATTAATATTTAATAAGAAATTTAGGGAGGCTTTTACAATATCAGTAATACCTCTTGTCTTACTAGTTGTAGGACTTATCGGATATATGATTTACTATATGTTCAGCACAAACTATTTTTCTTAGAGGTTTTAGAATTATGAACTATATACCTTGCTCGGTTTTAAAACCTAAATTAATCCAATCAATTAAACCTTTGTCCATTTCATAAATAGTACCCTGATAACCTTCAGAAACTAGATTGTCTGCAACTTTTTTAGAGGTAATACCTGCGGTACAGTGAATAATAATATCCTTATTATCGGGGTTTATGGAGTTGATTTTTTCAACAGTTATTTCTTTAAAAGGAATATTGTGTGAGTTCTCAATTCGAATTATATTATGTTCTTTTGGATATCTAACATCGATCACAATTGCACCCTCTTGAATTCTTTTAAACGACTCTTCGGTATCTATAGGTGTGTATTTCATTATATTACTCTGAGCAAATAATAAATTAGTTAACAGAAAAAAAAATAAAAAAATTTTTAGTAAATTCATTTTTATTAATTTTTAAAGCGAGAATGGCAACTCTTACAGCTTCCAAAAAGATTTTGGTGGAATTGCATAACATTTTCAAATTCTCCTTCTTGAGCAGAAAGTTTGGCAAGCGCTGCACTGTTCTCGGTCTCTTTTGCAATTTGATTAAATAATTCCCTATTGTCAATTATGTCAGTACTAGCTTTTGACTTACCACCAAAAGAGTCATCTGGAAATAAAGTCGGATATACTCTCATAATCTCTTCGATTTCTTCATAAATTGATGCTAGGTCATCATTTATTTCATTTTCTCTGATCAAGTTATTTGCTGCCCTCATGAGTTTGTTATAATCTCTCATTAATTCTTGTCTATCAGATATTGGGTCTGCATAGAGTAATGACTGTGCAAGAAGAAAAAAAATTAAAATTAATTTAAACATAACTTATTAACGTAACATAAAAAATTATAGACTTATTTTTTTGTAAATTTTTTAATTGTGTCATTAAATATTATCTTTCCTGAGTCCAAAATTACTAAATAATCTGCAAAATCTTTTATATAGGTTAAATTATGTAACGTTAATACGATAGTTTTATTTTTCATTTTAGACAAAGATGAAAAAAAAGATTTTTCACTCTCAAGGTCTAGATTTTGATTAGGTTCGTCAAGTATAATTAAATCTTGTTCGAAACTCATAAATCTAGATATAAACACTTTCTGCTTTTCCCCTTCCGATAAATTTTGAAACTTACGTTTTTTTAATTTATTTAAATTGAAAAGATTAAAATAAGACTTATTTACCTTGGAATTCTTAATATTGCTTAATAATAAAAAATTATCCTCTAGACTTTTATTTAAAGAAATAGGTTTTTGAAAAAGCATCGGAATAGGTTCAGAGTAGTCAGATTTAATTGATCCTTTACTAGGAAAAATAATTTTATTTATAATTTTTATTAAGGAACTTTTACCAGAACCATTTTTTCCAGTGATTACTGTAATTTTGTTCCTTCTAATATTTAGATTGATATTTGAAAGTATATTTTTTCCATTAATTGCATATGAGATATTATTAATTTTAATCATTTTTTATTTAAAAAGTTAAGAGATATTGAAATTAAAAGTGTCAGAGAGATCAGAATAACTCCTAAAATAATACCTAGTGAAACATTGCCTTTAGATGTTTCTAATGCAATTGTAGCTGTCATGTTTCTTGTGAAGTGATCAATTGAACCTCCTACTATTGCAGCCGCACCGTACTCACTAATAGCTCGGCCAAAACCTAATAAAAGAACTGTTACGTAGATATTTGTTTTATTTGAAAAAAGTATGAAAATTATATCTTTTTTGGACGCTCCATAAGACATTAATTCATCTCTATAAATTGGGTAATCCTCTTCAATGTTTTTAATTATTAAAGTAATCATAATTGGGAAGATAATTACGATCTGGGCAATGATCATTGCTATAGGTGAGTATAAAATTTCCGTCCAACCTAAGGGGCCAGATCTACTTATGAGTATATAGACTAGTAGCCCTGCGCATACGGGAGGAATAGAGGTAAGAGAGCTTAAAAAAATTACAATTGGTTTTTTTAATTGGAATTGATAAATAGCAATTAAATAGCCAAAAATCATTGATAAAAAAAATGCAATTAATGTTGAAAAAATACTTACATAAATTGTAATAAAAACTGCAGATTGTATTTTTTCAAAAGTTAGCATTTAAGTAATATTAATAAGTATGAAACAACTTTTCACCGTTATATGTAAACCTATTAATAACATCTTTGCCCTCACCTGCAATCAACCATTCGATGAACTTCTGAGATTTATTATACTCAACATGAGGAAATTTTTCAGGATTGACTGCAATAATTCCATAGGGATTATGTAATTCATCACCGCCCTCAAACAGAATTTTTAAATTATTTTTATTTTTAAAAGATAGCCAGGTGCCTTTGTCACTTATCGTATAGGCATCAATTTCAGAGGCAATATTTAATGTATTGGCCATGCTTGTCCCAGTTTTTATATATTTATCAGAATCAAATTTTTTGATATTTGCCAAACTCCATAATTCTTGTTCTTTTTTATGAGTTCCAGAATTATCATCTCTTGATATAAATTTGTATTCTGAGTTATATATTTTTTTTAATGCAGATAAAATATCTTCCTCTTGTGATATTTTCAGTGGGTCAGATTTTGGACCAACTAAAATAAACTTATTGTACATAACCTCATATCTTTGAACACCGTAGCCCTCATCTATAAATTCTAATTCATCTTTTTTTGAATGAACAAATAATAAATCTCCATCGCCCCTTTTTGCGTTTGCAATAGCATTGCCGGTTCCAACTGCAATAGGTCTTATACTTATTCCAGTTTTATTTTTAAATTCTGATGCTAAGAGATCAAGCAAACCCGTATTAGCAATGCTTGTTGTAGACTGAATGATTATAAAATCTTTAGAATAAACGCTTATGGAAAAAAATAAAAATAACGATAAAAATAAATTTTTTAATTTCATTTATAATCAACAATATTAACATACATAATTGAAGATAATGAAGTTAGCAAACAGCGCAGATAATTACGGTTTAATTAGCAAGTTATTTCATTGGATCATGGCTGCTCTTATAATTGCAACATACTTACTAGGCAAAAATTTAGAGAATAATTTCGAGTATTACTATGAGATATTGATGATACACAACACACTAGGCCTTTCAATTCTTGTCCTAGCCATTTTTAGATTAAGTTGGAAATTTATCAATATTAGGCCCAAGCCAATCTTAAAAAATAAAATATTAATTTACGTTGCGAAAACTAACTATTTTTTATTTTACTCAATATTTTTTTTACAACCAATATCTGGATACATCCTTACAAATTTGCAAGGTGACACGGTAATGTTTTTAAATTTTGAATTAATAAATTTATTAGATCACAACAGTGATTTAAGGTATTTGTTCAAAAGTTTCCATGAATATTCTAGTAATGTTTTATTAGTTTTATTTTTTATACATTCAGGAGCCGCACTTATGCACCATTTTGTATTTAAAGATAGAACTTTAAAAAGAATGACTTTTGATAGTGATTAATATTTTAAATCCACTCGGGTACGGGAAGTTTTTTTGATATCAGATATTCTTTGTTATATAATTTACTAAAATACTTGCTAGCATCATCACACAGAATTGTAACAATGTTTTTACCTGGTCCCATTTCTTTAGCCATTTCGATAGCCCCTGCTACGTTTACTCCAGAACTAGAGCCAAGAAATAAGCCTTCTGTTTTGACCATTTTATATAAAAGTTCAAACGCTTCATAATCACTAATATGATATGAGAAATCAATAAGGGAAGGTTCAACATTTTTTGTCACTCTATACTGACCTATTCCCTCAGTTTCTGATGGATCGCCTTTAACTTCCAATTTAGAATATTTAAAATAATTATACATTTGAGCACCTTGTGGATCTGTACAAGCTATTTTTATATTTGAATTTAATTCTTTGAGTCCAATAGATGTACCTGCTAATGTTCCACCCGACCCAATTGCACAAGTAAAACCATCTACTTTTCCTTCAAGCTGATTGAATATTTCTTTAGCTGTGGTTTTTGCGTGAAATTTGTAATTTGCTGTGTTGTCAAATTGGTTTGCCCACATAACTGAAGTCTCTCCTTTTGATTGTAGATCTTCAACTAACCTCTTTGATACATGCTGATAATTACCCGGATCAGAATAAGGTTTAGTTGGCACAACTTTAAGCTTTGCCCCCATATTCCTTAAAATGCTTTGCTTCTCCTCTGATGCACCGTCAGGCATTACAATTATAGTTTTGTATCCTCTAGCATTGTTAATCATTGTTAAAGCAATACCTGTGTTTCCAAAGGTACCCTCAACGACAGTGCCGCCTGGTTCAATTAAATTATTCTCTTCAGCATCAAGGATTATACCCAATGCCGTTCTATCTTTAATAGAACCAGCTGGATTCATAAATTCTGCTTTACCATAAATATTACATCCCGTAATTTCAGATGGATATTTGAGTTTAATAAGTGGCGTATTGCCAATAAAATCAACTATGTCTCTCATTTTAAATCTTTGATAGGGCTTGGTCTAAATCTGAGATCAAATCATCTACATCTTCAATACCCACAGATATTCTTAGCAATGTTTCTGATATGCCTAATTTTTCTCTAATTATTGGATCTATAGAAGCATGGGTCATGATGGCTGGATGCTCGATCAAACTTTCGACTCCTCCTAGGCTTTCCGCGAGTGTAAATAAATTTAAATTTTTTAGAAAAGTTTTTACACCATTAATATCTGAGTCAATTACAAAAGACATCATTCCACCAAAACCATCCATTTGTTTTTCTGCAATTTCCTTGTGCCTTTTATCAGTACCCGGAAAAAAAACTTTTTCTATCTTAGGATGATTGGATAAATAATTAGACACAGCAATAGCATTTTCATTATGTTGCTTCATTCTTACAGAGAGTGTTTTAATGCTTCTTGTTAATAAATAACAATCAAAGGGAGAGGGGACAGCCCCAACTGCATTTTGAATAAAAGAAATTTTTTCAGCGTACTTCTTATTCTCTTTAATAACAATAGACCCGCCAACAATATCTGAGTGGCCTCCTAAATATTTTGTTGAAGAACTCACTACCATATCTGCACCTAATTCAAGTGGTCTCTGATTAAATGGAGAGGCAAATGTGTTGTCACAAATCACAGGTAATTTAAACTCACTTGCAATATTAACAGTGTTTTTAATATCAATAATTTTCATTAAAGGATTTGAAGGTGTTTCAATCCATATAAATTTTGTGTTTTCTTTTATTTCATCATTCCAGTTTATATTTTTATCAAAGTCGATGTAAGTTACGTCAATGTTTGATTTAACTTTATCGAATAACCTACGAGTACCCCCATATACATCATCGGAACAAACTATATGGTAGTTTGTGCCAAATAGGTCACAAACTGTATTTATTGCTGACATGCCAGATGCAAATGCAAAAGCTTTATCTCCAGACTCGATTTGTGCCAGTAAATTTTCTAATATATCTCTAGAAGGATTTTTGGTTCTAGCATATTCATACTCGAAATTTCCAGGTTCCATTTGTTTGAAGGTTGATGAAAGATGTATTGGTGGCATAACAGCTCCCGTTTCTTTATCTGGGCCATGCCCAGAATGAATTACTTTTGTATTAAATTTTTTTTTCACAGCTCAATTTATAACTAATTAATTTTTAAATAACATCTTTAACGATATTTTTCTTATTTGATAGGCTTTTTAAATTATAAGAAATCTGTTTCATATCAACCAAAATTCGAATATTATACCTGTCCCCTAGCCGCTTGGGTTGAGACATTGTCGAGGAGGAAGGTGGCAAGGGGCAATAAATTTCATTATTTCGTTAATCTATTTTCTTTACAAATTGATTAATTTAAGTTTCCTTTGACACCATTTGATTAAGATTTTCAATTTTCATATCAACAGACAAATCATTTGGCATTAACTTTTTCATTTCTTGATAAACCTTAAGTGCTCCATCATAATTTTTGTAGCTTATAAGAATTCTACTCAAACCATCTAATGCACCAAAATGTCTTGGTTCAAGATACAATGTAGCTTCAATATCTCTCATAGAGTTTTCATAGTCTCCCATCATAAAATAAAAAGTTGCCCTTTTGTTGTATGCCTCCGCATAATTTGGCTCTAACTCAATAGCAAAAGTCAAAGCTGATATCGCAGATTGGTAGTTTTTAGATTCAAAGAAATCTGAAATATTATCCATTACTATTTTTACATCTGGATTTTCAATTTTCATCCATTCTCCCCATATTTTTGATATAATTAGACTTTGTTCTTTTGAGTCCTTTACCTCGGAGAGCTGATTGAATAATTCATCAAGTTTTGGGCTATTTTGATCTGCGTAACTATAGGATATGTTCAAAAATAATGCGAATATAATTAAAATGATTTTCATCTATATTGTTTAATTACGCATATAAATAGTATGCAGTTTAAAAAATTAATTTACACAAGTTTATGCCTTTTACTTTTTAACACCATATCTATTGCAGAAACTATTGATAAAAATGAGTTTAGTGAAACGCAAGCAGTGATTGAAAGTCAACTAAAGGCCTTCATTAACAAAGATGCTGAAGGAGCTTTCTTTCATGCCTCACCTTATATCAAGATGAGGTTCAATAATCCTCAAGATTTTATGAGTATGGTTAAAAACTATTATGAGCCTGTTTATAACCCTAAAAATTACTATTTTATGGAATCAAAATTTTTTGAAGGAGCTATATATCATCAACTACAAATCGTCTCGCAAGATAATGTTTCTTATTTAGCAATGTACTCGCTCATTAAAGATAAGGGAGAGTGGAAAATTTCAGGTTGCTCTATTTACCCAATGGAAAAGCAATCAATTTAGCTTTTTTAATTTAGAATAAACAAGATATCCAGAAATTATTATTAAAATAGCTCCGCATAATTCTATAATTGAGGGGTAGTGATTGAAAACAAAAATACTAATTACTATTCCAAAAATGATCTGTGAATAATGTGTGATGCTAAAAAATGAAGCTTCTATTCTTCTAAGAGAATAGATTAAGATCATCATGGCCACACCATCAATAAGCCCTGCACCTACCATTATTAAAAAATCGTACAAAGCGATATCTTTGTAATGGTTGATTGAAAATACTGTGAAAATTATGCCAGTAATTCCCATACTATAAAAAGTCAAAGCCATAGTTCTTTCAGATTTCCCATAAACTCGCACTGTAAAGTCTAGACACGCTAATGAAATTACACCTAATATAAGAAATATTACTCCCAAAGCATTAAAACCTGCGTTTAAACTAAAACCTGAGACCATAAAAACAGCAATCATAGCTAGTATTAAAGAAATTATTTTGGAAAGGTAAATCGACTCCTTTAAAATTACTATTCCCATAATTGAGAGTAACACAGGAGCTGACAAAATTATTGGATAAGCAATAGATAAAGGTAATAAAATGATACCTTTTACAACAAAATAATAGGTCAAAGTCATTAAAATACCTCTTATAAAATGAAGTTTATAATTGCTTGTTTTTATTTCTTCTAAGCTCTTTCTGTACAGTAAATAAAAGAGCACTGGGATTATTGCGGAGAAACTCGCTATGGAAAATATAACTGTGTCTTTATATAAATCTCCAATTAACTTTATAATAGTGTCTGCAATTGAAAATAAGAAGAAGGCAACAGTGCCTAGTATGTAAATTAGGTGTTTTTTACTCTCTAATTGAGACATTGAATTTACTTCTATATCTCATTACTAAGATTAATACGAACAATTTAATGGTAAGCGGTATAAAAAAATAAAAAATCATAATATTTGGAATATTTGGGTGAATTGTAAAATTTATTGATTGTAAGTAACCATATCCCGTTAGTGCTATACCAGCAGCAATTCCTATAGCAGCTTTTCTTATAATTGAGAAAAATGAGGTAAAAAACTGTGATAAACGATTTTCATTATTTACATCTAATATGTCAGCTAACTCAATCTGGGGTATTATAAGATCAATTCCAATTCCAATTC
>CACLZM010000009.1 GCA_902611415.1 uncultured Alphaproteobacteria bacterium | reverse complement strand
GTTAAAAGCTACTACTCCACCAAAAGCACTAGTAGGATCACCCGCAAGAGCATTTTTATAACTCTTAACTTGGTTGCTTTCAATCGATGCACCACATGGAATATTATGTTTGACTATTGTACAAATATGTTTTTTTGAGTTTGGTTCATAAGCTATAGTAACTGCTGCATCTAAATCTAATAAATTGTTGTAACTTAATCTTTTCTCCCCACTTAATTGTTTAAAATTATTTTTATTAATTAAAGCAATAGCTTTTTGATGGGGATTCTCTCCATATCTAAGGAAATATTCCTCATGTGAAATGCCTTGAAACCAGTTTGATATTGCTAAGTCGTAGTTAGTAACTTTTTTTATAGCCTTTATTGCATATTTTTTTTTAGCCTCACTATTTTTTGGGTAATTGTTCATAAAATTTTTATAATCGGAAGGATCGACAATTATAATACTCTTCTGATAGTTTTTAACGGCTGCTCTTATAAGACTATGACCCCCAATATCAATCATTTCAATTATCTCATCTTTTTTTTTAGTATTTTTGATGGTTTCTTCAAAAGGATAAAGATTAACAATTATTAAATCGAAATTAATTATTTTCTCTCTTTTAAGATCGTTTTGATGATCTTGTGAGTAAGTAGCAAGAATCCCCCCAAATATTTTAGGATGAAGTGTCTTTACTCTACCCTCTAATATTTCTTTTTGTTTAGTATATTTTGATATTTGAATATGTTGGATTCTGATTTTTTTTAAATATTCAGATGAACCGCCAGTTGAGTAAATTGTATAATTTTTTTTTATCAGATATTCAGCAATTTTATCTAAATCAGTTTTATCATAAACAGATATAAGAGCATTTTTATTTTTTCCCATCAGTTAAAAAAATCATTAAGTTTATTTGTCGCTATAGTCAAGCTGCTTTGCTTAAACAAAAAAGAACCTGCAACCAGTATATTTGCTCCTGCGTTTACACAAAGCTTTCCAGTCTCATAATTGACACCACCATCAATTTCTATATCAACATTTAAATTATTTTTCTTGATGTAATGAGATATATTTTTAATTTTATCTATTTGGTCAGTTAAAAATGACTGACCCCCAAAACCAGGCTCTACTGTCATAATTATAACTTGATCAACAGAATGTAAATATTCCTTAATCTTTTCCCATGAAGTTTTTGGTTTTATAGCAATCCCTGTTTTAATTTTTTTTTGTTTAATTCTATCTATAATATTATTTATGTTTTCATCAATTTCATAATGGAAGGTTATTATATCTGAGCCTGCCTTAATATAATCATCTAAAAATTTACCAACTCTATGAGTCATTAAGTGTACATCGAATATTTTTTTTGTTTTCAAGCGTAAATCTGAAATGAACTGTGGACCAAAAGTTAAATTAGGAACAAAATCACCATCCATAACATCAAAATGAATGTATTCTGCCTTTGATACATCAAGTTCAGAAATTATTTTTTCCATATTTGAAAATGACCCACCTAAAATTGATGGTGATATTGTTGTTTTCATTATATTTTTTCCAAGACAGAAACAAAAAAGATATCTGATCCTCCAAGCTCTTTAAAGCTTAACGGGTTAATAAAATATCCACTCTGTCTCTTTATCATTTTATCTGAATTAATCTTATGTAATTTAACATCTTTATGTTTTTGCATGATTTTATCAATAACTTCGATTGTCTCAAAAGGATGAAATGAACATACAATATAAACTAAAAAACCATTTTTATTCATTATTTTTAGCGATTTTTCTATCATCTGAATCTGGATTTTTTGGTGCTTTTTAATTTTAGATTGGTCAATTTTAAGAGTTACATCCGGATTCCTTCTAAATGTACCTAGCGCACTGCAAGGAGCATCTAACAAAATTGAATTGTATTTCTGAGTAAATTTTGCTTTTAAAAAATCTAATTTTTGAATATTTATTTTAATATTTAATCGATCGAGATTTTCTTTAAATTTATTTATCTGACTTTGAGAATTATCAATAGCAATAACATTAAAGCCAAATGAATTTAACAATATACTTTTGCCACCTGGTGCAGCACATAAATCAATTAAAGTTTTATCCTTAAAAAATTTACGCACAGTGTAGATCACTTCAAAATTACCTATATCTTGAACAAAGCACTCCTTAATAATTTTTTTTTCTAATATAAATACCCTTTTCTTATAAATAGCATTTTGATTATCAATTAAACTAATTTGATAATTCTCAGGCTTTGTAAATATAGTGGAATAGATATAATTCCTGATTGAGTCACTTGAAAATATTTTATCAAGTATTCTTTTAAAATTGGGATAAATAAATTTTCCGTATTGAATTTTATTTTTATTTCGAAGAATATTTCTTAGAACAGCATTTACTAGCTTTTCTTTTTTCAAATTTTTTCCCTCTTGTACAGCATCATTAACAATTGCATATTGTGGTTTATTTGAGAAATACAATAATGTTAAAGATATTTTTAGTAGTGTTAAAATATTTTTTGATGTTTTGTCATGGACATAATTTAAAAGAATTTTATTATTATTTTCATAATTTCTGTAATACTCTTGTATTACTAAAAACAAAAAATTTCTTTTTACTTTTGGAAACTGACTTACGACATGATCGATACTACTTCCCTGCTCAATTTTTTTAATTGAGATAAATAAGTTTTTGATATCAGTTGGTTTAGATATATTTAGACCCGTCTATTAATGATTGGACAACATTAGGGTCTGCCAATGTTGATGTGTCGCCGAGTTGTTCTTCTTCTTTCGATGCTATCTTTCTTAAGATCCTTCTCATTATTTTACCTGATCTTGTTTTTGGAAGCCCTGGTGAGAATTGCAACTTATCAGGTGTTGCTATTGGACCTATTTTTGTCCTAATCCATTGCACAAGTTCCTTTTTTAAATCCTCGTTAACCTCAACTCCCGTATTTGTTGTAACATAAGCATAAATACCTTGGCCTTTTATATCGTGGGGGTAGCCTACTACTGCCGCTTCAGAAACTAATTCGTGTTCAACAAATGCACTTTCAATCTCAGCTGTTCCAAGTAAGTGACCAGATACATTTATACAATCATCCACTCTCCCTGTGATCCAATAAAAGCCATCCTTATCTCTACGACAGCCGTCTCCAGTAAAATATTTCCCTTTAAATTGACTAAAATAAGTATCAATAAAACGCTTGTGATCGCCATAAACTGTTCTCATTTGACCGGGCCAACTATCTAGCATACAAAGTTTTCCTTCACATTCTCCCTCTAATATATTTCCATTATCATCAACTATTGCTGCTTCAATTCCAAAATATGGTTGGGTTGCACTTCCGGGCTTAAGTTTTGAAATACCGGGTATTGGAGAGATTAAATGTCCACCTGTTTCCGTTTGCCACCAAGTGTCAATAACAGGACATTTGTCTTTACCAACTATCGACGAATACCAATTCCAAGCTTCTGGATTAATTGGTTCACCAACTGTTCCTAAAATTCTCAAAGAACTTAAATCACACTTTTCAATGTAAGAGCTTCCCTCTTTCATTAAAGATCTCAATACTGTTGGCGCAGTGTAGAAAATATTAACTTTATATTTATCGCAAACCTCCCAGAAACGAGAAAAATCTGGATAGTTAGGAACGCCTTCGAACAACAATGTTTTACCACCGTTTGCGAGTGGACCATAAACTGAATAAGAGTGTCCTGTAATCCATCCAGCATCAGCGGTGCACCAATAAATATCACCTGGATGATAGTCAAAAGAATATTTATGCGTAAATGAAGCATAAACTAAATATCCTCCAGTAGTATGAAGAACTCCTTTTGGCTTACCTGTAGAACCAGATGTATATAAAATGAAAAGAGGATCTTCTGCATTCATTGATACACATTCACATTGATCATCAACTTCTTTAACTAGTTCATCATAATAAAAATTATTATCTTTATGTAATCTGTCTTGAGTATTTGTGTATCTAATAACAAGAGTTTTTATAGAACTATCACAACTCTCTAAAGCTGTATTAATATATTTTTTAAGTGGAATTATTTTTCCACCTCGAACACCTTCATCTGCAGTAATTACATATTGAGATTTACAATCTTTGATACGTCCTGCAATTGATTCTGGGGCGAAGCCTCCAAAGATTACTGAATGTATTGCACCTATTCTTGCACAAGCCAACATAGCGAATGCAACTTCAGGAATCATAGTTAAATAAATTGTTACAACATCACCTTTTTGCACGCCAAGTTTCTTTAATACACTTGCAAATTTACTTACTTCTAATTTTAGTTCTCTATAAGTGTAAGTTTTATTTTTACTAGTATCATCTCCCTCCCAAATAACTGCTATTTCATTTGGTTGTGTTTCCGCATGTCTATCAACACAGTTATAACAAACGTTTAATTCACCATCCTCAAACCATTTTATAGATACGTCACCATCGTAGTTGGTGTTTTTAACTTTAGTGAAATCTTTAGTCCACGTCAGTTGAGATTTTGCCACTTTGGACCAGAATTGTTCTTTATTACTAAAAGACTCTGCATACATCTCTTCATATTGTTCTTTTGATAGCAGTGGATTAGATAATTTAAATTCTCTCATTTTTTTTCACTCATTTTAATTAATTTCTTCCATTGCTTCAATGTTACAGGCATCACACTTAATCTGGCTTGTTTTACAAGTGGAAAATCTTGGAAAAATGAGTCTGCTTTTATTTCTGATAAGTAAACTTCATTTAGATCTTTTACATATGTTACGTCAACCATTCCAAATATTCCTTTTTTATCTGTGTGATCTGGATAATATTCCTTTGTAACTCTGACTATTCCCTTAATGGCTTTTTCTTTTACAGAGTGATAAAACAGACATTCATCTCCCTTTTTCATCTTTTTCATATTATTTGCTGCCTGGTAATTTCTAACACCGTCCCAGTGTTCAGTTTTTTTCTTTTTTTGTTGATCCCATGACCAAGAACTAGGCTCTGATTTTAGAAGCCAATAATTTTTAAAAGTGTTCATGTATTAATATATTAGGCGATGGTCTAACATTGTAATTATTTAACTTGGTTTTTCTAGTTTTCATATATTCGATAGCGTTCCAACCAATCATTGCAGCGTTGTCGGTACATAAAGATAAAGGTACTTGATGAAAATTAAGTTTCTTTGTTGAAATAAGTTTTTGAAGTTCAGTATTTAAATATTTATTTGCCGCTACCCCACCACAAATAGAAAAATCATTAATTTTAATATTTTCTTTTTGTAAGATTTTAATACCATTTAATATTTTAATTTCTAATACTTTAGATACAGTATGTTGAAATGAAGCAGAAAAGTCTCTCAGAAATAATTTTGTTTTTTTATTATTTTTGATGGTATTTAGCGCTGCTGTCTTTAAACCTGAAAAAGAAAAATCACAATTATTTTTCTTAGTTAAAGGCATTGGGAGTTTAAACTTCTCAATATTGCCACCTAATGCTAAGTGTTCTAATTCTGGCCCACCAGGGTACCCCAACCCCAACCCTTTAGCCACTTTATCAAAACACTCACCTGCAGAGTCATCAATCGTTGATCCAAGAGTCATAAAACTTTTTGAATTTTTAACTAACACTAATGCAGTATTCCCTCCAGAGACTAGTAGACATAAATATGGAAATTTAATTTCGGATACAAGTCTGGGCGATAATAAATGTGCTTGCAAATGATTAATGGGAATAAGTTTAATGTTTTTAGATATTGACAAACCTTTTGCAAAAGATGATCCCACAATTAATCCACCAATGAGCCCAGGTCCAAATGTTGCAGCTATTGCTGAAATTTTGGAAAAATTAATTTTTTTAATTGATTTACCTAATATATCTAAAATTTCTAAATGCTGTCGTGCTGCCATTTCGGGTATGACACCTCCAAGATCTTTATGAAATTTTCTATGATTAATTGTCTCAAGAAACTCAACACTTTTATTATCATTTACAATGGCTATAGATGTATCATCACAAGAACTTTCTATTGCTAAAACTTTCATTATTATAAAAAAATATAGATTCTTATTGAATGTCTGAAAATCAAAAAAATGATAGTAAAAAAAGTTTTCTACAACGAAATCTTTTCCTCATAGTAATATTTTTAATCATTATTACTGTAGCAGGAAGTTACTTGTATCGAAATAACTTTTTAATATTTGATGACGCTCATTTCAGTAAATTAAATCAAGAAACTCAATCACCAAATGTTCAAAAAGAGATAACTTCTGTTAATGACTTAAACAACAAAGAACTTGAAGATAAAGTAGATCGTCTCGAGTCTCTTATACTAGAATTAGCAAAAAATGTTCAAGAAATACCTCAAACTACTATTGTTGAGCCAGAGCCACAACAAATTACTTTATCCAATGATGAGGCATATGAATTAATTTTGTCCATAAATCAAATTATAATTAATATTGATCAGCAACAAATTCGAAATAAAAATATTCAAAAACTTCAAAATCAATATTTATTTTTTAATGAAGAAAAATTTAAAGAACTCCTTACTATTCCAGATTATACATATTCAGTACAGCAACTACAGATTAATGAAAATACATATGTACAAAATGAGTTTATGAAACAAAATAATTTTCAATGGCTTAAAAGAATTATTGAAAATATATTTGAAATTCAAATAACAAAAAATTCATTAGAACCCTTACCATCATTTATTGATGCTATGTACAATCGACAATATACAAAGGCAATAATTGAATATGAGAAATTAAATCCCAATCAAAAAATATTTTTTAAATCCTCTTATGAACTAGCCCAAATCTACAACGATAATCAAATTTTTCTTGAGAATATGATTTAATGATAAGGCTACTAATAATTTTAATAATTTTTATAAGCGGTTACGGTGCTCTTTTTTATTTGTTTAACAACGCTGGCAATCTATCACTCGTTTTAGGAATTTGGCAACTGAGTATTCCCATTGTCCAATTCCTTTTTGTCTTAATAACATTTCTTATTCTTTTAATTTTATTTTCTTATGCATTTACAAAGCTTTTTATTTATCCACGAGCTGCATATATGCGCTACAAATCCTCAAATGAGCAAAAAGGTCTTGAGCACTTAAGAGAAACATTAGTTGCAATAACCGAGGGTAATACAGATAAAGCCACACAAAGTCAGAAAAAGTTTAAAAAATACTTGGGCAAAGATCCTTTAAACAAAATATTACAAACACAAATTAAAAAGACTAAGGATTTAAAAATAGTTAATGTTGAAAAAGGCTCGGATTAATTTAAAAAAATTACCCCCGCTCCAAAACAAGTTAGAGTAGCGCCTATTACTGCAAGATGCCCTGCATAATTTTTAGTAACAATCCATAATATCGGAATTATCATTATTGGCATTGTGCTTGATAAAGTTGAAATAATTCCAGGATCTCCATTTTTAAGAGCAATTATTAACATAGTCATTCCAACGCCCATTCCCATAAAGCCAAGAAAAATACTGTAAAAAGTTTTTTTAACATCTTTCATCCTTTCTAAAAGATTATTATTTTTCAGAAATCCTAAGCTAAAAAACATCAATATCGCTGCAATTAAAACTCTCACATAAGACACAATGATAGGGTCTGTTACCTCAAGCGCAGGTTTCATAAGAATGATTCCAATAGCCTGACACAGTGCTAGACCAACACCAGCAATCAGTCCAATATATTTGTTTCCTTGAATGTTTTCTAAGTCATCATCAGGAATTGTTCGATTAAATTGTATTGCAACTATAATTCCAAAAAAAATTAAAAAGCATCCGAAGAGCTCGACCATAGATGGAAGTGTTTGTAAAAATATTTCCGCTAAAATGATAGTAAAGGGTATTTGCAAAGAAAATAATAAAGCTTGCCTTCTAGGCCCAAGCCTTTTTAGGCAAATAAATAAAAATGTGTCTCCTATTATAATGCCAATTACCGATGATAAAAATATTGCTATAAAAATTGATTTATTAAAATAAATCGGATCCCAATTAACTACAATGTAGGGTAAAAAAAGTACTACTATTCCTAATAATCTTAAAAGATTATAATTATAACTTCCAAAATATCTTACAATTCTAGTTGCTGATAAAGCAACCATAGACCACGTAGCTGCGGCACCAATTGCTAAGATGTATCCAATCACGCGAGGATCTTAATGACAAATTAAAAAAATGATATGTTAAATTAGAAAAAAAAAGGGGCCAATAACGACCCCTTATAATTAAATTTGAAATTTATTTATCTTCTTTGACCAAATAATTGCATCAACATTATGAATAGGTTTATAAAGTCTAAGTATAATGTCAGTGCACCCATGATTGCAGCTTTTCCTGCAAAAGCAGTTCCAGCAACTTGATAATACGTTGATTTAATTCTTTGAGTATCGTAAGCAGTTAAACCCACAAACACTAAAACACCCACACAAGAAATTACAAATTGCATAGCTGAACTTTGTAAAAATATATTTACAATACTAGCAATAATAATTCCAATGAGCCCCATTATAAGAAATGAACCAAACTTGGTTAAATCTCTTTTAGTTGAATATCCATAGATGCTCATCGCAGCGAACGTGCAGCTTGTGATTAAAAATACTCTAACAATGCTGACGCCAGTGAAAACTATAAATATATAAGACAATGAAATTCCCATCACAGCGGCGAAGGCCCAAAATGTCATTTGAGCTGCAGAGGTAGACATTTTTTGTAATCTTGCACCTAAAAAGAAAATAAATCCAAGTGGAGCGAGCATTACAACCCATTGAAGTGCAGTTCCATAAATAGCCCCCATTAAAGTAGGAGACTGAGAAAATCCCCATGCCACTAAACCACTTATCGCTAAACCAGAGGTCATGTAATTATAGACTTTCATCATATAATCTCTTAAGCCCTGATCTATAACTGTAGATTGTGACTGCGAATATGTATTTTGTTTTAATTCGACCATTATTTCTCCTTAATTATTTTTAATATGGCTATTATCTTGATATTTTTCAAGTAAAACCGTATGAATCTTTTATGAAATTCAAACCCTTAGGAAATACTAACCTTCAAGTTAGCCTTATTTGCCTTGGTACAATGACCTGGGGAGAGCAAAACACAGAAAATGAGGCGTTTGAGCAAATGGATTATTCTATGGAAAAAGGGGTCAATTTCTTTGATACCGCGGAATATTATTCAGTTAAGGGAAAAGAAAAAACATATGGTGCCACTGAAAAAATAATTGGTAATTGGTTTAAACAAAAAAATAATAGAGAGAAGGTAATACTAGCGTCAAAGGTTGCTGGTCCTGATGTAAGATGGATTAGAGGAGGTGGCCTCCAATTTAACGAAAAACATTTCACCGAAGCATTAGAGGGAAGCCTACAAAGATTACAAACAGATTACATTGATCTTTATCAACTACATTGGCCAGAGAGAAAAACAAATTTTTTTGGGAGGCTGGGATATAAAAATTATAAAGAAGAAAAAGAATGGACTCCCTTTGAAGAAATTTTAGAGACAGCAAAAAAATTTATTGATCAAGGTAAGATTAGATATCTAGGTTTATCTAATGAAACTCCTTATGGCTTATCCAATTACATCAACTTGTCTAAATATAAAAACCTACCAAGAGTCATGTCTGTTCAAAATCCATATAGTCTATTAAACAGAACGTATGAAGTAGGTATGTCTGAAATATCCATTAGAGATCAGGTAGGTTTGTTAGCTTATTCTCCCTTAGCTTGTGGTGTGTTAACTGGAAAATACAGAAACTCCAAAAAACCAGATGGTGCTCGATTAACAATTTGGGAAGATTGGACAAGGTACACCAATGAGAGATCAGTTGTTGCTACAGAGCAATACTGTAAAATTGCAGAGGATAACGGGCTAACCCCTACTGAATTGTCACTTGCATTTGTTAATCAACAAGACTTTGTCACAAGTAATATTATTGGTGCAACAAAAATGGATCAGCTGAAAGAAAATATAAATTCAGTAGATATAGAATTATCAAAAGAAATAATTGATGAAATTAATGATGTACATGAAAACAATCCATCACCAGCACCTTAAGCTATGACTGATTGGCCAAAAGATAATAAAGGTAGATTAACAAAAACTTTTGAATTTAAAAATTACAGAAAAAGCTTTGCCTTTACTAGCCAAGTGGCAATGTTATCTGAGAAAAAAAACCACCATCCCCAAATTATTTTAGACTACGGAACTGTTACCATCTCTCTGATTTCGCACGATGTTCAAAAAGTTACTCAAAGAGATCTAGATTTAGCAGAGCAAATCGATAAACTTTATCAAGAATGATTTACCTTATAGGTATTCCTGGTTTAATTCCTTTTTATCTTTGTTTTTACAATATCGATTTAATATTTCTTGATTTTGATAAAAATATGTTCGTTTATTACTCTGCAGTCATAATGTCATTTTTAGGTGCTGTTTATTGGGGCGTTTATCTTCAATCAAAAAATAATATTTCAATTTTGTTTAGTGTTTGCCCAGCTGTTTATGCATTTTTGGTTTTAGCATTTGACTTAAAATTTGATGAAACTATTGGGCTTTTTATAGCAGGTTATTTTATAGTTTTATGCTTTGATTTCTTTTTTTATTTCAAAGAAAAAATAATTAAAACTGATTATTTTATTTTAAGGTTAATACTAACAGCCGGTATTGCTCCAGCACATATTCTATATATTTTGTAATTAAAATTAGTTAGCGATTAAATTTAGTAGTTTACCAAATTTACCGGAGAATTTAATTTTACCGTGAGTGTAAGCAAGTCCGATACAACCAGTTTTTGCATCACCAACAGGTGTATGATTATGATCATCACTTCTTACTTGTACAGAACCTTGTTTGTAATTGCCATACTCATCACTATAGGAGCCGTGCAAAACTAAAAAACTTTCATTGCCTTCATGTGTGTGCTGAGGAATTTTTGCTCCAGGCATTACATGGATGAGTTCTAGTTTTTCATTATTGTCCTTAGGAAGTATTGAAGCAACCTTAACATCTTTAAAAGATTTCCATTTTATATTTTTATTTCTTAAATGAGATCTCAGAGTTACTGGTAACTGACTTAACAAAGGATCATGTTCTTCGTTAATTTGAGGTACTGATTTTTCATTATTAGTTTTATCTATAACTTTATTCCATAATTCTTTGGACATTGGTGACGCAGCAGCCCTATCTAAAAAATATCCGCCCACCTCATTCATCGCAGAATTAAGAGACCTATTTTCAGGATCAACTTCAGCTAAACATTGTTGAAAAATAAGACTCGCAGGTGAATTTACTGGAGTGCTAAGAATTTCGAATGTCATCAGTTAACCATACTTCCACTATCATTATTTAGATTAACCATATTGCCGTCTTGTTCCAATTTGCCGCGGATCTTCTCTAATGCTAGACGAATTCTTGATTTTACAGTGCCTAATGGGATTTTAGTGATCTCAGCGATTTCACCATGTGATTTTTCCTCAAAGAAATTCATTTTTAGCAGATCTAGTTGATCTTTTGGAAGGTCATCTAAATATTGTGCCACCATTTCAAATTTTTGGTCATGTTCTATATTTTCATCTGCTTTAGACTCAACAGGAGGTAAAATGGCAGTCTCAATGTCCTCCAAGACTGCTTTTCTAGTTTTTCTTAAAATATCTATTTTCTTGTTCCGAGCGATAGTATAAATCCATGTGCTGGGTGAAGCCACTGACGGGTCATAATAATCAGCTTTAGTCCAAATAATAGTCATGGTTTCTTGAATTATTTCTTCAGCGACTGCATCATCTGCGCCTGACTTCATTAAAAAAGATTTAAGCCTTGGACCAAAATAATCAAAAATTTTTTTAAAACTCCCAATATCTTGCCTTTCAGCAATATTCTGAAGCGCTTCCACAAAGGGATTTTTAACTTTTACCATCAATCTCTCCAAATACATTTTTCCATTTATTATTTTAAAAATCAATCTTAATTGGTATATTCTCTGACATCAAAACACCATGTTTAAACAAAAATTATCGTACTTAACTTTATGCTTATTTTTTTTAATGACTAATTTGTTTGCCAGTCACTCCATTGACTTTGAGCATGGCAAGTGGTCCTTTAAAAAAATAAACAACAAAACATGTTCAATTTTTCAAGTACCTACATCAGAAAAAGGTGACTATACCAATAGAGGAGCAGTAATTTTTTATGTATTTAAAGATGGTGCAGCTGAATATGTGAGAATAGACGCTGGCTATCCATATGACTCAAAAAAATATGTTAAAGTTACTATTGACTCTAAAAATTATCAATTTTTTGGAGAGGATGATTCTGCTTGGTCGATGGCAGATGACACTGTCATCATTAAAGCTTTAAAAGCTGGTAAAAAAATGACAGTTGTCGGGTATTCTAAAAGAGGTACAGAGACAACAGACACATACACGTTAATTGGTTTTACTAACGCGTATAATTCTCTTCAACAAGACTGCTAAAAATGAAAAATAAAATTGTTTTAGCCTACTCAGGTGGATTGGACACAAGTGTCATACTGAAATGGCTGCAAACTGAATATAACGCAGATGTCATCGCTTATGCAGCGGATCTTGGTCAAGGCTCAGAATTAACTGAAGCAAAAATTAAAGCAAAAAAACTTGGCGCAAAGAAAATATATATAGAAAATTTAAAAGAAGAATTTGTTCGAGATTATGTTTTTCCCATGTTTCGTTGTAATACAATTTACGAGGGTGAGTATCTTCTAGGTACATCAATTGCACGGCCGTTAATTGCTAAAAGACAAATTGAAATTGCAAAAAAAGAAAAAGCTAATGCCGTGTCTCATGGAGCAACAGGTAAAGGAAATGACCAAGTAAGATTTGAATTTTCATACTATGCCTTAGATCCTAAAATAAAAGTGATTGCACCTTGGAGAGAGTGGGATTTATCATCAAGAACTAAACTGTTGGAATTTGCAAATAAAAACAAAATCCCTATCATGAAACACAATAAAAAGGAGTCCCCTTATAGTGTTGATGCAAATATTCTTCATCGATCTGCTGAAGGAAAAATCCTTGAAGACCCTTGGAAAAGACCACCTGAAAATGTTTTTGGAATTTCAAAAAGCCCTCAGTCAGCACCAAACAAAGAGAAAGTGGTAACTATTCAATTTAAAAATGGCGACCCAATTGCTATCAATGGTAAAAAATTATCCCCTTTCAATTTATTAGAAAAGTTAAATAAATTAGGAGCATCAAATGGAATTGGAAGAGTGGATATTGTAGAAAATAGGTACGTAGGAATTAAATCACGCGGTGTATATGAAACACCTGGCGGTACAATTCTTCTTAAAGCACATAGAGCAATGGAAAGCATAACACTTGATAGAGAAGAGGTTTTTACTAAAGATGAACTCATGCCTAAATATGCAAGATTAGTTTATAATGGATATTGGTTTGCTCCAGAAAGAGTGATGATGCAAAAGGCAATTGACGCAACGCAGAAAAGAGTAAATGGCCAAGTAAAACTTGTGCTATACAAAGGTAACGTGATTGTCATTGGAAGACAGTCGCCTAATAGCTTATATGACGAAAATCTTGCAACATTTGAAAGTTCTAATTACGATCAACGTGATGCAGAGGGTTTTATAAAACTTAACGCACTAAGGCTAAAAAAAAATAAAATTAAATTCTAGGGCCGACATTGCCTTCGGCAAGGTGAAGAGTGTCTATCCGGTCTTCTACTTTAAATATTTTTCCATCATCATTATAATGGGCAAATTGGATATCCCAAATATCTGTTATTGTTGAAGAATTACCTTTTGAAATAATAATAAAAACTTTTTTTTCTTGATCATGATAAATCTCATCAATGGCTTCACCCCAGTTGGGAAAAGATTTTGCAAGATGAGCAAAAAGGTCATAAATAGTTTTTCGGTCATACTCCCCTGCTGCAACATGCTTTGGGTGCAATATAAATTTAATATCATCAGTACAAAATTCTAAAAATTTATCTAAATTATGATCTTTTAAAAGATAATTAAAAATTTCCTTGGCTTCATCCTCGTTCACTTGTCAATTTATCCTTGTGTTAAAAAATAATCTGATATCCCTAGTTCCATGATATCGGCGATAACATTTACAATTTGATCTTTATGTTCAGGCCCAACTAAAATCCTGTACATTACTGGATCTGAAACTAATGTTGGCCTGACTTCTACGCGTGTGCCTATTTTTTTTGCTACATCATCAGCAACAATTTTTGAGACTTTTTCTTTTTTAAAAGCACCAATTTGAATAAACGCTGATTGATTGGGATCATAAGAAGTCATTGATTCAATTTGACTTCCGAGACTGTCATTAAGAGCAGCAATTAAAACGTTTTTATTAGGCTTAGGCTTAGATTTAATTTTGAAACTTGAATCGAGGATTATATCAGAAGTGTTCTCTAAATTTTGTTGCTCTTTAAAATTTAGAGCTGCTATTAAAGAGTCAAGCTGTTCTTCATTTACTTCCTCGTTAAAGATTATGATATTTTTAAGTTTTGCTTCAAGTATCTCGTTTAATTCATTTAATAGATCTTCATTAATTTTTTCTTCAGGTATGTTTTCAGGGCGCAAATTATTTGTATTCCAACTAAGTGTAAATGTATCAGAAATATTTGTAATATCGTTACTTGCTTCAACTATTAAATCTAATGATCCCATAGCAAATGGCGGACTAGCAACAAATGTATGTTGTGAAGGAAGAAATACGAGCCATGACGGTAAAGCTTCCCCATTCGCCATTTTTACACTGTATCTAGTTTTGCCACTACCCTCTAAATAAAATGTTTTCTCATCAAATTGAAATATAAAATCCACGAAATCATAATTTGATAAATTCACATTCTCTTCGACTATTTTTGCTGATTGAACAAGAACAGGATTTTGTTCGTTTATTGGTATAGTTACAAACGAATTATATTTTTTTGTCCAACGATTTAAGTTTTCTTTAAGAGCTAGTGCTAGTTCATTATCACTGATTTGAGATAAATTTTCTGGGGTAAAGTTCATTCCCACAGATGAATACAACGTTCCCAGGCTATATTGTAATTCAGCATATGCAATGTCATTTCTCAATTGCGAAACAAGCAGGCTTGCTTCTTCTCTGATCATTTCTAATTCTCCAAAACGAGAAATTTTTTGAGCATTTGAAATTAAATCATTAATTCTCTTAGCAACACTAAGGTAGTGTTTGGCGTTACTGTATTCTCTTAAACTTTGTGCGTAGTTGATATTAGCAATATGGACTTGAGATAAAACAGCCATTGAAACAGCTAATCTTTGTTCTTCAATCAGTTTTTCATTAATTTGATTTATGTCATTGATGTTACTTGCTTGAAAAATATTCAATAAATTGGCGCCAAAAACAGCACCGTATTCAACATTATCTTTATTTAACAAATACTTATTAGAGTCATAAGTCCATGTGGCGTTAAATTGAAGCGATGGAAACAAAGATAGCATCGATGCTTTTGCTTCTTGAGCTGTGACTTTTTCTTGGTATCTGACCTCTAAAAGTTCTGGTCTTGAAAACAACGCTGCCTCTTCTTGCTCTTCTAGAGACATGTTTAACTCCGTTAGAGGCTGTTCTGTTTTGATTAAAATATATTCTTGATTTGGTAATAGTCCCATTAATTTAGATAACTGTGCGCGAGAGTCCATTAAAGCTCGACGCTGTGTATTTAAAATTTGTAAAACATCCAGTAATTCTTTTTGGTATAATAAAGCATCCATAGGCGAACTAATTAAAAGCTCTTCAATATATTCATAATCATCTAAAGCCGCATTAACCCTATCCATTAAAGGATTTATTTGACTTAATAGCTCGTCAGCAGAAAGTGTCTTCCAATAGGCATAAATAACTTCTTTTGTTAAATTATGAATGGCCTTACGTTCTAACTCTTTTGAAATTAAATATTTGTTAGCTTGCTGACCTGCTCTGACATAAGACAAACCAAAGTCTAATGCATTCCAAGTGAAACCTATATCATACGAATTTGAGGGTGTTTGTTGTGAAAGTGTATAAGTAGGGCTATCAGCTATAGCTTCTGCAGCTGTATTTTCTGTACCAGTGATATCATTTCCAGCGCTGTCTTTTTCAGAACTCATATTAACACTCGTTGAAGCGGGGTGTTTTTCTAAAACTTTATAACCTGCGTTGATTGATAGTTTAGGCAACATATCAAACTTGACCACATCAATTTGGCCCTGACTTAACGCCGAGTCCATCAGATTCAATCGTAAATCACGGTTATTTTTGATTGCGATCGCAATAGCCTGGTAAAGATCAATTTCTAAAGGGGCACTTTCAGATGTTTGTTTGAGATACTCTAAATCCTTTTGGGATGAAAGCTGGACTTCTTCTTTTACAATTGGCATGGGTGTCTTTGAACACCCCCAAATGAAAATAGTAGCAATAAATACAACAAAAACCTTATAATTAGCCATTCTTTCCCCGTCAAAAATAACAGCATAAAATCTCATAGTTGTGGATAAAAAACAACTAAGAAATTTCTATATATTTTTACAAATTCAATGAAAATCCATTGAATTTATTGTATATTTCTGTGCTGGAGAGATAAGAGGAGAGTAAATAAGTGGCTGACAAACAGAAAACTTATCCACATTTTAGCATTCAAATGCTGGAACCGAGGATCATGTTTGATGGTGCTGCTGTTTATGCTGCTAGTGAAGCCATTGAAGCTGTCGAAGACCAAATTCAAAACAACTCTCTCAATGAAACTGATCTTTCAACAAATTTAAAAGCGATTACACACAACAATGACTCAAGAAAAGAAATTGTCTTCATAGACAAGGGTGTTGATGATTATCAAACAATCATTAACTCCATCGATGACACAAAATCTATCTATTTAATTGACTCCAATGAAAACGGCTTTGAAAAAATGCAGAGTATTTTGCAAGATCAAAGTGACATCGATGCAGTACATATAATAGGACACGCAAGTACTGGTCAGGTAGTACTAGGAAATTCAATATTAAATTCGGAAACGATTAATTCTTTTCGCACTACACTTCAATCAATTGGTACCTCGTTAACTCAAGACGGTGACTTATTATTTTATGGTTGTAACCTGGCTCAAGGTGATCAGGGAAAGTTACTTATTCAACAAATTGGAAATATCACTCAAGCAGATATCGCAGCCTCTGATGATATTACAGGTAAGGGTGGTGATTGGAACTTAGAAAAAAAATACGGTATCGTTGAAACTAACGGAATTAGTGTTGTTGATTACAAACACTCTCTTCTTCAAAATGGAATTTCATCATTAGATGGTTTTGTAGAAAATACGGGAACTAATTTAAGAGCGGGTACTAGTGATGGTGGACACGCAGCATCTGCTTCTAATCACACTGATGGACACAGTCCCTATGTTATTACCTTAGAGAGAGAAAATATAAACTCAGGCTCATTTGCTTTTTATAAGACTACAAATTTAGGCACTGGATATGAAGAAAATAATAGCGGTGTCCGAACTAGAGGTCCTGACATAACATCAGGCACTACTACTGTTGATGCTTCATCAACGCCTATGAATTCATATTATGTTTATGCCACAGAAAACTCAGGAAGAAATACTGTGAGGTCAGTTACTTTTGAAAATGAAATACTAGGTGTTTGGTTCAACATGAATAATATCATTGCATATTCAGGAGTTGATAAAAGTGGAGGGAATTATCACACAATAAGCCAACATGGTAGTGGAGGCCAAAATGCATTCAGCACAGAGAAATTAAAATGGGAGTGGAGCGCAAGTGTTTCAGATACTAGTAAACCCTCAGGCCATAGACATGACTGGTTTGGTGTCGATACTGACTCAAATAAACTTTATATAGGATTTAATAATGGTGCAGATCATGGTGATATAGTAAGAGTATTTACAAAAGCAAGTAATCAAGCACCCGTTGCTGTAGATGATACAGACAGCGTTAATGAGGACGCTACTGTTACAAAAACAGGATCTGAAAATGACGTGCTTAACGACGATAGTGATCCAGATGGAGATACAATTACTGTATCAAAAATTAATCATAACGGCGGCACTAACTCAAATGTTTCCTCATCAAGCACATCTAGTAGTGGCGGAACATCAGTCACTGGAACATACGGAACTTTAACTATTGGAGGTGACGGTTCTTATACTTACGTCGCTGATCAAGATTTAACAGATGATCTGGATGCAGGTGATCCAGCAACAGATATTTTTGTTTACACAATTACAGATGGTGGACTTACAGATACCGCAAATTTAACTATCTCAATTACAGGCGTGAATGACGCCCCTGTTGCAGTTGATGATGCAGACTCTGTTACTGCAGCTCAAAGTGTTTCAAAATCTGCTTCACAAGATGATGTTATGAACGATGATAGCGACCCTGATGATGATGACTCATTTACTGTTACCCACATAAAAAAAGCTGGTGGCTCAGACTCAACTGTATCTTCAGGGACCACTAATTCCAATGGAACCTCAGTTACTGGTACATATGGTGTTCTTACAATAGGAGCTGATGGTTCTTATACTTATAACGCGAATAACGCCGTTGGATTGGCTCTTAATCAAACAGCCATTGATACATTCGAATATACTATTACAGACACTCAAGGCGGTACTGCATCAGCAGATTTAGTTATTACGATTACAGGTATCAACAACTCCCCTAGTGCTCAAAATGATGTGGGTGTGATTGATGAGGGCGAGACATTAACAGTTGCAAACGGCGCTAATGCTAATGTTTCTGGAAGTTTTGATGCAGATGAGGAACATTCTGGTGATCTAATTGACACAAGTTCAAGCTCACATAAAGACAGTGACCCTGATGGCGACACTCTTTCGATAACACTCATAAAAGAGACAACCGCAGGTTCTAACAGTAGCATCACTTCAAACAGCACATATAATGGTACTGGCAGTAGTGCTGGCACATCAGTTTCTGGATTGTATGGTACACTTACAATCGGATCAGATGGCTCTTATAAATATGTTGCAAATGATAGTATATCTGGTTTCGACTCCAGTGAAACACTAACGGATAGCTTTACTTATACTTTAAGTGATGGAAGTGCAACAGATACGGGTACTTTAACAATTACGCTTTTGGGTCAAGATAATGAAAACCCCTCGGCTACCGATAACACTAACGCAGTTAATGAAGACGCAACAGTCACTGTTACGGATGGAACAACAGGTGTCACAGGAGATGTTCTTATAAATGACACTGATCCCGAGGGAGATACTCTTACTGTTTCAAAAATAAAAAAGAATAATGGAAATTTCTCAAATGTATCCTCAGGAACTACCAATAGTAATGGAACTAGCGTTACAGGATCTTATGGAACATTAGTCATCGGCGCTGACGGATCTTATACTTACACTGCTGATCAAGATTTAGCAGACGCTCTAGACGGTGGTAGCCCAGCTGACACTATTACAGATGTGTTTGTCTATGAAGTTTCAGATGGAAATAGCGGATCAGATACAGCAAATATAACAATTACTATTACAGGCATAAACGACCCAGTTGTTGCTACCGATGACACTGACTCTGTCAACGAGGACGCTTCAGTGACAAAAACTGGAGCGCAAGATGATGTATTAGATGATGATACAGATGCAGATGCGTCAGCATCTTTAAGTGTGTCGAAAATTAAACATAGTACAGACAGCTCATACTCTTCTGTTACATCAAGCAGTACACATTTAAGTAATTTTACAACAGTCACCGGAACCTATGGAACATTAAAAATTGGTGCTGACGGATCATATATATACACAGCTGATCAAACAGCAGCTGATGCTATAGATGCTAGTGATACAAAAACTGATGTCTTTGATTATGAAGCTACAGATGGCACACTTACAGCTACCGCAACTTTAACTATAACTGTAACGGGAGTGAACGATGCCCCCGTTGCGGAAAATGATACTGGAACCATTAATGAAGATGGAACCTTGACTGTTATTAATAGCAGTAATAATACTACCGTAACACCTGCATCTCTTGATACTGGTTCTCCATATGCAACTACAAATACAACTCGTTCTGTAGCATTTAATCATGATGGGACTAAAATGTTTGTTCTTGAACATAGCAATTCACCAGATATCTCTGTACATACTTTAACAACTGCTTTTGATATAAATACTGCTACTCAAAGTAGTACAACAGACATTTCTTCTCACGCAGGTAATCCACGTGGTATAAGATTTAATAATGATGGTACGAAGCTGTATATAAGCAATGGCTCAGGAAGTAATAAAAAGATTCATGAATTTGCTTTATCTACAGCCTATGATATTTCCTCATTACCATCACCTACTTCAACTGTCATAAGCGGTCAAGACGGCAACCCTAGAGGTTTTACTTTTAATACTGATGGAACTAAAATGTTTTTACTGGGAGATATTAATGATACTGTTTATGAATATTCTCTATCAACCGCTTTTGATTCCTCAACAATTTCATACACAAGTAGAAGTTTAGATTTTAGTGCAAAAGAAGGAACACCAAGGGGAATTTCATTTAACGCAACAGGCACAAAATTGTTTATCACAGGTCAGCAAAATGATGATATTTTAGAATACGATCTTAGTACCGGTTTTAACTTATCTACAGCAACATTTAATGGTGCATTTGATGTGAGTAGCTATGCAGATAAACCAACTGATATTATATTTAATAATGATGGATCCAAAGCATTTTTAGCTCGAGCATCAAGTAACGGAATCCAATCTTTTTCACTTTCAAGTCCATATAGTTTTGTAGACATCACCGGCGAATATACCGGCGATGTAATAGATACAACCTCAAGTTCAAACAAGGACTCTGATGCTGACGCTAGTGCTTCTTTGAGAGTTTCAGCAATTCAACATAGCTCGGCAGGCTCTTCCACAGCTGTAAGCAATAATACTACTTACGGTGCTTCTGGAACTACCGCGGGCACAACTGTTAGTGGAACTTATGGTCAACTAACCATTGGTTCAGACGGCTCATATAAATACGTTGCTAACGACTCCGATGCGGACGCTCTTGATGCAGGCGATATAGTCACAGACGTATTTACTTACACATTGACTGACGGGACTGCAACGGATACTGCAACAATTACTATCACAGTTATTGGTATAAACGATACTCCTACCGCACAAGATGACGAAGGTGCAATAACCGAAGATCTAACTTTGACTGTTACAAACGGATCAAATTCCAACATTTCTGGTTCTCTTGACACAACAGGAGAAAATTCAGGTGATGTTTTAGACACCTCCTCAAGCTCTCATAAAGATACTGATTTAGATACATCAGCTTCTTTAAGCGTAAAGCTCATTAGAAAAAATCTTGGCACAGATTCTTCTGTTCAACCAGGAAGTTCTTATAACAGTAGCGGTACCTCCGTAACAGGAACTTATGGTACTTTAACAATTGGTGCAGACGGATCGTATAGTTATACTGCTGATCAGGCAGCTGCAGACTCCATTGCAGCTGGAGAGAGTCAGAATGATGTCTTTGTTTACACCATAACTGATGGCACGCAAGATAACACAGCAAATATTACTATTAAAGTATTAGGGGCAAACGATAACCCATCAGCACAAAATGATGTCGGCGTCGTCAATGAAGGATCTACACTAACTGTTCAAAATAGTGCAAATGCAAATGTTGACGGCAGTTTTGATGCAAACGGTGAACACTCAGGTGATGTGATACATACAACTTCAAGTTCACACAAAGATAGTGATCTTGACACAAACGACACTCTTAGAATCACTCAAATTAAAAAAAGTGGTGGTGATAATTCTAGTGTTTCTTCAGGGAGTTCTTATAATAGTAGTGGCACAGATGTTACGGGTTCTTACGGTACTTTGACAATTGGCGCAGATGGTTCTTACACATATGTAGCAAGCTCTAATATTTCAGGATTAAACGATGGTGCTACAGTGTCTGATACTTTTACATACACTTTATTCGATGGAACAACCACCACCACTGCAGATCTCGTACTGACTGTTATTGGAGGTGCTGCAAGCAATCAAAGCCCAGTAGCTGTTAACGATACAGATAGTGTGAATGAAAATGCATCTGTAACCAAAACAGGTGCTCAAAACGATGTCTTAAATGATGACAGTGACCCAGATGGAGATACAATTAGAGTTGATCAAATTCAACATAGCACTGCAGCTTCAGGCACATCTGTAAGTAATAATACTACTTACGGTGCCTCTGGAACTACCACGGGCACAACTGTTACCGGAACTTACGGTCAACTAACCATTGGTTCAGATGGCTCATATGTATACTCAGCAAATCAATCAGCTGCTGAAGCCCTTGCTACAGATGTTCAAAGGAATGATGAATTTACCTATAGAATTACTGACGGTTCTGCAACCGCGACGGCAACACTAACTATTACTGTTACAGGTGTGAATGACGCCCCTGTAGCTGTTGATGACACCGATAGTGTGAACGAAAATGAAACTGTTACCAAAACGGGATCTCAAAATGATGTTTTAAATGATGATACAGATGCTGATACCGGTGCGTCTCTTTCAGTGTCAAATATATCGCATACGAATGGCAACTCTGGATCAGTCTCCTCAAGTTCGACTTATAATAGTAGTGGTACGCAAATAGTTGGTACTTATGGTACTTTAACAATTGGTGCAGACGGATCGTATAGTTATACTGCTGATCAAACAGCAGCTGATGCTTTAGATGTTGGAGAAAGTAAAAATGATGTATTTACTTACACATTGACGGATGGTACAGCGACTGACACAGCAACACTAACGATTGCAGTTTCAGGAAAGAACGACACACCCGTAGGTGTAGACGATACCGATAGTGTGAACGAAGATGCTACTGTTACTAAAACGGGATCTGAGGAAGACGTGTTAAATGATGATACAGATGCTGATACAGATGCTTCGCTAACAGTTACTAATATATCGCATACAAATGGTAACTCTGGAACTGTTTCTTCGGGTTCGACTTATAGCAGTAGTGGCACACAAATAGTCGGTACTTATGGTACCTTAACAGTTGGAGCTGATGGTTCTTATACTTACACAGCCGATCAAACTGCAGCTGATGATTTAGATGCTAATGATCCTGCAAGTGATGTCTTTACTTATACGCTAACCGATGAAAATTCTGCAACCGCGACAGCATTACTGACAATCAATATTACTGGTGTAAATGATGCTCCAGTAGCTGTTGATGACACCGATAGTGTGAACGAGGATGAAACTGTCTCTAAAACCGCTTCACAAAATGATGTTTTAAATGATGATACAGATGCAGATGACTCAGCCTCTCTTACAGTTTCTGCTATTAGAACTGGGGCAGAGGATGGAACGGGTAATAGCGGCACTGTTGGATCTGCTTTAACTGGTACTTACGGAACACTAACTCTTAATTCAAATGGATCTTATACTTATGTCGCTGATCAAAGTGCAGCTGATGATTTAGATGCAGGTGATACAGCAAACGACATCTTCACCTATACAGTTTCTGATGGAACAGCAACTGATACAGCAACATTGACAATAACTGTAACGGGTGTCAATGACACCCCTGTAGCTGTTGATGACACCGATAGTGTTGATGAGGACTCTAGCGTCACTAAGTTAGCTATTCAAGATGATGTTTTAGATGATGATACAGACGCTGACGATGACGACCCCGCCAATTTAACTGTTACAAAAATTCAACCTGACTCCGGATCAGAGTCAAACGTTTCATCTGGTACTACACATCTTAATGGCACATCTGTGACAGGCGCTTATGGTACATTGGTGATTGGATCTAATGGAGCATATAAATACACAGCAGATCAAGCAAAAGCTGATGCCTTAGATGCTGGTGATACAGTACCCGACGTCTTCACCTATACAGTTTCTGATGGAACAGCTACTGACACAGCAACATTGACAATTACAGTAACTGGTATTAATGATGATCCAGTCGGGGTAGATGATACTGACTCTGTGAATGAGGATGAAACTGTTACAAAAACAGCAGCTCAGAACGATTTATTAAATGATGATACCGATGCAGACGTTGATGACTCCTCTTCATTGACGGTAACAAATATATCTCACTCAAATGGCAATTCAGGCACTGTTGCCTCAAGCTCAACTTATCAAAGTAATGGTACTCAAATAGTTGGTACTTATGGAACATTAACTGTTGGTGCAGATGGATCTTACACTTACACTGCTGATCAAGCTGCAGCTGATGATATAGCCGATGGCTCTTCTGAGATAGATGTCTTTACTTATACTATATCCGATGGAACAGCAACTGATACAGCAACAATTACCATTACAGTTACCGGTCAAGATAATGAGGTTGTTGGAAATAATGATACTGGAAGTGTTACAGATGGTAATACTCTAAGTGTTGGAAATAAAGGCTCCGGTCTATTGTCAAATGATACTGATAGTGGAAGTGATGCTGATGAGAGCGCAGATGCAACAATTTCTGCTGTAAGAACAGGAACAGAAGCAGGTACTGGAACAAGTGGCACGGTGGGATCTTCTTTAATAGGCACTTACGGAACACTAACACTCAACTCAGACGGTACTTATTCATATGTTGCAGACCAGGATGGAGCAGACATTCTCACTCCTGACACAACCGCCATAGATTATTTTACCTATACTATCTCAAACGGATCGAGTACTGATACAGCACAATTAGCTGTGACAGTTACTGGTATCAATGACGCTCCTACTTCTTCAACAGCTCCTACTTTTAGAGGTGCTGAAAATAATAGAATTGTCATTCAATCAAAACTTTTCTTCGATGACCCAGATCCAAGCACCAGCACTTACGGGCAACTAACATATAGTTACGGCGGTTTACCATCAGGACTGACAGTTAACGATGCAGGAAGAATTAGAGGCCGGCTACCTGAAGGTACTTATACTTTTACAGTAACTGCAACAGACGGAGGTAACCTATCTACACAACAAACATTTACAATAATCATCGGAAAGCCTGGAAAGCCTGGTGAAGCACCAACTCCACCACTGATTGTGAAGCAAAAAACATTAGAAGCTGCAATTGCTGATAAAACAGTAACATTTGAAACACCTAAAGTTAATGACCAAATAGCTGATCTTGCGGTGAGAGGAAATTTAGGTTCCCTAGTCAAAGAATACACCTTTAATGGCGGTATGAAAGTAATCGATGTTGCTGTTGAAGATTTAAATATTGATCAAAGTGGAAGGCCTGGAATAAATGAAAATACTTTATTGGGATTTGCTATTGGAGATGATTACAGGCTTAATGTGAAACAATACACAGGAACTTTAGAGGATGGCTCCTCTCTTCCAAGCTGGATACGTGTTGATCCATCAACAGGTCAGACGATCGTTCAGTTTCCTCAAAATATTTACTCAATCGATGTTAAGGTGATAGCAATCGATAATGATAATAGCACAAGAGAAATTAATGTTACTCTGGATAGGAACTCTGTTAGCCAGGATAAAGCCTTAAAACGCGACCTCGAGCCTTTCATAGACCGAAGTGCAGCTTTAAAAACTGAAGTTACTGTTGATGAAAAAGGACAAATGTTACTTGATACACAAAATGATTTAGAAGATGGGTCGATATTAAATAACACTCTTAACCCAAATGACTCAAACAATAATGACAATCAAACACCTAACACAGACGATCAGTCAAGTCTTAATGATATACCAACTATTCCAGGAGAAATTGATGAGGCCACTTCTCAAGATTCTATTGTTTTAAATTCACAAAATTTTGAAACAAATGAAAAACTTATTAAATTTGCAACTCTTCAAGAGCAATTAGACTTGCAGTATGAAGGTCATGAAAATTATGGAGATAAACTTGTTAAAGTTTCTGGTTAAAATAATAATTTTATCTCTCCTATTTACTGTTTCCTCTAAAGCCGAAGTTAGGGAATCAAGAGCATTAGTAGTTGCATCTCAAGAAGCTGTTCTTTCAAGTGAATTGGCCGCTCGTATTACTAGTATTTCTGTTAAAGAAATGGAAAGATTTAAAAAAAGGAGATTTACTTATTCAATTCGATTGTAGTTTATATGAAGCACAAAAAGATGTAGTTAGAGCCAATGAAAATAGTGCATTGATCAAACTAAAAAGTGATGAACAGATGTTACAGATGAGATCAATTGGAAAATATGAACTTGAACTCTCTATATCAGAGTATGAGAAGGCAAAATCAGAATTACGTATTGCTGAACTAAATGTAGAGAGATGTGAAATTAGAGCGCCTTTTGATGGTGCGGTTGAGGAAGTTGTAGTAAACGCATTTGAGTCGATACAGCCTCAAGTTGAATTAATGAAGATTATAAAAACTGATGTTCTTGAATTAGAAATGGTAGTATCTAGTGAATGGGTTTCTTGGCTCACAATAGGCCATCCAATCACTGTCTATATTGATGAAATACAAGAAGAATTCAATGCCTCTATAAGTGGAATTGGTGCAAATGTTGACGCTGTTAGCCAAACAATTCAACTAAAAGGTACTATTACAAACGCTAGCTCTGCCCTTCTTCCTGGAATGAGTGGGCGAGTTGTATTTTGAGCCAAGACCAATTAAATCGTTTAGCAAGGATTTTCACGTTTGAAAAAAAATTACGTGAAGCAAAATCTTTAGTAGAAATCAGATATACAGTTACAAATGAGTTAAGAAACATAACACCTTTTGTCTTTGCTTTTTTTGGAGAATGGGCAAACTCAAATAAATTTAAGATTGATGCTATTTCTGACATAGCAGTTGTAGAACAAACTTCTTCTACAACTATATTAGCTCAGAAAATAATAAGAGAAAAATTAAAAGAAGGATCACCTGAGACACATCCATTTACAATCGAAAAAGACTCATTAATCCCTGCTAAAGGTGAAAATCCAATTCCAGATAAACTTTTATGGGTTCCTTGTTTTTCAAATCAAAAAGGCCCTCAAGCAGCATTGCTTCTTGCAAGAGATGAAAATTGGGAAGAGCAAGATATAGAGTACATTAGACACTTAAGCTCATCTATTGGACACGCGATGGGATCACTCAAAGAAAATAATTTTTTTGAAAGTTCCATTAAAGTTTTTAAAAATACATGGTTTCAATTTTTAATTATAGCGGGACTTATTGCCAGTATGTTCATTCCAATTTCTCTTTCGACAGTTGGCAAATCAGAAATTGTTCCAAAAGACCCCTATGTTATAAATGCTCCTATTGAAGGCGTCATAAAAGAAGTTTTTATTCAAAATAATGATGATGTTGATATTGGAACTACATTAATATCTTTTGAAAAAACAGATTTACAAAATGATTACGATTTAGCTTTCCAAGAATTAAAAGTAATTGAAACCGAATTACTTCAGGCAAAACAGTCTTCTTTTCAAAGTAAAGAGGACAAAGCGATGGTCAGTCAACTTCAGAGTAAAATTAAACTTGTAGAACAAACCCTAAGTTATCAGAAATATCTATTAGATAAATCTACGATCAATTCTCCCGCTGATGGAATTGCAGTTATTAAGGATAAATCACTACTTATAGGCAAACCTTTTAAGGTCGGAGAGACGATAATGGTTATCGCTGACCCATCGAATGTTGTTATTGAGATAATGATGCCAGTAAAAGATGCCATAACAGTCAAAAAAGACGCAGAAATAAGCGTTTTTTTAGACTCTGATCCACTAAATGTTATTCCTGCAAAGGTTTCTAAATTTTCTTATGAGCCTGAACTTACCAGTGAGAACACTCTAGCTTACCGAGTAACAGCGGAAATTCTTATGGCTAAAAACTCTCCAAGAATTGGACTCAGAGGAACTGCAAAAATTTTCGGTGAAGAGGTGAAACTATTTTTTTACTTATTTAGAAAACCAATTATTTTTGTCCGACAAACACTTGGTATCTAAATGATTACACCATCAATAAGACAAGACCTTCAACTTTTACCTGGAACCCCTATGGAGGACGGTTCTCCATCATGGCTTATTTATGATAATTTAAGAAACAAATATTTTACATTAGGTTTAAATGCTTTTCGAATACTGAGACATTGGATTGCAGGTGTAGACTCAAAACAGTTTATAGAAAAGGTAGAAGCCAAGGGAGTTACTATCAAGGAAGAGGAGTTAGATGATTTTATAAATTTTTTAAAAGTTAATAGTTTAATAACTCACTCAAGTTCAGAAGATGTTAAACTATTACTAGCTCAACATCAGGCTAAAAAAAAACATTGGTTTTTAAGTTTAATTCATAATTATCTTTTTTTTAAAATACCTTTGATTAAGCCAGATCCTTTTTTAGACAGAACAATAAATATAGCTAAGATTTTTGGAAAAAAACTTTTTAGATCAATAATTTACTTTTTTGGTATTATTGGAATTTATTTTGTTATTCAAAGCTGGGATGAATTTTTATCTACTTTTTTGTATTTCTTCAATTTTAATGGATTAATTTTTTATGCAATTGCATTAGTAGGTGTAAAAGCAATTCACGAATTAGGCCATGCTTACACAGCTAAGAATTTTGGATGTAATGTCAATTCAATGGGAATTGCGTTTTTAGTTTTTTTTCCTTTTTTATACACGGACAATACTAATGCTTGGAGACTTAGAGATCATAAGAAAAGACTGACAATAAATTTTGCTGGAATCTCGACAGAGCTACATTTAGCATTGCTGGCTACTTTTGTATGGGGAGTATCTGATCCAGGAATTCTGAAAAGTGCCGCTTTTTTTGTTGCTACGACAGGATGGATTTCATCACTTCTTATTAATATTAGCCCATTTATGAGGTTTGATGGATATTACGTATTTGCTGATTTTATAAAAATAGACAACCTTCAGCCTAGAGCATTTGCTATTGCAAAATGGAAATTGCGAAATTGGTTGTTTGGATTGAGCCTTAGCCCTCCTGAGCATATGAGCCAACAACGCCAAAATTTAATTACTCTTTATGCCTGGTCGACTTGGATATACAGGCTCTTCCTATTTATAGGAATAGCTTTACTGGTTTATTTTTTTGCATTTAAAATTTTAGGAATATTTCTTTTTGTAGTAGAAATTATTTGGTTTATAGCACTGCCTATTTTAAAAGAGTTAAGAGAATGGTGGAAACTACGCTCAAGTTTCTTTTTAAATATTCGTATAATTAGAACAATTTTAATTTTAGGAGCCCTATTATTTATTTTATTTTACCCTTGGAAAAATACACAGTCCATACCAGCAATTTATCAATCAGAAGAATACATTACAATTTACCCAACAATAAATTCACAAGTTTCAGAAATATACGTTAAAGAAAATCAATCTGTTCAATTAGGAGCAGACTTAATAAAACTAAATTCTCCATCGCTTAATTCAGATATACAAAAACTTATTGAAGAAAAAAAATTAATTTCAATTCAAATAAACAATGCTTTAGAGGGCGATCAAAATAAATCAGATTTAATGATAATGAAAAGTGAAGAAAAAAAAATTATAACCAATATTAATAATTTAGAAAAAATTAAATCATCGTTAAATATCATCGCACCATTTAAAGGAGAGATTGTAAGTTTAATTGAATTAAAAAAAAAACAATGGCTAAATAAAGATGATCCAATTATGTCAATTGTAAATAAAGAGTCATTTCAAGTCATAGCTTTTTTATCTGAAAATGATATTTCAAAGGTTAAAGAGTTTAAAAATAGTTTTTTTGTTCCTAATTCAATTGAAATGCCAAAGGTTGACTTAGAAGTAGTGTCCATAAGCAAATCACCAGTAGACGATTTTAGCCTCTATCCCTCGGTTACCTCTATTTTTAACGGCCCTATAGCTGCAAGAGAAAAACCTGGTGGAGGAATACAATCTGAGAAGTCCTATTATAAAGTAACCCTTAAATTGTCAGAAAATATAATCTTTTCCGATAAGAAAGTTTTAGGCGTTGCAAATGTAGGTATTCAGCCACAGTCCTATTTTGATAAAATATTAAATCTAATATCTGCGACCCTTATAAGAGAAATAAGTTTTTAATTCCAAGAATTATGATGTTTTCATTTGATAATTTTAATAGGATAAACTATGGCTAAATTTTTGAGTGTCGTGCGTTTCAAAGTTAAACCTGGTAATGAACAATCCTTTATTGACTCAATGAAGAAGTTTTCAAATCCAGATGGAGTTATTACCCGCAAAGTTATAAAGACAGGTGAAAGATCCTATTGTAGCGTTGTCGAGTGGGTTGATGAAAATAGTCTTGCCAATGCTCGCCAACAAATGATCGCATATCTCGACACTATAAGAGATATTTTAGAGGAACTCAGTTCAGAATTGGGAGTAACTGATCCAGTCTCCGGTCCAGTAATAGTTGATGAGCAAGGAAACGTTGTAACACCTGGATCAAGTATTTCAGGAAAAATAAAAACTTAATTTTTAATTTGATCTTGGGTCCTCCAGACCAGCATGACGATAAGCTGATGTTACAGTATTTCTTAATAGACATGCTATAGTCATCGGCCCAACACCACCTGGTACAGGAGTAATCTTTGAGGCTTTCGTGGAGGCACTTTCAAAGTCTACGTCACCCACTATCTTACTTCCTTCACTTCCGTCCTCTTTTGTAATAGCTATTCTGTTTATTCCAACATCAATAACAACCGCACCATCCTTTAACCATTTTGAGTCAATCATCTCAGCCCTTCCTATAGCTGCAACAATAATATCTGCTTGTGAGCAAACTTTTTCAATTTCTTTGGTTTTGGAGTGCACCACAGTAACAGTACATGACTCTTCAATTAAAAGTTGAGACATTGGCTTACCAACAATGTTTGATCTACCAATCACAACAGCACTTTTACCTTTTAAATCATCTATTTGGTCTTTTAATAAGAGTAATGACCCCAATGGTGTACACGGGATAAAAGCTTTTTTTAACATATCCCCGCCTATTGAAAGTCTGCCAGCATTAATTGCATGAAAACCATCAACATCTTTCTCCACCACAATGGCATCTATCACTTTTCTTTCATCAATTTGCTTGGGTAAAGGTAACTGCACTAAAATACCATGAACAGACTCATCATTGTTTAGGTCATCTATCAATTTTAATAATGTCTCTTGATCTGTATTTGCATCTAATTTGTAATCTTTAGTTTTTATATTACATTCTGCAGCCATTTTTGTTTTTTGTCCCACATAAACCTTACTAGCCGGATTTTCTCCTACTAGTACCACTGCTAAACAGGGATCTACTTTTTTTTGAGAGATTAATTTGTCTGAGTCCTCTTTTACCTCAGCTCTGATTTTTGCCGCAAAAGCTTTTCCATCAATTATATCTGCCATTTTTTTATTCTCCTTATCATTATCCTCTTGGCCAATACTCAATCAGTAAATCTTTAAACAAGTATATTATTAGTATTAAAAGTACTGGTGAAATATCTAAGCCACCTAAGTTTGGTAAATATCTTCTTATATAATTTAAGGGAGGGTCAGTTAGTTTTTTAAAACTTTCAAAAACTCGCCACAAAAAAATATTTTGACTATTTAATATGTTAAAATGAAACAACCAAGACACGACTACATAAAAAAATACTATAAGTGTGTAAAATTCTAGTAGTCTTACCAGGAACAGTAATAATGAATTCACTGTGATAAATTATAAAAAATTATTATTCGCGTCTATTAAATAAGAAATTTCGGCAACGCTCTGATTGGGGATTTGTGAAAACTGTGTCAGGATGTCCTTCCTCTTCCACAAGACCATCGTGAAGAAAAATAACTTTATTTGAAACTTTTCTAGCAAACGCCATTTCATGAGTTACAACTAACATTGTTTTTCCCTGTTCAGCCAAATTACGAATAACAGATAAGACTTCGTCTACTAATTCTGGATCAAGCGATGATGTCGGCTCATCAAATAATAATATTTCTGGAGAAATGGCAAGTGCTCTTGCTATTGCTGCTCTTTGTTGCTGACCTCCTGATAGATGAGAGGGATATTCTTTTGCCTTATCTTCAATTCCTACTTTTTTTAAAAGAATCATTGCCTGTTCTTGAGCAGCTTCTTTATCTATTCCTAAAACATTTACAGGAGCCTCTGTTATGTTATCTAAGATATTCATGTGCGACCAAAGATTGAAACTTTGAAAAACCATACCCAATTTTTTCCTAATTAAAGTAATTTTTGATTGTAAATTCTTACTAGGTTTTTTTAAATTCTCATCGCCACAGTTTATAATTTCACCACAAACATTTACGGTACCACTATCAGGTGTTTCAAGAAAATTTACACAACGAAGCATAGTGCTCTTTCCTGATCCTGAACTTCCAATAATACTTACGATGTCTCCTTTATTGGCAATAAGATTAATGCCTTTTAAAACCTTATTTTCACCAAATTTTTTCTCTAACTGATTTAGCTCAAGTATTTTCATTGTTTATTAATATTTCATTTTTTCGATTTCAAAGATATTGCTAAAAAGATTAAATCTAAAAGTTAATTTGTTAATTTATAGCAAATTTATAAAAATCAGTTTTACTAGTTCTAAAAACATAATCAATTCAATGTTTTTAGAGAATAATTTAGATTTTATGAATATTTAGATTGTGTTAGGATAAATAAATGCATGAGAATAATACTGATATGGATGAAAATAGTACAGAGTCAGCAGGTGATGAAATTCAATCTACTCCAATAGACAATGATGCTAAAGCAGTTAACATAGGTTCTGGTGTTAGAGTTGATGGACGAATAGAGGGAGCAGAAACTTCTGACATTTCTGGAACTCTTACAGGTACTCTGAAATCTTCAAATATTAACATTAATAGCAAAGGTGCTTTTAGTGGAGACATGTCAGGCCAAGAAATAACAATATCTGGCAGTGTTGATGGTGAGATAAATTCAGAGGATTATTTGATCGTTAACAACTCTGCAAATATCAAAGGAGTAATTGAATATACTTCACTACAAGTAAGTTATGGTGCAAGAATTCAGGGCACTTTAAGACATAGAGGTAGTGTCCAATCCTATTCACCTGTTTCTAGTGATGAAGTTAAAGAAGATGAGATTAATGAAAACCATGAGGGTGATCAATAATGGCATTATTTGGATCTAGTGAAAAAAAACCTGAAGTAAAAAGTGAATTTATGTTTGATAGTGATAGCACTATTAATCACTCATCTTTAGCAAAAGATATAAAAATAAATGGCTCTCTCGAGTCTACAGACTATTTAGATTTCTCTGGACATTTAACTGGTACTTTAAAATCATCAACAATTAATTTAAAACCAGGTTCTTATGTTAAGGGAACTATTACTGCTGATACTATTACAGTTGAGGGTGAAGTTGATGGGGACATTCAAGCTAAAGATATCTATATTAAGTCAACAGCAAAAATTAAGGGAAATATTCGCTATCAAAATATTGATATTCAAAATGGTAGTATAATCAACGCTGATTTGTTCTATTCATCATAATTTATCAAATATTATAAGCGTTTTTATAAAAAGTTTATCTATTTACTCTAATTTAGTTTATATTTCAGTAAGTATTTATTCGAATTAATAGAGGAAGAACAAGGAGAAAATTATGAAAAAAATAATACTATCAGCATTTGCTGCGCTTTTTTTAGTTGGTTCTGCTTTTGCTGAAACAGTAAGAATGGGCACAGAAGGTGCTTATCCTCCATATAATTTTATTAACGATAATGGCGAAGTTGATGGTTTCGAAAAAGATGTTGGAGACATGCTTTGTATCCGTGCAAATCTAGATTGCGTTTGGGTTATAAACGAGTGGGACTCTATCATCCCTAATTTAGTGTCTGGTAATTACGATACAATTATTGCAGGTATGTCAATAACCGCAGAGCGTGATGAGGTGATTGACTTTACACAAGATTATTTTCCACCATCTCCATCAGTATACATGGGAATGAGCGGTGCAGACATTGATGTGGATAGTGCTGTTATTGCTGCTCAAACTGCAACTATTCAGGCAGGTTATGTTGCTGAAAGTGGAGCAACTTTAGTTGAATTTGCAACAGCAGAAGAAACAATATCTGCAGTGCAAAACGGTGAAGCTGATGCTGTCTTAGCAGATGGAGATTATCTCGCGTCTATAATTGCAGAATCAAACGGTGAATTTGCAAATATAGGAGAGGTTTCAATCGGCGGTGGTGTTGGAATGGGTATCCGTGAATCTGATACAGAGTTAAAAGCCAAAATGAATGCTGCTATTAGCTCCATGAAAGACGACGGATCACTAAATGCACTAATTAAAAAGTGGTTTGGTTTTGAAGCCGCAACCTTTTAAGATTATTTAATTTAAATTACTTAACAAGAGGACGGAATATCCGTCCTCTTTTTTTCTATATAATATTTACTCAAGAAACATTGAAACATAATATAAAATCCACTTTAAAATGATTATAGTTGGGGCAGGAATTGTAGGTGCATCATTTGCCTACCATGCTTACAAAAATGGTGTAGATAAAATAATTGTTTTATCATCACATTTACCTGGTGATAAAAACCAAGCCACATCAAATACTTGGGGTTGGGTTAATGGATATGCTAGTAATGATAAAAGCTATGCTGCTTTTCGTTTGGCTAATTTGAATTACTGGCCAAAATTAATAAATTATATTTCAAATTTAAATTATACATCTAAAGGCGCATTTATTTGGGACCAAGGAGTGAAAGAGCTTCAAAATACTATAAAGCAGCATCAAAGTTGGGGGCAACCGATAAAAATATCAACAAAATCTGAACTAAAAAAACATTTACCTTATTTAAATAATATCCCAACTATGGCCGGCTTTGGTGTTAATGACTTGGCCATTGATGGTGTTAGAGCAACTAAAGAACTTTTCAAAGCTAGTGGATCGAAAATATTAAAAACAAACGTAAAAGAGATAATATGTGATAGCAACAATGTTACTGGTGTCAAAACCAATGATGAAATTATTTATGATAATGAGGTAATTCTAACTGCTGGACTTGGCGCTCCAAAATTATTATCAACAATTAATATTCCTTTTGAAATGCACTCAAGTTTAGGTTTATTAGTTTACACAAAACCATTGCCCAAATTATTAAAACACCCAATCACAGGTTTTGATTTTCATGCAAGACAGGATGACAAAGGAAGATTAATAATAGGTGGAAAATTTGATGATGACTCAAGCCAAGAGGAAAATATTAAGGACACTGCAAAAAAACTTATCCAAGACATGGCAACTAGGCTCAATTATAATGGGAATATGATTTTAGATCAATTTACACTTGGTAAACGACCTCTGCCAGTTGATGGAAGACCGAAAATTGGACGCCTCACAAATCAAAAAGGTGAAAAACTAAATGGTATTTATTTAGCAGTTATGCATTCAGGTATCACTAATGCACCTTTGGCTGGTAAGCTTGGTATAGATGAGGTTTTAAAAGGAAAAAGAAATAATTTAATTAAAGATTTTTTACCCCAAAATATGAACATACAAGAGGAATTTCAAAATGTTTAGTTATTGTGTAGACCCTAAATCCTTAGAAGGATTAATGTGGTTATCATGTTATGTCACTACAGCAAAACATATGTCATTTTATTTTTCTTTTTTTGTTGTTATGGGTTTGCTTTCTTTGGCGGCTCCATTGGCAATGGCATTTGGTTTTGCAGGTGCTACTGCTTCAAGATCTACCTTTAGGATTATTCGCTCTTTAGGAAAAGGGTATCTTGCCATGATAAGAGGTATTCCAGATATTGTTTTCTTTTTATTCATTCCAATAGCACTTGATCAAGCATTTGAATATCTGCGTCATAAAGTTTTATGTTCTGATGTTACTGAGCCAATAAGGCAAGGTAATGATTTTGTCGTTTGTGCAGCTGCGAAACTTCCTTTAAATACATCTGGCGAGTGGGTGCACGATATTTATGGATTTTCTCTAGCATTACTTGCTTTTGGCTTTGTTTTTGGAGCTTTTGCCGGCAACGTTTTGTCTGGAGCTATGGCCGCAGTTCCAAAATCTCAAATAGAGACAGGAGAGGCTTACGGCTTTTCTCAAAGTCAAATTTTTAGAAGAATTCTTATACCACAAATGTGGATTTATGCGTTACCAGGACTGTCCAATTTGTGGATGATTTTAATTAAAGCAACCCCACTTCTATTTCTTCTTGGCATTGAAGATATAGTCTATTGGGCTAAAGAACTAGGTGGCATTAAAACTGGTGTATATGAGTACCCGCATCCTGATTGGCGAGCTTGGTATTTTGGAGCACTAATGATTTTTTATTTATCATTAACTTACTTGTCACAATCTGTATTAGACAAAATATCAGCTCGTCTTTCCCAAGGTCAAGCCACTATGGCAGGTAAGGCGGGCTGATGACGAGTTGTTTTCAAACACTATCTGATTATGGCCTTAGATCTATAGGTTATGGGGAGCGGCTTTTACCAAAAGCTGACATAACACTTTGTGAGCAATTTGTATTAATTGGCTCAGGAATGATTTGGAACATATATTTTGCCGTTTTGGCATTACTTCTTGGATTTTTCTTTGCAACAATTCTGGCTTTAGGTAAAAATTCAAATCTATCTCTATTTAGTGCTCCTTGTAGATTATTTATTTTTATTTTTAGAGGCTCCCCTTTATTCATTCAATTTTTCTTTGCATATGATTTATTTGTTCTTTTACCAAGATTAGGATTTGATATTGATCTAGGATTTCTTGTCGTTACAGTTGAAACGCGTTGGCTTACCAAAGCTTGGTTAGGAGCTTTAATTGTTTTATTTTTTAATACATCTGCTTACGCAGGAGAAATTTTTTACGGAGCGTTGCGTGCTGTCCCAAGTCAAGACTTAGAGTCAGCAGATGCGTTTGGTTTTACAGGGATTAAAAAATTCAGACGTATTATATGGCCAACAATGCTCCGCTTGGCATGGCCCTCTTACACTAATGAAGCAATTTTTATGTTTCATGCAACAACATTGGTGTTTTTTACTGGTTTTCCAGCGTGGCAACAAAAAGGAGATGCGATTTATTATGCCAGTTATTTTGCTGATAAAACCTTTAATCCTTTTGTTCCATATCCAATTGTTGGCTTTTACTTTATTTTGTTAACATTGTTGATAATTGGTTTATTTGGCTTAATAAACAGAAGATTGAATAAACATTTACCAACTAACGAGAGAAAAAGATTGAGGTTTAATAAGTACAATTTGATGAGATAAGTCGTTTAAATAACTCATTTTATACTCTTTGAAAAAAATCTAATTTTATTTCTAACAAATATAAAAATAATTATTAGCACAATCAAAGGAGCCCCCCAAAGTAGTATGTGATTTTTAGTTGGATTAAAAGATATTTCTTCACCATAAATTTTGATTAGTTCTTTATTAATTTCCTCAATGGATACTCCAGAGCTATATTTTTTTTGGATTTGCTCTTTTAAATTTATTGCAAACTCTGTATCAGACTCTTGAATGCTCTGTCCTTCGCAAACCAGACATCTGATTGTTTTGTAATAATTATTAAGTTCATTTACACCCGCAAAGCTAATTACAGATATATGAATTATTAAAAATGGTATAATTAGTTTATAAATACTTTTTGACATCTTCATAAAATAAAGGCCCTTGTATTTTTTTTTGAGTCATTTTATTAAAAATAAAAAACGTCTCTGGAACGCCAATTAAACCCATCTCATAAGCGATGGTACCATCATCTCTTAAAATGTATTCAAAAGGATTTCCATGTTCATTAATCCACTTCTTAAAATTCTCTTCATCGTCTCGAAAATTAATACCAATAATTTTTATGCCTTTTTTTTTCATTTCCATTAACAAAGGGTGCTCTAATAAGCATGGCTTACACCAAGAAGCAAAAAAATTAATAATGTAAAATTCACCTAATGTATTTTCATTAATTAACTTATTGTTGAAAAAGTCTGGTGTTTCAAATATTAAACTTGATACCTCATCTCTTGAATTATTTTTGTTAGTTGATTGATTAAAGTAAAATATCACACTTACAACTAACACTATTAATCCAACTACAGGTAATAATAGATGCCTCTTCATCTTTTTTTAACAACAGATAAAAATATCGAAAAAACAAGCATAATTGCACTAAACCATAATAAATTTATAAATGGTTTATATACTAAATTTATCCCTACCTTATTGCTCTCAATTGTTGATATTGTTGCATAATATTGACTAAAGAGTTTATTAGCAGTACTAACCTCATTTGTGACTTGCCCTGAGGGTTGGTAGATATTTTTTGAAGGCGAGAGCTTTTTTTCTTTTTGTCCATCAGAAATTAATAATTCGACTGATATTCTTTGATAATTTTGGAATTTTTCGTCTTTAATATTTTTAATTATAGCAGTTTTATTATTTTGTAATTTTATTTCATTAGTAGACTCTTTTTCAAATAGTAGATTTTCTTCGTAGTCAAATTGTTCTGTACATACAGCCGAAATAATAAAAAAACCAATACTTAAATGAGCCAGCCATTGAGAATAAAAACTTATATTTTTTTTAAAATTATTTTTTAAAACTAAAATACTTTTTAAAAATAAAGGAACTGTAATAAATACACTTAGTCCAAAATAAAAATTATTTGAAAAATAATAGGATACCAAGCAAATCAATAATGAAAAAATTATTATAAAAGGTATTTGTTTATCTTTTTTTTTATGTTTTCCCCAATTTATTTGTGGTGCAAATGCCATGAATAAAATTAATGGTGCTAGTAACAAATTAAATGCGAAATTATAATATGGTGCGCCTACTGACACTGATGTTTTTAGAATCATTTCACTAAACAATGGATAAACTGTTCCAATGAAGACGACGAGTGCAGAACAAATAAAAAATATATTATTTAACAAAAGAAAACTCTCTCTGCTAAGTAAATTAAAAGAGTCCTCATTGAAATTAGAAATACTTTTTATATTTAGCCTTACTGTCATAGCTAGCAAATATGCGATTATAATAATCAAAAATAATCCTCTAAGTGGATCTGTGGCAAAACTATGAACAGATACAATTAAATTTGAACGAACTAAAAAAGTTCCGAATACTGATGCAATGAAACAGTAAAGCGCCAAATTTAGGCTCCATAATTTTAGTTGATTACTTTTGATTGAAACTTGGAGGGAATGTATTAAGGCGGTATTTAACAACCATGGGATTAACGAGATGTTTTCTACTGGATCCCAAAACCACCAACCTCCCCATCCTAGTTCTGAATATGCCCAGTACGAACCTAAAACTATTCCCCCAGTTAGAAAAAACCAAGAAATTTTTGACCAAATCAACATTTCTTTAAATAATTTTTCTGAAAAGTTTTTATTCACTAGCATATGTGCAGATATCACAAAGGGAATAATTAAACCAATATATCCTAGGAACAATGTTGGTGGATGAATTACAAACAAAAAATGTTGCAAGATTGGATTTAGACCCAAACCTAAAATATTTTCATTTGCTTCTACATAAGTAAATGGATTTGAGCTAACTATTACATAAAGAATAAATAAAGTTGATATAAATAATATATTTTTATGAATCTCAACAGTTTGATTTTTATAGAGGAAAAAAAATCCAAATAAGTTAATTAAAAAAACCCATAATAAAATTGATCCTTCATGACTACCCCAGGCAGATGTCACTTTATAAAAAATAGGATCATCAACATAAGAATTTTCGACAACGTTCAATAAAGTGAAATCTGAAATTGAAAATGCATATACTAAAAGACCAAAGGGAATGAGATTTATAAAATAAATTAATTTTAACGAAGAAGTAGTTGATGGCATTACTTTATTTAATAAATTTATATAAAACAAGATAGTTAGCACTAACGAAATATAAATAAAGCTATTACCTAAATAAGATATCAATTAATTTCCTCTCCATTTTCCTTCTTCTTTAAGTTTGTCTATAGCGCTTTGAGGCATGTAGTTTTCATCGTGTTTGGCCAAAACTATCTCAGCAACAAAAATGTTATCTATAAATTTTCCTTCAACGATAATACCCTTATTTTCTTCTACTAGATTTGGAAGTGTTTTAGAAAATACAACATTTACAGAATTTTGATTTTGATCTACTACTTCAAAAATCCAGTTTCCATCTAAAAATTTTAAACTATTTGTTTTAACAAGCCCCCCAACCCTTAGATACTTATTTTCTATCCCGTCCATACTTTTTAGATCAGTTGGTTCAACAAAATATGCAATTTGATCTTTTAAAGAATAACTTATTAAAAATATAGAAGCAGAAAAGCAGGCGAATATTATTAGTAAAAATATAAATCGCTTTTTTATTTGATTATTTAATTTGATTATGCGCACTAATCATATTAAAGACTTTTTTCTTCAGCAGCATAATTACAATCGTTGTCACAGCACAGACGACCCCGAAAAATCCATAGCAAACTAAAACGAACTCTAAACTAGTCATTAAGTAGTATAGATCTCTCAATTTTTCTTTTTTCAACAATTATATAAAAAATGTTAGAAAACCAGAATATGGTAAGCATAAAAATACCAAGAAAACTCACTAATAATGTAATTAAATAGTCATTAGTCATACTAGGCCCTCCCATCCTTAAAACACTACTTTCTTGATGAAGAGTTGTCCACCAATCAACAGAAAATTTAACAATAGGCAGATTCACCAATCCTATTATCGCCAAAATTGAGGCTGCAAAATCTGCTTTTTGGAAGTGTTCAAAAGAATGTAAAAGAAGAATGTGACCTAAGTAAATGAAAGCTAAAATTAACATTGAAGTTAACCTCGCATCCCATACCCAATACGCTCCCCAAGTCAAATTTCCCCATATAGATCCAGTAACTAAAACTATAATACTCATTATCAATCCTATCGGAGATAAAGATCTCGCAACTGTGAATGCTGTTGGGGATTTAAATATTAAGCCAATGATACTGCTTATTCCCATCACTAAAAAAATTGCCAATGATAACCAAGCAGTGGGTACATGAATAAACATTATTTTGAATGAGATACCTTGATAATAATCATTTTCTAAAAATATAATTAGAAAAATAGAGAGACTTATAAATGCAAGTGATAATAAAATGACATACCGAGAAAGGGAGTTCATAAAATTAGAGAGTGTATTTGGAGTTATAGCGAGCATTAGACTGATAATTTTTTTAGGGCAAAACTAGTTAGCAAAGGTGAAAAGGCTAAATTCAATAAAAAATAAGCTACAAAAAATAAATACATCCTACCCGTATTAAAATCAATTAAATCAGTTATTGCCATAGAAAATATTAGAATAGGGACAAAAAGAGGCAACGTTAAAATACTTGTAAGTGAGAGTCTATTATTCTTAGAGATGGTTATAGACGCAG
>CACLZM010000008.1 GCA_902611415.1 uncultured Alphaproteobacteria bacterium | reverse complement strand
GTGCAAAAAGAGGTAAAAAAGCTTTTGAATATTTTTGTAATCCACCCATATAATTATCAAACTGTTTTGTAGTTTTAAGATTTTTGTCCACAAATATTGGTTTACCTTTTTTTAAAATTGATTGGTGTATATGCATCGAGTTCCCTGGAGTATCTTCCATCGGTTTAGCCATAAAAGTTGCATACAAATTATGCTTCAATGCAGTTTGTCTAAGAGTTCTTTTAAATAAAAAAACCTGATCGGCCAAGTCAAGGGGGTTACCATGCTTGAAGTTAATTTCCATTTGTGCTGGTCCATCCTCATGATTAATATTCTCTACGTCTAATTCTTGAGTCTCACAGTAGTCATATAGATCCTCAAAAATATGATCAAATTCATTAACAGCATCAATACCGTAAGACTGATTTCCTTTTTCAATTCTTCCAGATTGCCCACTTGGTGTCTCTAAAGGATTGTCTGGATCATTGTTTTTCTTAACTAAATAGAATTCAATTTCTGGAGCAACTAATGGTTCAAGGCCTATTTTTTCATAAAGACCAATTACTTTTTTTAAAATACCTCTAGAGTGGACCTCTATAACATTATCATTATTATCAACAGCATCACAAATAACCTGTGCGGTCGGTTCTTCATACCATGGAACAGTTCTCAGAGTATTAAAATCAGGCTTTAATATAAAATCACCATCTGTAGGATTTAAAATCTGATCATCTATTGAATAAGTCACATCTCTAGATACTGCTAATTTGAATAGTGCTAAAGGTAATCTTAATCCACCTGACTCAATAGAGCTTAAAAATTTTTTTGTTGGTAGTATTTTTCCTCTTGGTATACCTGAATTATCAGGAATCATACATTCTACCTCTGTTATTTTATTTTTCTTTAACCAATCGACATAATCATTCATAGCTATAACTAACCTTTAAAATTTGATATTTATGTATCTGATGGATTACTCAGATAATTATTACGTAAGAACAAAAGCATTCAGCCTTAATACTAACAAATTAAATGAGAGCTTACAATGTGATGTTTGTATAATTGGTGCAGGTTTATCAGGAATTTCATCAGCATTATATTTATCTAAATTAAATCCAGATTTAAACATAGTCATATTGGAGAAAAATAAAGTTGGTTGGGGCGCATCTGGAAGAAATGGTGGGCAATTATTACATGGTTTTTCCTCAGAGAATTACTCTAGCCAAAAACACACTCAAGAGGAAATTAAGATATTATGGCAATTCACATTAGATGCTGTTAGAGAAGTAAAAAAAAATATCAAAGACTTAAATATACAATGTGACTTAATCGAGGGTTATGTTTTAGCCGCAGTAAGTAAATCCCATGATGAAGAGTTAAAAAAATACGTAGACAGGCTTCAAACAAAATTTGATTATGAATCGGTGACGTATCTACCAAAAAATAGAATGGACCAGTATTTTGATAGCCCTTATTACAAATCTGCAATGTATGACTCAGAGTGTGGTCAAATTCATCCACTTAATTATTGTATAGGATTAGCAAGAGAATTATTAAAAAATCAAAATTGTAAAATATTTGAAGATACAGGAGTGATATCATATGAATCTCAAAAAAAAGTAACAATAAAAACTGAAAAAAATTTAACTGTTAAATCTGATAAATTAATTATCTGCTGTAATGCATATATTAATAATTTGAATAAAAGTTTAAGAAAAAAAATAATGCCTGTTAAAACTTATGTATCAGCATTTACTGAAATTCCAAATACAGAATTGAGTAAATATTTTCGAAAACCTATCACAGTGGGAGATATGTTATTTGTACTAAATTATTTCAGACTGGATTCTAATAATAATTTAATTTTTGGTGGAGGTGTAAGTTACTCTAATATAGATCCGATAAATTTGGAATTATCTTTAAAAAAAAGTATAAAAAAGATACTTCCTGGTTTAGAAAAGTTCAAAGCTTGGTGTACCTGGAGTGGGCACGTTGCCATAACTGTAAACAGATTCCCTCATATCGGTAGTATTGATAATAATATTTTTTTTGCACAAGGATATTCAGGACATGGTTTAGCAATAACAACTATGGTTGGAAAAATGATTGCTGAAACTATAACAAATCAGAACAATAATTTGGGCTTATTTGAAAAGTTTAGACATAAAAACTTTCCTGGTTTTGGCGTAATTGATAAGCCATTATTAGTTTTAGCAATGAGTTATTTTAAATTAAAAGATCAATTAAGCCTGAAATAACTTATTTTTGCCTAATCTAGAGTTGGGATCCAAGTGTTTTTTTAATTTTTTAATAAAAAGGTAATTTTCACTAGGTTTATATTTTTTTAAAAGATAATTTTTTTTCAAACCAAGACCGTGTTCTGCTGCCACACTACCTTCGCTTTGAATAGTCAAATCATAAATAAATTTTGAGAGGTAAGCACAATTCTTTTTTGAATTAGGATGTACTTTAAAATTGCAATGCAAATTACCATCTCCCAAATGCCCAAAAAAATAAGGAGTAAAGATTTTATTATTCTTTACAAATGTATTTACCTTCTTAATAAAGACAGACCACTTATCAATGGGTAAAGAAATATCAAATTTTTCTGTAAAATTATATTTTATCTGATTATATACTAACTCTTCTCTTTTGCTCCATATCCATGACTTCGATTTATCATGTTCTATTTTATCAATTTTAAATTCATTTAAATTAAAGTATTTTTTTAAGTCTTTTTTGTAATTACCAATAATATTAGATTGTATCTCTATGATTAAATTGAAGTGATGTGCACTTTCGTTAAATAAATAAGAGCTAGGTATTGGAAATATTATTTCAAAACTTGTTAAATTATCGAAGTACTTGTTTCTTAAAAATTTTAGTAATCGAATTGACTTATTTAAACTATTTGTTTGTATTAAGTATGTAGAATTGTATTTTTTTTTTGGGATTAATTTTAAGCTTGCTCTTGTAATTATTCCAAAAACACCCTCAGAACCACAAAATAACTTCCACAGTTTTGGGCCAAAATTATCTTTTTTGAGTTTATTTAAAAAATTTAAAATAGTTCCATCACTAAGCACTACTTCAAGGCCATTTATATGATCCTCTATGTTACCATATCTCAAGGTTTGCAAACCCCCAACATTAGTAGATATATTACCCCCAATTGTACATTTATCACTTGGCGCAATATTAACTGGAAATAAAAGTTTTTTATTATTTGCTGCTTTTTGAATAGTTTTTAACAATGTCCCGCTTTGAGCTGTTATTATAAAGTTATCAGTATCAACTTCTTCAATACGATTCATTTTTTTAAAATCTATTAGGATAGTTTTTTCAAATTGAGGTTTTGTGCCATCCACTCTATTAGTCTCTCCACCAATAGGTAAAATATGAAATTTATATTTGTTAGAAAATTTAACCAGTTTAGATACCTCCAAAGAATTTTTAGGGAAAGCAGTTATTTGGGCATTTTTTCTTATAGTTTTTATTGGAAACTTCATTTAGATGCTCTTCGTAATCTATCATTTATAGCGACTCCTATTTTCTTATAAGGAATAGGTGCGATACTTATACTTTTATATTGGTTGTCGTTATCTGCTAAAAAAATAAAATGATATAGATTTTTGGCAGCTTCAATTAAATTTCTAGTCTTACTTAAATTTTTGAATTGATCTTTCTTATTTGCTCCAAAGTTTATATATGCAGATTTTTTTTTAGCATTTTTGACATTTAAAAATATTTTCTTCTTCGGAGAATAATGTTTTCTTGAAGTTCCAGGAAAACTTAAATTTTTGTTATATTTACTAATAACCATATAGGGTAATATTTTTTTGACATTTTCTAATGATATCATCCCTGGTCTTATTATATTCAATTTGTTATCAGATATTCTAATTAAAGTTGACTCGATACCAACTTTACATTTTCCATCATCTACAATTAATAAATTTGTCTCAATAAATTGCTGAAAAACCATTTCACTGTTGATTGGGCTTAGTTGTTTAAATTTGTTTGCTGAAGGCATTACAAGGGGCTTTCCTACTTTATTAATTAAATTTAATGTAAATTTATTATTTGGAACTCTTACAGCACACTCATTATTTAATGTAAGAGATTTGGGTATTTCGAGAGACTTCCTTTGTAAAACAAGAGTAAGAGGCCCAGGCCAAAATTCTTTAGCTAAAATTAAATTTTCATCATCTAAATTAAAAAATTTATCTACCATTTTTAAACTTGAACAATGAAATATTAGTTTTTTTTTCAACGGTCTTTTTTTTAATAAGAAAATTTTTTTTGCTGCTTTAATATTGGTTCCTAAACCAGCTAGCCCATAAACAGTTTCTGTTGGTAAAACTACTAATTCATCTTTTAATAGTTTAGACTTTAAGAAATGTGAAAGTTGCTTTGATAAATTTGATTTAACGATAATGGGCATAATTTACATAATTAGATATATTTTTAGTATTCAGTTAAGATTAATTAATATTATTTTACAACTTTATGAATATATGCGCCATTATTCTTTCTGCTGGAAAGAGCAAAAGATTTAAATCATCTAAACCAAAATTTCTTCATGAAATATCTGGTAAAGAGTTAATACAGTATAATTTAGATGCACTAAATAAAATTAAACAAGTAAAAAAAACTTTTATTATTTCAAGTAAATCTAATAAAAAATATTTCATTCATGAAAAAGTATTTATTCAAAATCCAATAGACGGTACTGGCGGAGCTTTTAAACAATTTTATAAGTACAATAATAAATTTGATTATTTTTTAATGACCTTAGCAGATACACCTATTTTCGATTATAAAATACTCTCTGATTTTGTTTCAAAAGGTGTAAAGAATAATGATGACTTATCAGTCCTTACACAAAATGTAAGAAACCCAAAAGGATATGGAAGAATAATTAAAAAAAATAATTTATTAATCAGTATTATTGAAGAAAATGAATGTTCAAACGAAGAGAAATTAATCAATGAGATAAATACTGGCATATTTTTAATTTCAAAAAAAGCTGCATTAAATTTAAAATTAATAAAAAAAAATAAAAATAAGAATGAATTTTACATTACTGATTTAGTAAATGTCTGTTTAAATAAAAAACTTAAAATGACTACTTTTTTAAATAAAGCCACAGTGATATCAGGTGCTAACACCTTAAATGAACTTAATAAATTAGAAACATTATCTCAAGATTTTATAAAGAAAAAATTAATAGATAGTGGTGTTAGAATTATTCAGCCTGATACGGTTTATATAGAGAGCAATGTTAGTATCGCTCCAGGAGTAGTAATTGAACCACATGTTGTTATAAAAAAAAATGTAAGCATCAAAAGTAATTCTATTATTAAGTCCTTTTCTTATATTGAAAATTCCACAATAGGTAATAACTGCTCCATCGGCCCTTATGCAAGAATAAGACCTGAGGTTATTATGGCAGATGAGGTAAAAATTGGTAATTTTGTTGAGATTAAAAAATCAAAATTATCAAAAGGAGTAAAAGTAAATCATTTAAGTTATATCGGAGACTCATCTGTAGGAACAAATAGTAATATTGGGGCAGGAACTATTACTTGTAATTATGATGGAAAAAATAAGCTGAAATGCAAAATAGGTAATAATACCTTTATTGGCTCAAATTCCTCTATTATTGCACCTGTTAATATAGGCAATAAAGCATACATAGCTGCAGGATCTGTAATTACTAAATCAATACCAAATAATCATTTTTCAATAGCCAGATCAAAACAGAAAAATAAAATTAATAATAAAAAATAATGTGCGGTATAGTTGGTATCTTAAATTCATCTTCTTTAAAGAATAACTCTATAGATATTTTAAAAAAGCTGGAATATAGAGGGTATGACTCTGCTGGCATTTCCTTGTTTTCAAAAGAACGAATAAAAACCATTAAAAGTGTTGGCAAAATATCAGAACTAAAAAATAAAGCTCAAAATGTATCAGATAAAAATTTTTATGGTGTGATAGGTCATACAAGATGGGCAACACATGGAGTTGTTAGCAAAAATAATGCTCATCCATTTGCAAATGATGATCTTACTTTAGTTTGTAATGGTATAATTGAAAACTATAGAAAAATTCAAAATCGATTTGTAGAAATTCCTAAAAATATTCAATCAGATACTGAAATCAGTTTTTACTTTCTCACCTATTTAGTCAATAAATATAAAAATTCAGATGAAGCTATTAGAGTATTTAAAAGTGTAATTAAAGGAAACTACGCCTTTGTTATATTTATAAAAAAAAATAATTGTTTTTACTTATTAAAAAATGGCAGTCCAATCGCCTTATCACATAATAAAAATTCATCTTACATATGCTCAGATTCATCTATTTTATCTGATTATAGTGATAAGATTTATCATCTTAAAGATGGTGATATTATTAAAATTCAGCAGTCTAAAATATCTAGTTTAAATAAAGCTAAAATACTCTTTGAAAAAAATGAAATTAAACAAAACCCATATGATAAAGGAAAATATCAACATTATATGTTGAAAGAGATTCATGAGCAGCCTGAAGTTATAAAAAATACTCAAAAAAATTATGTACAAGAATTTTTTAATGATTTTGAAAGCAAATTTAAAAATTTAATTTTAAACAAAAAAATAATATTTGTTGGATGTGGTACTGCATACCATGCCTGTTTAGTTGGTGAGTATTACTTTAATAGATATACAAATATAGATACTTCATCAGAATTAGCTTCCGAGCTTAGATATAAAAAAATAAATAAAGACGAAAAAATTTTATTTATTTTTATTTCACAATCTGGTGAAACCATGGATACCTTGATGGCTTTAAAATATATCAAAAAAAACAAACATTCCTCTATAGTTATAACTAATTCTTTACAGAGTAGTATGGTAAGGGAGGCTGATGTAACTATACCTACTTATGCTGATAAAGAAGTTGGTGTAGCCTCAACTAAAGCTTTTACTTGTCAAATATTGAGCTTAGCCAATCTTTCTATTGAAATTGGTAAAATGACAAATTCCATATCGAAAAAAGATTATAATAAGAATTTAGCGATTCTAAAGTTATTACCAATAAAGTTGAAAAAATTAATAAACTATTTTACACCAGAGGCGAAAAAAATTGCAAAAAAATTAAGCCAATCTGATACTTGTTATTTTATTGGAAGGAATATTGTATACCCAATAGCATTAGAGGGATCCTTGAAATTAAAAGAGATATCTTACATGCATAGCGAAGGCTTTCCTGGAGGAGAGATGAAACATGGCCCAATTGCATTGATCGATAAAAAATCATTAACAATTTGCTTATCTCCAAACAACGAATTATATGAGAAATCTATTTCTAATGCTGAGGAAATCGCTGCTAGAAATGGTAAGGTTATAATTTTATCGAGTGTTAAAATTCACAGCAAATCATTAAACACACATAATGTAAGCCTACCCAAAGAAAACTTTATTGACACACCTTTCATTTATACTATTCCTCTTCAACTCATTTCATATTATTTTGCTCTTAATGAAGGTACTGATATTGATCAACCAAGGAATCTCGCTAAATCAGTTACCGTTGAATAAATTGAATACTATTTAATATGAATATCGAAGTTGATAATGAGATTTTAGCTAGTGTGATTGACGCTCGGTTTAGTATCAAACCACAGCTTTCTTCAAATATTGAAAAAGCTAATTTTAAACAAACTATTTTTTTTCCTGAGGATAAATTGAAATCAAATACATTTAATTCAGTGCCTTTAGACACATATGGAATAATCAATAAATCTAAGTTATTTACAAGAGAACCTATTACAGGAGAACAAATATCTTATTTAATTAATGATAATGACTACACTGTTAAAGATAATAATCCAGATATTAAAATCAAAACAACAGATTATAAAATTTTTTATAGATTTGAAATTAATGAGACTCAACACAAATACTGCTCATCAATTTTTACTAATTTAAAATTCAAAAAAATTAATATTGTTTTTCCAAATAGCAGCACAATACACTTTTTTTCTGAGAATATATCCCTTTTAAAAAAATATATTAAGAAAATTGCTAATAAAAAAATTCAAGAGAGTGATCTTATTAAAATCAAAGTCCCAACTAGTTTATCTATTTATTACTCTAAAAATAATAATACCAAAGAGATTACAATCAAAAATAAATCTTATTTTGGAATATGTTTTGAATTAGTTAATCTTTTAAGCTTAAATACTTTAGACACTAAGAATACGTATAATTCCAGCAATAATAACAATTACTATATTAATATTCTTTTTTTTAATTTTTATAATTTTTTCCCTAAGTTTATATCTTTATTCATATTTAAATTTTTACTCAGGTTTAATAAATCTTACATATTTTCTAATCAAGTATTAGAAATTAATAATAATTTTAACAAACAAAATAATTTCTTCTCTAATATTATTGATGACAATCAATATCCTAGTTACTTATCAAAAGGAACTTTTTTCCCTAATTTAAAATTAAGTAATAAAAAGTATATTCATGAGATACTCAAGGATGATGATACATATATACTTTCAAACAAATATAAAATAAAAAACATAAAAAATTTTATTTTTCTATCTGATGGTTCTGATAAAAATTCTTATCAAATCGGTAAAAGTTCATATGATTATTTAAATTTAGATAAATGCTATTACATTACAGACAATCATGGCTTAATCACCACAGTAGATATCGTTGATAATATCGGAATTATCAATCATGAAGATATTGACTCAAAGTATTCAGATAATAAACAATCCAGCATAGATAATTTTTATGCTACAGGTTATGAGCCATCATTACCTAAATTAAAGCTACCCAAAATTTGGCCTTTTAAATCTAAAACCCAATAATTTCTTTTATTTAATACATTTAACAATATAATCCTTGCCTCATGAAATGGACTAAAGATAGTTGGAAAAACTTTGAAGCAAAGCAAATGCCTGCCTACGCTGATCAAGGTAAGTTAGACTCTGTAATTGAGGAATTATCCTCTATGCCTCCTTTAATATTTGCTGGTGAGACTAGGTCTCTAAAATCACAAATTTATCAAGTTCAAAAAGGAGAGTCCTTTTATTTACAAGGGGGTGACTGTGCTGAGAGCTTTCAGGAATTAAATCCCAATACAATTCGAGATAATTTTAAATTACTATTGCAAATGTCTGTTGTTTTAACTTTTGCCACTAACAAACCGGTCGTTAAACTAGGGAGAATGGGTGGACAATTTGCTAAACCAAGAAGCTCAGACTTTGAAGAAAAAAACGGTCAAAAGCTACCTAGTTATAGAGGAGATATCATCAATTCATTTGAGTTTAACGAGTCCTCTAGAGAACCAGACCCAAAAAGAATGATCAGAGCTTATAACCATTCAGCTTCAACTTTAAATTTATTAAGAGCTTTTGCTCAAGGAGGTTTTGCTAGTTTAACACAATTAAATAAATGGAATTTAGATTTTGCAGATAACTTTGATACAACAAAAAAATTTAAAGAATTATCTGAAAAAATTGCAGAAAGTATAAAATTTATGAATGCCTGTGGTGTAAATGAAAAAAATACAAGAGAACTAAGAGAGACAGATTTTTACACAAGCCATGAAGCACTTCTTTTACCTTATGAACAAGCTTTTACAAGAATAGATAGCACTACAGGTGAGTGGTACAATGTAAATTCTCATTTTTTGTGGGTTGGTGATAGAACTAGAGATCCTAATGGTGCTCACATTCACTATTTAAGTGGTATAAAAAACCCTTTAGGTCTTAAAGTAGGACCATCTACAACCATTGATGATTTAAAAAAAAATATTGAGATACTGAATCCTGAAAATGAAGGTGGAAGACTTACACTTATTGTTAGAATGGGAGCAGATAAAATTAACTCACAATACCCTGATTTATTGAAAGAAATTAATAAACTCGGTCTTAATCTTACATGGATATGTGATCCTATGCATGGAAATACATCTACAAGTAAATCTGGCTATAAAACTAGAGCTACTGAGAATATTTTTAAAGAAATTCAGTCTTTTTTTGAAATTCATAAATCAGAGGGTTCAGTCGCAGGAGGCGTTCACCTCGAATTAACAGGTTTAGATGTAACTGAATGTGTCGGTGGACCTGATGATATTAAAGATGAAAATTTAGGTGATAGGTATCATACGTTTTGTGACCCAAGACTAAATGTTAATCAATCATTAGAGCTATCTTTTCTTCTGGCAGATTTATTGTCCAATGGCGAAATGAATTAGTTTTCTTATTCATAATGAATAAAAAAACAAATTCAAATTTAATTAATAATTTTACTGATAATTATTTTTTAAAAACAAAAAAAATTATCCATAAGTATGGAGATATTAAAGTTACTTATGCTGTTTTTATTCGTAGACCAGGTGTTATAGCATTAAAACTAGCAATAAATTGGATTAAACAAATTTCAAAAGACAGAGGAATTAAAGTATCAACTTCTAGTCCATTCAAAGAGGGTGACCATTTTGGTGCTGGAGAACCAATTCTTTATATTAGGGGTTCTTTTAAACATATAGTCGATTTGGAAACTTTACTCTTACAAAAAATTGGTCCAGCTTGTATAGCAGCAGCTAATGCATATCAAATGTGTTTAGACTTGCCTAAAACGTCCTTTATAGCTATGGACGCAAGACATTGTGCAGGTACAGAGATGTCTGAATTAATGTCATATGCGGCATCAGTAGGATCAAAATCAGCAAAAAGAAAAAAAGCTAAAGGTTTTATTGGAACATCGATAGATGCAACGTCTCATTATTTTCAATCTAATAAAGCATTAGGAACGATGCCACATGCATTAATAGGATATGCAGGATCTACTCTTGAGGCAGTAAAAATGTTTCATGAAACATTTCCAAAAGATGATTTAGTTGTATTGCCTGATTATTTTGGTAAGGAAATTACTGACTCTATTCAAGTTTGTAGCCACTTCGATAAGTTGTCTAAAGCTGGAAAAGTAATGATAAGACTTGATACCCCAAATGGAAGATTTATTGAGAATCTTGATACCTCAAAATCATATGAGGTCTTAGAAAAACACGCACCCGGTTCAATCAAAGAATACAGATCTGACAAAGAGTTAAAACACTTAGTTGGGCCTGGAGTCTCTGCTGCATCTTTGTGGTATTTAAGAGCACAACTTGATAATTTTGGTTTTAAAAAAGTAAAAATTATTGCATCTAGCGGATTTACAAATGAAAAATGTAAGGCAATGTCTTTAGCCAAAGCTCCAATAGATGTCATAGGAACTGGAAGTTATCTACCAGAAAAGTGGTCAGAAACATATGCAACTGCTGATATTATAAAATATGGTAATTCCTCTAGAGTAAAAGTTTCAAGAGAATACCTCTTAAAAAAAGTTAAATGATAATTACACGTTTTGCCCCGAGCCCAACTGGTCACCTTCACTTAGGAAATATGAGATCTTGCTTTTTAAATTGGGCATATTCGAAAAAAAATAATGGTAAATTTATTCTTAGATATGATGACACTGACCAAGAGAGAAGCAAAGATGAATATGTAAAGTCCATAGCATCTGATCTTGATTGGTTAAAAATAAAATATGATGAAACTTTTTATCAAAGCAAAAGAATTGAGAGATATAATGAACTTTTCGATCAATTAATTTCTTTAAAATTTGTTTACCCATGTTTTGAGTCAAGTGAGGATTTAGATATAAAAAAAAAGTTGCAGTTAAAAGCAGGAAAACCTCCAATCTACGATAGATCCTCATTAGATTTATCTAAAGAAGAAATTGAAAAAAAAATAATTAATGGTAATCAGCCTTACTGGAGATTTAAGCTTTCACAGACTAAAATTAAATGGAATGATTTAGTAAAAGGAGAGACTGAAGTAGATCTAGCTTCTCAATCAGATCCTGTTTTAAGAAGGGCTGATGGTAGCTACCTCTACCATTTTCCAAGTGTCGTCGATGATATAGATATGAAAATATCTCACATTATTAGAGGCGAAGACCACTTAACTAATTCAGCAATTCATTTAGAATTATTTAAATGTTTAAATTCTGATTTACCTTCATTAGGTCACAATCCATTAATGCTTAATGAGGATGGAACAAAACTAAGTAAGAGAAATCTGGACTCAATTTCACTTAAGCAATTTAGAAACAGTGGATATACAGTTAACAGTATTCTATCTTATTTGTATTCACTTGGTTTAAACTCAGATTATGATTTTGAAACTATTTTAGAGAATAATTTTAGAGATTTTAATTTAGAGGATATTTCTAAAAACTTACCAAAAATTGATATTCATAAAATTGATTTTTTTCAAAAAAATTCATTAAGGTCAATGAATTTAAAAGGTTTAAATAATGAATTCCCTGAGCTAGAAGAGTTAGCTTTAACTGAAACTGAGTGGGAACTTATAAAAGAAAATGTTGAAAAATATGAAGATATAAGAAATTTATGGAATATTATTAATAGAAGAGAAATTAAAATTCAACCCTCAGGTGACTTTATCAAACTTTTGATTAAAAATTTGAATGGTATTTCAAATTTTAGTTTTGATGAATATGTCAATTACTTAATGAGCATTGATAAATCACTATCAAAAAAAGAAATATTTACTAATACACGTTATATACTTACAGGTAATCAAAATGGCCCATCTGTTAAAGACCTATATAATTATTTTGGCCACGAAGGTTTAAAAAAAATTTTAAATGAATATTAATCTTTTTAACACTTTAACCAAAAAAAAAGAAAAACTCATACCTATTAACTCATCTGCAGTTAAGATGTATGCTTGTGGACCCACCCTTTACAGTAATCCACATATAGGAAACTTCAGACCAATTATAGTTTTTGATATCTTATTTAGAGTCCTAAGACTAATTTTTGGAGAGGATAGTGTACGTTACGTCAGAAATATAACTGACATTGATGATAAAATTATAGATAAAGCCAATGAACTTAAAATATCAACAGATGAGTTGGTACATTCTACTCAAAAAATATATCAACAAAATCTAAGTTCTTTATCAATATTATCTCCAACACATGAACCAAAAGCCACAGATTATATTTCAAAAATGATTGAGATGATTACATCTCTTATTGAAAAAAAATATGCCTATGTATCTGAAGGACATGTTTTATTTGAAGCAAATAAATTTAAGGGTTATGGTTCTCTCTCTAAGTTCTCATTAAAAGACATAATATCTGGTGCAAGAGTAGAAGTTGCCGATTACAAAAAAAATCCTGAAGATTTTGTCCTTTGGAAACCATCAAAAACAAATGAACCTCATTGGGATAGCCCATGGGGTAATGGTAGACCTGGATGGCACATAGAGTGTTCAGCTATGATTTCAGAATTACTTGGAGAAACCATTGATATCCATGCGGGCGGTATTGATCTTATTTTTCCACATCACGAGAATGAAATTGCTCAGTCAACATGTTGTCATGATAAAAAAATGTCAAACTTTTGGCTCCATAATGGATTTATAAATTTTAAGGGTGAAAAAATGTCAAAATCTCTAGGAAATACCTCAATTGTTAATGATTTATTATCTAAACACGATCCTGCTGTTCTCAAATATTCACTACTTACTACTCATTATCGTCAACCACTTGATTTTTCAAACGATCTTATAAGTTATAGTGAAAACATCATTAACAAGTGGAGAGAACATATTAAAGAGGTTAATAGCAAAGAATTAGACTCAGAATTTGTTAATGCACTTTTAGATGACCTAAATACCCCAAAAGCACTGATGAGATTACAGCAAATAATAGCTAATATTAAAAAAGACAAGAATAATGATGATTTATTAGCTCATTTTAATAATGGTTTAAGCTTACTAGGATTAAATCCTAGTTTTAATAAAACAGATTTAAACCTTGATAAAGAATTTATTGAAAATATGATATCTCGCCGACAAGAGGCTAAAAAAAATAAAGACTTTGAACTAGCAGATAAAATTAGAGATGAGTTATTTAAACAAGGGATTGTTTTAGAAGACACCATAAATGGCACAACATGGAAGAAAAACTAGAAAATAAAATTTATTTTTTTGACACTACATTAAGAGATGGTCAACAAACTACTGGTGTTGATTTTACTGTAGATGATAAAATCAAATTCTCTAATGCTCTTGATGAATTAGGTTTAGATTATATTGAGGGTGGTTGGCCAGGGTCAAATCCAACTGATGATAGTTTTTTTAATTCCACAACAAATTTTAATAATTCTAGTTTGGTTGCTTTTGGAATGACCAGAAGACCTAATACAAGTGTTTCAAACGATCCAGGTCTAAATACCTTAATTAATACAAATGTAAAACATATTTGCATTGTTGGGAAATCATCTTCATATCAGGTCGAAAAGGCTTTAGGCATTTCAAAATCTGATAACCTAAAAATGATTGGTGAAAGTATCGCTCATATCAATGAAAAAGGTATAGAGGCAATGTATGATGCTGAGCATTTTTTTGATGGATATAAAGAAGATCCTAAATTTGCATTAGATTGTTTAACTGAGGCTTTAAATAATGGAGCTAGGTGGATAGTATTGTGTGATACTAATGGTGGAACTCTGCCAAATGAAGTAGAGACAATTGTTCAAGAAGTAACAAAATATATACCAGGTGAAAAACTGGGCATCCATGCGCATAATGATACAGAAAATGCAGTTGCCAACTCACTGGCTGCTGTGCGAGCAGGAGTGAGACAAATTCAAGGCACAATTAATGGATTAGGAGAAAGGTGTGGAAATGCTAATTTAGTATCTCTTATTCCCTCAATAATTTTGAAAACAAAATTTGAAACTAGTATTCCTAAAGAAAGATTATCAGCCTTGAAGAAAACCTCATTGCTTTTAGATGAAATTTTAAATCGTATGCCAAATACTCAACAAGCCTATGTTGGTGAAAATGCCTTTTCACATAAAGGTGGTTTGCATGTTTCAGCAATTAACAAAGACCCTAAAACATATGAGCATATAGACCCAGAAATAGTAGGCAATACTAGAAAAGTTGTAATTTCTGATCAATCTGGCCGATCTAATATCATATCTCTTTTAAATACTGTTGGCATTAACCCAGATGATCATTCAGATAAATTAGATTTTTTACTCCAAAAAGTAAAAGAGAGAGAATTCAAGGGTTACGCTTACGATCAGGCAATTGCGAGTTTTGAGATACTAGCTAGACAAACACTTTTCGGTATCCCAGAGTACTTTGAATTAAAAAGATTTAAAGTTATTGATGATAGAAGATGGAATGCTAAAGGAGAATTAGTAACTGAGTCTGAAGCAACTGTAAGAATAGAAGTTGAAAAAAAAGAATACATGAATGTAGAAGTAGGAAATGGTCCAGTAAATGCTTTGGACAAAGCTTTAAGAAAATCATTAATGGGCTTTTACCCTGCTTTAGAGGATTTAGAATTAACTGATTTTAAGGTAAGAATTTTATCCTCAGAAAAAGGAACAGATGCAATAGTTCGTGTTCTCATCGAGACAAAGGATCAAAAAGGATCCATTTGGACAACAGTAGGTGTCTCTACCAATATAATTGATGCGTCTTATAACGCCCTTAGAGAGAGCTTAATTTATAAATTAATTAAGTCCTCTTGAAAAAAACAATTCAATTTATATTAAACAAACCCCAGTTATCTGAAAATGTTGGTATGTCTCTAAGATCAATAGGATGTTTTGGTTTTGAGAACTTATCTTTAGTAAGTCCTAGAAAAATTTGGCCTAATGATAAGGGAATAAAATCTGCAAAGCATTTTTCATCCTTAGTTAAAAAAGTTAAAATATATCAATCAATACCAGAAGCTATGAAAGGTAGTGATATCCTAATTGCAACGACTGTTAGAAAAAGAGACTTTCACATACCTCCAATAAAAGTAAATGAAATATCTAAACTAAAATCGAAAAAAATATCAATTTTGTTTGGTCAAGAAAACAATGGATTGTCCAATAAGGAGATATCGCATGCTAACTTTCTATTGTCTCTGCCTACATACAACAAGAGTTCGCTCAATTTATCTCATACTGTAGCTATAATTGCTTATGAATTGAGTCAAATATCTCTATCTAATATTAATCCAACTTTTGAAAATTCTCCTGCAAGCTCAAAAGATATTGAAAAATTTTTATCATTTCTGATGAAAATACTAGAAAAAAGAAAATTTACATCAATCTCATCCAAAAGACATAATTTAGAAATATCTTTAAGAAATTTTTTAAAAACATCAAAAATAGACCAAAAACAAATAAAAACAGCCTATGGAATTTTAAAATTTATGACAAAATAAATTGACTTAAAAGGCTAAATCTATATAAATCACCAATTCATGACAAAAAGACTATCGTCAAAACATAAAATTGATAGAAGACTAGGCCTAAATTTATGGGGTAGACCTAAAAGTCCTTTTAATAGAAGACCCTATGGCCCTGGCCAACATGGTCAAGCAAGAAGAAGAAAACCTTCTGATTTTGGAGTTCAATTAGCAGCTAAACAAAAGCTCAAAAAATATTATGGCGATATTACAGAGAAACAATTTTTAAAAATTTATCAAGCAGCTTCTAGAAAAAAAGGCGATACTAGTCAAATTCTAATTGAACTTTTAGAACGAAGATTAGATGCCGTTGTTTTTAGATTAAAGTTTGCTCCAACTGTATTTTCCGCAAGACAACTAGTAAATCACGGGCATGTTTTGGTTAACGGTAAAGTTGTAAATAAAAAATCTTATCAGGTTAATGATGGCGATGAAATATCCCTTCAACAAAGTAGCCAGAATATTCCAATGATAATACAAACATTAAGCTCTAATGAAAGAGATGTTCCCGAGTATCTACAATTAGAAATTTCAAAATGTCTTGGTAAATTTGTAAGAGGACCTCAATTGACAGATGTTCCTTACCCTGTTCAAATGGAACCAAATTTAGTTGTTGAATTCTACTCTAGATAATCAATAGTTAACAATTTATTCAATTAATCTAACAAAGCATAAATTTCGAAAAGATATTTATGAATATAAAAATATTAACAGTCATATTTTCTCTTTTTATTACAAGCCTTTTCGCTGCTGGATCTAGTTCCGATGATAGTGCTAAAACTAATTATGGAAAAGATTATAAGTCAGCAATTAAGCTTATAAGAAGCAAAGATTATGATAAGGCAATAAGAAAGCTGAAGACTCTTACAACTGCTACTTCAACAGATTTTACTAAAGCTGATGTTTACAATGAGTTGGGTTTTGCTTACAGAAAAAGTGAAGACTTTGATAATGCAGCAAAATATTACAAAAAAGCTCTTGAATTAGACCCAGAACACTTAGGTGCTATCGAATACCAAGGTGAGATGTATGTAGATCTTGGTCAAAAAGAAAATGCCCTAAATAATTTAGCTTTACTCAAAAAACTAGTTGGAGAAAATAATTCTTATTATAAAGAATTAAATAATTATATTTCAAATAACTAATGAGAGGGGCAAAATAAATGCCCCTTTTTTAATTTACTTCTGTTTTGATGCCTTTGGTGTTTAGTAATTCTAGAAGTTCACCAGACTCAGCCATTTCTTTCATAATATCACAACCACCTACAAATTCTTTTTTTATGTAAAGTTGAGGTATCGTAGGCCAATTTGAATATGTTTTTATACCTTCTCTAATGTTGTTATCTTCAAGTACATTACAATGGCCAAACTCAACCCCAGTTTTTTTTAAAATTGCGCTTGCGACTGACGAGAAACCACACATAGGAAAGTCAGGGTTACCTTTCATAAATAGGAAAACTTCATTATCTCCAATCATTTTTTCAATTTGTTCTTTTGTACTACTCTCTAATTCCATTATTTTGTTCCTTTCGTTTTTAATTGCATAGCATGAAGCTCTTTATCCATTAATCCATCTAGTAATTTGTAAACTAACTGGTGTTGTTGTATACGTGACAATCCATTAAACATATCACTTTCAATTTCAACTGAATAATGATCGTTATCACCGGCAAGATCCTCAATTACAATTTTAGAATTTGGAAATTTGTTCTCAAGGAGTCCTTCTAATTTTTTTTGTTCAATAGGCATCTAACTAATTATCTTCTCAAAATCATTACGATATTTATTCATAATATCAAAATAGTCAAATTTTTTAGAGTTTATCTCAATACCTTCTTTAATTATCTCCCCAATTTCATGGTATTCAGCACCTTTTTTTGTCAGAAATGAAGTTACCTCTTCAAAATCTTTACTTCTGATTTCAATTACATATCCAGCACTATATTCGCAGAATAAATCAATAGGATCAGGGACCTTGACCCTAAAACCCATATCCTTATATTGCATTTTTAATAATGCCGAAAAGATACCCCCTCTGGAAATATCATTGCAAGAAATAATGCATTTCAAATCTGATAATTCCAAAACACAATTTGCAATTTTTTTCTCAAAATCTAGATCTAATACCTCTAAGTCATTAAATTCACATATGTTAAAAGCAATTTTTTGATCTTGTAATAAGTAAGGACTACAATTTTTTGTTAATTGTTTTCCTAAAATAAGTATCTTATTACCAATTTCACAAAACTTATTTGTGTTTATTTTATTTAAATCCATATTGGAACCTACCATTCCTATTACAGGTGTAGGCTTAATTGGTATTTCATTTGTCTGGTTATATAAAGATACATTACCTGAAACAATAGGTGTATTGAATTTGACAGCTGCAGTTTTTAATCCATGAATAGATAAAACCAACTCTCCCATAATGTTTGGATCTAAAGGACTTGCAAAGTTAAGGTTATTTGTAATCGCTAAAGGATTAATATTGCATGCAATTAGATTTCTATAGGACTCAGCAACTGTATATTTCATTCCTTCGTAAGGATTTATTCTTATGTATAATGGATTGCAATCGGTAGATGCACCAATAACTTTTTGTGTTCCGTGAATCTTTACTATACCTGATGATTGACCTGGTTCTCTGATAGTATCTCCCATCACAGTAGAGTCATATTGATCGAAAACCCAACTTTTATCTAAATAATTAAGATTTGTAAGAAGGTTAATTATCATATCTTCCAATTTAATTTTGGAAAAATCAAAATCTTTGTTTTTTCTTTTTCTTGGGATGTAAAACTCTCTATCGTATTCAGGAGCATCATCAACAATTATTTCTACAGGAAGATCGACAACTTTTCTATTATTTGACTCAAAAACAACTCTTTTTGTATCTGTAATTTCTCCAATGACTTCATAATCAATTTGCCATTTTTGAAGAATTTCTCTGACTTTATGATTATTTTTTTTATCGATAACAGCTAGCATTCTTTCTTGGCTTTCAGATAAAAGTATCTCATAGGCGCTCAGTGGTTGCCTCAATGGAACTTTATCAAGATTGATATAAACACCTACATTTCCTTTTGAAGCCATTTCTACACTGGAGGAGGTAATACCCGCAGCTCCCATATCTTGCATAGACTCTATTAAACCTGAAGACATTAATTCTAAGCAACCTTCCATTAAAAGTTTTTCCATGAAAGGATCACCAACTTGTACAGAGGGTCTTTTTTCATCCTCATCTTCCTCTGAAAAAACATCAGAGGCCATACTTGCTCCATGAATTCCATCTTTTCCAGTTTTAGATCCAATGTAAACAATAAGGCCACCTATAGATTTTGGTTTAGAGTAAAAAATTTTATCTTTTTGAACATGTCCCACAGCCATAGCATTAACCAAATTATTAAAATCATATGTTGACTCAAACTCACACTCACCACCAATATTAGGAATACCAATACAGTTACCATAGTGTCCAATTCCATGAACCACACCATTTAACAAGTATTTTGTCTTTTCAGTTTCTATTAAACCAAATCTAATTGAGTCAAGAGTAGCAATTGGTCTAGCTCCCATTGTAAATATATCTCGTAGTATACCTCCAACACCAGTTGCTGAACCGTTGAAAGGTTCTATGTAACTTGGATGATTGTGGCTTTCTATTTTAAACGCAATACCATCGTTATCTTGCAAATCAATTACACCAGCGTTTTCTCCTGGTCCCTGAATTACTATTTCATTATCTGTAGGGAGTTTCTTAAGCCATTTTTTTGAAGTTTTATAACAACAGTGTTCATTCCACATAGCAGAAAAAATACCCAATTCTTCAATACTTAAGTCTCTGTTTAGATATTTCCTAATGACCTGAAATTCATCTAAAGTTAAACCGTGTTGAAGTATTAACTCTTCATTCATGAAATTAAAGACTCTATAATAAATCTTCCATCTTGTGATTGATGAAAATCAGAATATGCTCTCTCGGGATGAGGCATCATTCCAAGAACATTCTTTTTTTTGTTTGTAATACCTGCAATAGCCTCTATTGAACCATTTATATTTTCTTCAGTATTTGAGAATTCACCTTTGCAATATTCAAATGCTATTTGTTCATTATTTTTTAATAAATTTAAAGTTTCAGTATCACAATAAAAATTTCCCTCGTTATGAGCTACAGGTATTTGAAGAATTTGGTTATCTTTGATTGATAAATTAAAATTATTTTTAAATTTTTTTTTAATAAAGCAATTTTTTCCTAAAAATTTAAGTTTTTTATTTCGAATTAATGCTCCTTCAAGAAGTCCAATTTCAGTTAAAATTTGAAAGCCATTACAAATACCTAATAAATATCTATTATCATTTGCATGTTTTACAACCTCATCAATAATTTTACTTTTTGATGCCATTGCTCCTGATCTTAAATAATCACCAAAGCTAAAACCCCCAGGTAAAATTACTAAATCAACTTTTGGCAATGATGTCTCCTCATGCCAAATATTATGAACCTCACCTTTAGTTAAATCTTTTAAGTAGCATAATGCGTCTCTGTCACAATTAGATCCAGGAAATGTTATAACAGCAGATTTAAAACTCATCCAAGCACTTCGTACTCTTCAATAATATCGTTGACCAAAAGTTTTTTGCAAGCAGAGTCGATTTTTTGTGCTTTTTCCTCTTTACTTATATTATCGGGTAAATCTAATTCAATGAGTTTACCCTGTCTGATATTTGAAAATTCTGTAAATCCTAAACTATTAAGCGACTGTTCAATTACTTTTCCCTGTGGTTCTAAAATTTGGCCTTTAAGTCTTACTAATATTTTTATTCGCATTAAATTGTCAAGTTTAACCTATTAAGCACCTCTTCATATGCTTCTTCGATATTTCCTAAATCTCTACGAAATCGATCTTTATCAAGTTTTTTATTTGTTTTTAAATCCCACAAACGACATGTATCTGGTGATATTTCATCTGCTAAAACAAGCTCATCAGTTTTTTTACAAATTCCAAATTCTAATTTAAAGTCAACTAGATTTATTCCTATAGAATAGAACGTAGACCTTAATATGTCATTTATTCTCAAAGAATATTCATCTATTAACTCTAATTCATCAAAATCACATAAACCTAAATTAAGAATATGTTCAGAACTTATATGAGGATCGCCAAGTTCATCTGATTTTAAACAATACTCAATTAGCGTATCAGATAATTGTGTTCCTTCTTTTACACCAAACTTTTTAGATAAAGAGCCAGCAAAGAAATTTCTAACTAAAACTTCAATTGGAATAATATCTACTTTTTTTAAAAGCTGAGATTTTTTATCAATTTTCTTTATAAAGTGTGTTGGAATATCACAATGATTCAATATTTGAAATAAATAACTCGATATAGCATTATTAATTGCACCTTTATTCTTTATCGAGCCCTTTTTTAAATTATTAAAAGCTGTAGCATCATTTTTATAGGTAGCTATGACTTCCTTACTAGTTTTGGCATAAATAATTTTTGCTTTTCCCTCATATAATTTTTTCAATTTTACTGCCATTAATTAATCCTTTTAAATATTTTATCAACATTTTTAAAAAGATTTTTATTATTGAAAATATTATTAACTTTACTTGATATTTTTAATTTGGCTAAACGAGGATGACTCAAAAGATTATCTTTAAAAGACATATTGCCTTTCCAAGTTTTCAAAGCACAATCTTGAACAATCTTATAGGCATCTTCTCTTAATACTTTATTTTCAATAAGAAAAATCAGGACATTTTGTGAATAGGGTAGGCCTTTTAAAAGATTTAAATTTTTCATCATATTTTTTTTATTTATGTTTAAATTATTTAAAACGTTGATCATTCTTTGAACTGCAAAGTCGAGGGTTATGGTGGCATTGGGAGCGTTTATTCTCTCAACACTGGAGTGACTTATATCTCTTTCATGCCATGAAGTTATATTCTCCAAAGCAGGAATGGTTAACGATCTAATCACTCTTGCTAGTCCTGTTAAATTTTCTGATAAAATTGGATTTTTTTTATGAGGCATTGCCGAACTACCCTTTTGGCCTTTTCCAAAACCTTCTTCAACTTCTAAAACTTCTGTTCTTTGTAGGTGTCTAATCTCAGTTGATAGACGTTCTATGGAACTTGCAATAATAGCAAAAGAGCAAAAAAGGTCCGCATGCCTGTCTCTTGGAATTATCTGCGTAGAGACAGTTTCGATTGAAAATTTTAATTTTTTAGCAATCATTTGCTCTACCCTTGTGTCAATATTTGAATATGTCCCTACAGGACCAGACATTTGAATTGTTTGTATTTGTTTTATCGAATTTTTAAGACGATCTATGTTTCTTTTGTTTTCGGCTAGATATCCTAATATTTTTAATCCAAAAGTAGTCGTTTCGGCATGAATACCATGACTTCTACCGATACATAATGTGTACTTATGTTTTTTTGCAATATTTAAAAGAGATTTACTCAAAGTTTTTAAACCTTCAAGAATTATATTGCTTGATTGGTTAAGTTGTATGGAGAAAGAAGTATCTAAAATATCACTAGAAGTTAGTCCCTTATGAATATACCTAGACTCGGGTCCTACATACTTTGCTACATTAGTTAAAAAAGCAATTACATCATGCTTTGTTTTTTCTTCAATTTTTTCTATTTCTTTTACCTTAAACTTTGCTTTTTTTTTGATTTTGTTTGAGGTCCCCTTAGGTATTTGACCCAATTTTTCCATTGCCTCGCAAGCGAGAATTTCAAGGTCAAGCCATATTTGAAATTTATTACTATCTTCCCAGATTTCTTTAAGAATTTTTCTAGAGTATCTTGGTATCAATTATAAAAAGCCTTACTTGGGGACTCTGTTAGAATCTCAATAATATCACCATTAATGTATATCGTATGTTCGTACTGAGCGCTAAGTGTTTTATCTTTTGTCACTGCAGTCCAACCATCGTTAAGTATTTTAGATTGATATTTACCAACATTGATCATGGGTTCAATTGTAAAAATCATTCCGTCTACAAATTTTACCTTATCATACTCACTATCGTAATAGTGTAAAATACTAGGATTCTCGTGAAACTTTAATCCAACTCCATGTCCACAAAAATCTCTAACAACACTAAAGTTGTTTGATGTTGCTATATTCTCAATTTTTTTTCCTATTTTACTGATAGGCTCACCAACTTTTATTTCGCCAATACTCTCTATCAAACAATCGTGGGTAACCTTGCATAGATTTCTTGCTTTAATTGAAATGTCTCCTACTTTAAACATCCTTGATGAGTCCCCATGCCAACCATCTATTATTGTCGTTACATCTACATTTAAAATATCTCCATTTTGAAGGTTTCGATTATGGTTTGGAATCCCATGACAAATAACATGATTTAATGATGTACATGTAGACTTTGGAAAACCTCTGTAAAACAACGGTGCAGGTGTGCCTCCTAGTTCTTGAATTCTTGTTAAACAATAATCATCAATCTCAGATGTTGAGATATCTTCTTTTATAATATTATTTAGTTCGTCTAAAATAGTTGCAGTAATTTTACTTGCCTCTCTACAAGGTTCTACTTCATCACTTTTGTATGATTTAATTTTCATCAATATTTATCTCACCAGTAATATTTATACCTCTATATGATACGTTACATTTAAAAGCTCTAAATTGTACGCCACTTTTTTTTGCAATTAGAGATTTTTCATAATACTCATTATCCAAATCTTTAGCTATAGAAAATCTATCTACATCATTTCGTTGAATCAAATATATTAAAAAACATTTACCTCCTTTTTTGGACATATTACTTAACTCAATTAGGTGTTTAGATCCCCTTGAAGTAACTGCATCTGGAAATTCTGCTAAATTCTTTTTCCTTGATAAAGTAACTGATTTGACTTCAATGTAAGTATCTCCATTAGGGTGGCTAGCAAAAATATCAATTCTAGAATTTTTTCCATATTTCACCTCTTTTTTGAAATCACCTTTAATTTCCTGCAATATTTTTTTTCCCCTTATAGCGTTGAAAATTATGTCATTTGGTAGAGATGTGTTTACACCTACAAAAGTTTTGAGGTCTTTAATTGCCTCTAATCTATATTTTAATTTTGCATTTGGGTTTTCAACTTTTGCAACTAATACTTTAGAACCCTCTTTCAATAAACCTAAAAGTGACCCTGTATTTGGGCAGTAAGCTGTGACAACTACATTATCAATCTTTAAATCGACAAAAAATCGATTATAGCGTTTTATAAAAAAACCCTCTAAGATTTCCTCTTTATACTTCATTTATGGTAACTACTAAAAAAATTAATTCAGCTTGTCTTGTAATCATTGGCAATGAGATATTATCAGGTAGGACACAAGATAAAAATATAAATCATATAGCTAAAGAGTTGTTCATTTGTGGTATATCTCTGCAGTTAGTGGTTGTAATTCCTGACCAAAAAAAAATAATTATTTCTCAAATAAGAAAATTAAAAAATCAATATGATTTTGTTATCACTACTGGTGGTATAGGCCCTACTCACGATGACATTACATCTGAGTCAATTAGTTTGGCAGTTAAAAAAAAATACAAATTACATAATGGTGCATATAAAGAATTAAAAAAATATTACAGGAAAATTAAATCTGAATTAACTGATGCTAGAATGAAAATGGCGTATATGCCGGAAGGCTCTAAGTTGATTTTAAATAAAGTTAGTGGAGCACCAGGTTTTAAAATTGAAAATATTTATGTTTTTGCTGGCATACCTTCAATAGTACAAGCGATGATGAAAGAATTTAAAAAAATGATAAAAATTAAAAATAAATTTTATTCAACCACAATATCTACAAAACTTTTTGAGAGTAAAATAGCCCATCTACTTGTTCAAGCTGAGAGAAAATATAAAAATATTTCTATAGGTAGCTATCCAGTTTTTGATGGAAAACCGAAGGGTGTAGAGATTGTTATAAACTCTCAAGTGAATAAACTCGATGTTAGTAATGCGAAAAAATTCATATTAAGAGAAATAAACAAAATCATTTAAGATTAGGCTAATATAATATAAAACAATATTTCTTTATGGCGGAGTAGCTCAGTTGGTTAGAGCGGTGGAATCATAATCCATGTGTCGGGGGTTCAAATCCCTCCTCCGCTACCAAGAATAATCATTGTAATTGTTGATATTTTGACATATCTTTCGTTTTCTGATCGCGGGGTAGAGCAGCTTGGTAGCTCGTCAGGCTCATAACCTGAAGGTCGTAGGTTCAAATCCTACCCCCGCAACCAACTTCCTAAAAAACTCTTTCTTTTCAATAGTTTTTTTTTATTTTTTTTAATGAAATGCATTTGACAATGTCTCCATAAAGTGTAGATATATTCTACTTTTTATTCGATTCACTAGGCCATTTATTGTGCATTAGTGATTCTTGCTCTTTATTTTTTGTAAATATGAAATGAATAGACGGTGGGTTTATAACGTCAAATTTCGATCAAGCTTTCATTTGAGAAAAATGACAGCTCGTTATTTTGGCGTCTAACCTACGTCAATTTAAAACTTTGTTTTTTATGAGTAGGTAATTCAACTTAAGAGTTTGATTATGGCTCAGAACGAACGCTTGCTGCATGCTTTATACATGCAAGTCGAACGGAGGCCCTAGCTTGCTAGGTGTCCTTAGTGGCGCACGGGTGAGTAACACGTGGGAACATACCTTATAGTACGGAATAACTGCGGGAAACTGTAGCTAATACCGTATACTCCAGTAATGGGAAAGATTTATCGCTATAAGATTGGCCCGCGCAAGATTAGCTTGTTGGTGAGGTAAAAGCTCACCAAGGCTTCGATCTTTAGCTGGTTTGAGAGGACGATCAGCCACACTGGGACTGAGACACGGCCCAGACTCCTACGGGAGGCAGCAGTAGGGAATATTGGACAATGGGGGCAACCCTGATCCAGCAATGCAGCGTGAGTGACGAAGGCCTTAGGGTTGTAAAACTCTTTCATCGGTGAGGATAATGACAGTAGCCGAAGAAGAAGGACCGGCTAATTCCGTGCCAGCAGCCGCGGTAATACGGAAGGTCCTAGCGTTGTTCGGAATTACTGGGCGTAAAGCGCATGTAGGCGGAACAGAAAGTTAGAAGTGAAATCCCTGGGCTCAACCTAGGAATTGCTTTTAAAACTTCTGTTCTGGAATTCAGGAGAGGAAAATGGAATTTCCAGTGTAGAGGTGAAATTCGTAGATATTGGAAGGAACACCAGTGGCGAAGGCGATTTTCTGGACTGATATTGACGCTGAGATGCGAAGGCATGGGTAGCAAACGGGATTAGATACCCCGGTAGTCCATGCAGTAAACGATGGGTGCTAGTCGTCGGACTTTTGTTCGGTGTCGTAGCTAACGCGTTAAGCACCCCGCCTGGGGAGTACGGTCGCAAGATTAAAACTCAAATAAATTGACGGGGACCCGCACAAGCAGTGGAGCATGTGGTTTAATTCGACGCAACGCGAAGAACCTTACCAGCGTTTGACATGGAAAGTGCCGGTTACAGAATGGTAACCTTCAGTTCGGCTGGCTTTCGCACAGGTGCTGCATGGCTGTCGTCAGCTCGTGTCGTGAGATGTTGGGTTAAGTCCCGCAACGAGCGCAACCCTTATCGTTAGTTACTAACAGTTCGGCTGAGGACTCTAGCGAAACTGCCGGTGATAAGCCGGAGGAAGGTGGGGATGACGTCAAGTCCTCATGGCCCTTACACGCTGGGCTACACACGTGCTACAATGGTAACTACAACGGGACGCAATACCGCGAGGTGGAGCTAATCCCCAAAAGTTATCTCAGTTCGGATTGCACTCTGCAACTCGAGTGCATGAAGTTGGAATTGCTAGTAATCGCGGATCAGCATGCCGCGGTGAATACGTTCCCGGGTCTTGTACACACCGCCCGTCACACCATGAGAGTTGGTTTTATCTTAAGTCAGTGCGCTAACCTTCGGGAGGCAGCTGCCCACGGTACGGCCAGCGATTGGGGTGAAGTCGTAACAAGGTAGCCGTAGGGGAACCTGCGGCTGGATCACCTCCTTTCTAAAGGAAAAAAAACTTTGAACTAAGTGTACGTTCAAAGTAACCACCGTCTATTTGTTTTGCTTTTTTCAACATGTGTTGATAAAGAGCATTGATTGGGCGTGTAGCTCAGTTGGTTAGAGCGCGCGCTTGATAAGCGTGAGGTCGGAGGTTCAAGTCCTCCCTCGCCCACCAACAATGTTGGGGGATTAGCTCAGCTGGGAGAGCGCCTGATTTGCATTCAGGAGGTCAGCGGTTCGATCCCGCTATCCTCCACCAACTTTTTAAAATCGTAAATATGTAAGCTGATAACACAGACGAATGACTTGCACGAGTTATTCGTCAATTAAACAACTAATATAACAACAAATAACTACAAAAAGTTATTAACTACAAACTTTTCACTGTGTGTTAATAATTCAAGCGCGTAAGAGCATTTGGTGGATGCCTTGGCATAAAGAGGCGATGAAGGACGTGACAGACTGCGATAAGCTCGGACTTGCTGTCAATAAGCTTAATCCGAGATCTCCGAATGGGGAAACCCAATAACTTATAAGTGAATTCATAGCTTATAAGGGCGAACCTAGGGAACTGAAACATCTAAGTACCTAGAGGAAAAGATATTCCGTTAGTAGTGGCGAGCGAAAGCGGATCAGGCCAGTGCTACTTTTTACTAAACCAGAACTGTATGGAAAGGCAGGCCATAGTGAGTGATAGCCTCGTATGGGTAGATAGTAAAAAATAGACATGAGTAGGGCGGGACACGTGAAATCCTGTCTGAATATAGGAAGACCACTTCCTAAGCCTAAATACTACTTTATGACCGATAGTGAACCAGTACCGTGAGGGAAAGGCGAAAAGAACCCCTAGCAGGGGAGTGAAATAGACCCTGAAACCGGATGCTTACAAGCAGTTGGAGCCTCTTTATGAGGTGACAGCGTACCTTTTGTATAATGGGTCAGCGACTTAATCTCATTAGCAAGCTTAAGCCACATAGGTGTAGGCGAAGCGAAAGCGAGTCTGAATAGGGCGATTTAGTTAATGGGATTAGACTCGAAACCGAGTGATCTAGTCATGAGCAGGTTGAAAGTGAAGTAAAATTCACCGGAGGACCGAACCCACTAGCGTTGAAAAGCTACGGGATGACTTGTGATTAGGGGTGAAAGGCCAACCAAACTCGGAAATAGCTAGTTCTCCGCGAAAACTATTTAGGTAGTGCGTCGTGTGAATCTTGTCGGGGGTAGAGCACTGAATGGGCTAGGGGGAAGCAATTCCTACCAAACCTAATCAAACTCCGAATACCGATAAGTCTGCACGGCAGACAGTCCATGGGTGCTAAGGTCCTTGGACGAGAGGGAAACAGCCCAGATCAACAGCTAAGGTCCCCAAATAATGATTAAGTGTGAAAGGGAGTGGGAACTCCAAGACAGCCAGGAGGTTGGCTTAGAAGCAGCCATCCTTTAAAGAAAGCGTAACAGCTCACTGGTCTAATTAAGAGATCCTGCACCGAAAATGTAACGGGGCTCAAATCATTTACCGAAGCTTTGACAATTACTTTGTAATTGGGTAGCGGAGCGTTCTGTAAGCCTGTAAAGGTGATGCGTAAGCATTGCTGGAGGTATCAGAAGTGCGAATGCTGACATGAGTAACGATAAGAAATGTGAAAGACATTTCCGCCGAAATCCTAAGGTTTCCTGCGTAAAGCTAATCTGCGCAGGGTTAGTCGGCCCCTAAGGCGAGGGCGAAAGCCGTAGTCGATGGGAAGCAGGTTAATATTCCTGCACCAGCTGGTAGTGACGGATGAAGTAAATTGTAAGCTCTTACTGGATTGAGCTTGCAGTGAATTTGTCCCTGGAAATAGCTCCAGCATTAGACCGTACCAAAACCGACACAGGTAGGAGGGTAGAGAATACCAAGGCGCTTGAGAGAACTATGTTGAAGGAACTCGGCAAATTACACTTGTAACTTCGGGATAAAAGTGACCTGCTATTGGGCAACCAGTAGGAGGTGGCACAGAAGAGGGGGTAGCGACTGTTTACTAAAAACATAGCACTATGCAAAGTCGAAAGACGACGTATATGGTGTGACGCCTGCCCGGTGCCGGAAGGTTAATAGGAGGGGTGCAAGCCCTGAATTGAAGCCCCGGTGAACGGCGGCCGTAACTATAACGGTCCTAAGGTAGCGAAATTCCTTGTCGGGTAAGTTCCGACCTGCACGAATGGCGTAACGATTTCCCCACTGTCTCCAACATAGACTCAGTGAAATTGAATTCTCGGTTAAGATGCCGAGTAACCGTGGTTAGACGGAAAGACCCCGTGCACCTTTACTGCAGCTTTGTATTGGTATTAGGGAACAGATGTGTAGCATAGGTGGGAGACTTTGAAGGAGTGGCGCTAGCCATTCTGGAGTCACCAGTGAAATACCACTCTTCTGTTCCTTGATGCCTAACCATACACCGTCATCCGGTGTTGGGACCATGCATGGTGGGCAGTTTGACTGGGGCGGTCGCCTCCCAAAGAGTAACGGAGGCGCGCGATGGTAGGCTCAGAACGCTTGGAAACCGTTCGTCGAGTGCAATGGCATAAGCCTGCCTGACTGCGAGACCCACAAGTCGAGCAGAGACGAAAGTCGGTCATAGTGATCCGGTGGCACTTCGTGGAAGGGCCATCGCTCAACGGATAAAAGGTACGCCGGGGATAACAGGCTGATCTCTCCCAAGAGTCCATATCGACGGGGAGGTTTGGCACCTCGATGTCGGCTCATCGCATCCTGGGGCTGAAGCAGGTCCCAAGGGTTTGGCTGTTCGCCAATTAAAGCGGTACGCGAGCTGGGTTTAGAACGTCGTGAGACAGTTCGGTCCCTATCTGCCATGGTTGTGGAAGCTTGAGAGGATCTGCCCTTAGTACGAGAGGACCGGGGTGGACGTACCTCTGGTGTACCTATTGTAGCGCCAGCTGCATCGTAGGGTAGCTATGTACGGAATGGATAACCGCTGAAAGCATCTAAGCGGGAAGCCAACCTCAAAACTAGGCTTCGTTATAGGATCGTGGAAGACTACCACGTTGATAGGCTGGGTGTGGAAGTGTGGTAACACATGAAGCTAACTAGTACTAATAATCCAATGCTTGAATTACAATACACAGCGAAAAGTTTTAACTACAATGTTATAAAAAGTTTGTGGCGGTCATAGCGGAGTGAAAAAACCCGATCCCATTTCGAACTCGGTCGTGAAGGCCTCCAGCGCCGATGGTACTTAGTCTTAAGGCTTGGGAGAGTAGGACGCCGCCTATTTATTAATTAGCAATACATATTTACAGATTGTCTTCTGAAATAATTTTTTTAGACTCATTGTCTACCTCAACAAAATTTTCATAAAATTTTAATTTGGGTTTCGAATATCTATTTGTAATCCATTCAATCCTTTCATCATCGAACCATCTTTGTGCGTTTAACATATTATCAAAACAATATATACCTCCTGCAATATTGTTTTTAAGGTCTGAAATATAGTTTTTTCTTATCAAACCAGGTGTAGTTTTGTAAATTGGAGCTGTCTCTAAAAATTTTTCCCTTAATGTTTCTTTTGTTAAAGTAGGATCTATTTTAAAAGTTACTTCGACAATGATCATTTAGTAAAAAGTGGTAGCCTCGGGCGGACTCGAACCGCCACGGGAATAAATCCCACTGGATTTTAAGTCCAGACTGTCTACCAATTCCAGCACGAGGCCATGTTAAAATTGTTAATCGAATTTAGATGATTGCTTAAGTTTTTCAATACTTTTATCAATTTAAATAGTCTTGATTGTCTATGATATCATCATATTTATATTTACCAAAAATTAGACCTGAAAATAGATCATAGTTTTTATTTTCTAAGGAATAATTTGGCTTAAGTACATTTTTATTTTTACTTTCTAAAATCTTTTTGTAATTGTCAGGTAAATCATCTTCAATACTTCTTACTTCATTAATTGATAACGGACTTAACTGGATGTTAAAATCTCTAAAGGCCTTTAGCCTTACCTCTTCATCAATTAGATAGCACAAAAAACCTGAACCTTGAGAGTTGTTTAAATAAGCGCTGAAACCATAAAAAGATAAAGGTTTACTCTCTATACTTTCTTTAAAAACCCCATCATCACTATCCCAAATATATTTACTCTTTGGAAAAAGCTGAAAACTTCTAAAATCAATATTTTTATTGAGTAAAATCCCATCACTAAATAACGTATAAACATTCTCTGAGTTTTCATAAGAGTTGAAAACTTCTTGGAAGTTATTATTAACAATATTTTTGTTAAGATTTTGATATGTTTTTGAAAATAAATCTGCAGTTAACTCAAATGATAAACTATTCACATTAATAGAGGGTTGTTCCAGATGATATAATATTAAATTAATTATATCCTCTTCAGTTTTAAAGCTCATTCCCAGTGTATATTTTATCGGATTATATAATTCTGAAAATTCCTCAAAATTTAATTTTTCATAATTATCCTGGCTTAATAATATAAATGTATCTAAATCTAATGGAAATATATTTCCCATAACTTCAACTTCATTATCATTATAAAAATTTAAAACTTTATTAGGTACCTGAGTTTGATTTAAACTGAACTTAGCTAAATCTCTAAATTCTCCAAATATAATATCAAATTCATTTGCATTTTGATTAACTTCGCTAATTGTAAATTCTACATCATTAATTAAGGAGTAATCACCGAGTGCATAATATAAGTAATATTTATAATCTATGTAATTATTTTCGATAAACCCGATATTCAACTCTTTTTTAATTAAACATTCATTAGCAATAGAATTTTTTTGAAAAATTAGTAATAAAAAAAAAATTAAGAATACTTTTGAGTTGTTAGTAAATTTCACTTAATTAGTGGGATTTAAACATTTCTTTATAAACACGTTCTTCAATTTTATGATCATTATCAAATAATAAAGGTATTTCCATACCCTCGGACATCTCAATTTCAACAGAAATAACATCTTTAGCTTCAATATGATCAGCATGAACTACTATCGGTCTTTTAGATGGATTATTATTAATAATTTTAATTTTTGCGTTATCTTTTAATAGACCTCCACGCCAATGTCTAGGACTATAGGCACTTACAGCAGTTAGAGCTACAACATTACTTCCAAGCGGGATAATCGGTCCAGAGGCAGAGTAGTTATAGCCTGTGCTACCTGCTGCTGTTGATAAGATTACACCATCGCAAACAAGTTCTTCTATTCTTACTTCGTTATCTATCATAATTTGAATTTTTGCAGCTTGATATTTTTCTCTACGAATACTGATCTCATTAATCGCAATAGCTTTAATTTCTTGACCTGTGGGATTTAAAGTTTTCATTACTAAAGGTCTTAATTTTGTTAATTGAGCGTTATTTAGTCGTTCCTCTAATCCATCAAGTTTGTAATCATTCATCAAGAATCCGACAGATCCAAAATTCATACCGTAAATTGGCTTGTTAAGTTTCATATAATTATGAAGTGACTTTAATATAAAACCATCACCTCCAAGTGCTACAATGAAATCTGCCTCTTCAGGCTCGTAATTACCGTATTTTTTTATAAGTTTCTCTTGAGCTTCAATATTTTTTTCAAGAGGAAAAGAAACAAAACATATTTTCATTTATTAACCCCCAGTCTCATTCATATAACGATTAACATATCCTTCAAAATTATCTTTTTGAATTTCAAAGTTATGTGCTTTTGGTTTAATTGACATAGCATATTCTATCAGAGCAATAATATCATTTTTTGTTTGATTTCTTAGGGCAAATTTTAAATCTACAAAATCATTTTGTCCTAAACACATGTATAACTTACCAGTACATGTAAGTCTTACCCTATTACAAGTATCACAAAAGTTATGAGAAAGAGCTGATATAATACCAATTTTTGATTTATGATTTGAATACTCATAGTATCTAGAGGGTCCATTAGTTCTGTGTTTAGAGGGAGTTAGATTTAATTTATTTACTAAATCCTCTTCAAATTTCTTCATTGATAAATATTGATTAAATCGCTTCTCTCCAATATCACCTATGGGCATTATTTCAATTAGCGAAATATCAAAATGATTTTTTTTACACCAATCTAAAATATCAAATATTTCTTTATCATTGAAATTTTGAGTCAAAACAGTATTTATTTTTATCTTTATACCTTCTTGTTTAGCTGCCTCTATCCCATTTAAAACTTTACTAAGATCTCCCCATTTAGTTATTTTCCTAAAACTTTCAGTATTTAAGCTATCAAGAGAAACATTTATTCTTTCAACACCATTCTTTTTAAGAATAGATGCATATTTTGATAAATTCGTACCATTTGTAGTTAAAGTATGCTCTAAAATTTTACCTTTATTTTTTAGGTCATTTAAATGTTCTATAATTGCAACAATGTTTTTTCTAACAAGAGGTTCACCACCTGTTAATCGAAATTTTTTTACACCTAATTCATTAAAAATATTTGTAAGTTTAATAATTTCTTCAATTGATAAAACCTCTTGTCTAGGTAAGAATGTTACATCCTCAGCCATACAATAAGTGCACCTTAAATCACATCTATCAGTGACAGATATTCTCAAATAATCAATTTTTCTTTTAAAACTATCAGTCAGCATTTTCGTGTATCTTTAAATCAACTATATTTAAATCTATAACTTTTTTCCCTACGTTCTCAAAGTTAATAGTGATTTTACAATTTATACAAGATTGAACTTGCCCCAGGCCCCAATTTGGTTGAGATGGGCACTCAACGATTGTACCTGGTATAAAATCGCTAAAATTATAGTTATTTTCCATTATTACTCTTGTTAAGTAGAAACAAATATTTACTATTTACTATAGAATCAAATGGATAAAAAAGAAAATTTAAACAAGCTTAAATCTGTTATCAGCAATATTGAAAAATCATATGGGAAGGGCTCCATAATGATGCTTGGAAAAAAAGATATCGATGCGAACATAGATGTATACTCAACAGGCTCTCTAGGTCTAGATATAGCTCTAGGTATAGGTGGTTTACCTAAAGGAAGAGTCATAGAAGTTTATGGCCCAGAAAGTTCAGGTAAAACAACTCTAACATTACATATAATTGCTGAAGCTCAAAAAGTTGGAGGAACTTGCGCTTTTATTGATGCTGAACATGCTTTAGACCCAGGTTATGCAAAAAAACTTGGAGTGAATATTGATGAGTTATTGATATCTCAACCTGATACTGGTGAACAGGCTTTAGAGATCTCAGATACTCTTGTAAAATCTGAAGGTATAGATTTATTAGTTATAGACTCAGTGGCAGCTTTAGTTCCAAGGGCAGAGTTAGAGGGTGAAATGGGCGACTCATTACCTGGACTTCAGGCAAGGCTAATGAGCCAAGCGCTTAGAAAACTAACTAGTTCGATTTCAAAAACAAATACTATGGTTGTTTTTATTAATCAACTGAGAATGAAAATAGGAGTAATGTTTGGAAGCCCTGAAGTTACCACTGGAGGTAACGCTTTGAAGTTTTACTCTTCCGTAAGACTAGATATTAGAAGGATTGGCGCAATTAAAGATAAAGATAATATTATTGGAAACCAAACGAGAGTGAAGGTCGTCAAAAATAAAATGGCCCCTCCTTTTAAAATGGTTGAATTTGATATTATGTATGGTGAAGGAATTTCTAAAATTGGCGAAATTATAGATTTAGGTGTTCAAGCTGATATTATAGATAAGTCTGGAGCGTGGTATTCTTACAAAGACGAAAAAATTGGTCAAGGTAGAGAAAATACAAAACAGTTTTTAAAGGATAATCCAGAGTTATTGAATGAAATAGAAAGTAGAATAAGATCAAATTCCGACACTGTTGAAGAGCTAATGATTGATCCACCTCCTTCTACAACAGAAGAAACCGTCGAAAAAAACTCTAAAGAATAATATTAAATTTCAGTTAAATTAATCTATATTCCATGAATATGAACTCTAATGAAGTCCGCAATGCGTTTATTGATTATTTTAAGAATAATGATCATAGACATGTCAAATCTGGATCATTAGTGCCGGAAAATGACCCCTCTCTGATGTTTGCTAATTCAGGAATGGTTCAATTTAAAAATGTTTTTACAGGCATGGAGCAGTTAGATTTCAAAAGAGCCACAACTTCTCAAAAATGTGTTCGGGCAGGAGGAAAACACAATGATTTAGAGAATGTTGGATTTACAACTCGACATCATACTTTCTTCGAGATGTTAGGAAATTTTTCTTTTGGCGATTACTTTAAAGAGCAAGCAATTCTATACGCTTGGAACTTAATCACTAAAGAATTTAAAATTAATGAAAATAAATTATTAGTTACGATATATCATGACGATGAGGTCACAGAAAAATTTTGGAAAAAAATAGCTAATTTACCTGACAATAAGATAATTAAAATTTCAAGCTCTGATAATTTTTGGTCAATGGGTGACACAGGACCTTGCGGACCATGCTCGGAGATATTTTATGATCATGGTGATAAATACTTTGGTGGCCCCCCTGGTTCAGTTGACGAAGATGGTGATCGTTTCATTGAAATATGGAATTTAGTTTTTATGCAATATGAACAGGTAGACAAAAATACCAGATTAGATTTACCTAAACCATGTGTAGACACTGGTATGGGTCTAGAGAGAATAACAGCATTATTAAATGGTAGTAATGACAATTATAGTTCTGATTTGTTTTCAAATATTATTGATATAACTCAAGAATTTATTCAAAAAAAAATATCTGAAGAAAATAAATCTAGTTTTAGAGTCATAGCAGATCACTTACGAGCTTCATCTTTTTTAATAGCTGACGGTGTTTTGCCTTCAAATGAGGGACGAGGTTATGTGCTAAGACGAATATTAAGAAGAGGAATCAGACATGCATATACATTAGGTTCCTCAGAGCCATTATTTCACAAAATTTTTGATGAATTGAAAAATTTAATGGGCGATTTCTTCCAAGAACTTAACTCGGGAGCTGAAACTATTAAGGAAACACTCTACAATGAGGAAACAAAATTTAGAGAAACTTTAAGTAAAGGCCTAGAGATACTTGGACAAGAAATACCTAATATTAAAAATAAAAAATTAGATGGTAAAATCGCATTTAAATTATACGACACCTTTGGATTTCCCCTTGATCTAACACAAGATTATCTAAGATCAAAGGATATTGATGTTGATTTAGAGTCTTTTGATGCATTAATGAAGCTACAAAAAGAGGAAGCTAGATCTTCATGGAAGGGTAGCGGTGATGGAAATACTGAAAAGCTATGGTTTGATATTGCAAGAAAAACGAAACCAACAGTATTTAAAGGATACGATGAAACTACTTTAAAGGCAAATGTAACTGCTTTAGTCTTAGACTCAGAAGTAGTTGACGAATTAAGTGATAATATAAAAAAATCAGCAATTATCACAGATGAGTCATGTTTTTATGCAGAGTCTGGTGGGCAAGTTGGAGATAAAGGCATAATTTCCACAGAAAATGCAGAATTTAAAGTGACAGATACTAGAAAAACTCCTCAAGGCATTTTTATTCATTTTGGTAATGTAATTTCAGGCAATTTTAAAATAGGAAATGAAGTTAAACTTAAAATAGATAGTAGTTTAAGGGAATTAATTAAAAAAAATCATTCTGCTACACATCTGCTTCATGCAGCATTAAGGAATAACTTAGGACTACATGTAGCTCAGCGCGGATCTTTAGTTAATGAAAATAAATTACGTTTTGATTTCAGTCATAATAAACAAATATCATCAAAGCAAATAGATACTATTCAAAAAGAGGTTACAAATATAATTTCGAATACATGTGAAACACGAATTGATATTAAGTCTCAAGAAGAGGCAATAAAACAAGGGGCAATGGCATTGTTTGGAGAAAAATATGGCAATGAAGTTAGAGTAGTTACTCTAGGAGAGAATAAGAATAAACCTTATTCAATTGAGCTTTGCGGGGGAACGCACGTGACTAATGTTAAAGAAATAGAAAAATTTCACATTATAAGTGAGGAGTCTGTATCATCAGGAGTAAGGAGAATAGAGGCTTGCACTGGTAATAAGGTAGATGAATTTATTAGTAATAAACTTAAAGAGGATCAATTACTTGAAAAAAAACTTGATGATAAAATCATTAACTTAATCTCACAAATAAACAAATTAAATGGAAAAATAAGTTTTAGCCAGGAAAATAAAAACCTTTATATAAAGAAGTTAGAAAATTATTTAGATAATTTAAAAAACAAATCAATACTCTCAAATGAGGAGAATAATAAAATAGAAGAAACAAATATAAATGGAATTAATTTTGTGTCTCAATTAATAGAAAACTTGCCTCCCAAAGAACTCAGATCAATTTTTGATAAATTTAAATTAGAAAAATCTAAATCTATTTTGGCTTGCATTACTACAAATGAAGATAAGGTATCCATTATGGTTGGGTTAACTAATGATTTAATAGATACTTATGATGCTAGAGTACTAATAAAAAGTACTTTTGATATACTCGGTTCAAAAGGTGGTGGGGGAAGAATTGACTTCGCTCAAGCTGGTGGCAACAAAAAAGATCAATTAAATCAAGCTTTTTTAAGTATTAAAAATCAGATTTAATTTAATTTAGTTTGAAGATTTTTATCAAGACAATTTAAAAAATCTTCAGTGTTCATCCACGGCGAATTTTTGTCTACAAGTATTGCTAAGTCCTTAGTCATTTGACCAGACTCCACAGTCTCAACACAGGTTTCTTCAAGTGCCTTTGAAAACTTAATAAGTTCATCGTTGCCATCGAACTCACCTCTAAAATTTAAACCTTTAGTCCAAGCAAATATTGATGCTATAGGATTTGTTGAAGTTTTTTCACCTTTTTGATGCAGTCTATAATGCCTAGTTACAGTTCCATGAGCAGCCTCAGCTTCAATTGTTTTGCCATCGGGTGTCATTAAAACACTAGACATCATACCTAAAGAACCAAACCCCTGTGCAACTGCATCTGACTGAACGTCTCCGTCATAATTCTTGCAAGCCCAAATAAAGTTACCTGACCATTTCATTGAAGACGCAACTAAATCATCAATAAGACGGTGTTCGTAAATTATTTGGTTATTTTCAAAATCAGTTTTAAATTCTTTCTGAAAAATTTCATTAAATATCTCTTTAAATCTTCCATCGTATTTTTTTAAAATAGTATCTTTTGTTGAGAGATATACAGGCCATTTTAATTTTAATCCATAATTAAAACAAGCTCTTGCAAATCCTCTAATTGACTCATCTACATTATACATAGAGAGGGCAACACCCTGATTTTGAAATTGAAAAACCTCTTTTTCCTCTACTTTTCCCTCTTCATCAACATATTTCATAAAGAGTTTCCCTGGTTTGTCGATCTTCATTTCAGTAGCTTTATATTGATCACCAAACGCATGCCTACCAACAACAATAGGGGCATCCCATGTCCTTACAATTCTTGGAATATTTTTACATATAATTGGTTGTCTAAAAACTGTTCCATCTAAAATATTTCTTATAGTTCCATTTGGAGAGCGCCACATTTTTTTTAGCTTAAATTCCGATACTCTATTATCGTCAGGAGTGATCGTTGCACATTTTATACCAACACCAAATTTTTTTATTGCTTTTGCAGCCTCAACTGTAATTTCATCATTTGTTTGATCTCTATTTTGCACAGATAAGTCGTAATATTTTAGATCTATATCAAGATATGGAAGAATGAGCTTTTGTTTAATAAAATCCCATATAATCCTTGTCATTTCATCGCCATCTAATTCGACCACAGGATTTTTTACTGAAACTTTTGCCATTTATATAGAGATATTGATTGTATAACAGATTAAATTAATAAAAAAAATCTATTTTATTGATCAAATTATACAATTCAGATATTAATTCCATCTTATGTACTTCAGGTTTCATAAAGAAATTTCAGCTGCGCTGATAATACTAATTTTATTAGTAATTTTTTTTTATTTTATATATAAACCTTTATTTTTAATTTTTTTAATTTTACTAATTTTTACATTCTATTTTTTTAGAGATCCTGAAAGAGTCGTTCCATTAGGTGATGATATTTTAGTTAGCCCAGCAGATGGATTAATTACAAATATTAGTGAGTACAAAGAGGGAAAAAAAAGTTATACCAAAGTTTCAATTTTTTTGAGTGTATTTAATGTACATATCCAAAGATTGCCTCTTTCAGGTCAAATTACAAAAATTGATTATATTGAGGGTAAATTCATTAATGCAACTTTAGATAAAGCAAGTGAAGATAATGAAAGATTAAGATTAACTCTCAAGTCTGGATCAAACATTATATACATAACACAAATAGCTGGTTTAATTGCTAGAAGAATAATTTGTTATCTCAAAACCAATGAGAGAGCAAATCAAGGTGATAGATACGGAATAATCAAGTTTGGAAGCAGAGTGGATATAGAGTTTCCCAAATCATATAATTTAATGGTAAGCATTGGTCAGCAATGTATCGGTGGTGAAACTATCATTGCAAGAGATTTTAAAAACAACAAAAATATACAATCTAGAGAATATAAAAAGATTTAGACATTTAGATGACCGAACATCCGCTCACTAAATTTATACCTAATTTAATTACACTAATGTCGCTTATTGCAGGTATATCCTCAATAAAGTTCTCAATTCAAAGTAATTATAAAATTGCTGTGCTTATGATAATGCTTGCAGCCTTTTTTGATTTCTTTGATGGATGGATGGCTAGAAAATTAAAAAAATCATCCCAATTTGGAGCTGAATTAGACTCTCTATCAGATTTTATTAGTTTTGGATTAGCTCCATCTTTACTTATAAATTTAAGTTTTACTAATGAGCTAGGTAGGATTGGATGGGTTATAAGTCTTTTTTACATTATTTGTGCAGCTCTTAGACTTGCTCGTTTCAATATTGAAAATATGAAAGAGCAAAGCAAAGTATTTTATGGCATACCCTCACCAGCTGCAGCGGGTATTATAATGATTCCGCTTTATATAGATTTTATTGAACAAATACAATTTACTATTAACTACCCCATTGTAAGTGCCTTATTAATTGTATTTGCGGGTGCTATGATGATTAGTAGAGTTCCAACTCCTTCTGTGAAAAATCTAAAAGTAAAAAATCTATATTTTAGACTTATGATTATTTTTACAGTTATAATTTTAATATTTTTAATAAGTTATTTTTGGCAAACAACTCTCTTAGTTTCATTTACTTATTTATTATTCTCTATATTAAGTTTGTTTATTTACTTTATTAATTTTTTTAGAGGAGTTAGTTAAGTATTTTGATTTAAGCATCAAAGCTGATGGAGTTACAAGTAAAGTCAATAAAGTAGAAAAAAGTAGTCCAAAAACAATTGCTCTCGATAAATCTACCCACCACTGAGTGTCAGGAGAGTTATAACTATATTCAAAGTTTACAAAATCAATATTTAATTTTAAAGCCATGGGAAGTAAACCAAGCACCGTAGTAGTTGTAGTCAATAAAACAGGCCTCAATCTTTGTGCACCCGTCATTAAAATGGCATCTCTAGCATCATTTGTCTTTTTAATTAATCTATCAAAGGTATCAATTAAGACTATATTGTTGTTTACAACTATACCTGCCAACGAGATGACTCCTATTCCGCTCATTACTATTCCAAATGGTTGTTTTGTAATTAAGAGCCCTAAAACAACGCCCACCGTTGACATAATTACCGCAAATAGAATTAATAAGGTGCTACTAAAACTATTAAATTGGGTCAAAAGAATTAAACCCATTAAAAATACAGCTATCAAAAAAGCTTTTTGTAGAAAAGCTTTAGACTTCTGCTGACTTTCATCCTCTCCCTTAAATTCTATTTTTACTCTAGGATCAATACTTGCTGAATTAAATTCAGGTATATCTAAACCAAAGTTATTTGGTATATTGAATTTTTCTATTCCAAGCCAATGTTTTATAAGTCTTACATAAGCATCAGTTTGATAAAATCTTGTTACATCTGATTTAATTGTTTCAATTCTATTCTGTTCTACTCTGGTCAAATTTCCTGTCTCTTGATTGGTTTCAATTTTAGTAAAATTTGAAATTGGTACATAGCCTGAAGATGTTGGTATCTTAATATTATCTAATTGATCGATCGTTCTCTGTTCTTTTGGCAATCGAAGGTAAATGGGTATAGATTCATCACTATCATCAGGTCTAAATTCACTCAATTTTAGCCCACTTGTAAGAAGTTTTATGGTGTTACCTATTATTGAAATACTAGCACCATATTTTGCAGCCTCTTCTCTATCAACATAAAGCTCATATTCAATACTAGGAGAGGGTAGAGATGTTTCTAAATCCTTTAAACCAGATATGGTAGATAAATATTTTTCAATTCTTTTAAGTTCTTGAACTGTGATTTTAGGATCAGAGGAAGTTAAATTGATTTCAATGGGCTTCCCCCTAGGAGGGCCTGCTCTTAAAGTTCTAGTTTCAACTTTAATCCCAGGAATAGATGAAGTTTCTTCTCTTATTTCAGAAATTATTGTTTCTGCTTTTCTTCTTTTATCCCAATCTTTGAATTCTATATCTATAAATCCTATAATATCTGGCGAGCTTTCTTGTCTATTTTCTACATTCCCTGATGTTGTATAGACAGACTCAAATTCATTATTCTTTTTTTGTAAATTTAATACCTGTGACTCTACTTTTGCAACCAGTCTATCTTTTTCTAAAACTGATAGATTGCCTGTAGCATAAATAATTACTTTAGTATTCTCTGCTTCAACTGAAGGAAAAAAAGTAACTCCTTTACCAAACTTTCCATATGCACCATAGATACCAACTAACAGTATGAAAGATAGAAAAACTATTTTTGTAGGGTTATTTATACATAGCCTCAAAATAAAAAGGTAAATTTTAGTAAAAAAACCAACTTTTTCTAAATCAGTTAAATCTTCATCATCATCAGCATTTATTCTAGGGATAATCATTTTCTGAAAAAAACCTTTATTTTTAATATACCTAAAAACAAAAAACAAAATGACGCCAATTGAAATTGTTGTTATGGCTTTTGCACCCATATTTATGTAGCTATCAAATTCTAGTTGAGATAAAAAATTAAATGCAACAAAATTTATAATACCAAATAAAATTAAAGGTATAATAAAGAAGAAAAAAAGATTTTTAATTTTATAGGCCTGAGTTCCAATTATAGGAATAACTATTAATGCCATTGCTAAACTAGAACCTAAAACAGATATTACTGTTATAGGAATATACTTCATAAAACCACCAGTTGTGCCTGGCCAAAATAAAAGAGGAATAAATGCTGCTATAGTAGTAAAAGTTGAAGCCATTATTGGAAGTGACATTCTTGATGCGGCTTTTATATATGATTCTGCTAGTCCCATACCTTCTTGTATTTTTCTTTGGGCATATTCAACTACAACCACAGCCCCATCAACAAGTAGCCCAACTGAAAGAATTAACCCAAACAAAACAACCATATTGATTGTAAAGCCAAGTGAATAGAGGATTAAAATAGATGATAAAAAAGAACCCGGTACAGCTAAACCTACTAGTAAACTTGACCTTATACCAAGAAAGATAACAACCACACTCATAACAAGTATTATTGAAAAAATTACATTATTTTGGAGATCTCCTAGCATACTTTTAATATTTACAGACTCATCACCAGAAAAAGTAATATTAACTTTTGAAGGAAGAATTTTTTGTTCTTCCTTTACTAATTGTTTTACCTGATCAACAGTTTCTACGATGTTTGCTCCAATCCTTTTTGATATCTCCAGAGTGAACGCAGACTCATTATTTAAGCGAGCAAATTTTTCTGGATCTTTAAAAGTTCTTTTAAGTTGAGCAATATCTTTAAATTTAATCGTCTTTTTATCATTAACTTTTATTGGTGTATTAAAAATATCATTAAGACTTTCATATAAACCAGGAATTTTAATTACAAATCTTCCATCTCCAGTATCAAGATTTCCAGCAGAAACTATTTGGTTATTAGATCTTACAAAATTTAATATTTCATCTAAGTTTAATCCATAAGCTTCAATTTTATTCTGGTCAATAACAATGTCTAATTGCTCTTCTCTTTCACCACCAATATTTACCTCTAAAACATTTGGTAAAGATTGAATTTTGTCTTTTAGGTCGTTTGAAATCTTCTTCAGTAAAAACTCAGACATATCCCCACTTATTGATACCACTAAGATAGGAAATAAGCTTATATTGACTTCACTTACCTTTGGCTCATCTGCATCATCAGGTAGATCTGATTTTGCTCTGTCAACTTGTTCTCTAGTGTCTAAAAGTGCTTGATCAGGATCAAACCCAGCATCAAACTCTAATAAGACATTTCCACCTCCTTGATAAGAAGTGCTAGTCATTTCTTTTTTTCCTTCGATATTTGAAACTTCATCTTCAACAGGTTTTATTAGAAGTTTTTCAGAGTCCTCTGGGGATATTCCTGTTAAACCAAGAGATACATATATATAAGGCAAACTTACATCTGGGGATGACTCTTTAGGGATATTGTTAAACACAAGTGATCCACTAACTATAACAAATAGGAAAATGGAGATTGTAGTTCTGTAGTATTGACTTGCTAAGTTAACCAAGCTCATGATTAATTAAAATTAACTTTTTCTCCCGAAGAAACGTATTGTTGACCTACAATTATAATTTTTTCTTTTTGACTCAAGCCAGAGACCAACATGTAATCAGAGGTATCTTCTATAACATTAATTTTTTTAAATTGTACTGTATTATCAGACCCTATGACTTTTACACCTAACTCTCCTGAGTTTCCTAAAGCAAGGATTGAGGGAGAAATTTTATGCGCAAGAACATTTCCTTTAACTATAGAAATTATTGATGATAATCCATCTTTATACCTAAAATCTTTATTTTCAACTTTAACAACAATTTCAAAAGTTTTTGTCTCCGGATCCGAAATAGGAGAAATGTAGTCAATTGTGCCATTAACTTTTTCACCAAGTATTGTCACCTCAACTTTATTTTCTAAGGATATATCTAGAATTTCATTTTCATTAATGTAACCAAATATTTTTAATGAGCTTAAATCTATAATTTCGTAGACCTTTTCTCCAGGCATAACAAGCTCTCCAGCAATCTTATGACCATCTAAAAGTATTCCACCAAAAGGAGCAAAAAGAGCATATTTGTCAAATTCACTTTGAGACAGTAAATTTAATTTATATAAATCAGCGTTCGTTTTATAATCGTCTAATTCAACTATATGCTGACCTTTTTTTATTTTAGATCCTGCTTTGACCAACACTTTTTCTATTGTGGTCATCAACTCACTCTTAACTTCAATTCTCCTTAAAGCTTCAGTAGTTGAGCTAAAAACAATACTATCTTTTATCGTTTGTGCAGAGGAGTCTACAACCTCAACAGAAAATAATTTTTCGTCTGTTTCTTCTTTGCTTCCCCATTCTGATGAGTAACATATAGAGTTTATAAGTGTTATGGTTGATACGATAATTATTTTTTTTATGTTGGGTAACATGAATTTGTTTAAACCTACTAGAATATATGTAAACGAATACATATCAGATTATGAGTAAAATTAAATGAAACAGTGGTATAAAACTAGAAAAAAAGACCCTTTTTATATAAAAGCAAAGAAAAATGACATTATTTCCAGAGCTTATTACAAATTAGAAGAAATAGATAAAAAACACAATTTATTCAAAAATGATAAAAAAATATTAGATGTTGGATGTTCACCAGGTGGCTGGACACAATATATTTTGAATAAACACCCAAAAAACAAAATAGTAGGTATTGATATACTACCAACTTTTAAGCAGATTGAGGGCAAATTCAAATTTTATATGATGGACTTAAATCAGTATCAATTAATTGATGAATTATTTACATTAAATAAATACACATTTGACTCGATAATTTCAGATATCGCACCAAACACAAGTGGAAACCAATTTTTAGATCAAACCAATAGTTATATTTTGAGTATGCTTTCAGCAAAATTTATTGAAAAATATTTAAACAAAGGTGGTAATTTTTTAGTAAAAAACTTTCAAGGAGAGGATACAGAAAAGTTATTTAAGTTTGTTAAAACTTATTTTGACAAAACACAATATATTAAACCAGCTGCATCAGATAAAAAATCTAAAGAAATTTACATCTTAGGTTTGTTAAAAAAATAATTTTTTAACCATACATTCAGTGAATTCAAAGTTGAAAAATTTTTCTTTTTATCTTTATATGTAACTTCAAAAATTTCTTTATCGAATTTTTTAGAGTAAATAATTTTAATAATTGGAAAAGAAAAATTTGATTTATAAAAAGTAATTTTTGTCTTTTTGTAATTTGAGTCCTGAGTTTGGATTGAATAATTTCTCCATATATTTTTTGATAAACCATAAGAGTAAGTATTGAGAATATATTGGAATGTTTTCTTTGGGATTGTGTCAATATGATTTTTATTTATGTTTAAGATTTTCAATATATATTATGTTAAATGGTACTTTTAAATTCTTCAAGCTGTAATTTTGATTGGCAACCTACTAATTTTCAATTTATTAACTTAAAAGGCGAAAAAGGGTCCTTTTATGATTCTTTTGACACTAATGGTCTTTTAGTAATGTTTATTTGTAATCATTGCCCTTATGTTAGATCTATAGAAACTAAGATTGCTACTGAAACCCAAAGACTCAAAGTTTTAAATGTTAATTCTATTGCTTTTATGTCAAACGATCAAAATTCATATGAAGAGGATCACAACAAATTTCTTTCAGAACAAATATTAAGAGCTAAATTTGAATTTGAATATATAGTTGATGCCACGCAATCAATAGCTAAAACATTTGATGCTCAATGCACTCCTGAGTTCTATTATTTCAGTAATGATAAAAAACTTAAGTATAGAGGCAGGTTAGACTCCAACGGAAAAGATACATCTATGGGCAAACCAGAGCTTTATTCTGCTGTTGAAGAAATTATTGCTAAAGGATATTGTTCAAGCCAACAATATCCAAGTATGGGATGCTCAATAAAATGGAAAAATTAATAAATAAAAGAAACTTATCTTTATTTGGAATAATATCTTTTTTATTAATTACTGCTCTATATATCATATTCCAAAATAATACTAAAGATGATGAAAAATTATTCGATATTTTTTTGGCAGAGCTTTATAACGAACAAAATTCAAATATAGATGAAAAACTGTATTTTTTATCAGGTTTAGATAATACCAAAGTTTCTTTTTTTAGTGATTTGAAATTAACTTCAATTGAAAATTTAGATCGATATAATAAGATTGATAAAGACTTAATTTTATTGAAAAAAGCTTTAATTGATTTAGATAAAGAGTTGATAAAATCTTTATCAATAGATAATAATTTTACTTTTAATGAAATTGCTAAAATATACTTTTATAATTTAGATATAAATAACTTTGAATTTAGTGAGTCAGATAGAGATAATTTAAATAATTTTTTTATCAAAGCTGTTGATAGATTATCTAATGAAAAAAATTAAATTTTTAATTTTTCTTTTAATCTTGACGTCTTGTAATCAATATTATGGTAAAGTTGACTCCGACTATATTCCTAAAAATGAAGCAATAGAAATATTTTCAAATTATAAAGAGGATATTATTTTTTCAGAAGTTGATTTTGGTGAAATTATATTCCCAAAATTCATAAATCCTTCTATAGCTATTAATGATTTAAGGCTAGATAAAATTATTAATACTGAAAAAAGTTCTGTAATAAATTTTATAAATAATAAAATTTTTATAACTAGAAATAAATCTCTACATTTAATAGATATTAATAATCAAAATAAATTTGAATTTAAATTAAATCTTGATAAAGATGAAAAAGCCCTTCACATTTTTGAATTTAACAAATCTATTTATGTACTAACAAATAGATCTCGCTTATCATTTATAGAAGGACGAAATATGGTCGATGCAGCTAAATTTGACCTTTTTACAAATGTAAAACCAATTTTATCTGATAATAAATTGATAATCATAACAGTTTTTGGTGATATATTTGAAATAAATCTAGAAAGCTATTCTATATCAAAAATAAACAATTTTGTGACAAATCCTGGTATTTCTATAAAATCAAATATATTTGAAGACAAGGTAAATCTTTATCATCTGTTTAACGAAGGCACTTTACTATCATTTAAAAAAAATAATTACGAGTATTACAAAAATTATATATTGGAGGATCTTAATATTCTTACTTCATTAGGTGTGTTTAAAGAACTTGTAGATGCCCCTTTCAATCACAATGGCAATTTGTATTTTTTAGACCAATCCGGAAAAATATCAGTTTTTAATCCAATAACTTTAGAAATATTTTGGGAAATTAATTTGAATAACACAATACTAAAATACTTATTCTCTAAAGATGGATATTTAATAATTCTTACTTTGGATAAAATATTAATATTATCAGATAATGGTAAAATTATTAATTCTTATACTCATGATAAAGAGTCACCAATATTAATTTTTAGTCTTCATAAGAATATATATTTGGTTTGTGAAGATGGCATTTATTCAATTAATATTGGTAATAACTCTGAAGATAGTTTCTACAAAAATAAATTTACAAATAATTTAGAAATTTATTTTGAATATCAAAATATATACCTAAAAGATGATAAAAGTCTTTTTAAATTAAGTGAATAATTATTTTATTATTGGTAAAGTAAACGAGGGAAAATCTTACCTTTTTAACCTTTTTTCTAAAACTCATAAAACTATATCCAATCCTAGAGCTAACACAACAATTGATGTGATTAGAAAAAATATCATATCAGAAAACTATGAATATTTTATTTATGACACACCAGGTTTTTATAAATTTAGCGATTTTACCATACTCCTAAATAAAATTTTGGAGCTTAAATTAGATAACATTAATTTTATATATTTAACCTCATCTTTTTCAAATGAAGATTTAAAAATATGTAAACAATTACATAAAAAAAAATTCAATCTTCTCCTTTTTTCATTTAAAAAAATAGATGAAAAAAATTACATTTCAAATTTATTTAATAAAAATTTTACAACTAATTCAGATAATTTATCGACTTTAAAAAAATACTTATCTAACAAGAATATGAATCAACACCCAAAAAAAAATACTGTCAATAAAAAGACAATAGCTATTTTTGGTAAAGAAAATACGGGTAAATCAACTATTTTTAATAAAATAATGAGTATATCTCTATCTAAGACATCGCCTAATCTTCATACAACACGTGACTCAGTAAATTGGGATATCAATTATAAAAATCAGACTTTACAGTTTATTGATACAGCAGGTTTTATAAGAAATAGATCTAATAGAAAAAATCTTGATTTTGAAAAACTTTCAATTGAGCAATCTGAATATTTTATAAAAAAATCATCACTAATTGTGCTAATATTGGATGCTAATTCTGAGTCAAAATTGGATTTATCACTAATAGGATCTTTATCAAAAAGGAATAAACCATTTTTAGTTTTAGTAAATAAAATAGATTTAATAGAAAACAAATCTTTGTATAAACAAAAATTTCTTAAATATCTTTCTTCTAATCATAATTACTACTCATCATTAAATATATTTTTTATTTCGGCATTGAACTCATCAAAATCAAAAATATTAAATATAATTAGTAATCAATTAGACAATAGGTTTTTTTTTAAAACATCATACTTAAATAGATTGATTAAATCAATTAACGGGGAATTGAGTAAAATTCAGAAAAATTCAAAAGAATTTAAAATATACTTTATTACTGCTTTTACAGTTAATCAAAAAAATTATTTTAAAATTTCATGTAATTTTTCAAAAAAAAATATAAAATCTCACATGAAATCCTATTTATCTAAAATTTTAATTAGAGAATTAAATCTTAAAGGGATTAATTTTAATCTAATTTTTTAATGGAAATTTTATAAGATTTTTCCAAATCTTTCTTCAACGAATTTATATAACTTATCAATGAATTTCTAAAATTATTTAAATGTATTTTATAATGATTATCCTTTTCAAATGACAAAACAAAACAAAATTTATTATTGAATAATGGCAGAAGTAAATTGATAAAATAAATTATATTAGTTAACACAAAGTAATTTTGCTTAATATAATTGTAATCATATTGATAAGAGATCATATTCAAATCTATATCCCTATAAATTATAACTATTTCATCAATTTTTGAAAATTGATTTTTTATTATAGATACTGCTTTAATTAAATCTTCTAGTGATTCAAAATTAGTCTGAAGAAGTGTATAAGCATGCGAGATATTTTTTAAATCTTTCTTTGCTAAGATAATTTTATTTGCATTTACATTTATAACTCTTTTGTCTTCACCGTTTATAATGATTAATAGTTGATTAAGAGACAATTAGATATTGGAACCAGCGCTTAGTAAAGATAGCTGAGTAATTTTATTATCACCTAATTGATCAATTAATCTTATTGGATAATCCCCAGTAAAGTAGTGGTCTGTCAATTGAGGTTTTTTATTATCCCTTTTCAAATAGCCTAATGCTAAGTAAAGCCCTTCTAATGATAGAAATTTTAAACTTTTTGCTTGCACATAATTACAAATTTCTTCAACACTTTTATTAGCAGCTAACAATTCTTTTTTTGTAGGCATATCAACTCCATAAAAATCTGGATATTTGATTTCAGGACATGCTATTCTTAAATGAACTTCTTTAGCGCCCGCATCATATAACATTTTTACAATTTTATGTGATGTTGTACCACGTACTAAAGAGTCATCTACTAATACAATTTTTTTATTTTCTATAGAGCTTCTATTTGCATTTAATTTTAATTTAACACCTAAGCTTCTTATTTGTTGTCCAGGTTCTATGAAAGTTCTACCAACATAATGATTTCTAATTAAACCTAAGTCAAAATTTATTTTTTTTTGCTGACTATATCCTATTGCAGCTGCATTTCCCGAGTCGGGTACTGGTACAACTAACTCTGCTACAACATTGTCTTCTTTAGCTAATTCTTTTCCTAGATTTTTCCTATACTCATAAGCTGTTTTACCTCTTAAAATGCTATCTGGTCTTGCAAAATAAATATATTCAAAAACGCATGGCCGAGGGTTATGACTACCAAATGGTTTAAGACTGTGTAATTCACTATTTTCAATATAAACAATCTCCCCATTTTCAACCTCTCTAACAAATTCAGCGCCAATAATATCTAGGGCACATGTTTCAGATGCAAAGACATAAGAGTTGTTTATTTTTCCTATTATCAAAGGTCTTATACCGTATATATCTCTGGCTCCTATAAGCACATCTTTAGTAAGCATTACTAATGCATAACCACCCTGAATTTGTGAGATAGCCTCAATAATTTTATCAATATTTTTTTCTTTTTTTGACCTTGCTATTAGTTGAACTATCGTCTCAGAATCTGAGGTAGTATAAAAAATTGCTCCATCCTCTACTAGCTTTTTTCTTAAAGTAATTGCATTCGTAAAATTACCGTTGTGTGAGACACCAATACCACCAGCATTAGTATCAGCAAAAAAAGGTTGTACATTTCTTAATATTTTACCGCCTGTTGTACTATATCTGTTATGTCCAATAGCATAAAGACCTGGCAACTTTTTGATAGTATCAGCGTTATTAAAGTTATCTCCAACAAGTCCAAATCTTTTTTCAGAGTAATAATTTTTACCATCATAAGAAACTATTCCACATCCTTCTTGACCTCTATGCTGAAGCGCATGTAAACCCAAAGCTGTCAAGGCAGAAGCATCATCAATATTTGAAATACCAAAAACACCACACTCCTCTCTAATTTTAGTAGAGTTGTTCTTTATCATTATTTTTATCTTTACTTGATTTATCTTTTTTAATTTTCGTATTAACTTCATTGTCTTTATATATAAGGTTTTCATATATTGATATGTTTAATTTCATAATCTTGTTTTGATCATTTAAATAGTTTTTAAAAAAAGCTACATAAGAAAAATAGAATAGTATTGAAAACAAAATAATTCCATAAATAGCCCCAAGTAATATATCTAAAATTTTGAATTCTAATTTACTGGGTGATTTTAAATTTAAAGCCTTTTCAAGTAATGAATAGACAATATATGTTAGTAAAAATAAAATAATAAAAGAAATTATTTCCAAAAAAATTGAATTTTCATTTCTAAGAGTTAATAGATATTCTATATTTAGCTTTTCTAAAAAAAAATTAAGTAATCTTTTATAAAATATAAAAGGTATAGATATAGATAAAATAATTTTTAAAGTATAACTAATTGATTTAGTAGCTCCTCTAAAACCAAAAAAAATTGCAAAAATTAATAACAAAAAAAAATAAGCATAATCAAAATAATTTAAGTTATAAATATTCATCATTATTAGTATTTGCCACCAGATATAAAAGTTTTAAAAGTTTTATTTTTTGTTTTTAAAATTTTATTACACTCACCTTTGTCTCGTACAATACCGTCTTCAATAAAATAATAATTATCTCCAGTTTTTATAGCACTTTTAATATCATGGGTTATAGTTACTGCAGTTATATTCCTTTTTTTTATAATTTTTATTATTAGATCGTTAATTTTATCACTATTGATAGGATCAAGACCTGTTGTGGGCTCGTCTAGAAAAATAACCTTTGGATTTTTATATAATGCCCTTGCTAAAGCAGCCCTTTTTTTCATACCCCCAGATATCTCTGAGGGATATCTATTGAATGTTGACTTTTCAAGACCTACGTCTTTCATAAGAGAGAGAACTTTTTTATTAAAATTTGTTTTATTATTTATATAATCTGTAAATGCAATATTTTCTGATATTTTTAAGCTATCAAATAGCGCTCCATACTGAAATAGCATACTAAATTTATCAATATTAACTCCAGACTTATTGTCATATAAAATGGAACCACTGTCATAATTGAATAATTGATAAATAATTTTAATTAACACAGATTTTCCGCAGCCTGACCGACCTAAAATAATAGTAGATTTATTTTTTTCTATAGTCAGACTGATATCTTTTAAAACTAAGTTTTTATCAAATTTTTTTTTTAAATTTTTAATTTCTATTATCATTAAAAAAACAATTCCGTTAAAAAATAATTTGAAGATAAAATTAGAATTGAAGAAATAACAACTGCATTTGTTGCAGAAGAACCAACTCCGAATGCACCTTTATCAGAAAATAGACCACAATAACAACTTACTATTGATATGATGAACCCAAATGTAAATGCTTTAATAATTCCTGAAATGTAGTCACCAAAACTTAAAAAATCAATTGTATTTAAAAGATATAAATTGTCATTAAACCCAAGTCTATATACTGAAACAATGTAACCACCCATTACTCCAATAAAATCCACCAATGTAACAAATATTGGTAAAGCTAAGGTTAAGGATAAAACTCGTGGAGTTACTAAATAATTATAATAATTTGTATTAAGTGTTTTAAGAGCATCAATCTGTTCCGTCACTCTCATTGTCGCAATTTCAGCAGCGATAGATGAACCAACTCTCGCTGAAATCATTAAACCTGTCAATACTGGCCCTAACTCTCTTGTTAAAGTCAATACAACTATATTTGGAATAGCTGACTCAGCAGAAAATCTTGAAAAACCCGTATAGGACTGTAAAGCAAGAACCATTCCAGAAAAAATCCCAGTTAAGGCTATAATGGGTATTGAAGAAATAAAAATATTTAAAAAATATGATAAATTATTCTTGATATAAAATTTGGGTTTGAATAAGTATTTGAAAAAAAAAAATATAAATAAAATAAACTTCCCTAAATTTGAGAATAATTTTATTGTAAAAGCACCAATACTTTCAATATATTTCATTTGAGATTTTAATTTGATGCATTTTTTTCGACTCCCAAGAATTTAGTATATTTATCATCAAAGTATAACTCAATCTTACCCGTAGGACCATTTCTTTGTTTAGCAACGATTAATTCAGCTTTATTGAAAACTTGCTCATTTCTTTCTTTCCATGAGTCATGTTTTTTTTGATATGACTCTTGTGTTTCATCCGTTCCCCTAGTTGGCTCATTTCTTTGCAAGTAGTAACTTTCTCTGTAAATAAACAACACAACATCCGCGTCCTGTTCAATACTCCCTGATTCTCTTAAATCTGATAGTAGAGGTCTTTTATCTTCTCTATTCTCAACTTGACGAGAAAGCTGAGAAAGTGAGATCACAGGTAAATTAAATTCTTTTGCAAGTTGTTTTAAATTTCTAGTGATCTCTGAGAGCTCGTTAACCCTATTATCTCTATTGCTCTCAGGTTTTATTAATTGAAGATAATCAATTAAAACTAATTTAATATTAAAATTATTTTTATATCTTCGTAATTTAGATCTTAATTCTGAAACAGTCAAATTGGGACTATCATCAAAAAAGAAATTTAAATTATTAATTTCCTGATATGTATTTTGTAGTTGAAGAGAGTCTTTTTCATCAATGTCTCCCTTTCTAAGCTTATCACTTGATATCTTAGATTGTTCAGCTAAGATTCTTAAACCAATTTGCTCAGCTGACATTTCTAATGAAAATAATACAACTGAACCTTTATTTTCTTCTTTTGAAAAATATTTTGCGGCATTAAAAGCTATGTTTGTCGCTAAAGCGGTTTTACCCATTGATGGCCTACCAGCAAGGATTATTAAGTCGGAATTTTGCATTCCACCCAACATATTATCTAAGTCCCCAAATCCTGAGACGATACCAGAGTATTTTCCCTTTTTTTTAAATGCCTTTTCTATTAGTTTAAGAGAAGCTTTAGCCACAGATGAAAAATCTCTTAGTTCATAATTGTCTTTTTTAATATTTGATAAATCAAATAACTTTTTTTCAAGATCTAAAAAAATATCCTTAATAGTGTTCGATGTTTCAAAACTTGTTGATTCAACATTTTTATTTTGTGTAATTTTAAAAAGCTCCCTCCTTAGATGTAAATCTTGAAGAGTTTCTAAATAATTAGAAAAAATATCATTAGAAAATACAATTTGATCTATCTGAAAAGATAGATCTTTGTGTGTTTTAGTGAGTATATCCGGAATGTAGTTTTTTATTGTATCAATAGAGATATTTTTTTGTGTTTTATGAAAATCTTCTAAAACATTATATATTTTTAGATTTTCTGAATTAGCAAACAAAGAATTATCTAAATATTCAAAATGTGTATCTATTAATTCAGGGTGCTTAAGTAAGTAAGCAATAACAATAATTTCAATATCGTTGTCTTTTAAACTCTCAAAGGTCTTTTGCATATATATAAGTTATTAATAAATAAATAAAAAGATAGTATTAGGTAGAAGTTTTAGGGGATAAGATCTCAATATCAAGTGAACAATTTACCTCTGGGTGTAAATCTATATCTACAGAATATTCACCAGTAGATTTAATTTTATTACCTAACTTTACAAACTTTTTTTGGATATTTATGTTATTTTCTCTTAAAAAAGTAACGATATCAGAGACACTTAATGAACCATATAATTCACCATTTTCTTTTGAAGCTATTTCTTTTGAAAATTTCAGTTCTTTAATTTTTGATGCGGTTTGGTCAGCAATAGTTTTATTTTCATCATCTTTTTTTAATAAACTTTCCTTAATAGAATTAATTTCTTTAATATTTTGTTTTGTTGCAAATTTAGCTTTACCATTCGGAATTAAATAGTTTCTGGCATAGCCGTCTTTCACTGATACAGTCGAGCCTATTTCCCAATTTTTTTTGAATTTTTCTAGTACAACAACTTTAGTCATAATTTCAAATAAGACACAAAAATCTTGCTTGTTTAATTGCCTTTATAATTTTAGTGTGAGTAGACCTAGACATATTAGTGACTCTCTGAGGAATTATTTTTCCATTATCATTGGTAAATTTTTTTAAAATGTGTGTATGTTTGTAATCAATCTTCATTAATTCTTCATTAGAGATATTTAAATTCTTTTTCATCAGTTATCTTTATTTACTTGAGGTGAAGCTTCTTCTAACTCATTTGATGATTTTGTAATTAGAAAGCGAAGACAATCTGAATTAAATTTTAAAAAACCATCAAGTTTTTTTAGAAAATCAGGTGGTGAATAAAAACGCATAAATTTAAATGAACCTTTGGAGTACTTATTAATTTGTGATTTCAAGTTTTTTATTCCCCAATCTTCCTTGTAACCTATGGTAACATTGTTTTCAGAAAAAAAATGATCGATAGAGGTATTAAGATTTTTTACCTGATCATTTGCAAGGTCAGGTTTTACTATAATTGTTGTTTCATATATGTTACTCATGTAGGAAGATTGTCTACAGATATAATTTAGCTATGTCAAATAAAAACCTCTCTTTGCTTTTCACAGGTCAGGGTTCACAATTCCCAGAAATGGGTATTGATTTTATTAAAAAATATGAATGGGTTAAAGAGAGATACTCTATAAGTTCTGAAATACTAGGTTATGATTTATTAGAAGCTCAAAGTGACAATAGTCTTTTAAATTTAACTCAATATAGCCAACCTATGATTTTTGTATTTAGCTCTATATTAATTGACATTTGCAGAGATTATTTTTATAAAAATTTTTCTAACATAACTTTGGCAGGTCACTCTTTGGGTGAATATTGTGCTTTGTATTTTGCTAAGTCATTAAATTTTGAAGAAATGCTTGAGGTTGTTAAATGTAGAGGAGAGTCAATGTCAATTGTTTCAGATCCTAGTAAATATGTAATGTATGCAATTTTGAAAAAAGAGGATTTTATAATAGACGATAAATTATTTGGAGAGGGAGTTTATATAGCAAATTACAATTCTGATAAACAGATTGTTATATGTGGTCATAAAAATAGTGTTAATAAATTTAAGGAGCAAAATCCTATTGGTAAATTTATACCATTAAATGTTTCAGCACCATTTCACTCCGATTTAATGAGGGATAGTGCAAAAATATTTAGTGAAAAAATAAAAAATAATTTATTTAAAAAAATTGACGTCGATCTTGTCTCTAATCATAAACTGATTAATTACAAAAATATTTCTGAAAAAGAATATGGTAACCAATTATCACTTCAGATACACTCACCTGTAATGTGGTCAGAGACTATTAAAATTATTTTGAAAAAAGAAATAAGTACATTTATAGAAATTGGACCAAAAAAAACATTAATAAATTTTTTACCAAAAGATTTTGAAGGAGAAAAGTATTCTCTTTGCAGTGTTGAGGATATTAATTTTGTTTAAAGATAAGAAACTATTAGTAACAGGTGGGACAGGTTCTATTGGTAGCTCAATATGTAAATATTTTAGTAATAATGGTTGTAAAGAAATATATTCAACAACAACAAATATGAATAAAGTAAAATCAGATCAAAATTTTATTAAATTTAAAGAATTAGACCTTAACAATATTGAAAACTTAAATTTAGATACATTATTTGACTTTGATATCGACTATCTAATTTTGAATGCTGGACTTAATAGAGATAATATCTTTTTAAGAATGTCAACAGATGACTGGACAAGTGTAATAAATGTGAATCTAAATTCATCATTTTATATATTAAAACATTTTACAAAAAAAATGGTGAAAAAAAGGTTTGGAAGAGTTGTATTTATTTCATCAGTGGTCGCGCATACAGGAAATCAAGGTCAGGTAAATTACACAGCATCAAAAGCAGCAATTTCAGGACTAGTAAAATCACTAGCTTTAGAATTATCAACAAGAAATATAACAGTTAATAGCGTAGCACCTGGTTTTATTCAGTCAAATATGACTGACAAACTTAATGAAGAACAAAAAAAATCAATTTTAGAGAAAATTCCAATGAAAAAGCTTGGTGATTCTAGCGATATTGCCAAAGCAGTAGGTTTTTTATGCTCTGAAAATGCTAATTACATTACAGGGCAGACCATACATGTAAACGGAGGCTTAGCATTAATTTAATTATTTGAAAATTAATCATAATGTGGTACGAACTTTTAAATTTATTACTAAGAGGGTTTAAAAATGAGCGATATTGAAGATAGAGTAAAAAAAATTGTAGTAGAGCATTTAGGTATAGAAGAGTCTAAAATACAAAGCGATTCAAAATTTATAGACGACCTAGGTGCAGACAGTTTAGATACTGTTGAACTTGTAATGGCTTTTGAAGAAGAGTTTGGTTGTGAAATACCTGATGATGCAGCAGAAAAAATCGTAACATTAAAAGATGCTGTTTCATACTTAACGGCAAATTCAAATTAGTTTAAGAAATTACATCAATTGAGGAGAGTAGTTGTCACCGGATTAGGCACAATTAATCCTTTAGGAAATTCGGTTAAAAATAGTTGGGATGCTTTAATAAACTCAAAAAGTGGTATTACTAAAATCACTAAATTTAAAGTTGACAACTATCCTTGCAGAATAGCAGGCTCTATTGACGACAATAAAATTAATGAAGATATAGTAAGTTTAAGAGATCAAAGAAAAATTGATAGGTTCATATTACTTGGTTTAATCGCTGCTGAGGAAGCAATTATTGACTCCGGTTTCGTTTCTGATGATAAAACTACATCCAAATCTGGGGTCATGGTAGGCTCAGGAATAGGTGGACTTGATACAATATATAAAAATTCGTCAATTTTGGATAATAATGGTTTAAGAAAAATCTCTCCTTTTTTTATACCTTCATCTTTAATAAATTTATTATCTGGCCAAATATCAATTAAATATAATTTAAGAGGCCCAAATAGCTCTCCAGTGACTGCATGCGCTACTGGCACTCATGCAATTGGAGACTCTTTTTCACTTATAAAAAATAATAAAGCTGACTTAATGGTTTGTGGTGGAGCAGAGGCAGCTGTCTGTCCTTTAGGTATAGCTGGTTTTTCTGCTGCAAGGGCATTGTGTGACACTTTCAATGATTATCCAGAAAAAGGATCAAGGCCTTGGGATAAGGATAGATCAGGATTTGTTATGGGTGAGGGGGCAGGCGTTATAGTGTTAGAGGAATTAGAGAAAGCAAAAAAAAGGAATGCAAAAATTTATTGCGAAATAAAAGGTTATGGAATGTCTGGAGATGCTTATCACATTACAAAACCATCTGAGGATGGAAATGGTGGATTTAGAGCTATGGAGATGGCATTAAATGAGTCTCTTTTAAATCCCGAAGATATAGGTTATGTAAATGCTCATGGTACTTCAACTCCTGTTGGAGATGCTATTGAATTATCTGCCGTTGAGAAATTATTTGGATTAAATGATAATCTATTTATGAGTTCAAACAAATCTGCGATTGGTCATCTTCTCGGTGCAGCAGGAGCTGTTGAAGCCATATTTTCAATAAAGTCAATACAAACTAAAACTTTACCACCAACTCTTAATTTAAATAACCCAGATAAAAAAACTAAAATAAATTTAATCCCTCATGAGTCTGTTTCTAAGTCAGTAAAAAATATTGTATCTAATTCCTTTGGTTTTGGAGGCACGAACGCTAGTTTAGTCCTTGGTGTTTAAAAGCAAAAATTTTTGTATTGTTTTATCTTCGCCATCTGGAGCTGGCAAAACATCAATTTCAAAAAAAATAATTAATAAAGATAAATCAATAGCCTTGTCGATTTCATGTACTACAAGACCAAAACGAATTGGAGAAATAAATAAGAAAGACTATATTTTTTTAACTGATCAACAATTCAGTTCTTTTGTTAGAAAAAAAGATTTTTTAGAGTCAGCAAATGTTTTTGGATATAGGTATGGGACACTTAAGCAAACTGTAAATAGTTTTTTTAAAAAAAAAAAAGATGTATTGTTTGATATTGATTGGCAGGGTTTTCAACAACTTAAGCAAACAAATTTAGAAGTTGTTGGTATATTCATACTACCCCCTAGCAAGAAAGAATTAGTTGTAAGATTAAAAACACGAGCCAGAGATACCAAAAGAGAAATGAGGAAAAGAATGAACTTAGTACAAAATGAAATTTCCCATTTTCCTGAGTATGATTATGTGGTTATAAATGAAAACTTAGATCATTGTGTAAATCAAATTTTAAATATTATTAAATCTGAAAGACTCAAAAAATCTAGGTTAATTGATTTGACA
>CACLZM010000007.1 GCA_902611415.1 uncultured Alphaproteobacteria bacterium | reverse complement strand
ATTCGTTTTCATTGTTCATTTAGGTATATACTTATATTTTCAATTGAATCTTTAGGGAAGCTTTTTTTATAGTTTATTCTCAAATTAAGTTGGCTAAATTTCTGGTTATTCCACCATGTAAACTGTCTTTTAATATACCTCTTGGTATTTTTAATTCCTAAATAAATAGCCTCATCTAAACTTAATTTATTTCTGACACAAGATAATAACTCTGGCAGACCATGAGCTTTGAAGAGAGTTTTTGATATTTTTTTATTTTCATAAAGTGATTTGACCTCATCTAAAGCACCCTTATTTATCATTTCATGAAATCTTAATTCTGCTTTTTTATAAAGATCTTTCTTGGGTTTTGTAACTTGAATAACGAGTGAATTAGGAGTGATTGGTACTTTATTACCGTAATTATTTTCCATTGTATCATTATACTCCAAGCAAAAAGCTAAACGGCTTAATAATCTTTGTTTATCTTTTGGGAAAATTTTCTCTTTATAAAATTTTTCTAAAATATTCAGACAATGATCTGGGCCTTTGTCTAAAAATAAATCCTCTGCTTGTTTTTTAAATTTGTGACTAACTGAAGGCATCACTGATAATCCCTCTATTAGTGATTGAACATAAAATCCAGTACCACCAACAAAAACAGGTATTTTATTTCTACTTTGAATATTTTTGATTACTGTTTTAACTTCTTCAACCCAATGATTGACTGAATATTCTTTATTATTGATATGTCCATAGAGATGATGAGGGACAATCTTTAATTCTTGCTCTGTGGGTCTATTTGATAAAATCTTTAATTGTTTATAAACTTGTATACTGTCAGCATTAATAACTTCTATATCTATTAATTTTGATAGTTCATATGCGTAATCATTTTTACCTGAACAAGTGGGACCTACAACAAAAAGAAATTTATTCAATAACGAATGGGTTTATTAACCAAAATTCATTACCATCTCTAATAACCCTTAATAACAATTTATCTCGATTCAAATTAATACTATTTGATATGATCTTCTCAAAAGAACTTATATCTGTAATTTTTTCACTAGATACTTGGATGATAACATCATTCTTTAAAAGATTTTCATTATTATCTCCTACCTCTGTGACCAAAATACCTTTAGTTTTTGAGTCTAACCCTAAAGAATTTATAGCATCTATTGTCAACTCAAGAACAGTGATATCTAACTCTTCTAAATAAACACCATCATTTTTAGCGAGTTTGCGACCCTCCTCTAATTCACCTACCCTTACCTTTATATCTATAATTTCTCCGTTTCTCCAAACTTTAACAATTACTTCACTATCTATTGGGGTTTCAGCAACAACTTTAGGCAAATCTTTAAATGATGTGATTTTTTGATTGTTAAACTCAATTATTATATCTCCAGCTTGAATGTTTGATAACGCAGCAGGGCTATTTGGTTCAACAGAAGCAACAAATGCTCCCTCCGTTGAGTCATAGCCTAAACTCTCGGAAAATTCTTCAGTTAAATCTTGAATTTGAACACCAAGTCTTCCTCTTTTTGCCTGACCAAATGAGATTATTTGTTCAACAATTAATTTTGCTGTTTGAGAGGGAATAGAAAAACCTAAGCCAACACTTCCACCTGTTTGAGAGATAATCATTGAATTAATTCCAATTACCTCTCCATCTAAATTAAATAAGGGTCCGCCGGAGTTACCTCTATTGATTGGTGCATCAGTTTGTATAAAGTCAACGTAAGGGCCACCACCTATATCTCTATTTATAGATGATATTATTCCTGAAGTTACAGTTCCGCCTAAACCCAGAGGGTTACCAATAGCCAGTACAATATCTCCAACTCTTGACAAATCCGAGTCTCCCCAATTAACACTTTGTATGTCAACAGTTGAGGGGTCAATTTTTAAAACAGCTATGTCAGTTTTTGGGTCAGTTCCAACAAGTTCTGCAGGAACTTCATCGATTCCATTATTGAAAATTACAGTAATCTGATCTGCTCCACTTATTACGTGATTATTTGTTACTACATAACCTTCATCGCTAATAATAAATCCTGACCCAAGACCTGTTAGATTTTCACGTTTTGGCATTTGATTGCCAAAAAAATCATCAAACATATCATTGAACGGATGGCCTTCTGGTAATTCAGGTAATTGCCTAGTTTGTCTTTCTACGGTTTGACTAGTAGCAATACTTACAACTGAAGGTAAAAGTTCATCAACTAAATCTGCATAACCTCTCTCAAATTGTGCTGATGCACTTTGGATTATAAAAAATATACTGAAAAGAGATAAAACTAAGTGTCTTTTCATTTAAAAATTTTATTTAGTTGGCGCCCTCAGAGTTTTCAAAGTACTCAAAGAAGTCACTATCAGGAGAAATGACCATAGTAGTTGTTCCGTCTTTAAAAGTATCTGCGTATGCTTCCATTGATCTAATAAATTCAAAAAATTCAGGGTCTTTTGCAAAAGCCTCATTTAAAATTTGGTTTCTTGCGGCTTCACCTTCACCTTTTAAGATATTAGATTGTTTTTCTGCTTCAGCAATAATCTCAATTTTCTCTCTATCTGCAGTAGCCTTAATTTTTTGTGAGATCTCCTGACCTTCCGCTCTTAATAAATTTGCTTCCCTTTCTCTTTCCGTTCTCATCCTATCAAACACGTTAGATTGAACTTCTGGTGTAAGTTCTGTTCTTTTTAACCTCAGGTCAACAATTTCAATACCAAAGGTATCTTGATCTTCACGAACATTTTCAAAAATCTCAGCCATAATTTTATCACGATCATCAGATAACAAATCATTTAATTGATACTGAGCTATTACACCTCTTACAGATGAGTTTACTATTCTACCCAAACGATCATTAAGGGCTAACTCTGTTCTGGTTGTTTGAAAAAACTTTAAAGGATCTTTAATCATATATCTGACTATTGAGTCGACCACAATACGCTTTTGGTCTCTTAGTATTACCTCTTCTTGAGCAGGATCTAAGTTTAAAACCCTGCTGTCGTAGTAAACAACGTTTTGGATAAATGGTAGTTTAAATTTCAAACCAGGTGATTGATGCACAGCACGCGGTTCACCAAATTGCAAAACAATTACTTGTTTTGTTTGATCAACAACAAAGAAAAAGCCTGATGCAAACAAGATAAAGAAGAAAGATAATCCAACAATAATATAGTTTCTCATTTTCATTAGTTGCTACCTGTCTGCTTGCTCTTGTTTAACTCGTTTAAAGGCAAATACGGAACAACTCCGTTACCAGAATTCTGATCAATCATTATTTTACTAGATCCTGACAGGACGTCTCTTAATGTTTCTAAATAAATTCTTTTTTTTGTTGTCTCTTTAGATTGCTCATATGTGTCTAACACTTGAAGAAATCTACTTGCTTCACCTTCAGCTTGTTTAATTAGTTTATTTTTATAACCCTCTGCCTCTTGGAGGATTTTTTCAGCTTCACCTCTTGCCTCAGGCACAATTCTGTTACTGTAAGCCTCTGCTTGGTTGACTGTTCTCTCCTTATCCTGTCTTGCTTTTTGAACATCATCAAATGCATCTATAACCTCTCTTGGGGGGTTAACGTCTTGTAATTGTATAGATTGAATTAGTATTCCAACTTCATATTCATCCAAAAGTTCTTGTAGTAAAGATCTTGAGTCTCTTTCAACTGATTGTCTAGATACGGTTAGTAGGCCTTCTAAGTTAGTCTGACCGACAACTTCTCTTAAAACACTTTCAGATATAACTTTTACTGTTTCTTCAGGGTCTCTTAAATTAAATAAAAACTGCCCAGCATCTTTAATTCTGTATAGAACTGTATAATCTAAATCAGATATATTTTGGTCGGATGTTAACATCATACTTTCTTCGAGTACATCTCTAGTAGAATTACCATTGGATCTAAAACCAACATTAATTTTCCTGATTGCCTCAACTTTAGGAGTTAAGACTTTTCCTATAGGTGTTGGGAAAAAATAATGGAGCCCTGGATCTGTTGTACTTTCATTCCATTTACCAAAAAGTAGTTCAACCCCTTGTTCATCAGGCTCAACTCTATAAAAACCTGTCGCAAGCCAAATTACAAAAGCTATTAATATTAAAAATGAAACACCCTTAAAACCACCTTTAAAAGGCATTTTAATTTTGTATTTATTCTTTAAATCTTTGAGAAGGTCATCAATTGAATCGTTGTTACCACCTGAGAAACCGCCGGAACCTCTATTATTGTTCCCTGATGAAGGCCCCCATGGACCATCAAGTGCAAAAATTTTAAATTTGTTTTTGTTCACGATACATTATATGTAGTGTTTAATATATGAATATCAAGACTTGTTTTGGAATATCAAGCTGTAAAGGTGGTGTTGGTAAATCTACTGTAGCTTGCAATATCGCTATAACTTTAGCAAACCAAGGATACAAAGTTGGCCTTTTAGACGCAGACATTTATGGACCTAGTGTCCCAACATTACTTGGCATCGGAGATAAGGAACCTAAAGTTGAAGATGGGAAGTTTTTACCCTTTGAAGTATTTGGGATTAAAGCAATGTCAATAGGTTTTCTTGTCAATGAAGAACAAGCGATTGTTTGGCGAGGACCAATGTTAGCAAAAGGGCTTGATGGGCTTATTAACAAGACAATTTGGGGTGATTTAGACTATTTAATTGTTGATTTTCCCCCTGGTACCGGAGATGTACAAATATCAATGTCTCAAAAGCTCAAACTGGATGGAACTCTTATTATTACAACTCCACAGCTTCTATCTTTAAAAGATGTCATCAGAGGTATTAATATGTTTATCAAGGTTAATGTTCCAATACTTGGTGTAGTTGAAAATATGTCTTATTTAGAAGAACAAAATGAAAAAAAATATATTTTTGGTGAGTCAAAGACTAAGTCTCTACTACTAAAAGAAAATATAAATTTAATTGAAGAACTTCCTTTTAATTTAAATATCCCTAAAAGTTGTGATGACGGAAAGCCTTATTGTTTTGATTATAAAGATGATTATTCTCTAAAATTTGAAAATATAACAAACGCAATTACAAAAAAATTTCAAAGTTAAGATAATTTAATATTAAACTTTATTTCTAATTCTCTGAGCTCTCTTGGTGATAGCTTATAATTAGACTTCTTAATTTTTTTATTCGCTAATTTATCTTTAACAATTTTCAAAGCCTCTTTAGAGAGTTGGAAAGAGTCCGAACGGTAATCTTCAAAAGCTTCGTATGTTAAGGGTACCCACTTTTTTAAAATTTCAACCATTTTTTCAGCATAAATTTGTATTTCATACTGAGCATGGCTATCTGCTCGTAATCTTAAAAAATGCATAAGATTATGAAGGTCTACTTTCCAATACCATTGTGTGTAATAGTTTAATGGAAGAGTTGTTCGAGCTAGTTCTCTAGCTAGACCCTCCCCTTCAACGTATTCATCATTATTCAAAAGCTTACCATTCAATAAATTTTGGTAGTCATCATAGAGTTGTTCGGAATTCTTTTGAATTAAATCTTGGGCTTGTTTTGCAAACTTTTTATCTAAAGTATTTGATCTCCCTTGCTTGTTTGTAGTGGATTGAGATCCAAGCTGATCCATTTCTGGAACATAAAACTCTTTATCTAATACTGAATATCTCGCAGAGTATTCATTTACATTTGCAGTTCTGTGTCTAATCCATTGTCTTGCAACAAAAATAGGAAGTTTAATATGAAACTTAATTTCACACATCTCAAACGGAGTTGTATGCCAGTGACTTAAAAGATATCTTATAAGACCACGGTCCTCACGTAATTTTTTTGTTCCCTCACCGTAGGAGACTCTGGCTGCTTGGACTATTGACTGATCTGTTCCCATGTAATCAATAACCCTTATGAAACCATGGTCTAAAATTGGAATTTGTTTATATAGAATTTTTTCTAGAGCAGATGAAGTAGCTCTAGTAGTTTTAAAATCTTTAAATTTTGGCACTTTAGTGATTTTTTTCTTCATAGGTGTTTAAAGGATTCATTTATTAGACTATATTATCTTCGTTGTTTATCAACTATAGCAATAAACGCTATATGTAATAGGTGTATCGGACTCGGGGGCGGTACCCGACACCTCCACCATAAAAATATTTATGGGGGTGATATAGGTTTGACGTGCTCTGAAGGATATAGTTTTTGCTCGTTGTAAGCGTTTCTTCGACATAGAAACTTAAAATAATTGCTAACGATAATGAATTAGCACTCGCTGCTTAATCTAATTAGGTAAGCGCGGCTTTGGGGCGGCCGGGCAACAGAACGCCCCTTTTTAATTAAAAGTTATTATTTCCTCTCACTTTTTGAAAAACAAGTTGCATACAGTTTTGCATACAGTTTGCATACAGTCTAAAGTTTCATTCTAGGCGATGAATCAAAGAGAAGGAATTTAGTAAGAAGAGATTATTTATATTTTCCTGAAATCATAGATGAACTAATAATTTCATTCTTATATTTTTTTTCGAATTTTTTTTGTGTCATTTCGCCTAAACTTTTGTTTATTTCAATGTTTAAGGCATAAACTTTTATATTATAAACATGAACTCCGTTGGGTGGGCAGGGTCCACCATAATTTTTACTACCATTACTATTTCTTCCAGTTTTTCCGATACCTAATTTTCCATCTTTAACTTCTTTGAGTTCTTTTGTATTTGTTGGTATATCTACTAAAATCCAATGCACCCATATTTTACCAGCAACACTCATTGCATCAGGGTCATCAATAATTAGTGCAAGAGATTTTGCATCGTCTGGAATATCTGAAAACTCTAATGGTATAGATATATTATTACCTCCATTATACTTACATCCATATTTTTTAGGAATATTATCACCGTCATTAAATGCTGGAGAACTAATATCTAAAGCAAAGGAATTAAAAGAAAATACAAGTAAGAATGAAAAAATAATTTTTATCATAAATTAACTTTAACATTTATTCAGACCTATTTGTATACTTTATTAAAAACAGAAGTCGCAAATTCGTCAAAAACGAGAAATTAGTGCATACAGTTTATACATACAATTTTAAAAAGTTGTTATATACTGTGACTTAGGGACGATGTATAAGGAAACAGAACGCCCCTTTCATTAAATTTGTAATTTTTATAAAATAATTTTGTATGTCCTAGAGTCTTTCTGATCACTAACTTCAATTATCTTAAACTTACCTGTTTTTTCTATCTTTACGCCTTTTGATGTAACAAAGGATTTCATTTTTTTTACTTCACCCTCTGACATTTTTCTTTGATATTTAAGTGTATGACTTTTGGAACCAATTTTAAAAATAGTTTTCATAATTGTAATTACGACTTTGAATTATGCTGGATGAAACTTAATTATGATTTATTTGCATAATGTGTTAATAAAAAATTAATATTTTTTTTAAATAATAAGCTAAAATAAATTTAATAAAGGAGAGTGTAATCATGGAAAAAATGATGTTAGCAATTGGTAGATTAAAAGAAGGTGAGGGTAAATTTGAAAAATTTATGGCTTTTTTTCAATCTGATGAGGGGATGGCAATGAGGAAAGCTGCAGCACATGTCGAAAAAACAGTTCCTGGAATTTTACCTGATAAAAGCGGTATCATGTTTAAAGTTCATGTTCATAATGAAGAGGAAATGATGGGTATTGTTAAAGGAACTAACCCTGTGATGAAGCCAATTTATGATGAATGTATACAAAGCATTGAATTGTTCGAATTAACACAAGTCTCATTAGACTAATAAAAAAAGGATTAAAAATGTCAATATTAAAAAAATATGATGAGGTCTTTATGAATAAAGATGAAGCTGGAATGAATGAGGTGCTTCATGATGATTATAAATTCACAATGCATGCTTCTGGAAAAGTTTTAACTAAACAAGATGTTATACAGTGGGCAATGAGCGATGATATAAATAGAGACAAGGTTCGAATTATTTATGAAAATGATGAAATTGGGATTGAGCACTCATTTGTAACTTTTTCAGATGGTAACACACAGGCAGTTATGGCGGTATTCACTTTCAAAGATGGTAAAATCTTTTCTTTAGAAACTGGTGCCACAAATATGCCAAAGTAATTAATTTAAATATTTTGAAAGGTCTGGTTTAAAATAATTTGGGCCTTTCATTACTTTTCCAGCCTCATTATATATGGGTTTTCCATCCTCACCTAATTTGCTCATATTAGAGTTTTGAACTTCATCAAAGCATTTATCTAAATCAATTCCAAAAGCATGGCCAGCCCCATAAGTGACATAAAGTATGTCTGTTAATGCGTCAGCTACCTCAAGTAGGTTTTTATCATTCATTGCTTGAGTTAATTCCTCTAATTCTTCTTTTATAAGGTCAATTCTTAATTTGTTTGTCTTTGCATCACTAAATTCAGCTTTATCTTTTACTTCTTGACCATATGTTTTCATAAATAACCTTACTTTTTCAAAATTTGTCATTAATTACCTCTAATCATTTTATTATTGAAAATAATTTTATTTCATTTTCATTTTAAATTTATAGGATCTTATTATAGGAGAAAATATGGCAACTTACGAATGTTCAAATTGTGGAATGTCAGTAAATGCAACATGTGGAAAATGTGATGCGCCTTTGGTTGATGATGTGCTAAAGCTAGATAATGGATCAGAAGTGCAGATATCCAAGTGCCCAAATGATCACGGTAAAATTAAATCTCCAACCTGTTGTGGAAACGATATGTCCTGTACAGCAGATAATTAATTTTTACTAGTAAAAAGAAACTATTTGTAATAAGAATTATGCGCTATGGCCAGATAGCTCAGTCGGTAGAGCAGAGGACTGAAAATCCTCGTGTCGGCGGTTCGATTCCGTCTCTGGCCACCATTAGGTAAGGCTATTGCAGATTTAACTCATCAATAGATCGATCGTTTCTTGATCTACTGAGTTCTAAAAGCCCTCCCCTTGTATAGCCATAAACATTAGTAATGCTCAAATCGTCTCTAAATTCATTCTTTAACATACCTACAAGTTTTCTGAGTGTATTTTGATCACTTGCTACAGGGTCAATAACTACTTTCCCAGATATATTTTTTAATTTTATGAGTTTAGAAATTAATTGAATGGCTTCTCTATTTGTATCAAATCTTTTTGCTGAGCCAGTGTTAACATCAATAGCTGTAAGCGCATCTGTTTTACCAATCATGATATTACCTCCACTAGGTAAATCGTAATTATGACCGATTAGATAATCTATCTTTTCACCTAAATTAAATACCTCTTCAATTTGTTCATTAGACATCTCTTCACAGAGATTTGCAAAAGTAGAGTCTAGTTTTTCATCCCAGTTTTTTACTCTTTCGAATCTATCGTTGTCACTAAAGATAATTTGATCAGTATTTTTGTCAGAGTAATCACAAACAAAATTTTGATCAAAATATGTATTTTGAAAAACAAGTCCCTCATCACTTAATTCTTTTGCATTTAATTCTATTTCTTTCCATTGATTATTTAAATCATTCAACTCAGATTGAGCTATCTCTATGTTTTCAGGAATAAGATTATGTCTAGCTATCAATCCTACTTCAGACTCACTCAGAGCATCCATAATTTTATCTTGTTGATTTGTGTCTAAGTTTTTTCTTGTTCTTCTACTTAAAATTATTTCGTCACCATATGGTAATAAATTTATAAATTTACCAGTTAAAATGACATTATTTGTAAAAAGATGAACTTTATCTTTGGAGCCTATACTTCTTACTTGGAGTAATAAAGATTGTCCTTCGTGCGCCTTATCACCATTAGGAAAGTTTATTCTTTTAAAAAAACCCCTTTGATCTCCGTTACCATAAGAGACAAATGCTCCGCTATCATTAGGTAAAATTTCTGTAATTTTTACCTTATAGATATCTCCAATTTGAACATCCTCGTTGGGTTGAAAGCGAATATTAACCAATTCCCCTTCATTTAATTTAACTCCGCACTTAAAATTTTTATAGTTTGTAACAATAAGTTTTGTAGACATGGCATTGCTCCTTTTAAAAAATTATTCATTAGTTCTTCGACCTAAATGTTATTCTGCCCTTAGTTAAATCATATGGTGTCATTTCAACTGTTACTCGGTCACCTGCGAGTACTCTAATTCTATTCTTCCTCATTTTCCCAGATGTATGGGCTATGACTTCGTGGTCATTATCTAGCTTAACTCTAAACATAGCATTTGGAAGTAACTCAGAAACTACACCTTGAAATTCTATTGCATCTTCTTTGGACATGTTGCTGTATCTTATGGTTTGATCTTTCTAATTTCAACAGATAAAGCGTGTGCATCTAGACCTTCTTGTCTTGCAAGATTAATTGTGTGATTTGCGATTTTCTTGAGAGTTTTTTTTCCAGGGTCAATAAAAACTGTTTTTTTAGTGTAATCTTCAACACCCAAACCAGATGAAAATTTTGCAGTTTGATCTGTGGGCAATACGTGATTTGTTCCAATTGTATAATCTCCAAAAGCTACAGGGGATTTTTCACCTAAAAATACAGATCCAGCATTTTTAATATTTTTTAATATGTTTTTATTAAATTTTTTATGAATATGAAGATGTTCTGGAGCAATGAAATTTGAAATTTCATATATCTCTTTTTGACTCTTAGCTAAAATTAAATTGCAATTATTTTTTATAGATTGATCAACATTTTTAAATTTTGACTCTTCCATAATTCTTTTAAGTTCATTTTTAACTTTAATTAAAATATTTTTGGATTTAGATAAAACATACGTTTTTGCATTAGGGTCATGTTCGCCTTGCGCGAGAACATCGTAAGCTATCCAAGTAGGATTAGAATTATTATTTGCTATTACTAATATCTCAGATGGACCAGCTGGTAAATCTATTCCAATAACTCCAAATAATTGTTTTTTTGCTTCAGCTACGTATTGGTTTCCTGGGCCAAATACTTTATCCGCCTTTTTTATAATTTTTGTGCCAAAAGCGAGTGCTGCGATTGCTTGAGCACCACCAACGTTGTAAACGACATTTACACCACATAAATATGCAGCTGCAAGAGTTAGTTTTGATGTTTGACCATTTTGAGAAGGGACACAAATCATTATATTTGGGACTTTGGCTATTTTTGCAGGTATAGCTGTCATTAAAACAGTTGATGGGTAAGAGGCTAACCCACCAGGGATGTATAAACCAACATTTTCAATTGGTTTCCATTCAATATAAAACTTCGAGTCGAGTTGATCTTTGAAAGAATATGATGTTTTTTTTTGTTTTGAGTGATAATAAAAAATTCTTTTGTAAGCTAATGTGAGAGACTTTTTACTTTCATTTGAAAGAGAATTATAAGCATTCTTTAAAGTTTTTTTTGAAATTATTATACTTTTAAAATTTGCTTTTTTGTTCTCAAACTTTTTTACATACTTTAATAAAGCTACATCCTTATTTTTTTTTATGTCCTGTATAATTTTTTTTACAGTTAAACTTACAGTGGAATTTATATTTACAGATGAGTTGAGATTATCAAAAATCCATTTTTTATTTACAACTTTCATTATAAACCTTGCATTAAAAGTTTTTTAATAAATTTTTTTTTTAAATCGTATGCAAAATAGCTACTAATTATTACAGTTGAGATGTCATTGTTTATTACTACATTTTCATACAGTTGATTATCTTTTAGTGTCTTGCCTGATTGAACTAAATCTAAGATAAAATCAGCTATTCCATATTTTACTGCAAGCTCGATAGAACCATTTAATTTTATAGTTTCAGTCTGTATATTTAAATCTTTAAAATAATTCTCAGAGATATTTTGAAATTTTGTTGCAACTTTAAAAATTTTCTTTTCAGAAAAATTAATTTTTTTTTTATTTGAAGCTATAGATATTCTACACTTCCCTATTTTAGTCTTTTTTAAAAGAACAATATTTTCTGAGCTATTTTCAAGAATCTCGTCATATCCAATAAATCCGATATCAGCTGCACCTAGCATAATATATGATCGAATATCAGATGGTTTTAACTTAATTACTTTTATCTCATTAAGATTTGTATCAAAAGTTAATTTTCTAACACTGTCTTTGAAGAAAGCCTCTTCTATTCTTAAACCCCTTTCGGATAAAAATTTTACAACTTTTTCTTCAAGCCTACCTTTTGGGCAGGCAATTATTAAATTTTGATTTTTCATTTTTTTCTAATAATGTTTACGCCACATTTTTTTAATTTTAAATCAAAATCTTCATATCCTCTATCAAGGTGATAAATTCTATTTATTACAGTTTTTCCCTTGGACATCATCGCTGCGATTATAAGGGAAAAACTGGCCCTTATATCTGTCGCCATGACCTCAGCGCCAAGTAAATTAGATGTTTTATCTATTGTTACTGTTTTTCCTTTGATTGATAAATTAGCACCAAATCTTCTTAACTCTGGAATATGGATAAATCTATTTTCAAATATATTTTCGACCACCTTTGACTTTAAACCAGACTTAAGTTGTGTTGCTATTAGCTGAGCCTGTAAATCTGTAGGGTATCCTGGATATTCTTTAGTAGAAATTTTTTTTATTGGTTTAAGTGTTTTGCAATAAATTTCAAAAGAGGAATTAGATAGCTTTTTTATTTTTAGACCCATTCCTTTATAAAGCTTCAAAGGAAGAGCTAGGTCTTTTGGATTAAAGTTGTTCAATTTGAGCCTCCCTTTTGTTGCCATAGTTGCTAGAATATATGAACCAGCTTCTATCCTGTCAGGTATTACTTTGTAATCCTGAAGCTTCAGTTCTTCTACTCCTCTAACTGTAATTGTCCTATTTTTTACTTTTATAAGTGCACCACATTTATTTAAAAAATTAATTAAATCTATGACCTCGGGCTCGATGGCACAATTTTTTAATGTACTTTTTCCAATTGCGAGACTAGCTGCCATTAAAATATTTTGTGTTGCTCCTACACTAATTTTTGGAAATTTATGGTCAATTGAGTTTAAATTATTTTTTTTTCTCTCAGCTATTACATAACCATTTTTTATTGAAATTTTTACACCCATTAACTTTATAGCATTCAAATGCAAATCAATTCCTCTAGTACCAATTGAGCAACCACCAGGTAGAGCGATTTTAAATTTTTTATATCTTGAAATCGCAGGTCCTAAAATGACAATAGATGCTCTCATTTGACGAACATATTCGTAATCAGCTGATTTTTTTGTGATAGCAGAACTTCTAACAAATAGAGTGTTTTTTTGAAAATCAACATCACAACCTAAATCTTTTAAAATTGAGATTAAAAATCTTGTATCTCTAAGGTTAGGTACATTATGAATAAGGCACTCACCTTTTGCCAACAGAGTCGAAATGATAATAGGCAAAGAGGCATTTTTTGAACCAGAGATGTTTATTTGTCCTCTCAAGGTTGAGGGACCTTTTATAACTACCGTTTGCATTAATTTATTTCTTAATTTTTTTTCTTTTTTTTAAATTTTCTCTTAATTTTTGAGCTAATTTATCTTTTTTTTGTTGTTCAAAGTTTTTTTTTATTAGGTCTTGTTTCTTCATAAATTATTACCAAATAAGTTATATGATGAATTTTGAAAAATATACTAATAGTTCAAAAAAAATTATTAATTCTGCACAAAATTTAGCATTAAGTAAAAAACATCAAAAAATTGCACCTATTCATATTTTTAATGAATTATTAAATTCCAATCATGATTTAATTAACAAAATTTTTGAGAAAATTAACACCGGTATAATAAAAACAACTATTTCTGAAATATTATCTAAAGAACAAGTAAATAACTCAAACAGTAGTCAAATTTATGCTGATCCTAAATTATTGAGTCTTTTTGAAGATGCAGAAAAAATAGCAAAGTCTAATCAAGATAGTTTTGTATCGATCGACTCTTTATTTTTAAGTTGTATAAAATCAGATGACCAAATTGAAAAAATATTAAAAAAAAATGGTCTAAGTCTTGGATTTGTTAAAACAAAAATTCAAGAATTTAGAAAAGACGGAAAATCTGAAAGCGAAAATTCTGATGATAATTTTAACGCTTTAGAAAAGTATACAATCAATGTTACTCAAAAGGCACAAAAAAGAGAGTTAGATCCGGTTATTGGAAGAGATGAGGAAATTAGAAGAACTATTCAAGTTTTATCAAGGAGAACTAAAAATAATCCAATATTAATTGGAGACCCTGGTGTAGGTAAAACTGCATTGATAGAGGGTTTAGCGCAAAGAATAGCAAATAAAGATGTTCCACGCTCATTAGAAAATAAAGTTATTCGTATTCTTGATCTTGGATTATTGCTTGCTGGTGCCAAGTATCGTGGAGAATTTGAAGAAAGACTTCAAAACGTTTTAAAAGAAATTCATAAACAAAATGGTTCAATTATTTTATTTATAGATGAAATTCATACACTTGTTGGTGCTGGAAAGACAGATGGAGCGATGGATGCATCCAATATGTTAAAGCCAGCATTAGCTAGAGGTGAATTACATTGCGTTGGTGCAACAACTTTAGATGAGTATAAAAAATATTTTGAGAAAGATGCAGCTTTAACTAGACGTTTTCAACCAGTTTTTGTTAATGAGCCCTCTTCAACGGATGCTGTTGCTATTTTAAGAGGTCTAAAAGAAAAATATGAAATCCATCATGGAATAAGAATTAGTGATGAGGCTATTTTATCATCAGTTCAATTATCTGATCGATATATAACTGATCGTTTTTTGCCTGATAAAGCGATTGATTTAATGGATGAGGCTGCAAGTAAAGTTAAAATGGAAATTGACAGTAAACCTGAGGAAATAGACCAACTTGACAGAGATCTTATTAAACTACAGATGGAAAAAAACGTTCTTTCAAAAGATAATGAAAAAGATGAGAAAAAAAATGAAAAAATTGAAAGTCAAATATCAGATATTCAAGAAAAACTAAATATACTCAATAGCACTTGGGAGTCAGAAAAAAAGATACTAGATACAAAAAGAAATTTAAATGAACGAATTGATCAAGCAAAAGAAGACCTCGAGGGTGCTCAAAGAAATGGTGATTTAACAAAAGCAAGTGAAATCATGTATGGCTTGCTCCCTAGTCTTCAAAAAGAGTATGAAGAATTGAATAAAAAAGAGCAGGCTACAATAATAAATGAAGTGATTAATTCTGAAGATATCGCAAGTGTGGTATCAAAGTGGACGGGTATACCTTTAGAAAAACTTATCGGAGGCGAAAAAGATAAGTTAATAAACATAGAAAAACTTTTAGAAAAAAGAGTTATTGGCCAACAAGATGCTATTGAGAAAGTATCTAAGGCAATTAAGATTTCAAAAGCAGGTCTTCAAGATCCTAATAAACCTTTGGGGTCCTTCCTTTTTTTAGGCCCAACTGGTGTAGGAAAAACTGAATTATCAAAAGCACTAGCAGAGTATGTTTTTGATAACGAAAAGCAAATGCTAAGACTTGACATGTCCGAGTATATGGAAAAACACTCAGTGAGTAAGCTTATTGGATCTCCTCCAGGTTATATTGGTTATGATGATGGTGGGAAGTTAACTGACTCTGTTCACAGACGCCCTTACCAAGTAATTTTGTTTGATGAAATTGAAAAAGCGCACCCTGATGTATTTAATATTCTACTACAAATTTTAGATGATGGTAGATTAACAGACTCAAAAGGAAAAATAGTAAATTTTAAAAATACACTTATCATTATGACTTCTAACATTGGTTCACAAATTCCTATTGATGACAATTTTGACTATACAACAAAAAAGAACTTAGCCCTTGAAGAGCTTAAAAATCATTTTCGACTAGAATTTTTAAATAGAATTGATGACATAGTACTCTTTAACAAATTATCAAAAGAAAATATTAGTGCGATTTTAAATAACCAAATTCAATTAATTGAACAAAGAATCTCTTCAAAAGGTATTTCAATTGGTTTTACTGATGAAGCCTTTAACTACTTGAAAGAAAAAGGTTTCGATCCGTTATTTGGTGCCAGACCTTTGAAAAGATTATTACAAGATGAAGTTTTAAACCCCTTATCAGAGGTAATTTTAGATATAGGCGAGAATATTGAAGATAAATTAATTTTCACTAAAGATAAATACGGATTAGTAATTGCTAATAAAAACCTTAGGGTTTTGAGATCATAACTTTCAACTTAAAGCAAAATTTGTATAATTAATTTATGAAATGGATATTTTTAATTGGAGCATTTGCTTTAATATTCTTTGTATTGTTCCTTTCAATAATGACTATCAGAAAAATTAGAAAAAAATAATTTTTGGACCTTTTTTTTACAGACTCTCTTTATAAAACGAAAGTTTTTATAGTTTCGATTATTTTAACAATAATTTTTTTTATTCTACTTTTAACAAGAAAAATTTATAAAAAAAAATTAACATTTTCAAATTTATCAATATATTCCTCTCTTTTTTTATTATTTATTGCTTTTGCTAGCTTATTTGTAGTAAATTTTTTTGGTAAATTTACTTACGTTCTTTTTATTGCAGCTACAATAACAATAATATATTCAGAAATAAGTTTTCTTCTTGGAAAATATTTTTTCCCTAATTTTGTAAGCGAAAATGTTTCTAAAGAAATTGTTTATATGTTTAGTTTTATCGTATTCATAAATGCAGGTTATTTTACCTTTATGTTAATATTAGATATTTTAAAAGCTGAAACTTATATTTAAATGTTAGTAATGTGATAATATTAATTTCATATTTTCAATTATTTATAATAAGTTTTTTAGCAGCTACAATTCTCCCGCTCTCCTCTGAATTAATTTTATCAACAATGCTATTAACAGACTCATTTGATAAATATTTACTTTTGGTTGTTGCAAGTTTTGGAAATATTCTTGGTTCATCAGTTAATTGGTATTTAGGAAAAAAAATATTAATTTTTAAAAATAAGAAGTGGTTCCCAGCAAATGAAAGGCAAATTGCAAAAGGTGAAATTTATTTTAAAAAATATGGCATTTGGTCATTGTTATTGGCATGGGTACCAATCATTGGAGATCCTCTTACTATAGTAGCAGGAATATTAAGAGTAAAGTTTTTCACTTTTTTACTTCTTGTTAGTATCTCAAAAATATCTAGGTATATTTTTTTAATATTTATTATCTTTAAATGATTAAAATAATTACTTTAGAGATTGGTAATTCATCTTGGTGGAAAAATAAAAAATACAGAAAAGAGGCCTCTATAGAGTTAAGAAAACTAAGAAATAAATATAAGTCAGTAAGAGTTGTAAAAAAATATAGAGTAAACAGTAGTAATACAATTATATACGGTGATTATGCTTTAAAAAATTAATTTTTTCCTAAAGTTATTTGGATAGCTTTATAAATATATCGCCCATCCCAGAAATAAGTTCCTCTTCTTTAGTAGAGTTTCTAATCTTACATTGTTGCCCAACTACAGGATTGTTGTTAATTGCTAAAAGATCACTGCTATTACAACTAGTTGGTTTGTGCAATAAACCAATTATCATTTTTTGATCAACTACAAAGACTTGATCTAAATTCATCTTTTCGCCAATACAAAAATAATCTCGATTTACCTCAAGTGGAAATTCCTCTTTACCACAGGGGTTATCTATAGTCATAACAGTAAATTTTTCTTCAATACCTTGAAATTTATGTGATATTTCCATAGCCTTTGCATATTTCATTGAATCACAAACACAAGGCCAACAACAGCGGTACATATCACCACATACTTTATTATCCGAGTCGACCTCATTCATACTTATAAATGCAGGCTCAGATCCAGGAGCTATCAATGAACCAGATACTGGGCAATATCTTTTATTGAATTCAACAAAATCGTCAAAACTAAGGTCTTGATCTATAAGATATTTAAAAAACTTTGGTCCTGCAGCATTCCTATTTCCATCTGGAAATATATTAATCCAGTTTTCGGCAAGTGTATCATAGTAGTAAGCTTCATTTTTTATAGTTTCAGTAGAGTAAGAATTTTTATTAACAATCAATACAATTAAGGTAGTGATAACAGCTAAAATGATATTATTTTTAATTAAAGTTATAAATTTTATATACACTTGATAGTGTTACAAATCATATCTAAATCTAGATCATCAAAAAAATAGTATTAATTGTATGAAATTTTATAATATTCCCTTTTTATTTTTATTTATTTTTTATTCTATGAATGTATTTGCAGAAAAAAGCTTTTTCAAAAATATAAGTAATTTATTACCTGATCAAAGTGCTAGACTAAGTTACGGGGTGGCTGTAACCGATTTTGACAATGACGGCAATGATGAATTTATAGTAACTGGATTTAGATATAATAATTTAGCATTAGGTTTTAATGGAGAAACTCTTGAAAATAAAATTACTGATAATATATTTTCTGATCCAGAAAGATCTACAATTGGGGTTGCTGCATGCGATATAGATAAAGATGGCTCTGAGGAAATATATTTCCTTAACACAGATACATACAGTGGGATGAAAATGTACTCAGACAGGCTTTTAATAAATTCACAGAATGAAATAGAGGACTTATTTGAAAAAAAAATTAATCAAAGTGAATTGAATTTAACAGCAGGAAGATCAGTAGTTTGCGTCGACAGAGAAGGTAAAGGAAATTATGGAATTTATGTAGCTAATTATGGTGGTCCAACAAGATTCTATGAGTTTATTGATAATAGGGTTGTAGATCTAGCTGCGAGCCTGGGACTTGATAAAGTTACAGGAGGTAGAGCTGTAGTTGCCGGTCATATCATATCTGACCAAATAGATGTGTTTGCGGCTAATGAAAGAGGTCCGAATTTTCTTTATTTTAATCAAAACGGAAAGTATTCAGATGTGGCGAGTCAAATGAATGTCAAAGATATCTATCAAAATGGAAGAGGAACATCATTGTCTGACATTCTTTATCGAGGAAGACTTGATATTCTAAACGGTAATTGGGAGGGTTTTAATAGAGCCTACGTTTTAGATAACGATAAATTTAAAAATATTGCTAATTCTACTTTTGACGAGCCATCAAAAATTAGAACAGTAATTTCGGCAGATTTTGATAATGATGGTTATGATGAGGTGTTTCTGAATAACATAGGAGAGCCAAATAGACTTTATAAAATAATTGAAAATGGTGTTTTTGAAGAAATCAAACTAGAGCAAGCTCTAGAGCCAAATGGTCTTGGAACGGGAGCAGCAGTTGCAGATATTGATAATGATGGAGTTCTAGAGATTCTTTTATCTCATGGTGAGTCTGGTGCTCAACCTTTGACTCTATTTAAATACCACAATGATGAGAAAAGATCTTTTTTAAGAATTAGACCTTTAAATATCCATGGTGCACCAGCAAGAGGGGCAACTGTAACTCTTTACACAAATGAAAGAACACACTCAAAAACAATTGATGCCGGATCGGGTTATCTGTGCCAAATGGAGCCAGTTGCTCATTATGGAATTAGAGATAATGAAAATGAGTTTAAGATTAAAATTAAATGGACTAATGGAGAAGAGGAATTATTAGAAGTTGAAAATTTAAATCAGACTATAGTTGTGAAGCAAAAGATTTAAAATTTAATCCTCTACAATCATAGTGTCTTTTGAGCCTCCACCCTGTGAGCTATTTACTATCGTGCTTCCCTTTTTAAGAGCAACTCTCGTCAAACCACCCATGGTTACGTATGTCTCTCTTCCAGAAAGAATAAATGGTCGTAAATCTTGATGTCGCGGTTCAATTAAATTCCCCTGCAAAGTTGGGGTAGTTGATAATATTTCTAAAGGTTGAGCAATAAAGTTTCTTGGGTTATGTAAAATTTTTCTTATATATGCCTCTCTCTCAGATTTAGAAGATTTAGGCCCTACAATTATACCATAACCACCAGATCCATCGGCTGGTTTTACTATCATTTTTGAGATATTTGATATTACGTGATCTCTCTCAGATTTATTGTGACACAAATATGTCTCTACTTGATCCAATTTAGGTTCTTCATCTAAATAATATTTAATTATTTTAGGAACATATGAATATATAACCTTATCATCTGCTACCCCACTTCCAGGTGCATTTAGAAGTCCAACATTGCCTTTTCTGTAAGATTTGTATAAACCTGCTACACCTAACAAAGAACCTTTAAAAAATGTTTTGGGATCTAAAAAAGTATCATCAATCCTTCTATATATACAATCAACTCTTAAACCCCCTTTAACTGTCTTTACGTAAACTTTATCATTTTCGACATAAAGATCTTTTCCCTCAACAAGAGCAATTCCCATTTGCTGTGCTAAAAATGAATGTTCAAAGTATGCAGAGTTATAAACTCCTGGCGTTAATACAACCATCGTGGGGTTATTTTTTTTATAAGGTATTGCATCTAACATACAATGATAGAGTCTATTGCAATAGTGATTGATCGGTGAAACTCTATAACGCGTAAATAATTCAGGAAACACTTCCCCCATTACCATTCTATTTTCAAGCATATATGAAACACCTGAAGGAACACGAAGATTATCTTCTAGTACTAAAAATTTTCCATCAATGTTTCTAATTAAATCTATTCCTGAAATATGAGACCAAATCTTTTTTTTTGGATGAAAACCCTCACATTGTTTAAGATAATTTTGAGATTTAAACACTAAATCTTTTGGAACAATGTTGTCTTTAAATATTTTTTTTTGATTATAAACATCATTTATAAAAAGATTTAATGCTTTACACCTTTGAATTAATCCTTTTCTCACCTTAAGCCATTGGGATTTGAGAATAATCCTAGGAATGATATCCAATGGCCATTTTTTTTCTTCTGCAGCTTTTTTATCTGCTGAGTAAACTTTAAAATTAATGCCACGGGAACTTATTGTGCTTTGACAATTTTGTTCAATTTTTTCTAAATCTTTGATTGAGTAACTATTTAATATTTTAGAAATTACTTTAGCTTCTTTTCTAAGATTTTTTTCAGGGGTTAGATACTCATCATAACTGTTATTTGAATTGTAATTTTTCCAATTTATACTCACTGTATAAAAGTACTATAAATGCATATTAGTAGTTATGCATAGTTTAGATTGAAGGTATGTAAATATTCGTTTGTATTTTTAAAAAATTAGCTATTTAATTAAAATATGACTTATTGTGTAGGAATTAAAGTAAACGAAGGGATGGTTTTTGCGTCTGATAGGAGAACAAACGCAGGTCTAGATAACTTTAATTCTTACTCAAAAATGTATGTTCATAAAGGCATTGATAGAAATATAATAATTTTAACTTCAGGAAATTTAGCTACTTCTCAAGCAGTCTTTAATTCGATTACTAAAGATTTAGAAGACGATACAAATGGGAATAATTTAAATAATTTATTTAATTTAAATGAAATAGCAAAATATATTGGGAGATTAAATGTTAAACATTCCTCACCAGATGGTATTAATCAAGAGACTATTGAATTAGGTTCAACTTTTATAGTTGGCGGACATATAAAAGATCAAGAGTCGGAATTATATTTGGTTTACCCACAGGGTAACTTTATTAAATCAAGTGAATTCAAACCTTACCTTGTCATTGGTGAAATAAAGTATGGTAAGCCAATATTAGACAGAGTTGTCAAGTCAGACACTTATCTTGGAGATGCAGCAAGATGTGCATTGATAAGTATGGACAGTACTATGAAAGCAGATTTATCCGTGGGCCCCCCAATCGACTTAGTTGTCTATAAAAATAATTCATCAAAAATAGTTTATCAGCAATCTCTTGAAATAAATGATGATGATTATCAATACATATCTAAACAATGGGAAAAAGGAATATTTGAAATTTTTAAATCTTTCAATCGCTTTAATTGGGAAGATAAATAAATGGAACCCTCTCCTTTAGTAGCTAACTTATCAAGTATTTTAGTAATCAGTCTTGCCTTAATTTCTTTTTATTTGATGGCTAGAAAAAAAGGGAAATACGTAGATATTTTATTTGGATTTATTTTAGCGATAATCTTTCTTTTAAAAATGATCTATTAAAAAATGAAATTTTATTGCTTACTATTTTTATTTATTCCTCAAATTTTGATGAGTTTTTGTTATGAGCCATCACCCCCTTGGTCCAAACCTTCCAAACCAATAGTGCCTTGGTGTGTAGATGAGTGGACAAATACTCATACATGTAGTGATTGGGAAATAGATAATTACAATTATGAAGTGCAAAATTATAATTATGATGTTCAAAATTACATTTATGAACTGCAAAATTATTTGTATCAAGCAGAAGTTTATGTTAACTGCGAGATTAACAGTCTAAATTACTAAATCTTAAGAGCAACAACCGTCACCGCAAGTGCAACAACAAGAGCAAGAACAGCCACAGTCAGGTTTGGGTTTATTGTTATCCATAAATATTAAATATCATTGTTTTTTAATGACATCAATAATTTGGATTTAATTTGATAAATAATTGTTTATTAGCTAAGTTTTTGGTGTTAGATGAAATCTCTTCGTAAAGGTATTGGCAATAGAAAAGAAGTTGAGAGCTATTATGATAACTGGTCTGGTTCATATGATAAGACATTGTATCAATGGGACTACAAAGCGCCATTGCAATCGGTTAATATTTTAAGGAAATATATCAAAACAAAACCAAAATTTATTTTAGATTTAGCATGTGGCACAGGGCTTTTTATTAATAAATTTTTAAGAGCTTATCCAGATTGTATTTGTGATGGATCTGATATTTCAAGAAAATTATTAGATATATCCAAAAGAAATGGAAAATATAGATATCTTTATAAAAAGAGTTTTGAGAACAAAATCAAAATATCAAATAAGTACAACGTGGTAAGTCTTATTGGTGCAATGACATATTGTAATAATTATCAATTACTTTTTAAACAAGTCTCTTATTATCTCTCAAAAAATGGTTATTTTATATTTACACATAGATTAGATTTATGGAGAGAATTAAAATTTGATAATATTTTGGAAAAATTAACTGATTTCGAGTCGATCAATATATCAAGACCTTTAAATTATCTTCCAAAAAATAAAGATTTTGGTTCAGATATTAAAATTAAGATAGTTTTATTAAAAAAGAAATAATTAAAGTTAGAATATGATTTGGGAAATTATATTTTGGTTGTTTCTAATCCCCTTAATTATATGGGGACTTAATAAATTATTTAGATACAGTGCTATCGGGATACCCTTTATTAGAAACAACAAAAAACTATATTGGGTATTTATGATTGGATTAGTCTTGTTAATAAACTATCTGGTAGATAAATTTTACCTTGTGAATTAATATGTCAGCAATTATTGAATTAACAAAAAATCCTAATTTAATGTGGTTTGTATCATTTGTTTTTTTGGCAATTACATTCGCTACATGGCGTGCGAGTAAATACAATAATAAATTGAGAATTATTTATGAAATCTCTAAATACCTTACATCTGGGTGTCTTTTGTTAATGTTTTTTAATATGTATTAATAGTCTATAATTTAAAAGATTTAAACAAAGCTACTTGAAAATACTATTCAGTTTATAATTTTCGTTAAATATTAAACTCCCAAGATATTTAGCACCATACTTTGTTAGATGGGCTCCATCATAAGTTAATAATTTGTTATTATGAATTATTTTACAGTAATCTTTATCACCACATATAATATTCTGGATATTAATATAATTATCAAATAGTTCATCAAGTTGTATATTGATTTTTTTTACTCTTTCATAAACTGGAAATTGATTAATTTCTTTCTTATCTTTTGGCAAATTTAAAATATGTTTTACACTTAACTTTCCAAAATTTTTAGGTCCAACTACATATATTTCAGCATTTGTTTTTAAAGATATATTTGCTACGCTTTGAGGTAGGATGGGAAGTAACCACTCTCTCCAAGAGGATACTAAAAAAAAACGTAATCAGCTTGATTTAAAATTTTTAAAAGTTTTTTATTATAAAACCTATTTTGATCTTTACATCTTTTTAAATTAGTTTGAGAGATAAATTTAGAAATTTCATTTTTATCTAAGTATAAATTACCACATGATCTTGATATATAAAAAGTAGAAATTTCAGCCTTCTCGTCTATTAGGTTATTTTCAAATATCATATTTACAAAATCCATTGCAAAGCTATCACCAATAATTAACACATTTGGAAGTTCACTATCATCAAATTCTTTTAATAAATTATTTGTAAAATTTTCTTCAGTATATGACCCCTCTTTGATTATATCTAAAGTTAATAACTGTTGTTCAAGAATATCTGTATTTTTTAAATTTAGCCCATTTGTTTTTTTAACAACAAAATAAAATATTATTGAAAAGGCAATCAAGGTTATCAGTAATAAATTTATTGGATTATAAAAAGAATAATTATCTCTAAATTTTAATCTTGTTGGAACTTCTATATATTTCCAAGTCATATAAGATAATGGGAATATAAGAAAAAGAGAAGTAGGTATCAGAAAATTTAACTTATTATCAAAATCGTAAATTCTTATAAAAGCAAATACTGGGTGATGAATTAGATATAGACTAAAACTAATTAAACCAATTTTAACAAATATTTTATGGCTTAGTAATTGGCCTAATAAATCGTCTTTCGAAGTAAATAAAATTATCATTGAGGTTCCTAATACCACTGGCAATGTATATTGAGATGGGACAGTGAAATTTGAGCCTACAAATAGAAGTGATAATATAATTAAAATGAAACCAAAATATGAAAGAAAAGATTTTTTAATCGTTACTTTAAATTTTATTAAAGCACATAAAGATCCTATTAAAATTTCCCATCCCCTTGTCGGTAAAAGATAAAATATTGCCTCTTTTCCTATATCTGAATTTAAGTCTGAAAAAATATTTATTAAAAAACTTAAAAGTAAAAAGAAAATTATATAAATAAAAATATTTTGCTTATATCTAAATAATAAAAAGATAAATAAAGGAAATAATAAGTAAAATTGCTCTTCAATTGAAAGACTCCAAAAATGAAGTAATGGTTTTTCTAAATCTATATTTCTAAAATAACCATCCTCTCTCCAAAAATAAATATTCGAAAAAAAAAATTGATGAAAAAAATAAACTCTCTGAATACTTAATGATTTCTGATGGTATCATAAATACAACAGATAAAATTGCAGTAATAAAAAGAGTAACTGAAATCATAGGAACCAATCTGGTAATTCTATGTATGTAAAATTTTTTAAAGGAAAATTTATTATTTACTAAGTCATCATATAAAATTGAAGTTATCAAATATCCACTTATCACAAAAAAAATATCTACCCCAAGGAACCCACCTTTTAAAATATTTTTATCAATATGAAAAATTATTACTGAAATAATAGCAATAGCTCTTAACCCATCAATCTCTGACCTGTATAAGAATTTGTTTTTATTATTAATCAAAACTAATGAAATTATAGAAATTAAGTTATTTGTGTGTTGTAACAATTGCAAGTTGTTAAAAAGTAATATAACTATATTTTTTTTTAATTAGGCCGCCGTAGCTCAGTGGTAGAGCACACCCTTGGTAAGGGTGGGGTCGGAAGTTCAATTCTTCTCGGCGGCACCACATAAGTTAAATTTCCTAAAAATTATTTTATTTGTTAATAATTTAATATTTTTTCAAAAATTGAAACATCTATATAGTCAATAAATAACTCACTAGCTGCACTAACCCCTTGATCTTCCATTAACTCTGTCATTGCTATTTCTCCTAAGAGTTCAAATGCATAATAGACACTTTCTTCACCTTCGTAATCTATGGCCATATTTAACTCTTCATTGCACTTATAAGCAAAGACATTGGTCATATAATCAGCTACTCTTATATTCACCATTTCAACATCATCAGCTGTTAGATTAGACAAATCCATAAGTTGGGGGTGAAATGACATTGTCACATAAATCCATCTTACTAAATCAGTTTTTTTCTTGAGTTGTTGTTTTCATCACAATGCACTTAGCAAACTCATCTGTAAACGGACCAGAAAATAGGTTTAAATTTAAACCAAATAAAAGAATAAAAGTGTATTTGAAAACTTTTTTCACAAGTAATGATAAACTATTTAATATAAGAGGTTCAATAATTAAATCTGGGGCTAAAAACAGAAAAGAGCCTCAGCTGTCTCGACTTAGCTCAAGTTTCCCTTCACTATGCCTCTACTTCTTTGGCTCTTTTCTTTGTTTTGGGAAGTTTCCTACCCTCTACATTTAAAACATTAAAATAAATTACTTTTTTTTCAATAATAAAAGAAAAAAAAATAAATTTTTCTGTTTATAATTTGTGAATAAGTGTTTGTATTAAATTAAATATTAGAAAGTTCGTTAATTACATTTTTTACATGATCTTTTACTCTGACATTACTCCAGGTTTTTACAATTTTTCCTTTTTCATTTATTAATACTGTAGTTCTAATAATCCCATAATATTCTTTTCCTAAAAACTTCTTAAGTCCCCAAGCTTTGTATTTTTTTAAGACTTTTATTTTTTCATCAAATAATAAATCAAATTTTAATTTATTTTTTTTTTTAAATTTTTGATGACTTTCAATTGAGTCTTTTGAAACACCTACTACAATGCAATTATATTTATTTATAGTTTTAAGAGAATTATTGAAATCAATTGCCTCTAAAGAACATCCTTTTGTATTATCTCTTGGGTAAAAATACAAAATTATGTTTTTCCCCAAATAATCACTTAGTTGAAATATTCCAGATGTGCTTGGCAACTTAAAATTAGACGCTTTCATTATTAATCCTGTTTTTTTATAGTATATTTTTCACATATAAATTCGGCCATAGCAAAAGAGGATGTCCATGCTGGAGATATAGCATTAAGAATATGTATTATGTTATTTTGCTTAATAACTACAAAGTCATTAAATAGTTTTTTACTATTTTTATCAAACATTTGAGATCTAATCCCCACTTTACTACTTAATTCAATTTTTAATGGTTTATGCCTAAAGTAAGCATTAGACGATTTCATCACGCTAGACAAAAATAAATTTTTAAACTCACTAATAGTTAAATTTCTAAGGTTATTCTCATTAAAAATTATTTTCAAAATGAATTTATAACTTAAGGCACAAAACTCTAAAAAATTAAATTTTCTAAAAGGCCTATAGGCTTCTCTTCCAAATACGGGAGTGCTACTAGGGCCTAGATAAAAGTTTCCATGTTTATCGTATACGGTATGGACTCCTAAAAAAGGTTGGTCTAAATTTGGCACTGGATAAATTAATCTATGTGGAATTTCATTTTTATCTCCAAAACTAATTTTCCAATATTTACCTTTAAAAGGTAAAGATGAGTATCTAGTTTTTAAATTTGATTTATTTGCCAAATAGTCTGCGTGTAAACCTGCAGAGTTAATAATTAGATTAAAATTATGAATTTTATTATTTGATATAATAGTTGTATCATCAGATGAAATTGATTCCACTTTTGTATCGTATTTAATTATTACGCCTCTCTTTTTTAAAATTTCAATCAATTTGTTTGATACCTCTTTTGGATCAGCAATGGCTGTTTCCTTGATAAAAAGAGCTTCATTAAATAAGGGATTGCAGTTTGGCTCTATTTTTAAAATCTCATCGAAACTATTTAACTTGATTGTTTCGACTCCTACCTCCTTTGATCTCTCATACAATAAATTAAGTGTTTCGATATCTTTTTTTGTTTTTGGAAGTAGTAACTTTCCACAATTATTGATATAAAGATTATTCTCACTAATAAATTTTTTCATTAGCTTTGAACCTTTGATGCAGAGAGTTGACCTTAAAGTTTTAGGTTGATAGTAGATTCCAGAGTGAATAACTCCACTATTTCTTCCAGTTCCATGTGATAGTGAGTCTCTCTCTTTCTCAAAAATAGTTATATCGATATTTTCTTTACTTAAGATATATGCAATTGTAAGACCAACAATGCCCGACCCAATGATAGCAACTTTCATTTACTTTTTTAATTTATCTAAAAGGTAAAATTCTAATGGTGAAAATTGATTTTTATTTTCATCTATGAAATCATCTACTAACTTTAATTTATAGTCTTCCATTTCTATAACTTTGCGGATACTTAAGTCAACATAAAGAGAGCAAACTTCAGATGTAGCTGCTCTAAAATTCCCACTTTTACTTACAATTTCCAATTGATATACAAATCTTTTTTTATCATGGTCTAAGAATAGTAAGTTTATATCAATTTCATCTCCCTCTTTAACCTCTTGAATATATTTAGTGTGGGATTCCACAGCAAATGTTGATCTTTTCTCATTTCTAGCTGATTCTCCTCCCATTTGAAATCTATCAAGTAGCACATCCCATCCTTGATCGAATAAGTGGATATAAAAGGCTAAATTCATATGACCATTATAGTCTGTCCAATCTGCAATAATTTTTTCTGTTCTAAGGTAAATTGACATTATCTAATTTTATAAGAATTATTTAATATTAACATTGAAAAATAAAGTAATAGTATTTTTATTAAATATAGGGAGGTAGTGATGAAAATAGGTTTTGTTGGACTGGGTAATGTGGGTGGAAAACTAGCAAATAATCTTCTTAAAAATAATTTTCAAATATCAGTTTTAGATAAAAATCACATATTAATGGATGAGTTTAAATTAAAGGGTGCTAAGACAGCTAAATCAATAAAAGATCTTGTGATGAATTCTGATATTTTAATAACTTGTCTTCCCTCTCCCAAGATATGTGCAGAAGTTTTAGAGTCCAAAGATGGTATTATTGATACTATACAAAAAGACCAAATTTGGATTGAGATGAGCACAACTGAAGATGAACAACTAAAAAAACATGCCTCATTAATTGAGCAAAAAAATGCAATAGCTTTAGAGGCCCCTGTAAGTGGGGGTTGTCATAGAGCTGCAACTGGTAACATTTCTATTTTTGTTGGAGGAAGTAGAGAAGGATTTGATAAAGCTATGCCAGTATTAAAATGTCTTGGTAGAAAAATCTTATATACGGGAGACTTTGGAAGTGCATCCATTCTTAAAGTTATTACTAATTATTTGGCTACTGTTCACTTAGTTGCATTGGGAGAAGCTTGGACTATTGCTAGTAAATCAAATCTTGATTTGAACAAAACATACAAGGGAATTGCAGCTTCTTCAGGTAACTCATTTGTCCATGAAACTGAGAGTCAAGTAATATTGAACGGTTCATATAATATAAATTTTACAATGGACTTAGTTGAGAAAGATGTAGGTCTTTTTCAGGATCTAGCCTCAAAACTTGGGGTCGAATTAGAAATTTCACCTTTAGTTCTTGATATTATTAAAGATGCAAAAAAAACTTTTGGTGATCGTGCATGGTCCTCAATGGTCGTAAAAAGGCTTGAAAATAAATACAATACTGTATTTAGAGCTGAGGGATATCCTGAAGAATTATTAGATTTAGAGGAAAAACAACTTGGATATGAGATATGATTATTTTGAGTTTTTGTTAATATTTATCTATGAATTTCATAACTGATGTAATTCTACCTTTAGCCTTAGCTTTTATTATGTTCACTTTAGGCTTGGGTTTGACGTTTTCAGATTTTGCTAGAGTAGTAAAGGCACCTAAAAATTTTGTAATAGGTTTAATTAGTCAATTAATTTTTCTTCCAATAGTTGCTTTAATAATTGTTTTGGTTTGGCCACTTCAACCCGAATTAGCTATAGGTTTGATATTAATCGCAGCTGCTCCAGGTGGAGTAACTTCTAATATTCTTACATCTTTTGCTAAAGGGGATGTAGCTTTATCAATATCTTTAACTGCAGTAATGAGCCTTTTAAGTGTAATTTCTGTGCCTATAGTTTTAGGGATATCAATGGGATTGATTTCTGACAACTCTCTAGGCTCAATCTCACTTACAGGAATAGCTATAAGTATGTTTTTGATTGTGACATTACCTGTTTTAATTGGAATGACTTTCAGAGCTAGCTTGTCCTTTTTAACGAAGAGAATTGAGAAGTTTACTAGAATACTATCAACTGCTTTATTTGTTTTAGTTTTGATTGGAGCTATTTTAGCTGAGAGAGAAAATTTAATTGAGTATTTTGCTCAAACTGGGTTGGTAGTCCTTTCTCTCAATTTATTAATGATGATAATTGCTTTTTACTGGGCAAAGTTCTTTGGAACAGGAACCTCACAACAAAAAGCTATTTCAATAGAGTGTGGTCTTCAAAACGGAACTTTAGCAATTTTTGTAGGTACAAGTGTTTTTGGTGGGGGTCTATATATAATACCTGCTGCTACTTATAGCGTCATAATGTACTTAACGTCTTTAATGTTTATTTATTTTATAAGAAATCGCTAAATATAAATCTTATCTGCTAATCCAAAACAAAGAATAGCCCAACCTAGTGCAAGACCACCTGTTGATAGCCACCCCTCTCTTGAATACTGGTCAGTTCTTCCTAATTTATCTATCTCACCAGTGTAAAAAGCTGATATTGCTATAATGGTCATGATTATAAACATAAAATTAAAGAATGCCCATGTAGCCTCTGTACCTCTAAATAAAATATATAACTGCATTAATACAGCACCTACAATTACTGCTCCAGCAAACCTTGCAAAAAATGCAGCTGTAACATCAATACCATATTTGCTTATGAAGTTTTTGGTATTAAATAAACAATTATAACCATAAAAAGCATTCATTACTAAAATAATTAAAAAAATTACTAAATAAAATATTCCGTTAAAATTTTCTATCATGTGAATCTCCTGTATTCTATTTTATCAGATTTTTAACTTTAATGACTATGAATTATTATTTTTTTATGTCATGAATATTGAAATAAATTTATGATCGAACTTGATATATTTTCAGATACTGTTTGCCCGTGGTGCTATATTGGTAAAAAAAGATTAGAAAAAGCAATAATAAATCACAAAGATACAAAATTCAAACAAACTTGGAGGCCTTTTCAATTAAATCCAGGAATGCCACCTGATGGTATGGATAGGCAAGAATATTTAATTTCTAAATTTGGAAGTGCTGATGCAGCAAAGACGATTTATGACAATATCTATGATGAAGGACTTGTAGAGGGAATAAATTTTAATTTTGATTCTATAATGACAACCCCTAATTCCTTTAATTCACATAGACTTTTAGCTTTAGCATATAAACAGGGTATACAGGAAAATGTTTTAGATAGTTTATTTGAGTCTTATTTCTTAAATGGTGAAGACATAGGTGACCCCAATGTATTGTTAGATATAGCTATTAAACATAAAATTGGCGCTGAAGATTTTAAAAGTTATTTGTCTGATCAAGAAAATATTGAGCCACTCGCCAATGAAGAAATTCAAGCTAGAAAGATGGGAATAAAAAGCGTTCCTACATTTATAATAAATAAACAAATTGTAATAAATGGTGCTCAGACATCAGAAAATTTTGAGATTATTTTTCAAAAGCTAAAAAATAGCTTAAATTAAAAATTATTAGTAGTAATGCTTTTTTTCTATATATTTTGTAAATGCTCTTAAAACTTAAAGATTTATCTCAATATTTAAACTTTGCTAAAAAACTTGTTAATGTATCAGAAAGAATAATAAAAAAAACACCTTCTCATCGTCTAAAAATAGATTTCAAATCAGATAAATCACCAGTAACTAAAATAGACATGAAAATTGAAAAAGAATTGCGATCAATGATCATTAAAAAATATCCTAGTCACGATATATATGGAGAGGAATACAAAAATAAATCAAATAACTCTCCATTCATTTGGGTAATCGATCCAATAGATGGAACTAAAAATTTTATAAATGGAAATGGTAATTTTGGCACATTAATTTCTTTGTGTATTGATAAAATACCCGTAATTGGAATTATTAACTGTCCTGATATAAAAAAAACATGGATTGGAATTAAAGACAATGGTGCTTATTGTAATGGAAAAAAAATTAAGAAATCTCAAAATAATTTAAACTTATCTAAATTATATTTTAGTACTTCCGGAATGACCGCTTTCAAATCTAATATTAAGAATAAAAAATATAATGCACTAATTAAAAAAACTAAGTATGCAACCTTTGGTGGTGATTGTGTGCAATACGGACTTTTGGCTGAAAAAAGAATACCTCTAGTAGTAGAGTCTTTCTTAAAACCTTATGATTATATTCCTTTAGTTAATATTGTAGAAGAGAGTGGCGGTATAATAAGTGATTGGAGAGGAAATCCTTTAAATTTTCAATCAAACGGTGATGTTGTTGCATCAATATCAAAAAAAGCACACCAACAATTTCTAAAAATTTAATATTTTCCAGAAATACAATTTAAAATTAATTCTTGAAATCTTTCTACTGTCATCTCTAGTGGATTAGCTCCAGTGCTTGGGTCCTCTTGTGCCAATGGCGCCAATTTGATCTCATCTCCCTCATTAACGCCCATATCTTTAAGTGTTTCAGGTATCTCCATTTCTTTTTTTAATTCAATAATCCAATCAACGATACCCTCGAAGCCATTTTTAATATCTAGAAAGTTTGCCAATCTAATAAATTTTTCTTCAATAGTGCTACGGTTATAATTCAACACAAATGGCATAACTATACCATTTGTTGTTCCATGATGAGTCTTGTATAAGGAATTTACTGGGTGTGTAATCGAGTGAATGGCGCCTAGACCCTTTTGAAATGCAGCTGCACCCATCATAGATGCAACTAACATATGCGATCTTGCCTCAACATTATTTCCATTATGATAAACCTCTTGAATATTTTCTTTGACCAATCTTAAACCCTCTAAAGCTGTGCCCTCTGCCATTGGATGATAAAAAGGAGATGAATAGGCTTCAATACAGTGTGCCAATGCATCCATTCCTGTTCCAGCAGTAATGCTTTTTGGTAAATTTAATGTCAAAGATGGGTCTAGTATGGCAATCTGTGGTAACATTTTTGGGTGAAAAATTATTTTCTTTTTATGATTTTCTTCATTTAAAAAAACAGCTGCTCTACCCACTTCAGAACCTGTTCCTGCAGTCGTAGGTATAGCTATTATAGGTTTGATTACACTTGAGTCTGCTCTTGTCCACCAATCTCCAATATCTTCAAAATCCCAAAGTGGTTTGGATTGATGAGCTAAGAATGCTATCCCTTTGCCAGCATCCATTCCAGATCCGCCACCAATGGCTATGACGCCATCGTGATTACCCTCTAAAAAAACTTTTACACCATTAGTTACATTTGAACCAGTTGGGTTTCCTTGAACATCACTGTAAATTTGTGTACTTGATGACAGACTACTATTAATTTCATCAATAATTGATGTTTGTAATAATCCAGGATCTGTAACAATTAATGGGTTTTTAATATCTAAAGTATTACAAGCTTTTTGTATTTCTTTTGATCTATCAACTCCAAACCAAACATTTGTTGGATAATTCCAATTCATATTTTGCATTTATAAACCTATTTATCCTCTCTCAAAATAACGACGGTGCTCCCAGTCATTTACAGACTTATCATATTCACTCTGCTCCCATTTTGCAGCATGAATATAGTGGTCTAAAACATCTGAATGGAAAATCTTTGGTAATAATTTTGATTTCTTAGCAAGTTCAATTGCTTCATAAAGTGTACCTGGAACATTTTTTGCCTTTCTATTTTGATATATATTTCCAGATAATGGCTCTTCAAGTTCTAATTTATTCTCAATTCCATACAGACCTGCTTGAATCAATCCAGCAAAAGCAAGGTAGGGATTAACATCTGCCCCAGGAACTCTGCATTCAATTCTTATTGAACTTCCATATCCTGCTAATCTAAATCCAGCAGTCCTATTATCAATTCCCCAGGCGGCAGAAGTAGGAGCAAAAGAGGACTCTTGAAATCTTTTATAAGAATTTACGTTTGGAGCTAAAAATATTGATAGATCCCTCAAGAATAAAATTTGTCCAGCTACATAGCTTTTAAAAATTTTAGACATTCCATATTTGTCTTTGATATTAGAAAAAATATTTTTTTTTGTTTTTTTATCAAATAAAGAATTATGAATATGGCAGGAGCTTCCACAGAAATCTTGTTTGTATTTTGCCATAAAACTAACAGCACGATTATGTTTAAAAGCAATCTCTTTTGCAGCATTTTTAATTAATATATGATTATCTGCCATACTAAGAGCATCAGTAAAAACTACATTAATTTCTTGTTGGCCAGGTGAGGCTTCCCCTTTAGTGCACTCAACATAAATACCAGAGTCTAATAAACTATTTCTTAACTCTTGATTAAAAGGCTCCTCTTTTGAAGTTTGAAATATCATATAATCTTCTATGTACCATGATGTTTCTTTTAAATTTTTATAGTTACTAGAGTGTATATCTTCATAAGTTTGTTTGAAAAGAAAGAATTCTAATTCTGAACCTAACATCGGCTCAAATCCCATTTTATTTGCTTTTATAATTGCCTCTCTTAAAACTTGTCTTGTGGAATGCGAAACAGGAGTCTTTCCATCATGTTGAAAAGCATCGCCGAGAACTAAAGCTGTTTTCTCTAACCATGGTAAAACTTTGATGGTTCTTTGGTCAGGCTTTACAGTCATATCACCGTAGCCAGTCTCCCAAGAGGATGATTTAAATCCAGGAACTGTATACATATCCATATCAACCGTATAAAGATAGTCACAAAAATGAGTTTCTTTGTGAACGTAGTCTAAAAAAGCCTTACCTGTTACTCTCTTTCCCACTAGTCGACCCTGCATATCGGATAGAGAGACTAAAACAGTATCAATCTCTTTTGATTTTATTTTTTTTTCTAATTCTTTAAAAGTAATGCTCATAATTGACTAAAAAATTAAATATCTTAACATTTTATTAATAACTTTGTAGACCATCGCTCTAAACCACTTTGCGCATATGAAAACTCTGTGGTCTTGTAAATTGATCAAATGCTAATACTGAAAGTGAGCAACCGATACCAGTGTCTTTTACGCCCGTCCATGCAAGTGCCGGATCTAAGTAATCACATCTATTCATGAAGAAAGTTCCTGTTTGAACATTTTTTCCAAATTCTTTAGCAAACTCCAAATCTTTTGTCCAAATAGATGCAGTTAGTCCATAAGGGCTATCATTCATCAAATTTTTTGCTTCTTTATCGTCATCTACAGGCATAATTCCAACAGCAGGACCAAAAGTTTCCTCCATCATGAATCTCATATCATGATTGACATCAACCATTACTTGAGGGCTAACATAACAATTATCTTCTCTTGATATTGTAAATTTACTCTCATCAATAAGACGTTTTGCTCCGCTGCTCTCCGCTTCATTTATTTGAGCTCTAATAAAATTAGCTGCTGATTGTCTTACCACAGGGCCTAAATTTGTGTCAGGTTTTGAGGGATCGTTTAAATTATAATTTTCAGTAATGCTTTTGAAGCCATCTATAAATTCTTTATAAATTTTTTTATCTACATAAATTCTTTCTATACCACAACAAGATTGACCAGAATTAAATAGTGCACCGTCTGCAAGGTTTTCAATTGCGTGTTTTAAATCAGCATCTGCTCTGACGTAGGCAGGATCTTTCCCTCCTAATTCTAGACCAGCATTAATAAATCGTGTTCCTATATATTTTTTCACCTCCTGGCCTCCTCTTACAGAGCCAGTAAAAACAACGTGAGCTATTCTTGAGTCAGAGATTATTTTTTCACAAGCTTTATGATCAGTATGAATAAATTGGAAAACACCCTCAGGTATCCCCGTATTTTCAAAAGCTTGAAAAATTAGTTCTGCACATCTTGGTGTTTGAGATGAATGTTTTAAAATTAAACTATTACCTGAAATTATAGCAGGAACAATTGTGTTAGTTGCAGTAATAATCGGATAATTCCATGGGGCCATTACAAAAATCACCCCAAGAGGAGTTTTGTATATATAGTTGTCAAATTCTTCGTTTTGAGTGGCTGGAAGATTTTGTAATGAGTCTTTAGCAATATCTACCATGTGTCTTGAGCGCTCTTCAAAGCCTCTTAATTCTCCTGCACATTGAGATATGGGTCTTCCAATTTGCCAACAAATTTCCTTTGATATTTCATCTTTGAGAGCGATTAAGTTATCAATAAATTTATTAACAATATTAATTCGGTCATCAAGAGATGTGTTTTTCCAAATTTCAAAACTTGTTGAGGCTTTATCTATGACTGAATTAATTTTACTATCTGAGGCTAATTCTCTCTCTAAATAAATAGTATTATTTATGGGTGTAATTGTTTTTTGAATACTCATCAGTCCTCCAATTATTATTTATTATAATGTATTTGATGAGTTCCTGAAGAGGTTTTATTTTCTCGCGGCTAAATTAATAACCGCGAGTATTTATTATTTTTTCTTAGCGATTCATCTTAGCTATGACTTCGCCTGGAAAAGCAATTGCGATACCATACTGATATATTATCGATCTAAACTCTTGTACATCCTCCCAAGTCTCAGATGCTTGTCCATGAAGCTGCAAGCCAACTGGGGTTTGATAATGCTCGCTTAAAAAATAAAAGACATTATCGGTAACACCTTTCGAAGGGTCAGTTAAATCTACAGGCTCAAAACCTTTAACGATAGAATAAGAGTTTAATCTATCATCACCAGATAAAGAATGTTTATCATGCAAAAACTGATGATGGCTTTGTAAGATAGATTCAACTTTCTCTACATCTGCAGATGGAACTTTTAAAGTTACAGCAAAAGAGTTTGGCTGCATATGTCCATTTGCAAAAGCTAATGATGAAAAAATCGTAAAAATCAAAGTAATAAAAATTTTATTCATTATGTGCCTTTCTATTAACAAAAATAAATTTGAAATTTAAATGAGAATAAATTTTTATACTTTTTGGAAATTTATTAAATGTTTTAAAGGAAATTTAAGATGTCTTTTTAGCATACCTAGACATAAAATTTTCAGCTAAGCCTTTGAGTAAACTTAATTGTTTAAGTCTTGAAACTCCATCAACTATTCCATCAACTGATTTGCTGATAAAGTTTTTGGTAGCAATATCTTTTTCTGACTTATCGTTAAGCCAATAAATTAATGTGGCGAGATAAATCATTGAAAGTAAACCTCGCTTTGAATAGTAACTAAAATCATTTGATTTATCACCTGATAAACTCCATATAAAGTCACTATTTTCGTGAAGCATTTTAATAGACATTAATATGTTACCAGGTCTCAAAAGAAATTTTAGCATTTCAGGTAATGCTTTTTTGAGATGGCTGTTATTTTCAAATTTTAGCTCCATGATTGTTTTAATTTTATCTCTAGTTTTCAATCGTGAGTTGTTGAAGGAGTTGTAGTTCTTCTCAACTTGAATGTTATTTTGAGCAATTATGAATTTTAAGACATCATATTCAAAAGATGGAAATAATTTTGCTAGAGCGGATGTTGATATTCTTTGCTTTTTTGCACATTGTAAGAGAGTTTCTCTAGACCAACCAAATTTGGGTACTTCGTTAATAAATAAGTTAGCTAATTTTTCTTGCTTTGACTTCATATTTATATATAAATTACGCCTTTATGAGGTTACTAGATTGGCAATAGAAGTTCAAGTCAGAGATAACAATGTTGAGGCTGCTATACGCGTACTCAAAAAAAAGCTTTTAAGAGAGGGTATTTTCAAAGAATTAAAGTTAAGAAAAAATTATGAAAAACCATCAGAAAGAAAGCTTCGCGAAAAAGCCGAATCAATTAAAAGATTTAAAAAACTTATGCGTAAGAAGAAATTCGACTAGTTCTCAAGTCCTTTAATTATATCTTCACAAACTTTCTTAGCATCTCCAAATAGCATTAAAGTATTGTCTCTGAAAAATAGTTCATTTTGAACACCTGCATATCCACTAGCCATACCTCTTTTAACGAAAAATACTTGACCAGCATTTTCCACATCTAAAATAGGCATACCATAAATGGCACTTGTCTTATCAGTTTTTGCAGCTGGGTTTGTTACATCATTAGCACCAATCACAAATGCAACGTCAGTCTCAGAGAAATCTCTGTTAATTTCATCAAGTTCTAGGACTTCATCATAAGGAACATTTGCTTCTGCAAGTAACACGTTCATGTGTCCAGGCATTCTTCCAGCTACAGGATGGATTGCATATCTCACTTCTGCACCTGCTGCTTTAAGTAAATCACCCATCTCTCTAAGCGCGTGTTGTGCTTGAGCAACAGCCATTCCGTAACCAGGAACAATGATTATTGTTTTGCTATTTTTCATCATAAAAGCAGCATCAGCAGCGTTACCTTGTTTTGCTTGACGATCATCTTTTACTCCGTCAGCACTAGCTGCTTGTTCACCACCAAATCCTCCAAGTAAAACGTTTAAGAAAGATCTATTCATTCCCTTGCACATTATGTAACTCAAGATAGCTCCTGACGAACCAACCAGTGCGCCAGTAATAATCAATAAGTTATTAGATAAAGTGAAACCAATTCCAGCAGCGGCCCATCCGGAATATGAGTTTAACATTGAGACAATAACTGGCATATCTGCTCCTCCAATTGGAACAATTAAAAGTACCCCGATAACAAATGAGGCAAAAACGATAAGCCAAAATAATTCTTGGTTTTGATCGATACAAAACTTAACAATTAAAGCAATAATTCCTAAACCCAAAAGTAAATTAATAAAATGTTGACCTTTGAAAACTAAAGGATTTCCTGAGACAAAACCTTGGAGTTTTCCAAAAGCTATAATAGATCCTGTAAAAGTCACAGCACCTATTGCTGTTCCAATTGACATTTCTATTAAACTTCCCATCGGAATAGATCCAACAGTACCTATATTAAAAGCACTAGGATTGTAATATGCAGAGGCAGCAACAAACACAGCAGCTAATCCTACCAAGCTATGGAAAGCAGCAACTAATTGTGGTAATGCAGTCATTTGAATTTTAACTGCGATTGATGTTCCAATCAAACCACCTATTAAAAAAGCTATTCCAATTTCTTTATAGCTAAGTACACCAGGATTGGACAGTGTTGTGACTATGGCTATAGTCATCCCTAAAATTCCTAAAAAATTTCCTCTCCTTGCAGTTGAGGGATGTGATAACCCTCTAAGAGAAAGTATAAATAAAACCGATGAAACTAAATATGCTGCAGTTGTTAAAGTTGACATTTTTTACCTATTGTTTCTTTTTAAACATGGAGAGCATTCGATTTGTTACAACGAACCCCCCAAATATGTTAACGGCAGCAAGAGTTACAGCAATTAAACCAAAATATTTAGAAATGTTACTATCAACAGGACCTGCGGCCAATAAAGCTCCAACAATAATTACGGACGAAATAGCGTTTGTGACACCCATTAAAGGACTGTGTAAAGCTGGGGTAACCGACCAAACTACATAATAACCTACAAAACAAGCTAATACCAAAACAGTTATACCAAAAATAATAAAGTCACTATGGCCTCCAGATGTTTCGGCCACACTAGATGCTAACTGGCTTGCTTCATTTGCAATTTGTTGTGCTTTATATGATAAACTTTCTAATTGATTTGAAATTTCTGACATAGTAACTCCTTTTTATTTTATTAAAATCTTTCCAGCTGAGCAAATCATTGTAGCTTTAATAATTTCATCACTTTTATTAATCATAGATTTTTTCTTATCTTCAAAGTTCATTAATTTTAAAAAGTTAGAAATATTTTTTGAAAAAAGGCTTGAGGCATTATTTGCTACTCTGCCAGGAACGTTGGCATGACCTACAATCTTAAGACCATTTTTTGAAACGACTTTTCCAACTTGGCTAAATTCGCAGTTTCCTCCTGACTCTACAGCTAGATCAACAATAACTGAACCATTTTGCATGTTCTCCAACATTTCTTTTTTCAAAATTAAAGGTGCTTTTCTTCCTGGTATTTGAGCAGTACATATTACAATATCCATTGTCTTTAGAGTTTCGGCCAATAAAGCCTCTTGTTTTTTTTGGTACTCTGCACTCATTTCTTTTGCGTAACCGCCCTTCGTTTCAGCATTCTTAGACTCCTCATCCTCGACCATAACAAATTTACCACCAAGACTCTCAACTTGCTCTTTTGAGGCTATTCTTACGTCTGTAGCAAAAACAATAGCACCTAATCGTTTAGCAGTTGCTATAGCTTGTAAACCTGCAACACCTGCACCTATGACTAAAACATTTGCTGGGGTAACTTTACCAGCAGCAGTCATAAATAATGGTAATACTCTGTTAAATTCTTGAGCAGCATCTATAACCGCATGATATCCTGCTAAATTTGCTTGAGAGGACAAAATATCCATATCTTGAGCTCGAGTAATTCTTGGGACTAATTCTAAAGCAAACGCTGAGATTTTTTTAGAATTTAAAATTTTAATACTGTCTTGGTTGTTCTGTATACTGATTTGAGAAATAACCATAGAATTATTTTTTATTAATTTAGATTCGTCTGGGGTTGGGCAATTTATTTTTAAAATAATATCAGAATTCTTAAAAACTTCTTTTGAGGTAGATAGAGTCGCTCCAGACTCTTTATATGATTTATCATTAAAACCTGAAAGTGAACCTGCCCCCTTTTCAATAAATACTTGGTGACCAGCTTTTACATAGTTTTTTACATCTTCAGGAGAAATAGAAACTCTATTCTCAAACTTTTTTTTTTCTTTGACTGCGCCTATTATCATTAACTTGTTCCTTTTAGAAGGTATGTTGTATATCAGATAAATCTAATTTGTTAAGTCTAAGATTTATAAAATTTATAAAAAATTTGTTGAAAGTCATCATAAACCGGCAAATTTGAATGCTTTTTTTTGATTGGTTTCAACATTCTTAACTGAAAAATCTTTAATTAAGTCATGAAAAAGCTTGTACCAATTTATTTCAGCTTTCAAATGAATAAAGATTGACCCCAAACCAACCGCTGCTCGATCCATAAATACGAACTCTCTTGGAGGTTTAACTCCTCCATATTTTTTGAGCTCTTTATGGACTTCGCTAGCTATTTTAGCTCCATAAATACCACTATCTGAGTCTTGTATTTTTCGAACCTCATTTTTTAAGATTGGATCATACAAGAATAAAGCCCATTTATTTAAAACATTCATTAATTTATCATCAATGTCTTTAAACCCCCATACTTGATAAGCGGTTTTTATCTTTTTGTTATCCTTTTCTTTTAGAGCAAAATAAAGGTCTATTACGCCTTTAACAAATTTAGGTGGAAATATTCTAACGCAACCATAATCAAATAAATTAATATTATTTTTATTATCTACTGAGTAATTACCTAAATGTGGATCTCCATGAATTATACCGTATTTATAAAAGGGTAAGTACCATGCCATAAATAATTTTTTTGCTAATTCATTTCTAGTTTTTTGCGGTGCGTTTTTGTATTCAATTAATTTTTTACCATTAAGAAATTCCATGACTAAAAGTCTGTTTGTAGATATTTTTTCGTAAACATTTGGGATTTTTATATATGAGTTATTTTTATGAATAAATTTAAAAATTTTTAAATGTTTTTTTTCTAAACTATAATTTAATTCTTCTTTTAGTCTTGCTTCTATTTCTTTAAATATCTCTCTAATTTGAATTGATTTATTATAACTAGAGTAAATTTTAAATATTATTTTTAATTGGTTTAAGTCAGCCTCTACTGCTGAAGACATATCAGGATATTGAAGTTTACACGCAACGTAATCATTGGTTCTCAATTTGGCCTTGTGAACCTGACCTAAAGATGCAGCAAAACTTGCCTCTTGATTGAATTCTTTGAAGTTACTTTGCCAATTTTCACCTAATTCAGCTTTCATTCTTCTTTTTACAAACACCCAAGACATTGGAGGTGCATTTGACTGTAATTCAGCTAATTTTCTAGCATACTCTTCAGGTAGTAAATCAGGAATAGTAGCGCTTAGTTGTGCAACCTTCATCAAAGGTCCTTTTAAATTACCTAAGATCTCAGTGATTTGAGCCGCATACTTTTGATCACTTAAATCAAAATTTAAATATTTTTTTCCTGCAAATTTCGTGGCCAAAGAAGTCATAGAAGTTGTGACTTTTGAATACCTTTTTACTCTTGAAACTAAATTATTTTCTTCTTTCATTTTAGACTAAATACTTTTTTCAAACTCATCTATTAGACCTGAAATCATTGAGAGTCCTTTTTCCCAACTATTTTTTTGTTTGAGGTCAACATTAAAAGGTTTCAGAACCTCACTATAGTGTTTCGAGCCACCACTTTTTAAAAGACTAATGTAACTTTCTTTAAAATTTGGAAGGCCCTCATCATAAAGTTGAATCAAAATGTTTACTAAACAATCTCCAAAAGCATAAGCATATACATAAAAGGGAGTATGAATAAAATGAGGTATGTATGTCCAAAAATATCTATACCCATCTGTTAATTCAATATTAGGCCCAAGACTTTCAGATTGTGTTTTCATCCAAAAATCACAAAGTTGATCAGATGATAATTCTCCTTTTTTTCTCTCATTGTGCACTAACTTTTCAAATTCAAAAAATGATATTTGCCTGACAACAGTGTTAATCATGTCTTCTATTTTTGATGCTAAAAGATATTTTCTGGCACTCTTATCACTATCTTCAAGTAATGTTCGAAAAGTCATCATCTCTCCAAAGACACTTGCAGTCTCTGCTAGAGTAAGTGGAGTGCTGGATAACAGCAAACCTTGTTTAGCAGACAAATATTGGTGACATCCATGTCCAAGTTCATGAGCTAATGTCATTACATCTCTGGTTTTACCGTGGAAGTTTGTCAAAATGTAAGGGTGTATTGAGGGAATTGTAGATGCTGCAAATGCTCCTGGAGATTTACCTGATTTTAGTTCAGCATCAATCCAACTGTTATTAAAAAATAATAATACAATATCTTCAAAACTTTTATCAAAGTTAGCATATGAGCGTATTACAATATCTTTTGCCTCAGACCAATTTATCTTTTTATTAGGTGAGTCAGGATAAGGTGCATTTCTATCCCAATAATTAAGTTTTTCTTGATTAAAAAGTTTGGCCTTAATTTTATAATATCTATGTGAAATATTCTTGTAATTGGAAGTAACACTTTCAGTTAGTGCCTCGACAACTTCATTTTCAACATTGTTCGCTAAATTTCTGGAGTCTATTGGAGATTTGTATTTTCTCCACTTATCATTAGTAATTTTATCTTTTGCGAGAGTGTTTGTAATAAAAGAAAAAGTTTTTACATTCGATTTAAAAACATCTTCAATACTTTTTGCTGCTTTTTTTCTGGTTGTTGATTTATGATCAGATAATAAATTTAAAGCTTCTGAACTATTTAAATCTTTATCATCGATTTTAAATTTTAAATCATTTATTTGTTCTTCAAAGAATCTCACCCATGAAGAGTTAGAGGTTAAATTCTTATCAAGGAAAATCATCTCACTCTTTTCATCAAGTTGATGTTGTTTATATCGACGGATGTTAGTTAACCAATTTTTATATTTGCCAGCATTTGATAAAAAAATTTTAAATTCTGAGTCATTTGTAGCATTTATTTCGTTTGTAAAAAAAATCAAGTTTGATGATATCTCTGTAAGTTTTTCATTTATACCTTGATAAAATTGAACCGTCTCTTGTTCGTTCATATTTGTTGCGTATATCAAAAAAGCAAAATTGCCAAGCTTGTCACCAAGTTCATTACCGTCTTCATACTCTTTTATGATGATTTCGAGGTTTTGAGCTTGATTAACTAATTGACCTTTGTATTTTTTGTTAAAAGATTTAGAGAAATTTCTATATTTTTCGATATCAAGATCTATTTCTTCATCTTTGATAGAAGAGTAAAAATCTCCTAAATTCCAATTCGGCAATTTCTCGGTCATCTAAACTATTTTGTTTTAAATTGTTCTATTTGTTCTTTTGTTGCCTCTGATTGATATTTACTTTTCCATTCAGAGTAAGACATTCCATAAATAATCTTTCTTGATTCCTCATAGTCTAGATCATAGTTTTCCTCTTTTGCATATTTTACATACCATTTTGATAAACAATTTCTGCAAAATCCACTCAGATTCATCAGGTCAATATTTTGTACATCAGACCTATCTCTTAAATGATTAATTAAATGATCAAGTACGTTAGCTTTAATTTTGTACTCTTGTTCTTTTGATATTTTACTCATGGTAATTTACTAATATCATGTTATTTATTAATTTCTAAACAAATCAAATGAAACTTAGAAACCGTAAAGCCAAAATTGTTGCAACTTTAGGACCAGCCTGTGAGACTGAAAAAGCTATTGAGAAATTATTTTTATCTGGTGCTGACGTATTTCGTCTTAATTTTAGTCATGGCGACCACGAGGATCACAAAAAAAAAGTTAAAATTATTAGAAATTTAGAAAAAAAACATGATCGTTATATTTGTATTTTAGGTGACTTACAGGGTCCCAAATTCAGAGTTGGTAGATTTCTGAATGTCAAAGAACAACTAAAAAAAAACCAAATATTTACTTTTGATCAAAATAAAAAAGATGGTGACAGTTCTCGAGTCTACTTGCCTCACAAGGAAATTTTCAAATCTATAGCAATCGGACAAAGGCTGTTAGTGAATGATGGTAAGGTAAGGTTAAAAGTAAAATCAAAATCTGTTTCTGCAATTAAATGTGTTGTTACAGATGGTGGAGAAATTTCTAATAACAAAGGATTGAATATTCCAGATACAAAACTTGATTTAAAAATAATTACTCCAAAAGATAAAAAAGATTTAGAGCTAGCTATTAAACTTGATGTTGATTGGATAGCTCTTTCATTTATTCAAACTACAAAAGATTTATTAACAGCAAAAAAACTTATTCCTGCAAAATTTAAAGTAATGGTAAAAGTAGAAAAACCCTCTGCTATGAAAGAAATTGAGTCAATAACTGAAAATTCTGATGGAATAATGGTTGCTAGAGGAGATCTAGGTGTTGAAACCAACCCAGAAGATGTGCCAATTCATCAAAGAACAATGGTCGCTGCTTGCAGGAAATATGGAAAGCCATGTATTGTTGCAACCCAAATGCTTGAGAGTATGATTGACTCACCTACTCCGACAAGGGCTGAGGCCTCTGATGTCGCTACAGCAGTATTCCAAGGAGTAGACGCTGTAATGTTATCTGCAGAGTCAGCTGCTGGTAATTATCCCAAAGAGTCTGTAGAAATGATGGATAAAATTATAAAACGTGTTGAAAGTGATCCTAAATATTTAGCTAATATTCAAAATTATAATTTGAATATTGTAAAAACATCAACTGAGGCTATTGCTACTGCAGCACTTGAAGTAGCCAGCATTGCTGAATGTAATTGTATTGCAACGTTTTCTCAATCAGGAAGATCTGTTTTAAGAGTCGCAAGGATGAGGCCTGATGTGACCTTAATAGGATTAACAACTAATAAAAAAGTTGCTCGTCAAAATACATTAACTTGGGGTACTTTTATGGATGTTGTTGATGAAATTTCATCTTCAACTGAGATGGTTGACCGTGCCTGTAAAATAGCAAAGGTAAGAAAAATTCTAAAACATGGTGAAAAAATAATAATCACAGCTGGAGTTCCTTTTGGAAAAGTTGGAACTACAAATATTCTTCGAATAGCTAAAATTATTTCTAATAGTAAATTAACTTAATTTAGAACAAGCAGTTTTAATTCTTTGGCAGGCATCCTCTAATATTGAGTCAGAGGTTGCATAAGATATTCTAAAGAAACCCTCTAGCCCAAATGCAGAACCTTGTACACCTGCAACACCCACCTCTTCAAGAAGATAATCCATAAAGTCACCATCAGTTAAGAGTTTTTTACCAGACTCCGTTGTCTTACCTAAAACTCCTTTGCATGAAGCAAAAACGTAAAAAGCACCCTCAGGAGTTCTGCAAGACAATCCAGGTGTTTCATTTAAATGTTTTACAACTAAATTACGCCTTCTTAGAAAAGATTCATTGTTTGATATGATAAAACTTTGATCTCCATTTAATGCCTCAACAGAGGCCGCCATTGATATTGATGCTGTTGAAGATACGTTTTGTGATTGAACTTTGTTCATTGCATTGATGAGACTGACTGGACCTGCTGCGTAGCCTACTCTCCAGCCTGTCATACAATAAGACTTGGATAATCCATTCATCGTTAACGTTCTTTCTTTTAAAAATGGGCAAACTTCAGCTATTGTTTTGAAATCATTGGTGTCGTAAACAATCTTTTCATAAATATCATCTGATAAAATATAAATATTTTCATAACTTTTAAGAACTTCTCCTATAGCAACCAATTCCTCTTTGGTATACATAGATCCAGTCGGATTACTTGGGCTATTTAGCATCAGCCATTTTGTTTTAGAAGATATATTTTTCTCCAAATCCTCAGGTGTGATTTTAAAACCATTTTGCTCACCACACTCAACTATGATGGGTTTTCCATCATTTAAAATTACAATATCGGGGTAACTCACCCAATATGGAGCAGGGATTATAACTTCATCACCTTGATTAATAGTTGCTGAGAAAGCATTATAAATTATATGCTTTCCACCAACTCCAACTGTAATATTACCAAGTTCATAATCTAAGTTATTATCTCTTTGAAATTTTTTTTGAATTGCGATTTGCAGGTCTGGTGTTCCTTTACCTGGTACATACTTAGTAAAACCCTTATTTATGGCCTCAATAGCTGCGCTTTTTATGTGATCAGGTGTATCAAAATCTGGTTCTCCGGCTGCTAAAACAATCACATCCTTTCCAGCTCTTTTCAGTTCCTGGGCCTTCATATTGGTAGCTATTGTTAATGATGGTTTTATGTTATTTACTCTATTTGAAATCATTTTTTTTATTTAGTTATCTATAAACTTATTTATAAATTTCTACAAGTATGCCATTTAAAATAGTAAGTGAAAATAAACCTAAAGGAGATCAGCCTCAAGCAATTAAAAAATTGATTGATGGTTTAGAAAAAAGGAAACAAAGCCAAGTATTATTGGGTGTAACCGGCTCTGGGAAAACTTTTACAATTGCAAATGTTATTGAAAAATATAACAGACCAACATTGATTATGGCACCAAATAAGACCTTGGCTGCTCAATTATATGAGGAGTTAAAAGTATTGTTTCCTAAAAATGCAGTTGAGTATTTTGTGAGTTATTATGATTATTATCAACCAGAAGCTTATGTACCTCGATCAGATACATTCATAGAAAAAGAGTCCTCTATAAATGAGCAAATAGATCGTTTTAGACACTCAGCAACTAGATCATTAGTAGAAAGAGAAGATGTAATTATTGTAGCAAGTGTTTCATGTATATACGGCATCGGGTCCGTTGACTCTTACTCTAAAATGACTCTAGAAATAAAAAAAGGACAGAACATTAATTTAATGGAGTTCCTGAGAGAATTAGTAGAGTTACAGTATAAAAGAAATAATATTGATTTTAGAAGAGGTATGTTTCGAGTAACTGGAGATCGGGTTGATGTTTTTCCTGCACATTTAGAGGATATAGCTTGGAGGATAAGTTTTTTTGGAGACGAGGTGGAAGATATTAAAGAGTTTGATCCTCTCACAGGTGAATTCATTCAAAGCTTCGAAGAAGTAAAAATCTTTGCAAATAGTCATTACATTACTCCAAAACCACGATTAGAGAACGCTATTAAAGAAATTAAGAAAGATTTAAAAATAAGACTAGAAGAGTTTGATAAGGAAAAAAAGTTGCTTGAATTTCAAAGATTAAAAGAGAGAACTAATTTTGATTTGGAAATGATACAGGCAACGGGAACATGTTCAGGAATTGAGAATTATTCGAGATATTTAAGTGGAAGACAACCTGGTGAAGCACCACCAACTCTATACGAGTTTATTCCGGAAAACTCACTTCTTATAATTGATGAGTCTCATGTATCCGTGCCTCAAATAAATGGAATGTATAAAGGCGACCGATCTAGAAAAAAAACTTTATCAGATTATGGATTTAGACTTCCATCTGCATTGGATAATCGACCTTTAACTTTTGAAGAATGGAATATGATGCGTCCCCCCACTATTTTTTTATCTGCAACTCCTGGCCCATGGGAATTGAATGAAGTCGAAAATGAGTATGTTGAACAAATCATACGACCCACAGGTCTAATTGATCCTGAGTGTGTGATCAAAACAACTGTCAATCAAGTGGAGGATTTGATGGGTGAAATTAAAATAACACTCAATAATAAAAATAGAGTATTGATTACAACACTTACAAAAAAAAATGCTGAAGACTTAACCAATTACTTAAAAGAACATAATTTAAAGGCTGAATATATGCACTCTGATGTAGAGACTATTGATAGAATAAAACTTATTCGCTCTTTAAGAATTGGGGAGATTGATATTTTAATTGGTATTAATTTACTCAGAGAAGGACTAGATATTCCTGAGTGTGGTTTAGTCGCCATTCTTGACGCTGACAAAGAGGGTTATTTAAGGTCAAAAACTAGTTTGGTCCAAACTATAGGTCGTGCAGCCAGAAATATTGATGGAAAGGTGATTTTATATGCAGATGTATTAACTAAAAGTATTAAAGCAGCTCTTGAGGAAACAAAATACAGAAAAAATAAACAAATTGAATTTAATAAGAAAAATAATATTACCCCTCAATCAGTGAAAAGAAATATTGGTGAAATTATCGAAAGCATCTATGAAAAAGATAGCTATACTGTGGGTACATCTGAAATTGATAAATTGAGTCCTAATAAATTTGAAAAACATGTTCAAAAATTAGAGAAAAAAATGTTATCTGCGGCTGAAAATTTAGATTTTGAAAAAGCTGCCATGTTCAGAGATGAGATAAGGAAACTTAAAAAAGATCAAATGGGTGTGAATTGATTGAGAGTTTATTAGGAGTATTAATAAGTCTAGCTCTATTAATATGGTCATGTGATTTTGCAATAAAAAATTCAATATTAATCTCACACGTTTATAAAATTAGGCCAATCCTTGTTGGAATATTTATTATAGCTATTGGCACTTCTCTCCCTGAGTTTGCAGCAACATTTCAAGCATTAAAGTTAAATTCTATTGGAATAGTAGCAGGTAATCTTGTTGGAAGTAATATTGCAAATATTTTATTGGTAGGGGGTATCATGTTATATCCCATTACCAGGTTAGTAACTGATAAAAAGGATAAAAGTACTTTTTTATTTTTTTTAATTTTTTCAATCGTTTTTTTTATTTTCATAATATTTAATTTTAATATTGGCTACACGTATGGTGTTTTACTTTTTGGATTACTTTGTTTTTTTATTTATTTTGAATTAAAAAAACCAATTGATGAGACTAACACAATATCCGAGATAACACATTCTTCATCTTTTTTTATTATTTTAAAAATAATATTAGCATTTATAGCTTTATTTTTTAGTTCTAAGTATTTTATTGTTTATGCGAAAGATCTAACTAGCATATTTGGTGTTGCAGAAACTACTATTGGAATAACAATTGTTGCTTTTGGTACCTCTTTGCCTGAGGTAATTGCAACAATTTTATCAATTGTGAAAAAACAAAATAATTTGGCAATTGGAAATATTCTCGGATCAAATATAGCCAACATATTTGGAATAACGATTATTGCTGTGCTAATCAATGGAAGTATAAATTTTTATGAATTACTTAGTCAAATTGATAAATGGCTATTTTTAGTGACTTCTTTATTATTTTTTATGATTATTTCTTTAAAATTAGCTGGAAAATTAATTTCTCTTGGCTTTATATTAGCCTATATGATCTATTTTGTGTTCCTATATTTGTAGAATGAATAAATGAAAAAATTAAAAGTCCTAATACCCATAGCAATACTTTTAATTTTAGTGATTTTAATTGGACTTAGTTTTCTAAGATTGCCTATGAATATTTTATCTCAAGAAATGGTCGAAAGAGAAACTAAAGGTTTTGTTACATTGAACAGTTTATCAAATCAAACTTTAAAAATTATGCCTAAACCAATTCTCTCTATAGATAATTCAAATTTCAAGATTAATCATTATTTAATCCAAACTGATTTTGCAGCCTCTGATATTGAAATTTCTAGATCTATTTTTAACGCAGATGATATTTCAATTACACTCAACCAAGCAAGAATAGAAAACATAAATTCAAATTTTGTTAATAATGCAATTTTACTAGAGGGTGATATCGATAATTTAAAATTAAAGATCTCTAACGAGGGCAATAATACAAGAATAATATCAAATAAATTTAAATATAAAGGCTCTGATTTATATTTTGATATTTATACAACTGACTCAGAAGTAAATAAAATTGATTTTTCCATAGAAAATCTTGAAATAGATGAACTAGTATTACTTTTAGGGGAAAATTACCAGGAGGTTTTAAAAAAAATAAATTTTCAAAGTCTTGATATCAAAGGTGAATATGTAAAAGAAAATTTAAATATTGAAGACCTAGTTATTACTTTAGCTGACAAATCACAAATTAGTATTGAGGGGAATATCAATTTAAGCAATTTCATTAACTCTGATTTATCAATTAGAGGTCAAAATATCTCTTCAGATAATTTATTTCAAATGATTCGTAATATAAATATTTTCAATGAAATTATAGACATTCCTCAAGGAATAATTGAAACTTTTGATTTAAACTACAATTCAAATAATTTAACTATAAATAAAATCTTGTATGTCTCTGATCAAGGAACAAACTTAGATTTAAACGCAACTATTGAAAATCTTGATTTTTATAATGCTAACTTTAATGCTAGTCTTAACTCTAATTCCAAAGATGACTTATCAGTATTATTAGAATTTTTACCTTATTCGGAATTAGTAAAGCAATTTGAATTTGATGAAATTGAATTATCCAGCAATTTCGCAAATAATATTTTTACAATTGATCAAATAAATATAACTAATAAGGATGAAAATATTATTCAAATTAGCGGCACTTATGGGCTTGATGATATCAATAGTCTACAATTAGATATTCAATTAAACAGGTTTAGACAATTTGAGTTAATTCCATCTAACTCATTAATTAGATTATTAAAAACATTAAATACTGAACATATCAACGCGAGAGGCCTTATAAATGGCTCAAATTTAGCTATTGAAGATCTTCAATTTATTAATTTGGAAGGTTCGAATTTATTGATTGACGGTAATTTAGATCTTAATAATTTTAATAATGCCTCTTTGAATATTGGAATTGAAAATTTAAATAAAACAAAACTATTAAATATTATCTCTGAATTAACTGAAGAAGATTTTAGGAATATTGTGGATCTTGTTGACTTTGATTATTTAGAGTCAAACTTATACGTTGATCCAGTCAATGATCTATTTTTGATAGAAAATTTAGATCTAATAAATAAAGATAAAATTTCAAATATTTCTGGATCAATTAAAAATCAGATGTTTACTGGTACAGTCAAATTAAATGATTTAAATTTATCTAATTTTGATCGTTTATTTTTAAATACATCTCGTATTAAAGGAAAAATTAATCTATCTTTAGATATTTCTGAACCTGTTAATCTTAAAAATATTAAAAATATATCTGGAAATATAGATGGTGATATTAATGTTAATATTACTGAAGAGGAATTTGCACTAGTTTTATTTATTCAATCTCTATCTCAAGACATTGAGGATTTTGAACAAATTAATGAATTATTAAACACACTAGCAAATTCTTTCATTAATCAAAGTAGTTCTATTTCTGGACAAATTTCAAATAATAATTTGAATGAATTGAAAATTAAAAACTTAATTTTAACATCACCAGACGGAGAGACTTTAGAGGCAGAATTAGAATTAGCTTTGAATAATTTTAAAATTACAATTTTTGATATTATTGACAATGAGGATTTTGTTATAAAATATCAAAATGGAAATTATTCCTATGAAAGAGTCATACCTGATGGGACTGTAAAAAAACCTATAGAAGATTTAATTCAAAAAAATATAAACAAGCTTTTTGAAAATTTATTTCAGTGATCTTAAAACAAAATCAATAATATCTTTTTCAATCTTACTTTTATTTAATCTGTTGATTTCTTGAATTCCAGTAGGAGATGTAATGTTTATTTCTGTTAAATAGCCATCTATCACATCAATACCAACAAAAAATAATTTTTTTTTCACCAAAAATGATTTTATTTTTTTACAAATGTACTTATCTTTGTCAGTGATATTGGTTTCTACTGCCCTTCCACCTGCATGAAAATTTGCCTTTATGCTATTAGTTCTAGGCACTCTTAATACAGCCCCAGCAATGTCCCCGTTTATGAGAATAATTCTTTTGTCTCCTTTTTTGAAATTTTTAAGGAATCTTTGAATAATTACTGGGCAATTCGAAAATTTTTTTATGTAATTTTTTAAGAACGTACTGAGATTAGTCTTATTATGGCTAATTTTTTGAATTCCTAATCCTCCATTTCCATAAGCTGGTTTTATAATAACCTCTTTATTCTTCTTTATAAACTTTATGATGGCTTCTATATTTGATGATATTAACGTCGGGGGAGTTAATTCTGGGAAGTTCATCATAATATGTTTTTCTGGGAAGTTCCTAATCTCGTTTGAATTATTTAAAATTAAAGGTTTTTTTAATTGATCTAATAAATAGGTATTAGAAATATAATTTAAATCGAAGGGTGGATCTTGTCGAATAAAAATGGCATTCATATGTTCTAAATCAATTTCATTTAGGATTTTTCTTTGATACGAAAGCTGATTATTTTTTTTCAAACTTAATCTAGAAACGTGAGATTTAATTTTATTAACTTTATTAATCTCACTAAATACCCATCTTGGATCATTGTAATAACAATCTATACCTCTATTTAAAGACTCCTTGATTAACATATAAGTAGAGTCCTCGTTAATATTTATTTTTTTGGGATCATCCATTTGAAAAAGAAATTTCATAGCAAATTCAATAATAGGTATAATTTAATAATGATAATATATCTTTTTTATCCTTAAACTCTTCAATTAACAAATCTGCAGGATTTTTTTGTTTTTCAACAATATTATATAATTTTTTAAGATGAATACTTTCATCTCTTCCTTCAGAATTTAAATAACCTCTTTTTTCTAATCCCTTGTTAGCGAGGTTAAGAAGGTTTTTACCATGCTCATATAAGGGCGAATTAATAAAGTTACTGTTAAGTCCTTTATAAGGAACCTCTAGATACAAATTTAAAATATCACTCTCTTGCCACGAACTAGTTTCTTTCCAAAGATGTTCAAGATTTTCATCATCATAAAGTATGCCAACCCAAAATGCTGGAAGAGCGCAAATCATTTCCCATTTCCCAGCGTCTGCACCTCTAAGTTCTATATATGACTTTAATCTTACCTCTGTAAAAATTGTGGAGAGATGATTTATCCAATCTTGTATTGATATGTTGTAATTTGAAAGGTCTTTATTTGTAGTGTTTTTAGTTAACAATTCATTAAAAGTATAATCTGTTGTGTCATATTGTTTTCCATTTATCTTTAAAAAATAGTTTTTTACTTCCAAAACAAAGTCAACATATTCCTCAATAGAAAAATTCTTGCTCAGAAATGATCTTTTTATTCCACATCTTTGATCATCAGTGTCTTGCCATGTATAAATTCGATTACTCACTAAATTATTATATTTCGACTCACGAAAGGGCGAATTACAAAATATACCCATAACTATTGGTTGAATTCTATTAGAAACAACAAATTTTTTAATTAGATCTGTTTCATTAAAATAATCTAAATTTGCTTGAACAGTACATGTTCGGGTCATCATATCTAATCCTCTTGAGCCAACTTTGGGCATATATTCACTCATAATTTTATAACGCTCTTTTGGAATAAATGTTAAATCCTCTAATTTACTTATTGGATCAAATCCCAGTCCTAAAATGCATAATTTATTCAATTCGGCATATTCTTTTAATTCTCTTAAATGTTCATAAGACTCCGTACATGTTTGATGAACATTCTTTAAAATTTTACCAGATAATTCTAGTTGACACCCTGGCTCTAAAGTAATGCTTGCACCATTTTTAGACAAAGATATTAATTGATTGAAACTATTGTATTCTTTTTTTTGCCAACCCTTTGATAAGAAAAATTGAAATAAATTTTGTATACTTACCTCTCCATCAAATTGAAATCTTTTATTATCTTTATAAAAGATAAATTTTTCATGTTCAGTTCCAATGCCTTTATACTCAGGATCAGTAAAATTTGAGTAGAAATAATTTATAAGATCTGATTTTTGTAACAATTAAAACACACTATTTTTATGAAAATTACATTTTGTTATTTGATTAGAATAATCTTTAGCTTGACGTTCTACTTTTTTTGCCACCTCTAAAAGCCATTTTTTTTTGTTATAAGATTTTTTTTGGTACCCACCCTTGCCCTCATGGTAAGCAAGGTAATGATTGTAAACATCACTTTTATCAATTTTCAACAGACGATAACTTCCATCAACATACCAACCTATAAAATCACTAGCATCTCTAAAATTTTTTCTATCGGCATTATAGTTTTTTGTTGAAACTTTATACTCCTCCCATGTTCCATCTAAGGCCTGACTGTAACCATAAGCGCTTGATGGCCTTAAACCAGGTATAAAACCCAATACCTTTTTCCTCGGAGGCCTTGCAGTTCTTTCAAAAGAGGACTCTTGTTTAATGAAGCTTAATTGCAAACTAACTGGAACTCCCCATTTTTCTTTTGTTTTTTCTGCATATGATTTCCATTTAGGATTTGTTTTGAAAATATCGCAAATATTTGCTGTGTTAAAAGACCTATCGGTTGTAATACAACCTGATAATAATAGAAAAAATATCAATAAGTACTTCACTAATTAAAATTTTTCCTTAAAAAATCACTCATTATATCTAATCCCTGTAATGCAGCTCCTTTTGAGTCTTGAGACCAAGCAAAGGTGTCAAAGTGAAACCAAGGTATATTCGAAGATTTTAAAAATTCTTGAAGAAAAAGTGCTGCCGTAATAGAACCAGCCATACCATCTAAAGATGCATTACTAAGATCTGCTACTTGAGATTTAATTTTAGACAAGTAAGAGGAGTACAAGGGTAATCTCCAACATCTCAATTTTTCTTTATTTAAATTTTCGATTTTTTTTGCAAATGTTTCATTATTACAAAAATAAGCAGGAAGGTCTTCACCCAGAGCTACTCTTGCTGCTCCAGTAAGCGTTGCAAAATCAATAATCATACATGGGTTATAAGAGGAAGCTTTTTCTATTGCATCTGCTAACAAAAGTCTTCCCTCAGCATCTGTATGGGCAATTTCCACAGACTTTCCTGATACAGATGAATATACATCACCAGGTCTCATTGATTTTGATGATATTGCATTTTCAGCGATTGGGGCAATTAAAACAATTTTAGTTTTTTTTAAAAAATAATTTGCTAACAAAAATAATGATATAGCGATAGCAGATCCTCCCATGTCTTTTTTCATATTTCTCATTGAGGTACCTGGTTTTATGTTTACACCACCTGTGTCAAATGTAACGCCTTTTCCAATAATAACCAGTGGTTTATCTTTTTTTGAGAGTTTTCGATTTGTTATTTCAATCACTTTTGGTTTTGAAGAGGAAGATTTACCAACAGCACATGTCAAAGGAAAATTCGAATTTATTTCTTTTTCAGTGTAATCAATAAAATTAAAACTTTTAAACAAATTATTATTTTTAATTTTTGAGTAATAAGTAGATGGGTTTAATTTATTTGCAGGGCTATTTATCAAGTCTCTTGAAAGATTAATACAATCTGAGTAAAAAGTTAAAAACTCTAATTCCTTTTGTTCCTTTACGTATAATAAATTTTTTTTAGATTTAGACTGATAATTATAGTTGCCCCAAGCCCATGCTTTGTATATTTCAGACTCCTTTGATTTGGCAAATTTACAAGAGATATAATAGTTACCAATGTTAGATGCAGAAAAAGCACTAATTGCCTCTAAGTTTTTATCTGCGCCCTCTCCTAATATGACCTCTTTCAATCTTCCGTCCTCATAGGGAATTTTGAGAATTTTTCCTGATTCTGCCTTGAAATTATTAGATAAAGCCCAATTTTTAGTAAAAGATGATTGTGTTAACAGCCATTTATCAAATTTACTTTGTGAAATGACAGAAATTTTTGTAGAACACTCAGTATTATCATTGGTAAACATTACTTATAATAAGGATATTAAAAAAAAATGACTAAACAACAAGCGGAAAAGAAAACTGTAAAATTTGAAACTGAAGTATCAAAGCTCCTAGATATAGTTGCTAATTCACTCTATACCGAAAAGGAAATATTTTTACGTGAATTAATATCAAATTCATCAGATGCTTGCGAAAAGCTTAGATATGTTAGTCAGACTGACTCCAAAGCTCCTAAAACAAATAAATTCCAAATTCGAATTCATCTTAATGAAAAAAATAAAACTATCTCAATTAAAGATAATGGGATTGGCATGGATGATAAAGATATGCAATCAAATTTAGGCACAATAGCTAAATCTGGCACGGAAGAGTTTATTAAAAAGATGGGTGATAAAAAGGGAGATATCAATCAAATAGGTAAATTTGGAGTTGGATTCTATTCATCATTTATGGTTTCAGATCAAGTAGTAGTTAGATCAAAAAAATATGACTCATCCAGTGGTTACCTTTGGACTTCAGATGGTAAAGGTACATTTTCAATTGAGGAAACGGAATACAATGAAATTGGAACTGAAATTACGTTATCAATTAAGAAGGATGAGAAAGAGTTTTTAAGTAAATATAAAATAGAGGAAATAATAAAAAAGTATTCTGATTTTGTTCCTTTCCCCATTTTTGTAACATCCGAAGAAGATAAAAATGATAAGAAAAAAGATGATAAATCTGAAGAACAAGTAAACTCTGCTGAAGCCATTTGGCTAAAAGATAAATCAAAAATTAAAAAAGATGACTACAAATCTTTTTATAATCAAGTTTCAAACTATTATGATGAGCCTTTAACAACTATTCACTTTAAAGCTGAGGGAGTTGTAAATTATACTGCCCTTTTATATTTACCAAAATCACAGCCACAAGATCTTTACCATCCAGATCGCAAAAACAAGTTGAAGCTATATGTTAATAAAGTATTTATTTCTGATAAGTTAGATGCATTAATTCCAGCTTGGCTTAGATTTGTGCCAGGTGTGGTAGACACAGAAGATCTTAGTTTAAATATTTCAAGAGAAATTTTACAAAATAATGCTGTAATTAATAAAATATCTAATGCTATTACAAAAAGAGTTCTCAAAGAAATTCTTGAATTAAAAAAAAAGAAGCCAGATGAATTTAAAGATTTTTGGAAGAATTTTGGGCCTGTTGTAAAAGAGGGACTCTATGAATTTAATGACTTTCATGATCAAATATTTGAGTTTTCAACTTTTAACTGCTCTGAGAAAGAGGAGCTGATAACTTTAGATCAATACGTAACTGATTTTTCAAACGATAAAAAGAAAATCTATTATATTTCAGGCGAAAACAAGGAAAACCTCATTAATAGTCCTCAAATGGAACTATTTAAAAATAAAAAAATAAATGTTTTGTTAATTACGGATCCAGTCGACGAATTCTGGATGCCAATGAAAATGAAATTCAAAGATTATGAATTTACATCTATTACTAAAGGTGAAATAGATATTGAGGATAAAAAAGAGTCAAAAAAAGACAAAGAAGAGCCAAAAGAAAACAAAGATTTTGTTGGAATTTTAAAAGACAATCTGAAAGATAAAGTTAAAGATGTAAAGATTTCTAAAAGACTAACTACAAGTGCTTCATGTTTAGTAGCTGATGAGAATGATATGGATATGCATTTAAAAAAACTGATGGCCGCTAATAATCAAAATATTTCTGATGAAAAAAGAATTTTAGAAATAAATATTAATCATGAATTAGTTAATAAATTAAAATCTTTAGATAAAAATCAAAAAGACAAATTCTGTGAAATTCTTTATGACCATGCAAAGCTAATGGAGGGTGAAAGCCTTGACGACCCAAAAAAATATACAAATTTAGTCTCAGAACTCGTTTCGTTATGAGCGATCAAAACAAATTAGCAGACCCCATCGAATATGTTTCAAAAAATACTGATATAGTAATGTGCGATGGTGGAAGTGGTGATTTAGGTCATCCAGCCGTTTATTTTAAATTTGGTAAAAAAAAAGAAATTGTGTGTAACTATTGTAATAAAAAATTTATAAAAAAAGACTAAACTTTTTTTTCTTTATTTACTTCTCTCACTAAAAAATCTCTGAGAGCTTCAATTTTTTTAGAACCCTTCAATTCAGGAGGATAAGTAAAATAAATGATTGTCTTTGGAGTATTTGCATTCGGTAAAATAGGAACAAGATTGTTATTGGATATTTTCATATATTCTGGTAAGGCACCAATACCCGCTCCTCCACCAATAGCTCTCATAACTCCATACATATTAGATATATAAATGGTCTTGGGTTTTTTTGATTTAGGAATTAAATCCAAAATACAGTTTACATCGGGTATTGATGGCTCAACATCATGACCAAAAGCAATTATTGTATGTTTTGATAAATCACTTAGACTTTTTGGTATACCAAATTTTTCAATGTATTCTGGTGAGGAGTAAATTTTAAATTGAAACTCATACAAAGGAAAGCGAATTAAATCCATTTGTGTGGGCTCTTTTAATCGTAAAGCTACATCAGCTTCGCCCAAGGAAAGATCTGTATATTTATTTTCAATTCTTATAGAAATATCAATATCAGGATATGAGTTTGAAAACTTTGCTATTCTTGGGGCAAGCCATGTGGTACCAAAGGCAACAGTAGCAGCTATATGCAGTGAGCCTGTAGGTTTTTCTTTAGAGGAAGTTAACTGGGACTCAGTAAGAGCTATCTTTCCAAATATATCGTGTGCTGTTTTGAATAAAATTTTACCTTGTTCAGTCAATGTTAGTCCTCTGGCATGCCTTTTAAAAAGTGATACTTTCAAATCTCTCTCTAGTGAGCTAATCTGTCTACTTATGGATGAATGACTTATATTCATTTTATTAGCTGCTTCCGAAATATTAAGATCTAGTGCAACATTATGAAAAATTTTAAGTTTATCCCAGTCCATGTTTTGATTTGATAATTTAGTTATTTATACTATCTATTTTTTGATTAGAAACTCATTAATTTTTTTTGTGATTTATAAAATGTCTGTAATATAGACCTATGATTGGGCTTGAAATTCTTAAAAACAGAATAAAAGACGCACCTCAAAGTTCAGGAGTTTACCTTTTTAAAAATAAAAAAGATAACCCGATCTATATAGGAAAAGCTATTAATATCAAAAGAAGATTATCTAATTACGGTAATCTACCAAAACTTCCGAGAAGACTTCAAAAAATGGTTTCACAAACAGTAAATATTGATTTTGAGCTAACAGAGTCTGAGAGAAATGCATTATTATTAGAGGCTTTACTTATCAAGAAATTTTCACCGAGATATAATATTCGTTTAAAAGATGATAAGAGCTTTCCATTAATTAAAATTACTAAAGGTGACTTTCCAAGACTGACGAGATTTAGAAATGAATTTTCTAATGAAGACAAAGTATTTGGTCCATTTACCTCTGCGTTAAAAACAGACAAAGTCATAAAAATCTTGCAGAAATCATTTAAGCTAAGGAGTTGTAGTGATTTAGAGTTTAAAAGTAGAAAACGGGCATGCCTACTTTATGACTTAAAACAATGCTCCGCTCCATGCGTAAATAAAGTTAGTCAAAATGAATACAAACATCAAGTTGATGATACAGTCAAATTTTTTCAAGGAGGCCAAAAAAAAATATTTGATAAATTAGAAAAACAAATGGTTTATTTCAGTGAAAGTCAAAATTATGAAAAAGCAGCAGAGCTAAGAGATAGTATACAATCTTTAAATTTTATTATCAGAGAGGAAGTGAAAATCAGTACTCAAGATACAAATTATGACTATATCCATATTGATGATAAAAAACATTTCTCAATATACATTGGTTTCATTAGGTATGGACGATATCTTGGTGGGAATTTAATTTACTATTCTGAAAAATTTGAAGATGATATAGACCTTACTTCTTTAATTATACAATTTTATTTAAAAAACTTCAGACCTAATAAAATAATAATTTCAAAAAAAATTAATGGGTATAATGAATTGAAGTCAATTATGAAAGATAATTACAAAATTGATGTATTTCTAAAAAGCAGTAAAATTAATGGAGTTCAGAAAATTTCAAAACTTACCGCAAAAAGAAATGATAAAGAAGTAAATCTTCAAAAACAAAAGTTTATTAATAATCTAGAAATTTTAACTTTAATGAAAAATAGGTTTAATATTAATAATAAAATTGAACGTATTGAAGCTTACGATAATAGTTTTTTTGGTAACAACTATGCTGTGGCATCCTATGTGGTATTTAATGAAGAAGGTTTTAGTATAAAAGACTCCAGAACATATAAATTTAAAGATTATGATTTAAAAAAGTTTGGCGATGCAGATTTAATGCGAAAGGTATTTAAATCCCGTTTCTCAAAAGATGATAAAATTTTACCAGATTTAATAATAATTGATGGTGGTCAACCTTATTTAAAGATTTGCCAAGAAATTATTGATGAAAGCGGCATTAGTGAAAGCATAAAGTTAATTGGAGTTTCTAAAGGTTTTAAACGAGATTTTAGATTTGACAAATATCACACTTTAAGTGAAAAAAATCTTTCTTTGAAAGATAGCCCTCAAATAGAAGGTTTTATCCAAAAAATGAGAGATCAGGCTCATAAATTATCCAAAAAAAATAGTATGAAAAGGATGTCAGACTCTCTTAAAACAAGTTTTTTAGATGATATATCTGGCATTGGGAAAATAAAAAAGATGAGGGTTATTAATTTTTTTGGAAGTGTTCAAAATCTAAAGAAAGCTAACAGAGATGAGTTAACTCAAATAAAAGGATTAAATTCGAAAAATATTAAGGCTATA
>CACLZM010000006.1 GCA_902611415.1 uncultured Alphaproteobacteria bacterium | reverse complement strand
TATCCTGTTTAGAGCTTTTTGTTTTACTTTTGTAAATCATGGGATTGAAGCTATCATCTTTAATTTCTCCACTAACTTTTGTAATTGACTCATACCCATAAATTTTGTCAGTCACACCATAACTTTTAATTGTGAAATCAATTTCGTATAAATTATCTTCAATTTCTATTTTCCAGAATAAGTCTGCTAGGTGAATTGATTTCCAATCAATTTCATATTTTAGATTTATTACTTTAGAGTTGAGGTAATATGGATATATTAATAAAAAAATTATGAAAAATATGCGCATCAATAAAACATCGTATAAAAGTACTACTATCGATGATTATAATACTATAATTGATGTAAGAACCCCATTAGAGTTTGATGAAGACCATATCCCAAGATCAGTAAATTATCCTGTATTAACAAATAAACAACGTCATGAAATAGGATTGAAATATAAAGAGAATTCTTTTTTAGCCAAAAAAGAAGGAGCAAGCATTATTAGTGCAAATATTTCCAAAATTATTAATAAAATAAAATTTGATAAAAAAAATAAAACATTAATTTATTGTTGGAGAGGTGGTCTAAGATCACTTAGTTTATATTTAGTTCTTAAACAAATTGGCTACGACGTAACATTATTAGAGGGCGGATATAAGACATACAGAGGTTATGTAGTAGATTTTTTTGAAAATAAAACTGATAAATTTAAATTTAACCAAATTATGGGTGTAACAGGAGTAGGAAAAACACTTTTTATCAAAGAATTATCGAAAAAATATCAAGTGATCGATTTTGAAGGTTTGGCAAAACATAAAGGCTCTATTTTAGGAAATATACCCAATACTGTTCAACCATCACAAAAATTATTTGAAACATTAATTTATGAAAAACTTCACTCTTTCAATTCAAGAAAAAATATATGGGTTGAAGCAGAAAGTATCAAAGTAGGAAAGTTAAGTATTCCAAGTAAAATCTGGAAAAATATGCCTTTGGGTAAAAATGTAAAAATAAAGAGTAATTTAACCGAGAGAGTAAAATTCATTTTAAAGGATTATAAATATTTTACAAATTCACCAGATTTAATGAAAAATGCACTTATTGTATTAAAAAAAATTATTCCAAAAGAAGAATTTAAACTTATTGAAATAAATTTAAAAAAAAAGAAATATTTTCAGTTTGTTAAATCATTAATTGAATATCATTACGATAGAGCCTATAGAAAGACTCGAGCTGAAAATGACAGTAATATATATAAAGAGATATATTTAAATAAAATTAACTTAATAAATATCAAAAAAGTTATTAAAGAGAATAATTATTTTTAAAATGGTCAAATTTTTTTACTTTGCCAAGATTAAAATTTTTTAGATTTACACCCTTTCCTTTTTCTACACTTCCAATACATATAATCTTAATACCTCTTTTAATTAAAAGTTTTTTTTTATTTAAATATAATAAGTTTTTAGGTGAGGTAAAAACTGGAACATACTCCTCTCCACTGGATAAAATAAGAGAAATATATTTTTCTTCTTCAAAAAACTTATAAAGCTTAGAATTAACAGAGGTGAGATTATTTAATTTAATTTTTTTTTTGGATTTCAACGAAATAGTTTCTAAAGTTGATAAAAGACTATCTGATAAATCCATACAACTTGTAATATTTTGATGCCTAAATATATCTTGATAAATATACATTTTAGGTTTTAAAAATTGTTTTACTGATAAATTTTTTAAATGATTAGGTAATTTAAACTTACTATATAAACTTAGGTATCCTAGTTTTGAATATCCAATTCCTGAAAATGTATAAATTTTATCATCAACCCTAGCATTAGATCTCTTTGTTATTTTAGTATTATTAATTTTATCGCTAATAATTGTTAAAGATAAAAATATTTTCTCAGAAGAAGTAGTATCCCCACCTATTATCTCAATCTTATTTCTTAGGCATATTCTATGAAAATTAGTTATTATTTGTTGCACAAACTTATAGTTTTTATTAGGGAAACTAATATTTAATATTACATATTTGGGTATGCCACCTGAGGATTGAATATCACTATAATTTGAAAGAAAAAGTCTGTGTGCTATGTTTTGAGGAGTAAAATGCTTTAAATCAAAATGCTTATTTTCAACTAAAGTATCAGATGAGATTAATTGTTTTGTTGTGTTTATATAAGCACAATCATCACCTATTTTCTTATAATTCTTTTCAAAGTAATTAATAATTTTTTGCTCATATGACATTAAATAAATATAATTGAATATGAATTCAAAAACAGAAATATTTAACTAATTTTTTTTCTTACCAAAGGAAATGAGTCTCTTTTTTTAGTTAAAACTAGTTGGAAAATCACATTATCACCTTTAGTAAAAGATAATTCACTTAAATTTAAATAAGCTTCCCACATTCTTATAAATCTATCATCATATAGTTTAAGAACTTCTTTTTCTTCTTTTTTAAAATTTTTAAACCAATGAGAAAGTGTTTTAGCATAATGTAATCTAAGAACCTCTATATCTGAGATTATAAGTCCAGATTTTTCTACAGCTGGCATTACCTCAGACAAAGATGGTATATAGCCACCAGGAAAAATATATTTTCTAATAAATGCAGGAGTCATTTTCGGAACTCTAATATTACCAATTGTATGTACTACCGCTATGCCATCATCAGATAATAAATTATATATTTTTTTAAAATAGGTTTTGTAGAAGGGTTTTCCTACATGCTCAAACATTCCAACAGAAACTATTTTTGAATAAGAATTCTCTTCATCTCTATAATCTTGTAAAGAATAGGATAAATTTTCTTTTTTATCTGACTTTTTAAGTTGGTCATTACAGTATTTAATTTGCTCTTCAGATAATGAAACACCCTTTACTTTACAATCATGATGATCTGCAAAGTGTCTACTAAGTGATCCCCACCCACACCCTATGTCTAAAACTCTATCATCAGAATTTAATAATAATTTGTCAGCTAATCTGCTCATTTTGTTAGTTTGTGCTTGTGTTAATGAGTCGTTTTCATTTTCAAAGTATGCGCATGAATATTGCCTAGTTTCATCCAAAAATAAGTCATACAACCTATCAGATAAGTCATAGTGACTTGCGACATTACTTTTTGAACTCTTAACGAAATTTAACTGAAATAGTGGATTTATGATTAAAATAATTCTGAATATTAGTGTATTTGATATTTTTTCAAGATATTTATTATAATTTTCAATAAGTAATTCAGAAAACTCATAAAAAGTCGAATTGTTTAACTCGTAATCTTTATCCATATATCCTTCTGTGAGTACGAGAGAAGGTGCATAAAAAATTTTATTTAAAAATTTCTTATTATTGATCTGTAAAATTAATGGATCTGTGCCGTTGTCAATAAGATGGTCATTTCCCTCAAATTTTATAATAACAGATCTTGTTTTAATTAAATGTTTAATTAAAAATTTGAGTACCCTAAAAGACATAATTTTCTTATAAATATCTATATATACAAAATTTATAAAATTTTATCATATATTGATTGATAAAATGAATTAAAATATCAATTAAATAGTTGAACTTTTGATATTAAGCTAACGTAATACAAAATATGCATACCAAAGAAAAAATTGAATTTATATCAAATTGGATAAAAGATTATGCACATTCAAATAATGTTGATGCGTTAGTTATTGGCATTTCAGGAGGCATTGACTCTGCTGTTACAAGTACGTTGTCAGCAAAAACAGGCTTGAGAACGTTTGTTGCAAACATGCCTATACTTGATCACAAAACAACTAATGAAAGAGGTATAAATCACATAGACTGGTTAAAAAAGAATTTTGGTAATGTAACAGACTTTAAAATAGATCTCTCTCTTGTATTTGAAAGTTTTAAGTCAGCTCTCGATAAAAATGACTCAGAACACGGTTATGCAAATTCACAGGCTCGATTAAGGATGATGACTTTGTATCAAATAGCTGCTAGCAATAACGGAATCGTTGTTGGCACAGGAAATAAAGTTGAAGACTTTGGAATAGGTTTCTATACAAAATACGGTGATGGAGGAGTTGATATTTCTCCAATCGCAGATTGTCTCAAAACAGAAGTATGGGATATGGGTAAGGAATTAAATATAAACAAAGACATAATAGATGCAGCCCCAACAGATGGTTTATGGACTGATGGAAGATCTGATGAAGATCAAGTTGGTTTAAGTTACTCTGAAATTGAAGAGGCAATGCTTAATGAGAAATCATCAAATAGACAAAAGTATCTTGAGATTAGAAAAAATAACGTTCATAAAATGAACCCTATCCCTGTTTGTATTTTACCAAAATAGACTTTTTAAAACTTATACTCTTGAACCGTTCGTGTTATCAAAAAGGTGCACTAATGTATTAGATATATCAAATTTAAATGTATCTCCTGCATTTAGATTTATTTTGGAGGATAATTTACAACTAAACTCTTGATCACCAATTTTTGAATAAATGATCATATCTGAACCTAGATATTCCACTAGGTTTGCTACACAAGTATGCTGTCCATTATCTGAAATTAGGATATCGTCTGGCCTTATACCTAAACTAGCATCATCGATGTTTGCAGAATTATTAAGGTTAATTCTCATATCAGCTATATGAGCTATGCCATTTTCGATTTTGCAATTAAATAAATTCATCTGTGGGGATCCTATGAATTCAGCAACAAATTTAGTGTATGGTTTAGAATATATCTCTTTAGGTGTGCCAACTTGTTCAACAACACCATTGTTAATTACTACTATCCTGTCTCCTAGTGTCATCGCCTCTGTTTGATCATGAGTAACAAAAATACTTGTTACGCCCATTTGTCTTTGAAGACGTTTGATTTCCAAACGCATTTGATTTCTTAATTTTGCATCTAGGTTAGATAGTGGTTCATCAAATAAAAAAATTTTTGGATTTCTAACTATGGCTCTTCCCATTGCAACTCGTTGTCTTTGGCCTCCTGAAAGCATACTTGGTTTTCTGGTGAGTAATTGATCTATTTCCAGGAGTTTAGCAACATCATTAACTTTGTTATTGATCTCTTCTTTAGATATTCCTCTATTTTTAAGACCATAAGCCATGTTATTAAATACTGACATGTGAGGATAAAGTGCATAATTTTGAAAAACCATTGCTACATCTCTTTCAGACGGATCAATATTATTAATAACATTACCATCTAGCGATATTTCCCCATTTGTAATATCCTCTAATCCGGCTATCATTCTTAATAAAGTTGATTTACCACATCCACTAGGACCAACAAATACAACAAATTCTCCATTATCAATATTTAAAGAAGTCTCATTAACAGCTTTAGTGCCATTGGGATATATTTTAGTAATATTTTGTAATTCTAAAAAACTCATTTTTATTTTTCTGTTTGAATTAATCCTTTGATAAACCATCTTTGAAGAATTACAACAACTAACACAGGTGGAAGCATTGACAATATAATATAGGCAAATCTCTCGCCTGTTCTAGGTAAAGCAACACCCTCATAATTTTCTGTAAAAATAATCTTCATTCCCATCACTACTGTCCAATATTTTTCGTCAGTAGTCATTATTAAAGGCCATAAATATTGGCTATATCCATAGACAAACATGAAAATAAACATAGCCGCTAACATTGTTTTTGATAGTGGCAATAAGAAGTCAATAAAAAATCTCCAACTATTTGCACCATCTAATTTTGCAGACTCTAACAATTCATCAGGGATTGTTTTATAAAATTGTCTAAAGAAAAATGTTGCAGTAGCAGAAGCAACTAGTGGGAGTATAAGTCCCGTATATGTATTTGTTAGACCAAGATCAGATACAATTTTATAACTTGGAAAGATTCTTACTTCTAGTGGAACTAAAAGAGTAATAAAGATTAGCCAAAATATTGGAACAGCTAATTTAAATCTAAAATAAACTAATGCGTAAGCTGACATAGCTGAGATGACAACTTTCAATGTTGCGATACCAAGAGCCATAATAAAACTATTTACAAACATTCTTGCTGCAGTAACTTCCTCAGACCAACCCCCTTTTTCATTCAAAACTTCATTGTAATTTTGAGAAAAACTCTCACCTAAAAAAAATTTCATTCCCTCAGTCATTATTGAAACATTATCATGAGTTGAAGTGGCAAAAGAAAACCAAATTGGTAATACCATTAATAAAACGCCAAGTATGAGAATAATGTGTGTTAGTATTTCTAATGGTTTGAACTTCATTTATTTTGAAATATTCCTTGAATAAATAATTTTTGTAGAAAAATAATTATAATTACTGGTGGGATCATTGACATAATTACAAAAGCAAAGCGGTCAGAAATAGATCCGTACATTGTCTTAAGACCCATTACAACAGTCCAATATTGCTCACTAGTAGTCATTATTAATGGCCAAAGATATTGATTATAGCCAAATACGAACATAAATATAAAAACAGCAGCAATCATCGTTTTAGATAAAGGAATTAAAAAATCTATAAAAAAGCTCCAACTATTAGTTCCATCTAATTTAGCCGCTTCTAATAATTCATCAGGAATTGATTTATAAAATTGTCTAAAAAAGAAGGTTGCTATTGCAGAGGCAGAGATGGGTAGAATTAAACCAGCAAATGTATTTACAAGATTTAATTTTGACATAACTATGTATGAGGGCATTATTCTAAGCTCCAAAGGAACTAATAAAGTAATAAAAATTAACCAAAATATAAAAGTCGCAAATTTGACTTTAAAATAAACTAAACCGTATGCGGCCATAAGTGATGTTATTACAGATAAAGTTGCTATACCTGTTGCCATAACAAAACTATTTAAAAACATTTTAAGAGCTGTTATTTCATTAAAAAAACCAGATTGTTTAAATAAAACCCTAGAATAATTATCAATAAAATTATCTCCTAAAAAGAATTGTAAACCGTTTGTATTTATAAATAGGCTTGAATGTGTTGAGCTTGCAAAAATTATCCATATTGGAACAACCATAATAAGTAAACCAATTGAAAGAATAAAATGATTAATAGTTGAAGATATATATTTAGTCATTAATTGTAGTGAATTTTACCTTCTATGTATCTGAATTGGAAAATTGTAATGACAAGAACTATTATCATCATCATGATTGATTGCGCACCAGCACTTCCAAGATCTAAACCTTTGAAGCCATCAATGTAGGCTTTATAAACTAAAGTTTTAGTTTCGCTACCAGGAGCTCCAATAGTGGTTGTATCAATAATTCCAAATGTATCAAAGAAGGCATAAGTTATATTAATTATAATCAAGAAAAAAGTAGTCGGCATTAATAAAGGAAAAGTAATTGTCCAAAATCTTCGAATGTTGCTTTTACAATCAATAATAGAAGCTTCAATAACTGTTTTTTGAATAGCCTGAAGTCCTGCTAAAAAGAAAATAAAATTTGCACTTATTTGTTTCCAGGAACCAGCAATAATTACATAAATATATGCATCAAATACATTTTCATACCAATTAAAACCCCATAAATTATTAAATAAATGATGAAGTAAACCATATCTTTCACTGAAGAAATAATTAGCCATAACACCAACAACAGCTGGTGCAATAGCATAAGGCCATATTAAAAGGGTTTTATAAGCACTTTTCCCATGCATTACTTTATTAGCTTGCACAGCAAGCAATAAACCAATTGAACCTGTAATAAAAGTAATTACGAAACTATAGATAATTGTAAACTTGAAAGCAGTGAAATAAGAGGGATCAGAAAAAATAAATAAAAAATTATCAAAACCAGCAAACTGAGAACCAAATCCAAAAGCATCTTGCATAGTAAAGGCATCTTTAAACGTTTGAATAATTGGCCAATATAAAAAAATTAATAAGATTAATAGCTGAGGAGCTAAGAAAAAATATTGAGAATAATTTGATTTAAATTGAACTTTTTTCATTAAGTTAAAAGGAGGATATTATAAATACCCTCCTTTTTAAAATAATATTAATTATAGGGTTTTAGCAAACTGTTTTAATAGTTTTGCTGCACCCTTATCCATATTGCTTAGAGCTTTTTCAACAGTGATATCACCATTAAGCATTGGCTCAACATTTTCGTATATTACTTCACGAATTTGAGGCCAGTTACCTGCTCTATATCCACCAGGGATAGTTGAACCTTCAAGACCTAATTGATCACCAACAGCTTTATGATAAGGAGAAGCTCTATAAAAATTTATAGTTTCAGCTAATTCGATACCACCTTTTGTTACAGCAGCATAACCTGTCATGTTATGATAGTATAAATCCATTTCTGGTGAACCCATAAATTCAATAAATTTTGCAAGTCCTTTATACTCTTCTTCTGTATGACCGTTTAAAATCCAATTAGCAGCACCACCAATAAATGTTGGATATTCTTTACCGCCTGTTACTGAGTCCCAATATGGTATTGGGTTAGTTGTAAAGTTTGGAAGTACACCTTTCATACCTCCAAAAGATGCAGCAGATCCAAACCAAAATGCAGCCTCACCGTTAGTAAATGGTGCTTGGTTATCTCCCCATGCTCTTCCCTTGTAGCCATAGTAACCCTTTTCATACCATTCTTTAACTTTAGTCCAGTGATAAACAAAAGCTTCTGTATCCGCAAAAAGTGTTTTTGTAGGAACAGCATCATAGCCATTATTGCCATCTGTCATCAATAAATTATGCCTTGAGAAGAAATTTTCAGTCCAAATCCAAGGACTGTGACTTTGAAGAAGAGGAATATATCCGGCATCGAGTATCTTTTGAGCCATACCTTCAAATTCTTCGTAAGTTTTTGGAACCTCTTCAATGCCAACTTCATTTAAGATATCCATATTGGCATACATGAGACATGTAGAACTATTAAATGGAACACCGATCATTTTTCCATCACCATCAGCATAAAAGTTTTTTATACCAGGAATGTAGTTATCAGCATCAACATCAATACCATATTTTTCGGCCATCTCTTCAAAGCCGATAACAACTCCATTTTTAACTTGTGCTACCATGATAGCTGCACCTGCATCATAGACTTGTGAATAATGAGGTTGATCACCTGCTCTAAAAGCAGCTATTGTAGCTGCCATGTTGTCCTCATAGCTTCCTTTACCAGTAGGGATAACCATATACTCATCTTGTGATTCATTAAATCGATTAGCTATTTCTATGATTACATCACCTAAAAAACCACTGTTACCATACCACCAATGAATTTCGGTTTTACTGTAACTGTTTGAAGTAAATGCAAAAGAAACTAAAAGTACAAAAATACTAATTAGTTTTTTCATTATGTCCTCCTATTAGAACGTTCCTGTTGCCATTATATAACTATTTAATAGTCTCAGGAATAGATTGACTGTGTATAACTTAATAAAAAAATATTAAATATTTATGAAATTTAAAATAAGCTTTGATTTATATGATTTTTTTTAAATATCTTAATGCGTAAATAAATCCATCTTTACCCATGCCTATAATTGAACAATTACAAGCTGGTGCTATGAGAGACTTTCTTCGAAAGTCCTCTCTAGAGTATATATTGGATAAATGAACTTCTATTTTAAATATTGTTTTAATTTCAAGAGAGTCGTGTAAAGAAACCGAAGTATGAGTCAAACCACCGGGATTGATTATGATACCAACGTATGACTCGTCTAAGCCATTTATTTTATTGATGATCTCTCCTTCTATATTACTTTGGAAAAAATCAAGTTTACATCCTAATGTTTCAGACTCCTTGAGTAGCTCGTTTTCCAAATCTTTTAATGTGAAATTTCCATAAACACTCTCTTTGCGTTTACCTAACATTTCTAGATTAGGGCCATTAATAATTAAAATTTTATTGTCCATATTTATTGAACTTATATCAAAGATTTTATCATTCCCAATGGGTATAATTTTAAATATTTTTATATTTTTTTAGTTAAAATCACTATATTTATGATATTTAGTTAATTATTAATAGGAGGTTAGTTATGAGAAAATTCATTATAGATATGACTATGTCGTATGACTTTCAGGTAACTATAGAGGCTGAGTCGGAGGAAGCAGCAAAAGCAAAGTTTACAAATACACCATTAGAACAACTTGGTAGCTATAAATTTGGCTCATTTTATAAGACATTTAGAGGTATAAAATTAGATGAATTTGATCCAAGATTTTATAAGGACGAAGATAAAGTAAGATAATCATACGATGAGTAGAACAATTACTGAAAATCTTTTTGGTACACACTTCTTTAGCAAGTATTACCTAACTATACTAGGAGTGATTTTACTGACTATATCTTCTAAAATTTCTATTCCCTTTTACCCTGTTCCAATGACATTACAAACTTTGGTGGTTTTCTTTATAGCTGCATCAATGGGCATGATTGGGTTTTATTCAACATTTATTTATGTGGTTTTAGGTGTGCTAGGACTGCCTTTATTCGCTAATGGTGGAGGAATTGGCTACATTTTTTCTCCAACATTTGGTTTTTTATACGGAATGGTAATTTCTGCGTTCATAATTGCATATATTATCAAATCTGAAGTAAAAACAGGTTTAATCAAGTTATCGGTTACTATTCTTGCAGGTGCATTTGTTATATTTTTGTGTGGTATTAGTCACCTTTCGTTTTTTGTAGGTCTAGAACAAGCAATAAATCTTGGTTTATTGCCATTTTTGTATAGTGAATTTCTAAAGATTGTATTAGCTATAGCTATAATTTTTGGGTTGATTCAAAGAGTTAATCAAAAAAATTCATAAATAAGTTTTACTTACAGTTTCGAATATTGAAAAGTGCCGAGATGCCAATTCTTGTCTATTCTTGCTGTATCCTCCACCTATAACAGTACAAAGAGGTATTTTTTTTTCTTTGAAATACTCACATACAATTTCATCTCTTTTTTTAATGCCATCATCAGTAAGGTTTAAATTACCTAGATCATCGTTAGAGTGAACATCAACTCCTGCATCATAAAAAACAATATCTGGTGTAAAATGAGACTCAATTTGATCAAGCGTTTTTGTGAGGATATTTATATATTTAACATCATCTACTTCATCATCTATTGGTATATCTAAATTGCTATTTTTTTTGTTAAATGGAAAATTATTTTTACAATGAATTGAACATGTAAAAATATTATCAATATTTTCACAAATAGAAGCAGTTCCATCACCTTGGTGAACATCTAAATCTAATATTAAAATTTTATTTATTTTTTTTTGATTAAGTAAAGTTATCGAGGCATAGGCTAAATCGTTAAATACACAAAAACCAGATCCACAATCTTTAAATGCATGGTGAGTTCCACCTGCTAAATGACATGCAATACCATAATCCAACGCCAATTGAGATGTTTGTAGTGTGCCTTGTATAGCTAGGAAAGATCTTTTGGCTAATTTTTCACTCCACGGTAAATTAATTCTTCTTTCCTGATCTCTTGATAGATTACCTTCTTTAACACTCATAACATAATTACGGTTGTGTACTACTTGTACATCATTTATAGGAGCTGACTTACTTTGATGAATTGTTAAATTTGTATATAAATTTGAGTTTTTGATAAAATTATATAAATCAGAAAATTTAGTACCAACAAATCTATGGCCCTCTGGTAGAGGAATGTCATAGTTATCATTGTAGACAACATTTAGTTTTTTCATCAATATAAATTTTCTTTAATATTCGCTAATCGTAACTATTTCATCAGACTCATATGTAGTTTGATCTAAGTTCTTCTTTACAATATTTGACATTGCATTAGCTACTTTTTTTGCATGAATTGGTCTCATTTTTTTAAGCGGGCCTAAAAATAATGGTGTTAATAGCTTGAAAATTGGAATTCCAATTTTCTCAGCAAGTCTAAATTGTACTCTTTTACCTAGTAAAAAAGATGGTCTTAAAATACCAAGTTTATCAAAGTTTAATCTTTTCAACTCCTCTTCAACTAAGCCCTTAAACCTTAAATATTCACCTTTATTATTAGGATCAGCAAAACCAGATGAGATATAGACGAAGGACTTAATTGAGTTAGATTTACATATTTTGGCTATTTCCTTAGGTAAATCTAGCTCTACCCTTTGATATTCACTTTTTTCAGGAGAGTTTTTCTTTGTTGTACCAATGCAAAAAAAACAACAATCAGCAATAATCTGATCTTTAATATTCTCAACATTTTTTAAATCTGTATTAATAATTTTTAATTTTGGATGTTTTATATTTACTTCAGAACGCGTAAAAATTTTAATGCTGGTATAATATTCATCTTTTATTAAGTTTTTTAATAAATAACTGCCAACTAAACCAGTAGCACCAAATATCACTGCCGAAGACATATAAAACTTATACATTAATATTATTAAAAAAAAGAATATTTTTGGGATTTAGGAATATTTTTCTTTTAAAGTATTTTTTTGAACTTTTCCCATGACGTTTTTTGGAAGTTCATCCAACAATATATATTTATTTGGAATTTTATATTTCGCTAAGTGTTTTTTTAAAAAATCTTTAAGATCATTTAAATCTGTAGAATTATTCTTCATAACTATTGCTGCAATAGGTACTTCACCTAAATCGTCATTAGGGATACCAAAAACAGCAGACTCTAAAACTAATTCGTGTAGATTAATAATATCTTCAATTTCTTTAGGATAAACATTATATCCACCACTTATGATTAAATCTTTATTTCTTCCAGATATGAATAGATATCCATCATTATCAAAATATCCAATATCACCGGTTATAAAAAAACCATCTTTAGTAAATGCCTCTTGTGTCTTTTTTGGATTATTTAGATAACCTTTAAATACATTAGGACCATTTATTTCTATTGTTCCAATATCATTTTCTGATTTATTATTATCACTTTGAATATTATTTATTCTTATTTTAATATCTTTTAAAGGTTTACCAACTGATCCTGCCTTTCTTTCCCCATCGCAAGGATTAGAGGCATTCATATTAGTTTCAGTCATACCATATCTCTCTAATATTTGATGACCGGTTACTCTATAAAAATTTTTAAATGTTTGATCTAACAATGGAGCACTTCCAGATATAAATAATCTCATATTTTGTGTTAATTTCTTATCTAGTCTTTTGTCATTCAACAATCTCGTATAAAAAGTTGGAACACCCATCATCAGAGTTGAATAATTAAATGCTTCAATAATTGAGTCTGTATTAAAATTTTTTATAAATCTAATAGTAGCCCCACTTATCATGGAGGTATTAATAGCAACAAACAATCCATGAGTATGATAAATTGGAAGTGAATGGATTAAAGTATCATTGCGATTTATATTCCATAAATTTATTAGTTCTTGAGCATTTGAAACTAAATTTTGTTCAGTTAACATAGCACCTTTAGGTTTTCCTGTAGTCCCAGAGGTATATAAAAGTGCTGCTAATTCATTATATGTTCTTTTTGATGGTTCAAAAAAACTATCAAGGTTTTCTAAACCATCAGTAATCTCTCCAACTCCGTTTGCATTTAAAGATAAAATTCTACAGCCAATTTCATCGCAAAATGGTTTTAAACTATCAATTTCTGATTTATCACAGATAAGAAAAGATGGTTTTGAGTCCTTTATAAAGTAAATTGTTTCATTCACAGTATAACTTGTATTAAGTGGAAAAAAAACTGATCCAGTAAGAATAGATGACAAATAAAGAGCTAAAGTCTCTTTACATTTGGCGGACTTTACAAGAATGTGACTTCCTGATTTTAACCCTAACTTTGATAATTTGTGAGAAATTTTTGATGCAAGAATTATGAAATTTTTATAAGTAATCTCGGATCCATCATCTAATATTAAAAAAGTTTTATTATTGTCTAAATTAGTTTCAACAAGATTTGAATAGAGTGAGTCTGTCAAAGTATATCAACGGAGTAATTAGGTTGGCCCTGCAATATATACAGGGCCTAATAAATAAAATAAAAAATCTAGATTATCCTAGGATTATGGTAACCATTTCTCCCAAGTAGATTTATTGTTTGCTTTCCATTCAGCAACAACATCATTAAGTTCACCACCTTCACGAACTTTAACGAGCATCGCTGCTTGATCTGCATTTGATAATGCCATTTTACCAAAGAATTCAAGTGCTTTTTGGTTTTCTGGTTTAGCAAATGTATCAGGATTACCGTAGTTCATTGGATAGTCAACAGCCCAACCAGTAGCTGGCCAATAGTCAGCTCCACAAGTTTCCCAGTTGTTAGCCTCTGTAAAGGTATCACATGTTTTATTTGGAGCTAATTTAACACCTACTAATTCGTTAACACCAAAGAACCAATGAGGCTCCCAAAGATACATTAAGAAAGGTTCACCTCTATCGTACATACCTTGCGCTTCAGCAAGAGCAGCAGTTTCGGTTCCTAATTCATCAGCTACAAAGTCTAGACCAAGTAAATCTAATCTTTTTTGATCATGACAGTTCCAACCAGCAACTGGACAACCAATTAATCGACCTTTACCACCAGACTCCATAGTCGCAAAATCTTCTTTGAATTTATTTAAATCAGCAAAGCTAGAAAAATCTGGATTTGCATCAGCCCAATATTTTGGAACATAATAATCTGACATACCAGTAATACCAACAGTTCCAAGTAATTTTACACTTCCATCACCAGAGTAAGTCATTTTAACTTCTCCACCATGGATAAGGTCGCCACTTAACATAACGTCATCAGCTTCAGCGTAACTAGGCCATGACTCGCAAGCAAAATCAATATCACCAGCAGCAATAGCTTCCCACAAGCCAGTTCCTGAGGCAAATACGATTCTATCAATTTCGTATCCTAACTCATCTTCAAGTATGCTTACAGCTACTTGACATGAAATCTCTCCACCTGTCCAGTCAGCGATGGCTGCTAATAATTTTTCGGCATTAGCTTTACTGAATGTTGCGGTAAAAAGAATAGAGGATAGAATAAAAGTTATAATTGTTTTAGATATTCTCATAGATTATCCCTCCCATAAAGTGTTTATATTAACAAAAAATAGTCAAAGTACATATGTTATTTATTCATTAATAGGTAACAAAACTCTATAAAATATGTTTTTTATTAATTAATTAAGTGTAATACTATCAAAAATGATAAAAACTAAAGTATTTCTTACATGTGCTGTTAATGGATCCGGTGACACTGCATCAAAACATCCTGATCTTCCAAAGACTCCAAAACAAATAGCTAAATCCGCAATAGAGTCTGCTCAAGCAGGTGCATCTATAGTTCATATTCATGTCAGAGAGGAAGATGGAACGCCTAGTCGAAAATTTGAATTTTATAAGGAAGTAGTTGAAATAATTAGATCTAGTGACACTGATGTAATTATTAATTTAACAACCGGTATGGGAGGTGATTTAGATATAGGTGAAGGAGATAACCCAATGGATTTTGGTCCATATACAGATATGGCTAATATTATGGAAAGAATATCTCATGTAGAGGAATTACTTCCGGAAATTTGTACACTTGATGCTGGAACTTTAAATTTTGGTGATAGTTCTGTGTTGGCAGTCAATACTCCAAATGATTTAAGAAAAGCAGCAAAACGATTAAAAGAAATTGGGGTTAAACCTGAAGTTGAAGCATTTGATTTAGGTAATATGTGGTTTGGTGCTCAGCTTTATGAAGAAGGACTTCTTAGCGACCCACCCTTATATCAAATGTGTTTAGGAATTCCCTGGGGAGCTCCAGCAAAAACTACAGCTATGATTGCAATGTTAGATGTCATGCCTAAAAATGCTATTTGGTCAGGCTTTGCAATTTCAAGAAATGAAATGCCCTTTGTTGCACAAACAGTTTTACTTGGAGGTAATCCCAGAGTTGGGCTTGAAGATAATTTATATTTATCAAAGGGAAAACTTGCAACTAATCCACAATTAGTTGAAAAGGCAATAAAAATAGTTCATGAGTTGGGCTCCTCTATTATGAGTCCCCAAGAGACTAGAGATTATTTAAAGCTAAAAAAAACTTAATCCATTCTCTCAGTATTTCCATCAATAGAAATTACTTGACCTGAGACTCTAAGGGAGTCTTGAGAAATTAAAAAGGAACACATTTTTGCTATATCATCTTCATAAACCCATTGTTTTAAAGAACTCATAGAAACAAAATCTTTTTCAATTGATCTTACAGATTGCTTTAACATTTTTGCTTTCGCTTTTATGACTCTCATCATTCTCGCACCTTTAACCGAACCCGGGCATATTGCATTTACTCGTATATTAAATTTACCTAATTCCATTGCTAAAGTTTTAGTAATACCAACTAAGGCCCATTTGCTTGCCGCATAAGGTGATCTATTAGGAAAACCATCAATACCAGCTGTAGAGGAAATATTGATGATTGAGCCATTTTTAGATTTCTTAATCATGGGTATTGCATATTTAGTAAAATAAAAATGACTATTAATATTTACATGTAAGGTCTTTTCCCAATCATCAGATTTAATTTTCTCTAAAGGAGATGTGGGTCCAGCTATTCCAATATTATTTATAAGTCCATCTATTTTTTTTGTTTTATTTGATATTTCTTTATAAAATTTTTTTACCTCATCTTCTTTTGAAGCATCGCATTCTGATATAAAAAGTTTTTTATTAAAGTATGAATTTTTTTTCAGTTTATTAATATTTTTTTTATCAATATCACAAGTATAAACAATAGCACCTTGTAATAGTAATAATTTTACAGTAGCTAGACCTATCCCAGAAGCACCAGCAGATAAAATAATTTTTTTATTTTTAAGGAAATTATTTTGCATCAAAAGAATTACTATCAGGTTTAATGGGAATAGATCTATCTATACCCTTTACAATTTTTTTTTCTTTATCATAAAAAGGTAAATCTACAACGACTCCGGTGTGTGAAGAATTATCTGGGAGAATCATTTCTATCTCTTTATTTATATAATCATTTGGTTCATAAAATCTTACATAACCAATTCCTTGTTGGAGAGTTGGAGACGGTACACCTGCTGTTATGTAGCCGACTTGTTTATCATTAATTTTTATTTTACTTCCGGCTTTAGGAACTGCTGTTTTACATGTTATTCCAAATAAACAAGTCCTTTTATCTTTTTTAATTAATGCATCTTTACCGATAAAATCTTTATCCATATTCACAAAATACCCCAGCCCTGCTTCGAAAGGAGTAATTGTTGTATCTATATCAGTTAAATTTCCAAAAATACCACCCTCAATTCTTCTAATAGTCATGGCTCTAGAGGCAGAAAATTGCATACCATATCGTTTACCACATTCAATAAGATGGTCCCATAGAGCCAAATGGTCTGTGTTAAAACCATCACAAAAAATTTCAAAACCTAATTCATTTGTAAAACCTGTTCTTGAAACATATAAAGTTTGCCCCCCTAGATCAAAAAAATTGGATGTAAAATAAGGCATATTTTCATCAATCTTTGCATTAGAAGCTAACTTCATAATATCGATTGATGCCGGACCTTGAATTTGAAGAACTCTGGATTTAGGGTCTTTTATTTGAATATCATAATTTGAACTATGAGCAATAAGCCAATCTTCAAATGGGCCATCCGCTTGAACGTACCAAAACTTTTCTTCATCAAACCTAAATAAAACTCCATCCATGAAAATTCCACCTTTTGGTGTACAGGCAAGTGCATAATAACCTCTGCCAATTTTTGTTTTTGAAATTTCTCTTGTCAGCACTTTATTCAAAAAAGAAACTGAGTCTTTTCCTGATATTTCTATCGGTTTTTCTGGAACATCAAATAAAAGAGCTTTTTGTCTTAAAAGCCAATATTTTTCTAAAGGATCTTCATCAATTTTCATAGGAAAGTATCTTCCTGCATAGACGCCTCTAACCATATTCGAAGTATTAGTACGTTGAATGAAAGGAGACTCTTCAAATCTACGTGCACTAATTTGAATTGTTTTATTTAGATCAGCTTCTTCTTGTAAATTTCCCATTTATTTATCAATGACTCTATTAGATTTATAGTCACGAATAATAACAGGAGGGTCAAATGCGGTCACAGGTGAAATTTTATCTTTAACTAATTCTACTTCGATGAGACATGAATGTGCTATAGGACCTTGACCTAATTTCGAAGTTCCTTTGTCTTTTGTAAGGACATTAGGATTACCATGTTTACAGATAGTTTTTAAATTTTTAGTATCCTCAGGATCGTACCATGCACCTGTACTAATTTGAACAACTCCAGGGCGTATATTATCATTAATGTTTACACCAGCTAAACAGGCACCTCTGTCATTGAAAAGTTTTACTATATCTCCCTCATTTATACCTCGACTACTAGCATCAACACTATTCATTTCAATTGGTTCACGATCTTTAATTTTAAAAGATTTACTATAACTTCCGTGATCCATTTGACTATGTAATTTATTTTTTGGTTGATTAGATATTAAATGTAAAGGATAATTTTTATTTTTACTTCCAAGCCATTCACAGGGTTCTAACCAGGTTGGATGACCAGGACAATCATCATAATTAAAACTATCTACTGTTTTAGAATATATTTCTATTTTTCCACTTGGAGTTGAGAGTGGGAATTTAGTAGGATCTTCTCTAAAATCTTTTAACATTATTGTATTTTCTTTTGGTGGTGGAACTTTAAACCACCCTTTTTTTCTAAAATCCTGATAGTTAGGAAAATCAATATTTTTTAATGACTTTGATTTGACTGATGTTTCTTGATAAATCCATTTTTGCCAAGCTTCTTCATCTCTTCCTTCAGTAAAAAGATTTTCAATATCCATTTTTTTTGCAATTCCTTTAAAAATATCAAAATCACTTTTAGCCTCTTCAAATGGTTCAACTAATTTTGACATTGAAATTACATAAGGATCTCTTGGAGTAAGCATTATATCTTGTCTTTCAAGTGGAGTGGTACAAGGTAAGATAATATCTGAATATTTAGCTAAAGAGTTCCAGCACCATTCATTAGAAATAATGGTTTCAGGTTTTTGCCAAGCTAGTAAAAGTTTATTAATATCCTGATGATGATGAAATGGGTTTCCACCTGCCCAATAAATTAATTTAATATCAGGATATTCATACTCCTTGCCATCAAAATGAAAAGTTTCACCCGGATTTAAAAGTAAATCACTTATCCTCGCAACTGGAATAAAATTATCAATTTTATTGTCAGATTGTGGAAAAGCAGCACCAGGAATAATAGAAAACTGCCCACCAATGTGATTAGTTGCACTATAACCAAATCCAAAACCACCGCCTGGCAAACCTATTTGACCCAACATTGATGCCAGCATAATTGCTGCCCAAAAAGGCTGTTCACCATGATCTTGGCGAGTTAAAGACCAACTAACAGATATCATAGTTCGCTTTGAGGACATGTCCATTGCTAGAGATATAATTTCTTCTGCTGAGATTTCACTTATTTCTGAGGCCCAATTAGCATCTTTTACAACTCCATCTAAATCTCCTAAAAGATATGGTAAGAAAATATCAAAACCTTCTGTGTATTTTTCAATAAATATTTCATCATATAAGTTTTCTTTGTATAGAGTGTGTGCTAGACCAAGCATAATGGCTACATCAGTATTAGGTCTTAAAGGTAACCACTTTCCTTTAACCTCATCTAACAAGTCACTTTTAAGTGGACTCAAATTTACAAATCTTATGCCAGCTTTAGCAGAACTAATAAGTTTTTCTTTTTGATTATGGCTTCCAGTTCCACCTTGAGCTATTTGACCATTTTTTAAAGGAACCCCTCCAAAACATACAAATAGTTCTGTGTTATCTTCGATTGAGTCCCAACTAGTGCAGGTATCAAGATAGGCTCTATAACTTCCAAGTATATGGGGAACCATTGCTTCTGCTGCAGCAAAACTGTATGTAAACTTTGATCTTGTGTAGCCACCAATACAATTTAAAAAACGATGTAGTTGGCTTTGAGCGTGATGAAATCTTCCAGCACTAGCCCAGCCATAAGATCCACCAAATATTGAGGAATTACCAAAGTTTTCTCTCACTCTGTTTAATTCTTTGGCCACTATATTTTCAGCTTCATCCCAAGATACAGCCACAAAAGGATCTATCCCTCTTAGGTTATTGTTTGTTCCTGGTCCATTATCAATCCAACTTTTTCTTATCATAGGCTTATCAATACGCGTTTGATTATCGTGAATTCCTACAATGCCCGGACCTATTGGTGATGGATCTTTATCATTTTCCCATCCAATTAATTCTGTAACTTTCCCATTATTTACTTTTGCTCTATAAGTTCCCCAATGCGAACTAGTTAAGGGAAGATCTTTCTTAGATCCCATTAGGATTTATCTAATCCAAGGGCTTGTCTTTGTTTCTTAGTCCAGGCGTGGGTTATTCTATCTATGATAATAGCAAGAAGAACGATAGCCAAACCAGCTGATAGACCTCTTCCTGTATCTGATCTTTGAAGTGCGTTAAATACTTGGAGTCCTAGACCTTTTCCTCCAATCAATGGTGTAACAATTTGCATTGCAAAAGCCATAATTACAGTTTGATTAAAACCCATAACGAGACTGGGTACAGCTAATGGAAATTTTACTTTATTTAAAGTTTGAATTCCTGTTCCTCCAAAAGATTTAGATACCTCTGAATAGCTTCCTGAAACTTGTGATAAACCAAGAGCTGTTAATCTTATTATTGGAGGTACAGAATATATAACAGTTGCAATAACTGCAGATACAATATTTCCACCAAAAAACATTAAAACAGGAATTAAATAACAAAAATAAGGCAAAGTTTGCATTGCATCTAAAACAACATTTTGGATATCTCTGTACCATTTATTGTAGGATGCTATTACTCCAAGTGGTACTCCTATTACAAAACAAATTAAAACTGATACTAATACTGAAGATAGCGTAATCATTGAATGCACCCACATACCTGTAGCTCCAATAAAGGCTAATAATATTGCGGTAATGGTGGCAAACTTAATTCCAACTGTCACATATCCTATAAGTATAAAAACAATCATTGTATACCACCAAGGTATCTGAGTTAGAAATAAATTTAATGGGTTTAGCAAATATAAGTAAACAAAATACTTCATGCCTTTTGCAAATGATATAAAACCTGGATCAAGAGTCATTGCCTTGACAGCATCTTCTATTGGTTTTTGAATATCAATTGCCCAAGTTTCTGGAAAAGTTCCTATACTATAAATGTATGCATCAAAAATATAAATAAAGATAAAAATTAAAAATGATGAAAATAAAAAATATCGCTGATTTATAAAATTTTTAACTGAACCTTTTTGAGACTTATTAAAAAAAGAAATAAAGCTAGCAATTAAACTAGCAAAAACATTAACAATAGTTGTAAAAAATATATTTATGAGCTTTACAGATATTCTCAAAGGTAATTCAATTAAGTTTGCTACAGGGTTTCTGTGTAGATTTTGCGGCAATAAGTAAAATTTTTTTACATCATCAGGTAAGGTTTCTTTTTCTTTACTGATAGCACTACTTATTCTATCAAACATTATTGCCATAAATAAAATACACAAGCCCCCTTCCATTGCCCAACCAACATCTAATTTTCTAATTGCTTGCCATACTTGACCGCCTAAACCTTCAGCACCAATAAAGGTTGCAAGAACAACTAAAGCTAAAGCCATCATAATTGTTTGATTAACACCCATCATGATACTAGGTAAGGCCATTGGAATTTTAATCTTAAATAAAAGTTGAAATTTATTAGATCCAAAAGACTCAGCTGACTCGATTGTTTCTTTAGATACTTGTCTTATTCCTAAATTTGTTAACCTAATAATTGGAGGCATAGCATAAATTAGTGTAGCAAGTATTGCTGGAGCACCGCCAATTCCAAAAAAGAACATAGCAGGGAATAAATATACAAAGGCTGGCATGACTTGCATGGTATCTAAAATAGGTTTTAGAAAATTTTCAAATCTATCACTTTGAGAACTGAGTATTCCTAGGATAACTCCAAAAATTACAGATAAAATTACTGATAAGCCCATTAAAGCTAATGTTTGCATTGATACTTCCCACATGTCGACAGCACCCCAGAAATAAACTGTAAATATACAAAATAGAGAAAGTTTAATACCACCATATGCTAAAGCTGGAAGAGCCATTAAAGACATTATTAAAATCCATGGAGACTCAACAAAGAAATTTTCCAATGACATGTAACCAGCTTGTAAAAAAGAGGCAAATAATCTCGTTATCCATCTATAGTTATCTTTTAAATAATCCTCTCCGGCATTTATCCATGCAGTAAATTTAAATTCATCAGTAATAGATTTAGGAAATACAGTGGGGTCCTCATTAATAATCGACAGATAATATGCTACTGCCCCAATGATAAAAATACTTAAGTAAAAAATTATATTTTTATTTAATTTATTTTTAGTATCTATATTTTGATTTAAAGACATATTTTATTATATTTATTCAATTATATAAGAATTTATAAAAATAATTTTATTTTAATAGTATTAATTCACAATTATAATAGCTTTAAACCTGAATAATATGGATAAAATTGTTTGCTCAAATATATGGAAAATTTTTGGCAATGACGAAAAAAGAATTTTAGACAATTTAGATCCAAATTTAAGTAGAGACGAAGTCCAAGAAAAAACAGGACATGTAGTAGCTGTAAAAGATGTCAGCTTTTCCATTCAAAAAGGCGAAACATTTGTTGTAATGGGGTTATCAGGTAGTGGAAAATCAACTTTAGTTAGATGTTTAACTAGATTAATTGAACCTACATCTGGATCGGTAATTATTGATGATATTGACATTACAAAAATAAGTAGAAATAGCCTTCTTGACCTGAGAAGAAATAAAATGAGTATGGTATTTCAACACTTTGGACTTTTTCCACATCGTACAGTTCTTGAAAATATTTCTTATGGTTTAGAAATTAGGGGAGAAAATAAACAAGAAAGATTAGACAAGGCTACAGAGTCTTTAAATCTTGTTGGTTTAAAAGGTTGGCATAATAATTATCCAAGAGAGCTATCAGGTGGAATGCAACAAAGAGTTGGTTTAGCACGTGCAATGGCAGTTGAGCCAGAAATCTTAATATTTGATGAGCCATTTTCTGCTTTAGACCCATTGATTAGAAGAGAAATGCAAGACGAACTCTTAGACATTCAAAAAAAATTACAACGAACTATGGTTTTTATTACTCATGATTTTTTAGAGGCAATAAAAATGGGAGATCATATTGCTATTATGAAAGATGGAGAGATTTCTCAGGTTGGAACACCTGAAGAAATTGTGGCAAACCCAGTTGATAAATACGTTAAAGATTTTTGTGAAGATGTTCCAAAATATAAAGTATTAAGCGCAGGAAAAGTTATGCGTAAGAAATGTTCTGATGAGTCAAAAAAATTATTTTCTGATAAAACAAAATGCATAGATGAAAATGCTAAAATTGAAACATTAATAGACCAGATATGTGAAGATGATACGGCCTACCCTATAATAAATTCGCAATCTGGAGAGCTAGTTGGAGAAATTGATCGAACCATTGTTATGAAGTCTATGAAATCTAAATGAACTTATGATTTAGTTTGGTTTATTAATTTTCTTATTTTTATCTCTCCAAATAATAATCATTCCTGCAAAAACTATTAATAAAACTCCAGGGAAAAGTTGATCAAAAGGTGCTTCACCAAAAAATATCCAGGCTAGAATAAAAGATGAGGGTATTGCTAAATATTCAAAAACTGCAATCTTACTAGCTGCTATTAACCTATAAGAGTAAATAAATAGAATTGCAGCAGTTCCCCCAAAAATACCAATAAAAGATAAAATTAAAAAGTCAGTATTACTCTCGATATATGTATGACCAGTTGTAAAAAAAATAAATATTAATGAACCTAGAAAAGATGAAAACAGAGAATAAAATTGAATTTTTCCTGTAGTAAAATTGTCTGGTATAAATTTTAGTACTATCACTTGGACAGCCCATAAGAAAGCAACTAGTATTGGTAAAATAGAATAATAGGAAAAAATACTACTATTAGGTTTCATAATCATTACTACTCCAACAAAGCCAATTATAACAGCTGACCATCTATATATACCCACTCTATCTCCCAAAAAGAAGATTGATAAAATTACTATAAAAAATGTTGAGGAAAAAGTTAATGTAGATGCTGTAGCAAATTCCATATTATTTATAGCAATGTAATACAAAATATTAATGGCCAAAAAACAAGAACCCCTTATAAAACAAAATAAAATAAATTTTTTATTTAAATTTTTAAAAAGATCTGAACTTTCTTTATTATAAATTAGTAAAAGTATGAGAGGAATTATTGCAAAAGTATTTCTAAAAAGAGCTAATTGAATTGTTGAATATTCACCTCCTAAATATTTTACAATCAATCCATGTATATCTATGAATATTACTCCAATAACCATTGCAGAGATTGCAAGAAATGTATTTTTTTGATTATTGATAAAATTAATCATTTCATATCACTATTAACTTGTTATAAACTTTATTATCTTAAATGAAAAACTTTAAACTGAACGAAAAAGATATTCTCTCTAATCAAGACTGGATGTTTCCAACAACCACGTATTATGGACCAGGAAGATTTAATGAAATTGGAAAATTTTGTGAGGAATTTGATATTAAAAATCCTCTTATTGTAACAGATAGTGGTAGTAAGGATCTTCCTTTTATTAAAAAGTTAATAGCATTATTGTCTAAAAATAATATTAAATCAGATTTATTTCATAATATATCTCCTAACCCACGAGATGACGAGATATCCAAAGGATGTGATCAATTTAAAAATGGAAGACACGACTCAATCATAGCTATTGGTGGTGGAAGTGCAATGGACGGTGGTAAATCCATATGTTTAACCGTTAATAGTGAAACCCCATTGTGGGATTTTGAGTTTGAACAACCTGTTCCAAAGATCACAAAAGAAAATGCATTTCCAAAAATAATAACCATACCTACAACTGCAGGAACTGGGGCTGAAACAGAAATAACTGCAATGGTTACACATTTAGAAAAAGGAATGAAATTTTGCATATGGCATCCAGATGTAAGGCCTATATTTACACTAGTAGATCCAGAGTTAACATTAGAATTACCTCCAAAATTAACAGCGTGGACAGGTGTCGATGCACTTGTACATAGTATCGAAGGATACTGTGTGCCAGGTTTTCATCCACTTTGTGATGGAGCTGCTTTAGAAAGTCTTAATTTAATTTCAAAATCTCTTGTTTTAGCGGTAGAAGAACCAAATAATTTGTTGGCAAGAGGTGCAATGATTATAGGATCTTATTTAGGAGGAATATCCTTTTTAAAGGGATTAGGTAATGTTCATTCAATATCCCACATGGTTGGAGCAGAATTTAATACTCATCATGGTTTAACGAATGCTATTGTCTTACCGCCTGTTCTTCATTTCAATTTACCAGGTATGGACGAGAAAGTTCAAAGAATGTCAGAAGCCATGCAATTTGAAAATCATACAATAAATGAATTTACTCAAAATATCGAATTGTTACTTGATAGATTAAATATCCCCAAAAGTTTAAGTGAAATTGATGTTCCCGAAGACTGTGCTGAAAGGATTGCAAAAAAAGCAATGCAGGATCAAGCCTATGCAACAAATCCAAAAGAAGCATCATTGTTGCAAATGAAAGAAATTGTTACTCAAAGTATAAAACAAGCTCGCTAATCCTCTATGCTTGAGGATCAATCTGTTGAAAAAATAATACACAGTATTAATCAGCGACATATATCTATCAAAGAGGTAATGGAATACTATTTGGATAGGATTGAAAAATTTAATCCAGATTTAAATGCAATAGTGCTTCTCAAGGATAGAGGGGATCTTATAAAAGAAGCTATAAATAAAGATAATTCAACTCAATTTGATAATACTTTAAATGGAATTCCTATAGCTATTAAAGATTTAAGTGATGTGGTTGGCATTAAAACAACATATGGCTATCCTGGAACAAAAGATTATTTTCCTAAAAAAAATTCATTATTTGTAGAACGTCTAATTAAAAGCGGAGCTATTATAATTGGAAAAACTAATACAGCAGAATTAGGTGTTGGTGGACATACAATAAACAGATTGTTTGGCCCAACTTCTAATTATTATGATAATACAAAATCTGCAGCAGGATCAAGTGGAGGAGCCAGCACTGCTGTAGCAGCAGGACTGATACCATTTGCGGACGGCACTGATCAAATGGGGTCATGTAGAGGACCAGCAGCATATGCAAATATTTATGGATACAGACCTACACCTGGCTTAATTTCAGTAGATAGAGGGAACCAAATATCAAAAATTCCCATACTCACAACACCTGGTTGTTTAGCAAAATCACCAAGTGATATGGCATTTTTATTAGATGAAATGATTGGAAGTGATACAAGGGATAACTACTCTTTTGATTTAAAGGAACTTTTTAAAAATCAAAAAATAAAAAATCAAGATTTAACCAATATCAAAATAGGTTGGTTATCTAATATGAATAACAATTATAAAATTGAAACAAAAATTTTAGATATGTGTGAGTCTCAACTTAAAAAATTAGAAAACTTGAATGTAAAAATTGAAAGATTAAAACCAGATTTTGATAATGAAGCTCTATGGAATAGCTGGATTACGTTTAGATCAAAAAGTATTTACGAAGATACTTTAGCAATGAACATAAAAGATATTAATACAATGACTTACCAAGCTATATGGGAGTACAATCAAGGAAAAAATATAAAAGATGATGACTTAGATAGTGCTTATAAACAAAAAAAAAGGTGTGCAGAACAAATTGAAAATATTTTTAAAAACTTTGATTTTCTGGCTTTACCCTCTGCACAACTATTTCCGTTTGATAAAAATCAACAGTACCCTGAAAAAATAAATTCTTTTGAGTTAGATACTTACCACCGTTGGTTAGAAATTTTTATATTATCTAGTCTTCTTGAATTACCGACATTTACTATACCTGTCGGATTTGATGAACTTGGTATGCCAATGGGTATGCAGATAATTGGAAAAAGTAAAAATGATTTACAATTATTTGCTTTTGCAAAAAAATATGAGGAAATATTTAACTTTAGTAAGTTTAAACCTCTGTTAGATTAATAATAATGAGGCATCCTCATCATTATAAAATAGCAGCTGCCCTTGCTATATCAGCTGGATCATGGGGAATATATTGGTTACCACAAAGAATATTAGAAGATGGTGGTCTTACTGGTGGTTGGGGAACTATCTCACAAATGATTATTGGAATTTTAATTTTATCTCCAATTGCAGTGTGGCGTAAAATTAATGGAAGAACTTTTGGTTTAGAGCTACCGATAACAGGCTTACTTTGTGGGGGTGGCTTTATTTGTTATGCGTTGAGTTTTCTTTTAACTGATGTAGTTCGAGCATTGATACTTTTTTACATGACACCAATATGGACCACTATTTTTGAAATTTTATTTTTAAAAAAAAGACCTGGGATAGAAAGAGCTATAACACTTGGTTTAGCTCTAGGGGGGCTATGGGTAGTATTTAGTAAGCAAACGATAATACCTTTACCAGAGAACGCTGGTGATTGGTTAGCTTTTGCTGGAGGGGCATTATTTGCTGGCGGGATGATAAAATTAGAAATCGCAAAGACAGATGGTGTATTTCCAACAATTTTTTCTTTCTTTTTTTATGGAACTTTATTTAACATTGTCGCTGGCTTCTTTTTAAAAGATTATTTAGGACCTATGCCTACAATAGACTCTTTCGTTGCAATGTCTTCATTTCTTTTCTTTATATCTGTTTTTTATTTTATACCCACAGGTATAGTAATATTCTGGTCTCCTAGCAAATTAGGTGCAGGTTTGTGTTCCATTCTTTTTTTATCAGAAATACTTGTTGGTGTGACCAGTTCTAGTATTTTGACAGATGAGCCTTTTGGCTGGCGTGAAATAATAGGAAGTTCAATGATTGTGCTTGGTGGAATTTTAGCAGTAGTATTAGCGCCAAACACAAAAAAATCATGATTTATAAAGAAAAATTAAATAACAATTCAAAAATTTTCCTCGATGGTGGAAATGGTTCTGAAATTGCTAAATTAGGTGGTGATATGAGCCCTGCTTTTGCAGCATTATCAACAATTACATCTCCTGATATTGTTGTAAAAGTTCATGAAAACTTCATCAATGCTGGATGTGATATCATTACCGCTAATACTTTTGCAACCAATAGACACGTTTTACAAAGTTTAAATCGTGAAAATGAAACTATAGAATTTTTAACTGAATCTGTAGGATTAGCAAGAAAAGCATTAAAAAACTGTAATAAGGAAAATCAGGTTGCTATAGCTGGAAGTCTCTCCAATTTTTTTGCTTTAAAAGAAAATGAATTTGTACCTGATCCAAGGTTTATTCCGTCATTTAAACAAGAAGAAGAGAATTATATAGAGGCAGCTAACACATTAAAAAATTCTGGTGTAGATATTTTAATATTAGAAATGTTATTAGACATAGACCACTCTCAATTATTATTGAATGCTGCTATGCAAACTGGTTTACCTGTATGGGTTGGATTAAGTTGTTGTGTAAGTAAATATGATAACACGATAGTAGGAAGAAATTTTAAAGCTGAAAAAGAAAAATCACTAATTTATGATGAAAAGATATATCAAGAACAACCAAAATTTTTACCTGAAGATGATATAATTTTATTTGAAGATATTATAAAAAAATTAACAAATATTGGGGGAGATGTTTATGGTATTATGCACACGTGGTTTCAAGATAGCTATGGTGGCTTGAAAATTATAAAAGATCACTGGAGTGGCCCTATGATGTTTTATCCAGAAATACATAAATTTGATACAAGCACACATGAAGCTATTGCTACATGTAATGAAGATGAATTTGCAAATTCTTGTCTAGAATTTATTGATGATCAAATACAAATCATTGGTGGATGTTGTGGTGTAAGTGACAATCATTTAAAGAAATTAATAGAAAAATTTTAAATAATGACATTCATAAGAAAAGTGGAGACATGGATAACTAAGTCAAAACAAACTAAAGATGGATGGTCACAAATAAAACCATTTATATTTTTAAAATTAACTAACACTGATGGTTTTGAGGGCTGGGGTGAGGCTTTTTCATTACCCGCAAGAGAAAAAGGAATTGTAGAAATTATTCATAATTTAATGAGTTCTTTATCTCATGTAAAAGACATAACACCAGATAGATTTTATAGAGAGTCAAATTTAATTGCTGATGGACATTGTGGAATTGACTTTTCCGCTGCAACAAGTGCTATAGAAATGAGTCTTTGGGATATAGAGGGGAAGAAAGAAAAAAAACCTCTTTATAAAATATTATCAAAGGATTATAGAGAAAAAGTTCCTGTTTATGCAACAATATGGAGTGAGGATTTTAAAAATGATGAAATATTATCATCAAGATGTATAGAAACGCTAAGAGATGGTTATGGAGGAATTAAAATATATCCACTTCAAAATAGAACTGTTGAACAAGCAGCAACATGTGTTTCAAAAATAAGAGATGTTTTAGGCTATAATATACCTCTTATGTTAGATTTAGCCTGCCCTAAAGATACAAATATATCATTAAAACTAGCTTCACTTGTTGAGGAATTTAGACCTTATTGGTTTGAAGAACCAGTTGATGGTGAAGCAACAAGATCACTTAAAGATATTAGAGAGAAAACAAATTTGAGAATTGTTTCAGGTGAAAAGCAATGTGGATTAAATCATTTTATTGAAACTTTAGCTTTAGATGCAGTTGATATTTTCAATCCAGATATTTCAGGTGTTGGGGGAATTATTGATATGATAAAAATAATAAAATTATCTCATGAAAAAAAAGTTACAGTCTCTCCTCATTGTTGGAATTCTATGTCAATTGCAGCATCTGCGATGGTACATGTATGTATGAGTTTTACAAATACAGAAATGGCAGAATTTTTTCCTGAATATATTCCATACTCGTTAAAATTTAGTAATCAAAACTATGAAATAAAAGATGGATTTATCAAAATAGAGGACAATGAAGGTTTAGGTATAAATATTGATACTAAATTGTTAATGGAAGATACATCTTCTTACAAAGAAACAGAATTAACTTAAAAATTAATTCTTTAAAACTGATAATGCTTTAATATGACTAGGGCTGACTCCACAGCAACCACCTATAATTTGTGCTCCACTTTCAACCCATAATTTAGCTTCTTCATAATACTCTTGTGGAGAGATGCTCTCTACTACATTCCAATGTGGTTTTTTAAAAAAACCGTTATTCGGATATGCCCCAATAACACCATTATAATTACTTTTGATTATTTGAATTCCTTGATTTATCACCTTTATATCGGAATGAGCTATTAATATAGGACCATCATGAATTTTTTTAAATTCATTAATAGAATTTTCAAAATCACCGTAAAAAAATGCTTCAGAATTACTTATACTTTCTTGATATCCAAGCATAAGTTGATTTCTATCTCTGTCCAATGCACACGATATTGAAAGCCATATTGAAATATCAAATTCATTAGAACAATCCAATAATGTCTCTATGGTTCTTGTCGATGAAGTCATTGCTTCAAGGATAATTAAATCAACACCTGCTTCAGATAAAATACTTAATTGTTTTAAAAAACCTGGTTTTAGGAATTTTGGTTCAATTCTATCCCAACTACCATATGTAGAAACCGAACCAGCTACACATACATTAGAATTAGAATTATCAATAACATTTTTAGCTATTTTTACACTCGCTTTATTCCATTCTTCGATATGGTTTTCATAGCCATATTCTTTCATTGAAATTGGAGTGCTAGCATAAGTATTAGTCGTAATTATATCTGAGCCTGATTGAATAAAATTTTGATGGGCTTTGTATACGATTTCGGGATTATCTACAGAACATCTGCCAGACCAAAGATTATTATCCATAGATGCTCCGAGTTTTTCTAGTTCAGCACCCATCCCACCATCAAGAATAATAATTTTTCCTGAGTTCAATTTATTTTCAATATCAGAATAAGACATAAAAAAAAATAAATCTCTATTTATTAAGGTAAGTGTAACCACAAATTTTGTTGCCATCTAAATCTCTGATATAAGAATAATACTCACCTTCATATCTCTCACCTGGGGCGCCTTCATCTTTTGCACCTAAACCTATTGCAGTAGAATGAAATAAATCGACAGCTTCTTTATTATTTATATAAAAAGAAATTTGAGTTCCGTTACCAACTGTTGCTTTTTCTTCATTGAAAGGAGTTGTAACATAAAATTCTACTGCTTCGGGATTTGATTTAGGGGCGTAGGAGCCATAAGTATCAGTTTTTTCAATTCTCTTTAAATCAATAGTATCAAGAAGGGTATCATAAAACCCAGTAGCTTTATCAAGATCGTTTGTTCCAACCATGACAAATCCTATCATCTATTTCCAACCACTAATTGCTTTAACTTCCAAATATTCATGCAGACCCCACGTTCCACCCTCTCGTCCATTACCAGATTGGTTGTAGCCTCCAAAAGGTGTTCCAGCGTCAGGAGCATTTCCATTGATTTGAACTACACCAGCCCTTAATTGTTTTGAAACTCTTCTAGCTCTTTCTTTATTCTCAGTTTGTAAAAAATTACCTAATCCATATGGTGTATCATTAGTTATCGAAATTGCCTCTTCTTCAGACTCAAAAGGAATAATGGATAGCACTGGACCAAATATTTCCTCTTTAGCTATTCTCATATCATTACTAACATTTGTAAATACAGTTGGTTTTACATAATAACCTTTTTCAAGATTTGATGGCCTACCCGCTCCACCAGCTACAAGTGTTGCACCCTCGTCTATACCGCTTTGAATTAACGACTGTATTTTCTCAAATTGAGATTTATTAATTACAGGACCAATATGATCTCCTGATTTAGATGGTAAATCTACGCCTATCTTTTTAGCCTCATCTGCAGCTTCCTCAACAGCTTTTTCATAAATTGATTTTTCAACTAACATTCGTGTAGGTGCATCACATGATTGACCAGAATTACTCATTATATTCCTTACACCATCTCTAACAGCATTGGGATATGCATCAGCAAAAATAATATTACCTCCCTTACCGCCAAGCTCTAAACAAACTCTTTTAATTGTGTCAGCTGCACTTTTTGAAATTAATTTACCTGCTCTAGTAGAGCCAGTAAATGAAACCATGTCTATATCAGGATGACTGGATATTTGAGATCCAACACCTGATCCATCTCCATTTACTAAATTAAAAACACCAGCAGGAAAACCTGCCTCATGTATCATTTCAGCAAACAATAAACCAGACAGAGGTGCCATTTCAGATGGTTTTAAAATCATAGTACAGCCAGTGGCAAAAGCTGGTATTACTTTTAGAGCTATTTGGTTAATAGGCCAATTCCATGGTGTAATAAGACCACACACACCAATAGGTTCATAAACTATATAATTATTAGAATTTTCATTAAATTTTGTTTCAAATTCAAATTTTTTTAATCTCAATATAAAATCTTCAATATGTGACTCTCCGGAGGCTGTTTGTGCAGATGATGCCCAATCTAAGGGAGCACCAAGTTCAGTTGAAATGGCTTGGGTCATCTCATTAAATCTTCTCTTGTAAATCTTTAATAGCTTTTCAAGTAAAGTTATTCTTTCCTGTACAGGTGAATTTTTCCATGAATTAAAGGCATTCTTTGCCGCCACTACAGCCTTGTTAGTGTCATCTTCATTTCCTAAAGATATACTTACATAAGGTTCTTCTGTAGCTGGATTGATTACATTAAAATCTGAGTTTTTTGATGGAGTTACCCATTCACCATTTATATAAAATTTTCTTTTATCAAGCATATTTCAGATTATAACGATAAATAAACAGTTGGTCGATTTATTATATTTCATATTTCTTTTTCAAGAGATCCATCTTGGACATATTTTAAAATACGAACCACTTGTTCATTATTAGATACTACAGCAGAAGCTGCTGCATCTACCTCTTTTAAAGCATGTTGATGATCATCACTATGTATAATAATAATTGACTTGTTTAGAGCAGATGCATATCCAGCGTCAAAGGCAGCGTTCCATTGTTTGTATTTTTCGCCAAATTTAACAACTACTACATCGCTATCCTTTATAGCTTTTTTTGTACGAATAGAATTAATATTGGCACCTTTATTATCTTTCCAAAAATTTTTATCCTCAGGTCCTAATATCTCTACTCCACAATTATCAGAATTTTCATGATTAGTGACAGGAAAGAAAAATTGAATCTTCAAATTGGCAGAATTGCACAATTGAATTAAATCTTCACGCCAATTAGTGTGAATTTCTCCTGCTAAATAAACTTTAATCATAGGTATAAGTGGTGAGCCCAGCAGGATTCGAACCTGCGACACCCTGATTAAAAGTCAGGTGCTCTACCGGCTGAGCTATGGGCCCGTGTAGAATAATTGTGAACATTTCAAATTTTTGCTAAGAAATCAAGGACTGGTTTTGGTACACTTTTGGAAATATCCCCACCCAACTTGTGTATCTCTTTTATAAATCTCGATGATATAAAATGATATTTTTCTGAAGACATTAAAAAAATAGTTTCAATATCTTTATCAATCGATCTATTCATTCCAGTCATTAAAAACTCATACTCAAAATCTGAAACAGCTCTCAAACCTCGAATAATTAATGAAGCATTTTTTGATTTTACATAGTGTACTAGTAAATTATCAAATTTTTCTACTTTAATTTTTGATAAATCTTTTTCTGGAAGAGATGAAATTGATTGATTGATTAAATTTAATCTATCATCAATAGATATTAGGTGATTTTTAGACTTATTATTTGAAACAGCTATAACTAATTCATCAACTACACTTAAACTTCTTTGAATAATATCAAGATGTCCATAAGTAATTGGATCGAATGAACCCGGATATATACCAATTTTTGACATTTTAATCTTCTAACCTTGCTACAGAGACAATTTTTTCATTTGCATCTACTTTAAATACAGAGACACCTTGGGAAACTCTTCCAACTACTCTGATGTTATCTCCAACATTACACCTTAATAATTTACCAGTATCTGAAATTAAAGCTATATTATCATCCAAATTTACTTTTAATGATTGAATAACTCTTCCATTTTTAGGGGTAACAGTAATATTAGTAACTCCCGATCCACCTCTATTAGTAATTCTATATTCATAAGCAGAACTTAACTTACCATAACCATTTTCAGTAATTGATAAGAGATACTCTTCAGTATTTGCAAGTTCTTTAAATTTATTGTTTATTTTTGATATATCTTTTTTAGCCTCATTTTTTGCTTTTAAATAGGACTCTCTTACATCTATAGATATTTTATTATGAAGTAAACTACATACCGATACAACTTTATCATCTTTAGGTAATTTAATCCCCCTTACACCAGCAGAGCCTAATCCTGAAAACTCTCTTAAATCTTTTGTGGCAAATCTTATTGATTTACCATTTGTTGTTGCAAGTTGTACATCATCATTTTCTATAACAGAAATTACACCAATTAACCTATCTCCTGTTTTAAGTTTAATGGCAGTCTTACCTGTTCTAGATAATTTTCTTGAACCACTCATTGCAACATCTTTTAGTTTATTTTTTCTAATGTTCCCAAGGCTAGTAGCAAAAACTAAATTATAATTCTCAAAATCTTCAATATCTTTTGGCAATGAAAGAATAGAAGAAATTTTTTCGTTTTTTGTTATTGGAATAAGATTAACAATTGCTTTTCCCCTCGAAGTAGGTGTGCCAGCAGGTAATTCATAGGCTTTCATAGAGTAAACTTTTCCAACTGAAGTAAAAAATAATATTGTGTCACGAGTAGTGGCAGCAAATACTTGTTCAAGAAAATCTTCATCTCGTGTAGTCATAGCTTTTTTACCTTTACCACCTCTCTTTTGAACTTTGTAAGAGGATTTTAAAACTCTTTTTATGTAACCTTGATGGGAAACTGTAACTACAACATCTTCTTCTATTATTAGATCTTCTGTATCTATGTCTTCAATATCATGTTTTTGAATTTCAGTTTTTCGAACTGTAGAAAAATTATCTTTAATTTCTGTCAATTCACTTTTTAATAATTTTAATAGTTGCTTATCTGAATTTAATATTTTGAGATATGTATTAATATCTTCTACAAGTGATTTTAAATTATTAAATAAATCATCTCTTTCTAAAGCTGTTAACTTTTGAAGTCTTAATTCTAGAATAGCCTTAGCTTGTTCCTCGTCTAACAGTATCTTAGATCCAGATAACTTAAAAGAAGGATTTATTAACTTAATGTATTGAGTAACATTTGATTTTACTGTCCATTTTGTTGATAATAATTTTTCTTTAGCCTCTAATGGAGTTTTAGATTTTTTAATAAGGTTAATTACTGCATCAATATTATTAACAGCAATAGATAATCCAATTAAAATATTAGCTTTTTCTCTTGCTTTGTTAAGTTTATATACAGTTCTTTTTGTAATAACATCTTTTCTAAAATTAATAAAATAAGTGAGGCCATCTTTTAAATTAAGCGTTAAAGGCTTTGTCTCTTTTAATGCAAGCATATTACTGCTGAATGAGGTTTTTAAGGGAGTATATTGAAATAGCTGATTTTTTATTATTTCAGGCACAGCAGATGATTTTAATTCAACTACAATTCTAACACCCTCTTTATTAGACTCATCTCGAATATCGTTAATACCTTCTATCGTTTTATTGTTAACTACGTCAGCAATACGCTCTAAAAGTTTTGATTTATTTTGCAAGTAAGGAATTTCTGTAATTATAATTGCATTTCTATTCTTAATTTTTTCTTCATGAAGTTTAGATAAGACTGTAACGCTTCCCCTACCTGTTTCATACATTGAGCTTAGACCAGCAGTGCCAGATATAATTCCTCCAGTTGGAAAATCTGGCCCTTTAACGATCTTATGAAGTTGTTTAGAAGTTGTATCTGGTTCATCTACTAGAAGTAAAGTAGCGTCTATAATTTCACCAAGATTATGAGGAGGAATATTTGTTGCCATTCCAACTGCAATACCACTGGCACCATTTACAAAAATATTTGGAAATCTTGATGGTAAAACTTTAGGTTCTGTTAATGTTTCATCATAATTTGGTCTAAGTTGAACTGTTTCATACTCTAATTCTTCTAACATAAAAGATGAGATTTTATCTAATCTAGCTTCTGTGTAACGCATAGCTGCAGCAGGATCTCCGTCCATAGAACCATAATTTCCCTGGCCATCTATTAAGGGGAGACGCATTGTAAAATCTTGTGCCATTCTAACCATAGACTCATATATAGCAGAGTCACCATGAGGGTGATATTTACCCATAACATCTCCAACTATTCTTGCAGATTTTTTATAAGGTTTGTTGTGGTGGTACGAAGACTCATACATAGAGTAAAGTATTCTTCTGTGAACTGGTTTTAATCCATCCCTAACGTCGGGTAAAGCTCTAGAGACTATGACACTCATAGCATAATCTAAATAACTTTTTTCTAATTCATCTGTAATATCTATGTTTGGATATATTTTAGTATCCAAAACATCTAACTGTTTTGCTTTAGTTTTTTTCTTTTTAGCCAATGATTTTTTTAAAAAGGAATGTCATCATCGAGTTGTTCAGCTGTAGATGTTTCTGAACCACCCATTGCTTCATCTGCTGCTGAGTCTAATTGATTACTATTATTTTCATCACTAACAGATGATTGAGAACGAGTATCTAACATCGTTAATACTCCAGAATAATTTGGAATAACTACTTCAGTAGTGTATTTATCAACACCATTATTATCAGTCCATTTTCTTGTTTGAAGTTGACCTTCTATGTATATCTTTGAACCTTTCCTTAAATATTTTTCACAAATATCAGCTAACTTATCATTGAAAACAACAACTCTGTGCCACTCAGTCTTATCCTCTAACTGTTGGGTGTCTTTGTTTCGGTATTTCGTAGAGGTAGCGATTGAAAAACTCGCAAGTCTCGATCCAGCTGTTGTAGCTCTAATATCAGGATCTTTACCTAAGTTACCTAGAAGAATTACTTTATTTACTGATCCAGCCATGAATATTTTTATTAAAAGGTAATATTAATATATATTAAAAGCCCTTTAATTGATATCTAATTTAATGGATAAACATTCACCACTTACTCACATTATTGTTCATAACGCCCATGAACATAATTTAAAAAATATAAATTTAAATTTACCAAAAAACAAACTCGTTGTAATAACTGGTGTAAGTGGGTCTGGCAAATCAACATTAGCCTTCGATACAATTTATGCAGAAGGACAGAGAAAGTATATCGAATCACTTAGCGCTTATGCTCGTCAGTTTTTAGACATGATGGATAAACCTAGGGTTGATAAAATAGAAGGTTTATCTCCTGCTATTTCAATCGATCAAAAAACAACTTCAAAAAACCCTAGATCAACAGTAGGAACAGTAACTGAAATTTATGATTATTTAAGAGTTCTATTCTCAAGAGTTGGTGTCCCCTACTCACCCGCAACGGGAAAACCAATCAAAGGCTTAACTAGCTCAGAAATGATAGATGAAGTTAATTTAAAATTTAATTCAAAAAAAATAATGATTATGTCTCCATTAATTAAAGGGAGAAAAGGAGAGTATAAAAAACTCTTTGAGGAATATTTTAAAAAAGGTTACGAGAGATTTTTGATTAATAACAAAATTTATCAAAAAGAAGAATTACCCGAATTAAGCAAAAACTTTAAACATTCTATTAGTGTTGTAATTGATAGAATAATACCGTCAAAAGATAATAGAGATAGATTAGCAAATAGTATTGAAATTAGTTTAAAAGAAAGTGAAGGAAGTGTAGAGATATTTAATATTGATGAAAATGATATAATTACATTGTCTGATAAATTCATGTGTCCCGTAAGTGGATTTAGTATTGATGAGATAGAACCTAGATTATTTAGTTTTAATAATCCATATGGAGCTTGTAAAACGTGTGATGGTCTTGGAGAAATAGATACATTTGATGAAGATATATTGATACCAGATAAAAATTTATCATTTAATGATGGAGCAATAAATTTTTGGTCAGAAAGATCAAAATCACGAATATTTCCAAAGCTTAAAAAAATGTTTAATTCAAAAAAATTAGAAAATGTTATTTGGTCTAAAATACCTAAATCTTTTCAAAATGAAGTTCTTTTTGGTGGAAGACAATTTGATGGTTTAATAAATATTATGGATGATATCTATGATGGCTCATCAAGTTGGTGGAGGCAATGGGAGCTTGAAAAATTTAGAAACTCAAAAACTTGTCATGACTGTAATGGAAAAAGACTAAATGAAAAAGCACTATGTGTTAAAATTAATAATATAACTATTTCTGACTTTACTTCTTTAAGCATAGCTAATTCTTTGAAGTGGATTAATGAATTTGAAAATGAATTAAATGATCAGGAAAAACTAATAGCAGCTCCATTAAAAAAAGAAATATTTTCTAGATTAAATTTTTTAAATGAAGTTGGTTTGAATTACCTAAGTTTATCGAGAAAAAGTTCTACTCTATCTGGTGGAGAATCTCAAAGAATTCGATTAGCAAGTCAAATTGGGTCTGGTTTAACTGGAGTTACATATGTATTAGATGAACCTTCAATAGGACTTCATCAAAGAGATAATCAAAAACTAATAAATACTCTTAAGAATTTAAGAGATTTAGGAAACACAATAATAGTCGTTGAGCATGATGAGGATATTATTAGAGAGGCAGATTATGTAGTTGATATCGGTAAGTATGCGGGTATCAATGGTGGATCTATTGTAGCTAATGGAGAATTTAACAAAATACTAAATAGTAAAGATAGTTTAACTAGTAGTTATATAAGAGGTTTAATTGGTAGGTATCCGCCCACTCTTAATAAAATTCCATCAAAACAATTTATTGAAATTAAAAAGGCAAATGGGAATAATTTAAAAGATGTGAGTGTAAAATTTCCTTTAAGTAAGTTTATAACTATTACTGGTGTATCTGGAAGTGGAAAGTCAACATTAATTAATGAGACTTTGTATGGAGCTGCTAATAACAGAATTTATGAAAAAATTATAAAAACACTCCCTTATGAGGACATTAAAGGTATAGAAAATATTGATAAAGTTATAAATATCGATCAATCACCGATTGGAAGAACACCTAGATCAAACCCAGCTACCTATGTTGGGCTTTTTACACCAATAAGAGAATGGTTTGCAAATTTACCAGAGGCTAAAGTTAAAGGTTTTAAACCTGGCAGATTTTCATTTAATGTTAAAGGAGGTAGGTGTGAGAGTTGTGAGGGTGATGGATTAAAAAAAATTGAAATGCATTTTTTAGCTCCTGTATATGTTAAATGTGAAGTTTGTAACGGAAAAAGATATAATAAGGAAACGTTAAGTATTCAATACAATAAAAAAAATATTAATGATATTTTATCAATGACAGTAGATGATGCTGAAGAATTTTTTATTAATAATCCACAAGTATATTCAAAGCTTAAAACACTAAAAGATGTTGGTTTAGGGTATATTTCTATTGGTCAATCAGCAACAACACTATCCGGTGGAGAAGCTCAAAGGATTAAACTCTCTAAAGAATTATCAAAACGTCAAACTGGTAAAACACTTTATATTTTAGACGAACCTACAACTGGACTTCACTTTGATGATATAAAGAAACTTTTAGAGATACTTCATAAATTAGTGTCTTACGGAAATACTGTAATTGTAATAGAACACAACTTAGATGTTATTAACACGAGTGATTGGATTATAGATCTAGGACCTGAGGGTGGAGAAAAAGGTGGGAATATTTTGTTTGAAGGTAAACCAAAGGATCTAATTAAGAATAAAAATAATCAAACAGGTATTTATTTAAAAAAATATCAAGAGTCTCTTGCTTTAAGCACTGCTTCATAATTCAAATCCCCCACTATTCCAAGCACAAGAAATAAAGAAGAAAAAGTTCCAATCAAAACCCCAAAAATAAAAACTATTGGCATTTCAGTTAAATTAACAGGTGCAAGAAAAACTAGACATAATAATGCCAATATAGTTGTGAAACTTGTCAATATAGTTCTTCGAAGATTTAATTTAATTGAGTTGTTAACATTAGTTTCAAAATTATCTTTATTTTCCTCGTTTGAAGTTAAACTTCTAAGCCGATCAAATAAAACTATAGTATCGTTTATGCTGTATCCTGCAATTAGTAGCAAAGCTGCGATCATTGTTAAATTAAATTCGATATTAAATAATGACATAAAGCCTATAGCTACAAAAACGTCATGTAATAATGCAAATATACCTGATGCTGCAAACTGCCAATCAAACCTTATCCAAACATAAACAGCTATTACCAACAAAGAAGATGCTAAAGCATAAATAGAATTTTTTATGAGTTCTTCACTAAAAGTTGGTTCTATATACTCAGAGAGTAAAATTTCAATATCTGGGTTTTGATCAATTATATTTTTTATTTCTTCAATAAAAACAGGATTATTATCACCTGACTCTATTCTGATACTGAAAACATCACTGCCAACCTCTCTTTTAATTAAAACTTCTCTATCAGAGTCTATAAAATCAAAGTATTCATTAAGCTGATTAGTTGTTAAGTTTGATTTTACCTCAAAGTTCAATCCACCTTTGAAATCAATTCCCAAATTTAATCCTTTAAAAAAAATAATTGTAATTGTTAGAATTATAAGAGTAAGGGAGACTAAATAAGATTTATTTTTAAAAGAGTAAAAATTAATCATCTTTCAAGTCCAAGGTATTTTATTGAAGTTATATTAATAAATAATTTTAGTATTATGTAAGTAACTATTAGAGAGGATATAATACCAATAATTAATGAAATTGAAAAACCTCTAATAGGCCCAAAACCAAAAGCAAATAAAAAAACAGCAGCAAATAATGTTGTTAAATTAGAATCAAGAATAGTTACATAAGCAGAATTGAAACCATGGTTTTTAGGATCTTCAATGTTATGTTTAAAATTTTCTCGAATTCTTTCAAATATTAAAACATTTGCATCTACACACATTCCTATTGTTAATACTATTCCAATAACACCAGGTAGTGTTAATGTTGTATTTAATAAGGACATCATTGCAAAAAGTAGAGACAGACAGCTAATAATTGTGATAACTGTAAAAAATCCTGAAATTTTATAATAAATAATCATAAAAAGAGTAATAGCTATAAGAGCTATTATTGATGCTATAACTCCTTTCTCTACGCCTTCTTGTCCGAGAGTTGGGCCTATTTGTTTTTCTTGAATTATTTTTATTTGAGTTGGTAAAGATCCAGACTTTAAAATGATTGCAAGATTATTAGCAGTTTCATTTGTAAAACCTCCAGATATTTGACCACTGCCGCCAGTAATTGACTCTCTTATAATTGGAGCAGTGATTAAAGAACCATCAAGAACTATTGCAAATCTAGAACCAACATTTTCAGAAGTCATTTTCGCAAAAAGATCTGAGCCCTCTTTATTAAAAGAAAAAGCAACGACTGGTTCATTTTGATTATATTGAAGTGATGCATCTTGAATAAAGTCACCTGTTATATTTGGAATTTCTTGAACTCTAACTTGTTCACCAGTTTCTTCATTTATAAAAGTCTTAGAACCAACTATATTATTCTTTTCAAGGTGCAATGTTAATTTAGCCGTTTTGGAGATTACTTCTTTGACGTTATTATCCAAATCACCAGGTATTTCTAATAAAATTTTATTTAATCCTACTTTTTGTATAGATAATTCTTTATTACCAAGAAAATCAACTCTTGACCTGACGATTTCAACTGCATTTAAAGTCATATCTGACAATGATTTATTAAAACTTTGTTTAGAAAAAATATAACTATTTTGCTTATCTGATTTTTCATTAATTTCTAAACCTAAATTTTGTATAACAATATTTGTAAGAGCATCTAAATTTTGGTTTTTAGATATTACAATTTCACCATTATCTATATCGGATGAAATAGAATAAGTATTTTCAATATATTGAGATGTTTTAACTAAAAGATTGTTAAGATATTCTTCCTCATTCAATTCCAGTAAATATGAAAAACCTCCCTGAATATCTAATCCAAAATTTATTTTGCTATCAGATGTTTGACTTTCAAAATTAGGTTTAATTAATATATAGCTTCCTATTAACAGTAATAAAGATACCCATAATCTCCACTGTTTAAAAATAATCATTATGTTAATTTAGTTTATTAAGCTATTTAGCTGCTATATCAGCTATCATACCCTTAGCTACTTTGACTTGAACGTTATCTGCTATTTCTACAGAAAGAGTACCATCATCATTTACATAATGGATGTTGCCTATAATTCCGCCTTGGGTAACGACTCGATCACCTTTTTTTAAATTTGCGATCATATTTTTGTGATCTTTTAATTTCTTTTGTTGGGGCCTAATAAGTAAAAAGTAGAAAACGACAAAAATTAATATAAGTGGTAGAATTCCTGCAAGTTGTTCCATGATTTAAATCCTTTAAATTAATAAAATAAGCACTAAAATCTCACAATCATCAATGAAGTCAACATAAAATTGAAAAATAAATATTTACTCTGCTGGAATAGATCAAAAAATTCTTTAGATAAAATACCATTCAATAAAGTCCTTGATTTAAAGCTTTTGTACGGTGTTGATCAACAAATAAAAAAAATAGAGGAAAATACAAAAAACTTTTTAGAAGGTTTAGCGTTTAATCATGGTCTTTTATGGGGTGTGCGAGGAAGTGGCAAAAGCAGTATTATTAGAGGTATATTAAAAAACTATGCACATAAATATGATAAGTTTGAAACATTAGAAATTAATAGTGAAGATTTATCAGATTTACCAAATATTTTTTTAAATTATAAGTTCGATAAAAAAATCATAATATTTATTGATGATCTATCATTTGAACAAAATGATAGAAGATACATTCAATTTAAATCTTTTCTTGAAGGTTCTTTTTACAACTCAAACTACGAATTTCTAATATATGTCACAAGTAACAGAAGGCATTTAATGAAGAGAGATATGTTAGATAATGAGAGATCATCTGCAATATCTCAAGATGAAGGGATTGAAGAAAAATTATCTTTATCTGATCGATTTGGATTATGGATTAGTTTTCATAACTTAAGTAAGAAAGACTTCATCTTAATTATTAAAAATTATTGTAAATTTTATAAAGTAGAATTTGATAATGAGATTGAAAATAGTGCACTCAAATGGATCTTTTCAAGAGGAAATAGAACAGGCAGGTCTGCTTATCAATTTTTTAAATATTATTGTTCAAGTAAGAATATAATTATTTAGAGATTTTATCTAAATTCCCCATATACGGTTTCAGGACCTGTGGAATACTAATACTACCATCCTCATTTTGATAGTTTTCCAAAATTGCTATTAATGTCCTCCCTACTGCTAGACCAGATCCATTTAAAGTGTGAACAAATTTATTTTGATCTGAGTCTTTATAACGAGCATTCATTCTCCTAGCTTGAAAAGAATTACAATTACTACAAGAAGATATTTCTCTATATTTTCCTTCACCAGGTAACCACACTTCAATATCATAAGTTTTTTCTGCAGAAAAACCCATATCACCAGAAGATAATAAAATAACTTGGTAAGGAATTTTTAAATCATCTAGTATTGAAGTTGCACAACTTAACATTCTTTCCAACTCTTTTTCCGACTCATCCTCTTTAGTTATGCTAACTAATTCGACCTTAGAAAATTGATGCTGTCTTATCATTCCCCTTGTATCTCTTCCAGCTGCTCCAGCTTCGGATCTATAACATGGTGTCCAAGCTGTGTACCTCAGGGGCAAATCCTTATCAGATACTATTGTATCTAATACTAAATTAGTCAAAGGGACCTCTGCTGTTGGTATTAACCAATGTTTTGTGTTAGTTTTGAATAAATCCTCTGAAAATTTTGGCAATTGTCCAGTTCCATAGGCTGCAGCGTCTCTAACTAAATTAGGAGGATTAATTTCTGTATAGTCAAATTCATTTGTGTGTTTATCCAACATAAAATTAGCTATAGCTCTCTCTAATTGGGCAATTTTTTTCTTTAAATACACAAACCTAGTACCTGAGACTTTCCCCGCTTGTTCAAAATCAATCATTTCCAAGTTTTCTCCAAGTTCATAATGAGACTTTGGTGTAAAACTAAAAGAAGGAATTTTTCCCACTTGTTTAATTAATTTGTTTGAATTTTCGTCTTTTCCAACAGGTACATCATTATGTGGGAGGTTTGGTAAACTAGATAAATTGTTTTTTAATTGCTCATCTATTATTGAAATATCATTTTCTAGTTCATCAATCTTATTTTTAATTAATTGTACTTTTTTTTGTAATTCGGCTTTGTCACCGTCGTTAAGATTTGCAAAAGAAGATGATAAATTCTTTCTTTCTGCTCGTAGTTCTTGAGATTTAGTTAACATATCTCTTTTGTTTTTATCAAGTAAGATAATTTCATTAGACTTTGGGTCAATAAATCTCTTATTTAATAATTCATCAAATAAATCTGGATTATCTCTTATAAAATTAATATCGTGCATAACTATCTTTTATTAGTATTTTCATTCTTTTTTATTATGACGTTTAGCCATAAATTTAGAAACAAGAATAGATATTTCATATAAAATTATTACGGGTAACGCTAGAGAAATTTGTGAGAATGGATCAGGTGGTGTTACAATTGCAGCAAATACAAATGATAAAACAATTGCATATTTTCTAAATGAAACTAATTGAGCGATAGTAAGAATACCAAATTTCACAAGTAATAGTAAAATAACAGGTAATTGAAAAGCTAACCCAAAAGCAAAAATAAATGTCATCATCAAGGACAAATATTCGTTCATTTTAGCTTGAAGTGTAATATTGATACCGTCTGCTTGTGAAGTTTGGAAACTTAAAAAAAACTTCCATGCTACCGGTGATATAACATAGTAAACAACAGCAGCGCCTAGGACGAACAAAAAAGGGATAGCTACTAAAGTTGGTAATGAAATTTGTTTTTCTTTTTTAAGTAATCCTGGTGAAACAAAAGACCAAATCTGTATTGATAAAAATGGGAAAGAAATAAAAGCTGCTGTAAAAAAAGCTACTTTAACATTCGTTATAAAAGCCTCTTGTAAGGCTGTATAAATTAATCCATTACCCTCTCCCAAAATTGATGTGAGAGGTTTAGCTAGAAATTCAAATATTGATTGAGAGAAATAAAAAGAAATTATAAATGTAACAATAAAGAAAATTATGACATATAAAAGTTTTTGTCTTAGTTCTTTTATATGATCGAAGAAATTCATAGAGCTATCAGCTTCGGTCATTATTTTCATCTCTCATAATTTGATCATTACTTTTTTCGATAAATTCGTCTAATTCTTTTCCCTCTTTTACTATTGACTCTTTAGTGTCTAAAATTTCCTTTTTGATATCTTTTACTTCCTCTATATGTGATATCTCATTTACAGTTGATTTAAATTCTCTGGAGAGTTTTCCCAAACCTGAAGTTATACTTTTTAAGAATTTAATAACAGTTGGTATTTCTTTAGGGCCTACAACTATTACTGTAATAATTAGGATGATGGATATCTCCATCCAACCTAAAGAAAACATTACTGGTCCTTATTTTGATTGTCTTGATCGTCTTTATCTGGATTAGTTGGTTTATCATCCTCGGCCATATTGCTCTTGAATGACTTAATACCTTTTGCCATATCTGCCATCAAAGTGGGTATTTTTCCTTTACCAAACAATAAAAGAACAATAATTAAAACAATTATCCAATGCCATATGCTAAAAGCACCCATAAATAAATTTTACTATATTATTGATATCTTATCTAGGAAAAATGAATACGTGATTAAGATCTAATGAAAAAGATACTGAACTTGCAGGAGCAGGCAAAAATTCTCCAATCAATTTGCTATGAATGTGATGTTTATTATTATTTCTATCATTAACTGTCATATGAATTATAGCACTATTTCCTAAAAATTTAGAGTCAACTACAACTCCAGAGTTAGGACTTGTCAAAGGAGATTTTTCAACATTCAATTTAATAGCCTCAGGTCTAACTACTACATTTACTTGTTGGTTATCTTTAAAGTTTTTTGTATCTAGTAAGCCTAAAGGGGTTTCGCATTTATTATTTAGAACTTTCGTCTGAAAAATATTAACCTCTCCAAACAAAGAGGCAACATAAACATTAGAAGGATTAAAGTAGATTTCACGAGGTTTTCCTATCTGAACTATTCTTCCATTTTCCATAACAACAATAACATTGCTGAGAAACATAGCTTCTTCGGCATTGTGTGTTACAACAATAGCAGAGGAGTCCAAGCTATTTATTAAGTGAAGCGTGTCATCAATAATTTCCTTTTTTAAATTAGTATCTAAATCAGAAAAAGGTTCATCTAAAAGTAATAGTCGTGGTTGAACAGCTATTGACCTTGCTAATGCTACTCTTTGCTGCTCTCCTCCACTGAGAGCATGCGGATATTTATCAAGAAAATTTTCAACTTTTGCTAATTGTATAACTTGATCAATCAACTGTTTTTTATTCACTTTAGAGCTTGCTGCAAAACTAATATTTTCTTTTACATTCATGTGAGGGAATAATGCAAAGTCTTGGAAAACGTAAGAGATTGATCTTTGCTCAGGGGGAGTATTAAATTTTTCGTTTGCAACTAATTTACCCTCAAAAGATATTTGTCCCTTTTGAATTTCTTCCAAACCAGCTATTAATCGAATTAAAGTAGTTTTTCCACAGCCGGAGGGACCCAAAATAGAAACAATCGAATTGTGCTCTATTGAAAAACTTAGTTTATTTATAGCATTCACCTCACCGAAAGAGTGGTGAAGATCTTTAACATCAAGTATCATTATTTTGAGTCAATTGGCTTTTTGAGAACTCATCAAGAGTTTCTGCTTCATCGTCATCATCTATAAATGCTTCATCCTTGTTTAAATCATCTGAAACCTCTTGAATATTCATTGAAGCAAAATTTTCATCTAATATTCCTGAGTTTTTCATTTCCTCAATTCCAGGAAGATTATCTAGAGTACCTAAGCCAAAATGTAAAAGAAAGTCTTCAGTGGTACCCCAAAGAATAGGTCTACCTGGAACCTCTTTTCGACCTCCTGGAGCTATCCATCCAAACTCCATTAATTGATCAAATATTCCTTGCCCTATAACAACTCCTCTAATACTTTCGATTTCTGATTTTGTTATAGGTTGATGATAAACAACTATTGCTAATGTCTCTATAGCTTGTTTTGAAAGTCTTTTTTGAATTTCTTTTTTTTCATGAAAGATCTCACTGACTTCTGTATTTGTTAAGAAAATCCATTTATTGGATATTTTTTTTAAATTTATACCTCTATGTTGATAAGCAGTTTCTAAGTTGGACATGACTTCAGATATATCTTCATTAATATCTAGTCTTTTTTTTATTTCATTTTCTGAAACTGGCTTGCTTGAAGCAAATATTAAAGCTTCTATTTTTTGTGAAGTTTCACTCATCTTTTTTTAAATATATATCAGAAAATGGAAAAGATTGCTTAATTACTATTTTTTTTTCTTCATTTTTATCTTCTTTTGCCATGTGAAGGCTAGCATTAAATGTGCTGGAAAAAAATGATTTATTCAAAATGTCAGATTTTAAATTATCTGGCAATAAACTCTTTAATGTAAACCAATCTTGGTTAGATAGAATTTCCTTAGAGATAACATTTTGGCCATCCTTGATAGTAAATAATTTGGTCGAGCTAAACTTTAAAGTATATTGCTGATTTCTTTTATGAATATTTGCATAAGCCTTTAAAAGATCAATTAGCTTATCTTTAATTACAAAGTTTTTTTCAATTTTTAATTTATGTTTTTGTGTATTTGGAAAAAATTCTTGTTTGAATTTAGGAAGCTCGAATAACTTAATACTATTTTTATTCACAAGTTCTAGTATTGTTAATCGGTTTGTAAGAAATCTTGTTACTTTTTTAACATCCTCTTCTTTATCTTTATTTACAAGGTATTTAGATTTTAAAAAGACCATAATAGCAGCCATTAGTAAATATTCAGATGCTATCTCTATGCTAACCTTTTTTAAATCTACAATAAAAGCAATATATTGGTTACAAAGACTAAGTATTGGTAGATTTTTTAAATCAAATTTATTTTTATGAACAAGTTCTAAAAGAACATCTAAAGGTCCATTGTAGTCTTTAATGTCTATATTTAGGTTAGAATCCATTAATTTTTAACAATAGATTATACAATTCATGATAGTGATTAATATTAATAGATTTAAAGTCTAATTTTTTCTTATATTGCTGAAGTTTATTGGATTTATGAACATTTACATAATTATTTGAAACATTAAACGAATTTATAATTTCACTATATTTATCCAAATCAGAGCTACAATCTAAAATAACATCTAATTTAGAAAAGTTAGCTAACTTAATAGCATCCTTAATATGATAAATATTTGCATTCATTTCTAGATCATCAGATATAATTAAACCTTTGAACCCAATTTTTTTTCTAATGATGTTATCAATAATATAACTTGAAAAAGTAGCGATGTTATTTTTATCCCACGAAAGATATTTAATATGTGCAGTCATTGCTAAAGGTATTTTATTAAAATATTTAAATATTTTAATGTGGTTTTGAAGAGAAGATTTACTTAATTTTGTTATTGGCAAAGTTAAATGTGAGTCTTTATTTGTTACACCATGTCCTGGGATATGTTTCATTATTGGAATTAGTCCAAAGTAACTCAAGTTATCTAGTAATATTTTCTGCAAAATTATATTGATATTAATATTGGGTCCAAAAGCTCTTTTTTTAATCATTAGGATTGTATTTTTAATTGGTAAATCTAGGACTGGAACAGTATTAACATCAAAATTTAGTTTTTTTAGATAATACGATGTTATGAAAGACTTTAAAAAAACTAACTGTTTGGATAAAGAGGGGTACCTTAAATAAATCTTATATAACTCAAAATTATCTAAAAAATTAAATTCTTTGAATTTTTTAAATCTATTTACAATACCACCCTCTTGATCAATAAATATTAATGTATTTTTACTCAACAATTTAATTGATTGATTTAACTTTGAAATTTGAGAGATATTACTGATATTTCTTGCGAAAATTATTACCCCAAAAGGTTTTATCTTAGAAATAAAATTTTTTTCTTGTTTAGATAAAGCAATACTTTTTATGGATATAATTATTGGAAAGTTCATTTTATAAAATCAAATTCATCAGCAGTAATAGTTATAAAATTATCAAAAAAAATATACTTCAAGTAATTATCAAAAAACAGATAGGAAAATAATAAAGTCAGTATTAGAAAAAAAATTATTATTACTATTTTTAGATTTTTCACATCTTTAATTTAGGCTTTATACCTAAAATTTTTAATCCTTCGTCTAAGACATTTTGATAATTATGTAATAACTTAATTATATTAAAAGAAATATTATTCTCATTATCTAAAAATTTTACAGATGGTTTATTTTTTGAGGAGGACCATAATGTATGGAAATATGAAGACAAACTCTCTAAGTAGTGTGCTATTAAATGAACTTCTTTTTTTAAATATGCAGATTTTACTACATTATCCCAATCCAATAATTTTTTATATAAATTTTTTAATTCTGAAGTAATTATAACGGGTGTATCAACAACTTTATTTACCTTATTTAAAATGGATTGTGTTCTAGCATAAGAATACTGAATATAATAAATAGGATTTTCTTTATTCTCTCTCTTTATTAAATCTATGTCTAAATCCATGTGAGTATCATTTTTTCTGTAAGACATAAAATATCTAAAATTATCAATTCCTATTTCATCTATTAAATTTTTAAGTTCAAAAATGTTACCCTCTCTTTTTGAGAGTTTTTGTATTTTATTATCGCGTTTTAAATTGACAATTTGGCAAAAAACAACTGAAAAATCAATTTTTGGGTGTAAAGAAGTTATCGCTGATGACAATCTTTTGAGATATCCTAAATGATCAGCGCCCCATATATTTATTAATTTATTAAATCCTCTTTGAAACTTATCTTCATGATAAGCAATATCATTTGCAAAATAAGTGGGAGTGCCATCATTTTTAGTTAATGCTCTATCTTCATCATCCTCAAAAAGAGTTGATTTAAATATTGTTAGCTGATTATCCTTTAAAGTGCCCGTAAAATCTTTAGGTGCATTTAATTGACCTTCGTAAGTTAGATCTTTTTGCTTAAATTTTTCAAGAATTAATGGGAGATGACCCTTGCCCATAATGGTTGTTTCATATGAAATTTGATCGAATTTAATCCCTGCTGTGCCAAGTGTTTGAAGCGTCTGGTTGACAAGATTTTCTATAGCATAATTTACTATATTGTTTTTCTCATCGGAACTTAGCTTATTATCAAATAAAGGTTTAAATTTTTCGTAACAGTTCTTTGCTATATCATTAATGTAATCACCTTTGTAAAATTGTTTTTCATTAAGATTGAGATTATAAGTGTGTGAAATCGAATAAAGTATTGAAGATAGAAATTCATTAATTTGATTTCCTGTGTTATTTACATAATATTCTCGAGTTACAGGATGTCCAAAATACTCAAATAAATTAGATAAAATATCACCAACAACTGCACCTCTTCCATGTGCTAGATGTAATGGGCCTGTTGGATTTGCAGATACGAATTCGATATTTACCTTTTCATTTTCAGTAAATTCTTTTTTATTATTGAATAATTGAGGATTAAAACTTTCATCCTTAAGAAAAAAATTTATAAAACCAGGTCCAGCAATTTCTACTTTTTCAAAATTATTTAAGTTAATACTCTTTAAAATAATATCTGCTAATTGATTTGGATTTTTTCCAAATATTTTTGAAAATTTTAGTGCAGCATTAGTTGTAAAATCACCTTTTTTGTCAAAAAGTGTTTCAACTTCAACATCATCAAAATTAATACTAACGTTTTTATCAATTTTAATTAATATTTCAAAAAGAGATTTTTTTAAATTATGTAACATATTTTTTATAGAAATTTATAGCATACTGATCTGTCATACCACATACATAATCGACTATAATTTGTTGCTTATCTGTATCAGATAGTAATTTTTCTTTCCATTTAGATGGAAGCATAGAGGTATCATTATTTAATAATTTTATTATAGATACTAAAATTTTTTCTGCTTGCGTTCTATTTTTATATACAAGATCAGATGTGTAAAAAAATTCAAATAGAAAGTTTTTAAGAAATTTTACTTTATCTAATACTGGAGGACTAAACTTAACCAAAAAATTTGTGTTTATTATAACATCTTCAATTGATCGTATTTGTGAATTATTAGAAAGAGTATTTTCAGTTTCGTTAAGAAGATCCAAAATTAAGTAGTTCATAATGGACCTTGAAAAGTAATTTCTTGCAATACTTTTATCTAAGTTTGCAATGTATGAAAAATCTATAAAATTAAATTGTTCTTTATTTTCAGCTAAACTAGATATTGTCAAAATACCTGATCTTAAAGCATCATCGAAATCATGAGCTATGTAAGCTATATCATCAGACAAGGATGCGATTTGAGCCTCTAATGAGGGATTCTTATTTAAATCAAATTTAAAATTTTTTGATAAGTCATAGTTTCTATTTGTTTCTTCAATTTTTCCATTATGCTTTATTAAGCCATCTATTGTTTCCCAAGTTAAATTTAAACCATCAAAATTTATATATCTCTTTTCTAATAATGTAATTTGTCTAAATGATTGATAATTATGGTTAAAATTTGCATCTAATTCTTGAGTAATTATTTCTTCGCCCACATGACCAAAAGGACTATGACCTAAATCATGAGATAGCGCTATACATTCTGTGAGATCTTCATTTAAAGACAATTTTCTACTTATAGATCTTGCTATTTGAGACACCTCAAGAGTATGTGTTAGTCTATTTCTATAATAGTCACCTTTTTCAAACATAAATACTTGTGTTTTATCTTTTAGTTTTCTAAAGGCTGTTGAATGATAAATTCTGTCTCTATCTCTCTCGTAGAGTGATCGATGATCATTTATTTCATCGTGAAGTCTTCCTTTTGAATTTTCTGGTAAAGCTGATAAATTATTGAACATATGGGAAGTATTAATATAACAGATAAAGCTATAAATAAAATTCAAGAAGTTCTAAAAGATCAAAATATGAAATATTTTAGAATCAGAGTCAAAGGTGGTGGATGTTCTGGCTTTCAGTACGTATTTAAAAGTGAAAATGTAATTAATGAAACCAAAGATCATGTATTTAATTTTAAAGATTTACAAATTTTGATTGATAAGAATTCTATGACTTTCATAAATGAGTCTGAATTAGATTATAAAGATGAATTAATAGGTTCTAGTTTTTCTATTTCAAATCCTAATGCTAAAAATTCTTGCGGCTGTGGCACATCATTTAGCGTTTAATTGTGAAAATTATTAGTTGGAATGTAAATTCTTTAAGAGCACGAGAACCACTAATAGAACAAATAGTAAAATCAGAAGCTCCAGATATAATTTGCTTACAAGAACTGAAGATATTAGATAAAGAATACGTAGAAAATTTTTTTAATCAATTTTCATTGAAAACAGTGGCTGAAACTCAAAAAAGCTATAATGGGGTAAGTGTTTCTTGTAAAAGAGAAATAACATTAAGTGAAAATCCCTTAAAGAAGTTAAATATGACACAAGCAAGAAACAATACAGTCATTATAAAAGATAAAAATTTAGCAATCCTCAATTGTTATTTTCCTAATGGAAATCCTATAGATACAGATAAATTTACAAATAAGCTTGAATGGATGAAATTACTTTATAAAGAAATAGAAATACTTAAAAAAGAATATGAAGTTTTATTAATGGGAGATTTTAATGTTATTCCAGATGATGAAGATGCTCATGATATTAAAAAATATAAAAATGATGCTTTAGCACAACCTCAATCTAGAAAAGAATTCTATAAATTAATAAATCTAGATCTAATTGATGTGTTCAAGACTACTCCAAAAAAACAAAGTTATACTTTTTTTGATTATAAAACTTACAAATTTGGAAAAGAGGAAGGAATAAGAATAGACTTTTTTCTTTTATCTCCATTTTTGAAAAGTAAAATAATGAAACTAAAAGTATTAAAAGAATACCGCGATATGGATAGACCCTCTGATCATTGCCCTATTCTTATAGATTTAAATATCTGAATAAGTCTTTTTTTCTAATTTACCACCAGGGTGAGTAACTGCCCCTAGGTTTGCAGGTCCAACAGTTTTCATGTATTTCCATAAAGTACCTGACATAAACTCTGGTTCTTTATTAACCCATTTAGTTTTTCTATCGGATAACGTTTTTTCATCTACATTCAAATTTAGTAAATTTTTCTCAGCATCAATTTCTATTTCATCACCATCTTCAACTAACGCTATAGGTCCGCAATCATAAGCCTCTGGACCTACATGGCCAATACAAAAACCTCGTGTACCTCCAGAGAACCTTCCGTCAGTAATTAAAGCTACCTCTTCGCCAAGATCTTGTCCGTAAAGGGCACTAGTGGTAGATAGCATTTCTCTCATACCTGGACCTCCTTTTGGACCCTCGTATCTTATAATAACAACATGACCAGGTTTAATTTTACCATTTAAGACAGCGTCTAGAGCATGTTCTTCTCTATCAAAGCAAATTGCCTTTCCTTTGAACTGTAATTTTTTAAGTCCAGCTATTTTTACGATTGCACCATCTGGAGCCAGTGAACCTTTCAAACCTACCACGCCGCCTGTTTTAGTTATTGGGCTACTGACAGGATAAACAACATCTTGATTTTTTGGTAACTCCACATCTTTTACATTTTCAGCTAACGTTTTTCCAGTAACAGTCATGCATGATCCATCAATCAACCCGCCATCAATGAGTGCTTTAATTAGAACAGGAACGCCACCAACTTCATATAAATCTTTAGCTACATATTTCCCCCCAGGGGCTAAATTACCTATATAAGGTGTTGATTGGAAAATATTACATACATCTTCCAAAGTAAATTCAATACCAGCTTCATGAGCCATAGCAGGTAGATGTAAACCTGCGTTGGTTGATCCACCTGATGCTGAAACAACCACAGCCGCATTAATTAGTGATTGTTTTGTAACAATATCCCTAGGTCTCAAGTTTTTTTCGATTAATTCCATAACCACTCTTCCACTTTCATAAGCGTATTTATCTCTACTTTCATAGGGAGCTGGTGTCATAGCAGAGCCTGGAAGTGCTAAACCAATAGTCTCTGAAACGCATGCCATAGTATTTGCGGTGAACTGTCCGCCACAGGATCCAGCTGATGGACAGGCAACACATTCAATGTCATGGAGTTCTTGGTCTGAAATCTTTCCTGTTGAATGTTTTCCAACAGCTTCAAAAACATCTACTATAGTTACGTCCTTATCCTTATAAACACCTGGTAATATAGATCCACCGTACATAAATACAGATGGCACATTAAGTCTTAGCATTGCCATCATTAAACCTGGCAAAGATTTATCACACCCCGCTAAACCAACTAAGGCATCATAACAGTGCCCTCTTACAGAAAGTTCAGTTGAGTCAGCTATAATCTCCCTACTAGTTAAAGAAGATTTCATTCCCTCATGACCCATAGCAATACCATCAGTAACAGTAATGGTGGTAAATTCTCTTGGTGTACCTTTTGCATCCCACACACCTTTTTTGGCTGATTGAGCTTGGCGAGAAAGTGAAATATTGCAAGGGGCAGACTCATTCCATGTAGTTACTACACCGACAAAAGGTTGTTTAATCTGTTCTTCGGTAATGCCCATAGCATAATAAAAAGCTCTATGTGGTGCACTTTTAGGACCTACAGAAACATGTCTACTTGGTAATTTGCTTTTATCAACCATTATTGAATATTAATTAATATACTATCAATTTTAGACAATTCCATATTTATTGAACTTTGTCTCTCTTTATTTTGATCAATGAGATCTTTTGGAGCTTTTGATACAAAATTTTCATTTGATAAATTTTTATCAATCGTATTTTTTTCTTTTTCCAAAGAGTTTTTATTTTCTTGAAGTTTTTCTTTGATTTTAGATTTATCAATTTGGCTAGTGGAAATTTCAAAATCAAACTCTTTAAAAGGTAAAGTAACACTGTTGTCTTTATGGGATGATGAAAGTTTTTTTCTAGTTAAAAATTCAAATGTTTTTTTATTGTCTTCTAAAATTGTTTGAATTAATTGATTTTTAGAAAAAATTTCTACAGTATCTTCTTTTTTGATTTCAAAAAGTTTTTCTATTGACCTGTATTCCTCTATAAAATCAATAAATAACTTTGTTTTAGATACATGTTCACTCTCCGTTTTTAGATCAACATAGTCCCACTGATGACTCATCAAGATATCTTTATTATTTTTACCCCACAATTTTTCAGTGATAAAAGGAATCACTGGATGTAAAAGTTGCAATAAAGAATTAAATACTAAATGAAAAGTTTGTTTGGTTTCATCTCTAAATTGATTGTCGTCTAAAAGATTTTTAGAAAGTTCAATATACCAGTCACAAAAAGTATGCCATGTAAAATGATATAGTTGATTAGCTACTTCATGAAAATAGTATTTATCATAATTTTCTTGAACTTTTTTATATAACTCTTGAAACTCATTTATAATCCAAATATTAAAAATATGGTTAGGGTTAACTTTGCCATTATCTGTAAATGGATAAATTCCTTTAAATTCAGCAAACTTATAGGCATTGGTGATTTTAGTAACGAAGTTTCTATAACCAGCTATGCGTTGCTCACTTAACCTTACATCCCTTCCAGGTGTATTTAATGATGTTAGAGTAAAGCGAAGTGTATCTGCACCATACTTGTCAATTATTTCTAAAGGATCTATGACATTACCTTTTGATTTTGACATTTTTTGACCTTTTTCATCACGAACTAGAGCATGAACATAAACAGTTTTAAAAGGTGTTTCTGACATAAATTTATTACCCATCATCATCATGCGGGCAACCCAGAAAAAGATGATATCAAAACCCGTAACTAGTACAGAATTAGGGTAAAATGTATCTAATGTTTGTTCTTTGTTGGGCCATCCCAATGTAGAGAAAGGCCAAAGAGCTGAGGAGAACCAGGTGTCTAAGACGTCTTGATCTCTTTTTAAAATTATTTTATCCGCTTTATAAAAGTCTACAGCTAAATTTTTTGCTTCTTCTTCAGTTTCTGCACAAAATTCTTTTCCATCAGGACCATACCAAACTGGAATTTGATGCCCCCACCATATTTGTCGAGAAATACACCATGGTCTTATATTTTCCATCCATTGAAAGTATGTTTTCTCCCAATTTGAGGGAAAAAATTTTGTATCACCGTCTTTTACAACTTTCATTGCCTGTTTTGCTAATTCTTCAGCATTACAAAACCACTGATGAGTTAAAAAAGGTTCGACAACAGTGTTCGAGCGATCACCATATGGTATTGTAGTTTTATAATCTTCAATTTTTTCTAAAAAACCTTTTTCTTTTAGCAATTGAACAACTTTTTTTCTTGCCTCAAATCGATCTATACCCTGAAATTCTTTTGGACAATTTTCGTTCAATGATCCGTCCTCGTTTAGAATATTTAATAGTTCTAAGTTGTGCCTTTTACCGATTTCAAAATCGTTAAAATCGTGTGCTGGGGTAATTTTAACTGCACCACTTCCCATTTCCGGATCAGAATATTCATCAAATATAAGTGGAATAGATCTTGATGTTAAAGGAATAGTAAAAGTTTCTTTATTTAATGAAGTATATCTACTGTCATTGGGGTTAACTGCTATAGCAACATCACCAAAAATTGTTTCCGGCCTAACTGTTGCAACAGTTATACTCTCAGAATTAGAGCTTGGATATTTTATATAGTAAATTTGGGTGCTCACATCCGTAGGAACAACTTCTAAATCAGAAATAGCTGTTTTAAATTTGGTATCCCAATTAACAAGAGCTTGATCTTTATATATCAACCCCTCTCTATATAATTTAACAAAAACCTTTCTAACTGCAGATGACAATCCGTCATCCATCGTAAATCTTTCCCTTGACCAATCACATGAACTACCGAGCCTTTTTAATTGATTTATGATTGTGGAACCTGAATATTCTTTCCACTCCCATATTTTTTCAATGAACTCTTCTCTTGTGAGGTCTTTACGATAAATATTTTTCTCAGCTAAGTTTCTTTCCACAACCATTTGTGTCGCTATACCTGCATGGTCTGTTCCAGGTTGCCAAAGAGTATTAAATCCATTCATTCGGTGATATCTTGTTAAAATATCCTGAATAGTGTTATTAAGTGCATGTCCCATATGCAACGACCCTGTTACATTTGGGGGAGGTATACAAATAGAAAAGTTTTTATCAAAATTGTATTTAGGTTTAAAACATTCTTTGTCTAACCAAAGCTGATAAATTTCATTTTCATATTCTTTTTTATTTTGAAAATCATCCATTTGCTAAAAAACAAATGGTTCGGATTGAACATATTTATAAATATAAGAAGAGGAAGCTTCATCTATAACAAACTTATTCGATTTGCCTCCTACTATTATATATTTAACAATCTTATGTTTAAAATCTTGGTTATCAATTATACAAACTATCTCTGCATTATCAGATGCATTTTTAATTATATTTATGGGCTCTTCATCAAGTGAACCATTAATAATAATCTTTTGGTATTTTTTAATATTTGGCTTTTTGTTATTGAAAAATTCCTCTATCGTTAAATCTAATAAAGAGGCATTGAACAAACCGTCTTTCATACTATTTTTGAAAACTTCAGTCATTTGCATAGAAGACTCTATACAGTCAATATTAGAGGAAAATTTATTTATAATTGATGTTGATGTACCAAATCCAGAACCAATTTCTAAAATACTCTCATCATCAATCTCTCCCAAAGCTTGTAATAAATGAAATGATGTTAAAGGAGGTAGAATAAAGCGACCATCATCTAAAAATATAATCTTATCAGAGTAAGCCAAATGTTTATAAGATTTTGGATACAAGTTTTCTCTTGGAAATAATTCAATTTTTTCAATTAAGGATGAGTTTTTTATACGATTAGCTCTTAGTTGATTAAGAACCATATTTGTTCTTGCTTGTTCAAAATTCATGATAAAGTTTGATTTATAACAAAATTAATTGTTTTTCATAGATCATATTCGCCTCATATAAAATAATAGTGTAAATTAAACTATGAAATTTTTTAGTGTTTTTATTTTAATTACCTTTAATTCATTATCCTATGCTCATCAACCTGTAATAAATGACTCAAACCCAAATAAACCTAATGAGGCATATCTAATAGAAAAACCAGAAATATCAAAAGCAATATACTCTAAATTAAATGGTGATCCACATTATTACTTAATAAATTCTGATCAGAAATTTAATTTTTATGTTGGTATTACTGTTCCAAAAATTGATGATTGTAATACATTTAGAAAGTTCTCATTTAGTATTTTAGAAGGTAAAGACCTTGAGTTAAGTGTCATCGAGGAAGTTGATGGTAAAAATTTTGAGTGGTGGGAATGGTATGAGCCCTATGGTAAAAAATGGTATTGGATAGGGCCACAAATAGGTGAAGATTTTAAAAGTACAGTAACTTACGAACCAGGTTCATACTACATTAAAGTTTTCAATGAAATAAATATGGGTAATTACGTTCTTGCAACTGGAGATATAGAAAAATTTGGACCTACTGTTATTGCTAAACTGCCATTAATAATGCCAAAGGTTAATAAATTTTGGGACAATGAACATTGCGTAAAATAAAGTTTTCATAATATTCACAAATTAAAAAATACAAAATCCAATTTATTTGATAAGATAGAATCGCCTAGAGGATAGGTTTAAGGATGGAGGTTAAAAAGATGAAGCCACCAAAGTAAGTAATTTAAGACATTACTTAACAAAATTATCTCATTATCTATTGCTTCTTTTACCTTTTAACATAACTAATCCTAATAAATTTTTTTATTTATATTGCTGTAATCTTTGAACAACACTTGAATTTTTTATTTTAATTTTTATTAAATTTAAGGATTTAAATTTTCAATATAATTTAAGCGACCCAAGATTTCATCTCTGTCCATATAATAACCTTGAAGGTGCCTTTCTCCAGAATTGGCATCATATTCTTTTCTACCATGTAACACTCTTCGATTATTAAAACTAAAAATATCTCCAGCTTGCATACGAAAGTTAATTTCAAACCTCTGGTCATGAAGTAAGCTTAAAAGCTTTCTGTATGCTGAGTAAAAATGATCCATTTGATCAGGATGGCAGTCCATAACTCCCATGTAAGCAACGCTGAACCTAATATCATTATAATCATTATTGTGATCGAGAGTTATTATAGGTTTATGCATTACTCTAATTGTATTAGTTGTGTAGTCTCTATTTACAAATTTTACAGACGTATTAAGTAGTACGTCATAATCATTTGGGTGATTATTTTTTAAATAATCAATTACCTTAAAACCATCTACAGCAACTGACTCACCCCCAGTAGCATTATTTATTAAGCAGTGAAGAAACTGATATCCTGGAGCTATCTCATAATATGGTAAATCAATATGATTTCTTAGACCTGCAGCAGTATAAGCTGAATTATTAGGGTTAGGTATATCAATGACCTCGAATGGTGTTTTAAAAAAAGTTTCTCGAGTGTGACTTATATTTTTCAGGATATCAAAACCAGAATTTACATCTGTTGGAGCGTTTTTAACAATTGAAATACCAAAAAAATGTAGTTGCTGTAACCACTTTTTTAAACCATCATCACTACTAATTATTTCGCTGTAATCTATTTGAATATCGGTAAATGTATCTTGCATGGATTTATCCCAAATCCTATATGGTGAAACGTACTCTCGACTGTGTTTTAAAGAATAACAATTATGTCTCAACCAATCTCTCTCATAAACACTTTTATGCCCTCCCTCACTCCACTCAATCTCAAGATTACCTTCACTATTTAGAGAGTAATTTTTAGGGTGAATATCTTCAGATACATCAAGCAAATTAAAAGTTCGTTCACGAGCTGTAGGATGTACTTCAGAGGGACAATTATCTCTCAACCATAAGAAATTATATTTACTTTTAAAACCATCACTCCAATCGACCAAAATAGACTTGTTATTTTTATCGATTGTTTTAATTGAAAGATTTTCGCTCATATTAAAATTTATTAAATGTTTTATTCCAATTAGGAAAATTATTTCTTTGATATTTATTCAAAGTTTTCATGATTTCAATCAAAAAAATATCTCTTTGCACCTCTAGATCTTTAATAGTGTATTTTCCTGACTGTTTTTTTGTGCCTGAAATCATTAATTTTTTTAGTTTTGCATCAAGTTTTGGCGCCTTTAATTTAGTCCAAGGTAATTTAAGAGCAGGTCCAAACTGCTCTAACATGTGTTTCATACCAGTTTGCCCTCCTGCAAGATGAAAAGTTAGACAAACACCCATAAAAGACCATCGTAATCCAGGTCCATAAACAATCGCATCGTCAACATCTTGAGTCGAAGCAATGCCATCTTTAATTATGTGAAGTGCCTCTCTCCAAAGAGCCTCCTGTAAGCGATCAGATATATAACCCTCAATTTCTTTTTTTACAATCAAAGGCTTCATTCCTATTCCCTCGTAAAACTTCTTAGCTCCGGTAATTGTGTTTTTCTTTGTTTGCTTTCCTGATACCAACTCGATAAGAGGTAATAAATATACAGGGTTAAATGGATGTCCTATACAAACTCTTTCTGGATAATTACATAAAGATTGAATTCTTGTAGGCAAAAGTCCTGATGAACTAGACGCAATGATTATATTTTTTGGCAATAATTTATCTATATCTTTGAGAAGTTTCTTCTTTAATTTTTCATTCTCTGGAGCATTTTCTTGGACAAAGGTGGTTGAATGAAGAGACTCTCTGAGATCAGAATAAATTTTCAAATTACTAAGTTTTGCATTTTTGTTTAAACCTAATCTTTGAAGGCTTTTTAAAGCTGTTTTGGTATTTGATAATAGTTGCTTTCTTGCCTTAACACTTGGGTCATAAGCATTAACTATTAGACCACATGCTAGCATTCTAGCAGCCCATCCAGCGCCAATGACGCCAGCACCGACTATCGTGACAATCTTTTTTTTAATCAACTTTTAAAAATATATTAACTCATAAATATTAAATTATGATATTTTTTTTTGTATGATTATATACATTTGTAAGTTTCTTCATCTTATATCTCTGTTTATTGCTGGAGGAGGAGGTATTGGTAGTGCTGTTATACAATCTATATATAAAAAAGAAGGTAAAGTTCCTGAGCCTCATTTGGCTAAAGGTTTTAAGGTTTTAGCATTTTTATCTTTATTAGCTATCATCACAATGTGGGTTACTGGAATTATTTTGCTATTGGCAATATACGGCTCATTTAATTTAGGTTGGGCTTTTCATATGAAATTATTTGGAGCTAGCTTAATTTTAATAACAGCAATATTTATAAATATGCATTTATATGTATCAGCTAGAAAAAGCCTATCCCCCAATCAAAAATATATTAAAAATTCTGGGTCTTTGTCTAGATTAGGCTTGATTCTTGCCATAGCTGGTGCAATAGGATCATTTGTCTGACCTTATTTATTTTTTTTTTAGTTTATGGTATTTTTTTGTAAATGAAAGTTGACTTAGACAAATGGCATCATTGTGACGTTGATAAAGAAGAATTTGTAAAGCTTCTTAAGAAGTCCGATTATCAAGGTTTTAAACACATGTTTATTTTCTTTGGGTCTTTAATTGTATTCGGTGTTTTAGCTTATATGACATGGGGGACTTGGTGGTCTTTATTATTTTTTTTAATTTATGGAAATATATGGAATTGCGCAGATCCTATTTGGCACGAAACAGGACATAAAACAGCTTTTAAAACGAACTATTGGAATAACTTTTTTTATCAAATTGGAAGTTATATGAATGGATTTGAACCAGTAAGATGGAGATGGTCACATTTTCGTCATCATGGTTATACTTACTTTGATGATCCTCTCGATTTTGAAATAGCAATTAGAAGACCAACTGATGTTTTTTACTTTTTCAGTTTATTCATACCTTTCTTTGACATAATTAATTTTAAAAAAACAACTCAATACGAGACTATTCTTCATGCTTTAGGCAAAAAAACAGAAGTAATGAAACAGGTAATTCCTGAAAGAGAACATCAAAAATGCATAAACTCTTCAAGATTACATGTTGGTATTTGGATCTTATTAATTTTAATGTCAATTGCTTTTCAGTCTTGGTTGCCGGTTTTATATTTTTTACTTCCAAACTTTTATGGGATAACACTCAAAAGACTTTTTGGATTAACTCAACACACTGGGCTTAAAGATAATATCAAAGATCATAGATATAGTACTAGAACAATGCATTTAAACCCGATCTTCAGTTTTTTATATTGGCAGATGGAATATCATATTGAACACCATATGTTCCCTACTGTGCCATCACATAATTTACCTAAACTGCACCAATTAGTTAAAGATCAGATGCCTCCTGCAAAAAAAGGTTTATGGGGAGCATACTCTGAAATCATCCCTACTATTTTAAAACAAGCAAAAAACCCTTCATATGAATTACAAGTAGCCGTTCCATCTAATAACAATGGCTAAAAGAACTACCGTTTTTGATTTATGGAGTCAAAAAGGTAAAAAGAAGTGGCCTCAAACTCATATAGATACAGCAAAAGAGGCAGAAGCTGCCTACAAAGCAGGAATTGAAATAATTTCCTGTGAGCCTGATCATCATTTCAAGGATGTAAGAAAAGTTGCTCCAACAGCATTTTTATCTGTTGGTCTTAAACATGGGTTGGTGAGTTCTCCTCAAGAGGCAATAAAAAAAGGTTTTGAAATAATGGAAATGGGAGCAGATGCTATTTATTGTTCACACTCTATTAACTTTATTGAATCTATGGCAAAAGAGGGAATACCTGTAACTGCACACGTTGGATTAGTCCCAAATATTGCAACATGGACTAATTATAGAGCTGTAGGAAAAACATCAAACGAAGCTTTTAAAGTATATCAAAAAATAAAAGATCTCGAAAATGCTGGAGCAGCTTGCGTAGAAGTAGAGGTAGTACCAGTTGAGCTTGCAGAATTTATAACAAAGAATACTAAAATGATAACTATGGGTATGGGCTGTGGTGATGTGTGTGATACACAATATTTATTTTGTAATGATATACTTGGTACAAACGTTGGTCATTATCCTCGACATGCAAAAAAATATGTAGATTTAGAAATTAAAGAGAGAGAGTTACAAGAATTAAGAGTAAAAGGTTTTAAAATGTTTGTTGATGATTTTAATAGTGGTGCATACCCTGAAGATAAACATCTTATTAAAATGGAAGAAAAAGAGCTTAATGATTTTCTAGATAAAGTTAAATAGCATCTAAATATAAATCAATATCTAATTCTGATATAGTACTAACAAATTTATGATATTCCATTTCCTTAATGGCTATAAACGCCTTATGTAATTCTGGGCCTAAAGTTTGTTTTAAAAAAGAGGATTTCTTAGATAGCATAATTGATGAATTCCAGTCAGAAGGAATTTTGTATTTTTGATTATTTTTCTTTAAATAAGCATTTCCGGTTGTTTGTTTATCTGGAGAAATTTTATTTTGAATTCCTAATTCAATTGCTGAAATTATAGTTAAGGCTACTAAATATGGGTTTGCATCAACGCCTGAGACTCTATGTTCTATCCTTCTATTATTTTTATTACTACTTGGTATTCGAAAAGCAACTGATCTGTTATCTACTCCCCAATTAGGCTTTGTTGGTGCATAAGACCCTGAAACAAACCTCCTCCAACTATTAGCATTTGGTGCGAATATCAACATACTTTCACCCATGGTTTTTGAAAGACCCCCAAGTGCATAATTAAGATTTTTATTAACTTTTTCGTTATTTTTTTCGGCAAAAATATTTTTTTCTTTTTGATCATAAAGTGAAATATGAAAATGCATTCCAGAACCAGAAATATTTTCCATAGGTTTTGCCATAAAACATGCAGTGACTCCATGTTTTCTTGCTTGTGCTCTTATAATTCTTTTTAGCCTTAAAATATCATCAGCAGCTTTTAATAACGATTTTTGATGTTTTAATGTTAATTCGTATTGACCGGGCGCGTACTCTGAAATAATAGTTTCAGCATCTATTTTTGCAAGTTTTGTAGCTTCATAAATATCATCAATTAAAGGTAACATACCATGGAGATGATCTACTGAATAGACATCTGTCTTTTTAATTGATGCTCTTTTTCCAAGTATAGATTTTGCTGGTTTTAGTTTTCCATACTCATCCAATTCATTTGAAACAAGAAAAAATTCTAGCTCAAATGCTGCATAAAAATTAATTCCTTTTTTTTTAAAATCTTGAATTTTATTTTCCAAAACATTTCTTGGATCTGTTAACAATTTTTTTCCATCAATATCATACATGTTCATGAATAACTCACCTCTTGGTGGTTTGCTGTTATGCAATAACTTAAGTGATGATGGTATAGGCCAAGCTTTTATGTCACCATCACCTTGCTCTAAAATCAATCCTGTTTCAGGTGTATCCTCACCAGTAATATCCATTCCAAGTAATGAAAGAGGAAATTGCCTACCTGATTTATACAAATTTAATAACTCATTTCTTCTAATTATTTTTCCACGACCTACACCATTACAATCATGCATTACAATATCAAATGATTTTACTTGTGTATTTCTCTTCAGAAAATTTTGTGCTTCAGATAAATAATTTTTAGTTTTCATGATAAATATTTATAATATAAAAATATTAATATAAACTTTATGTCTAAACTACAGTTAATCTATTTCAATCTTAGAGCTTTATGTGAGGCTCCAAGGATGATGCTAAATACTGCGGGTATAGAATATTCATATGAAATGGCATGGGATTATTTTAAAAAACCATGGGGTGATGTCAAAAAAGAGGTGATTTTTCATAAATTACCTTTGCTTGTTATAGATGAAAAAATTGAAATATGGCAAAGCAATACTATCTCAAGATATATAGCTAAACTTACAAACAATATCCCCAATAATGAGGAAATGGTTGCATATGCTGACTCTATATTTGAGTCTGCCCATGATTTATTTTTTCCTTTAAATCCAACAATAAATGTTTGGGTTGGTGAAATGCACTTAAAGAATAAAAAAAATCTTTTAAATGAAATTTTACCCAAAGCTTTTACAAATTTTGAGAAGTTACTAAGTAAATATGAAGGTAATTTTTTTTTAGGAGAAAGAGCATTTTATTGTGACTTTAATGTTTATCATCATGTTTCACTAGCATTGCTATTAGATGATAAAATTTTAGATAACTTTCCAAAGTTAAAAAAATTTATGAGCGATTTTGAAAAGATTCAAGGTATTTTAGATTATCTGGAGTCAAGACCTAAACTTATTGGAATTGGTACTTGGCCAAAAGTAGTAATTGATGGTATAGAATACACATCTGGCACTAATCCCGATTACAAATATCAATAAAAGTGTTATGCTAAGTTTTATGGCCCGCTGGCAGATTGGTTATGCAGAGGACTGCAAATCCTTGTAGCTCGGTTCGATTCCGGGGTGGGCCTCCACTACTTCATTTCATCAATTATTTTTTTTAAGGTTCTTGATGTAAGATCTAGAATTCTTTTTCCTTTATCTGCAGAGGATTTTGTAGGATTTCCAATTATACCTGTCTTGGACAAATCTTTTGTATTCCAAGTTCTTTTAATTGTTCTTTCATAAGAAATTATTTTTTTAGATTTAAAGTCAGATGAGAGTTTGTTTCTTTTAATTTTATTTAATTTTATTAATTCTGGATAAAGTTGGAGCATTATTGATGTTTCAAATTCACCTCCATGATATCCATAAAGTAATTCCTTTTTTGGAATAATTTTTTCAAAACCTTTAAATAGAAAATAATGTGCCTTAACAATATCGACAGCTTTATATCTACTTTTAATTTCTTTAGCAGCTATATCTAAGTGACTAATTTGTCCGCCATGACTATTTAAAAAGATAAATTTTTTATATCTACGAATACATAACTCACCAACTATGCTGATAATATAATCAATATAATTTGTAGAGTTCGAAGATAGAGTGCCCTCAAAGCTATTATGCTCACTCGCTGAACCTATAGAGATATTTGGTAGAATTAAATATTTATTAAGTTTGGGATATTTCTTAATAAAAGTATTTAAAATTCCATCTAATATTAATTTATCAGTACCTGATGGAAGGTGTTCTCCATGTTGTTCTACAGATGAAAATGGCAGAATAAGTATTTTATTTTTACCTAATTTACTAATGTCTGCTGATGTTAAATCAGACCAAAACTTTGATAGCATAAGTGATATTTAACATTTATATAATTATTATGGAAACTTATTCTCTATGGATTAAGAATGAAAATAAACCAATTATTAAGAAAAAAATACTAAGCTATAAAAAAAATTCTAAAACTGTTCTTGTAAAAACTCTTTATTCAGGAATCAGTAAGGGCACTGAGAGATTAGTAGCATCAGGTAATATTAGCAAAGATCAGTTCGATATAATGAAATCTCCTTTTCAAGAGGGATCTTTTTCTTTTCCAATTAAATACGGTTACATTAATGTTGGTAAAATAGTTGAAGGCCCAAAAAAATATTTAAATAAAAATACATTCTGCCTTTACCCCCATCAGTCACTATTTAAGATTGATATAAATAATGTGAATATTTTAAAAGGTAATGGTGATATTCGAAAATATTTACTAACAGCAAATATGGAAACAGCTATTAATATCTTTTGGGATACTCAAGCAAAATTAAATAACAAAATATTGATAATAGGGATGGGCTCTGTTGGTATTTTAACTGCCTACTATTATAAATTACTAAAATTTAAAAATGTCTTTATTACTGACATAAATATTAAAAAGAAGAAATTTGCAAATATTTTAGGACTAAAATTTATTAATTTTAAAAAAATTAAAAACTTAGATGTTATAATTAATACAACATCTAATTATGATGTATTAAACCAATCACTAAAAAAATTAAATTTAGAGGGAAAATTTATTGAGGCTAGTTGGTATGGAAATAGAAAAGGTCATATAAATTTAGGAGGTAATTTTCACTCAAAGAGATTAAAAATTATTAGTTCTCAAGTTTCAAATATTCCAAAGTATTTATCAAAAAAATATGATTATAAAAAGAGATTGAATTTAGCAATTAATGCTTTATCTAATAACCAGCTTCTTAAATTAATAAATACTGAAAGTGACTTTCAGGACTTAGAGAAAGATTATATTTCAATATTAAATAATCCAGAAAGCATAATGCATGCTATAAAGTATTAAAATGTATTCAATTACTGTTCGAAATAATATTTTAATTGCACATTCTCTCCCGGGTGAGGTTTTTGGACCAGCACAGAATATGCATGGAGCGACCTACATAGTTGATGCTGAGTTTTATGCAAAAGAGATTAACAAATATAACATTATTATGGATCTCGGGGTTGTAACAGAAATTCTCTCTGACGTATTAAAATTTTATAGTTATAAAAATTTAGACGAAGTTGAAGAATTTAAAAATATTATCACCTCTACGGAATTTCTTGCTAAAGATATTTTTGATAGAATATGCGATAAATTACAAAAAGATTACATAGAAGATTTTAACAAGTTGCATAAAATTAAAATTATTTTAACTGAGTCAAATGTAGCTTGGGCTTCTTATGAACAAGAGATCAGTAATACACAATAAATCTTATTATTTTATTTATCCGGGTGATATTAATACAAAAACAGGTGGTTACATTTATGAAAAAAATATATTAAAAAGAGCAAAAAAAATTAAATTCAATTTAAATGCTATCAAACTTGCTAACAGCTTTCCCTTTCCTAAAGAAAATGACTTAAAAAATCTAAAAAAAACTTTAGAAAAATTACCAGATAATGCAGTACTAATTTTTGATGGATTAGTTTTTGAGTGTATTGATGGTATAATAAACTATTTAGATAGATTTGTATTAATAGCTCTTATACACCACCCTCTTTATCTAGAATTTAATGGTAATCAAAGTCAATTTTTTCTTAAGAACGCTAAAAAATTATATAAGAGAACGAAAAAAATAATTGTCACTTCAAATGATACAAAACAACTAATTTTTGAAAAATTTAAAATTAATAAGCGAAAAATTCAAGTTGTAGAACCTGGAATAGAAAAATTAAAAAAATATAAATTAAAAAGGGATAAAAATATAAATTTACTATCTGTGGGAAGTATTATTGAGAGAAAAAATTATCATTATCTTTTAAACGAATTAAGATACATGGATAAAATAAAATTAAATATTGTAGGAGATATAACTAGAGATAGTAAATACTATAATAGATTACTAAAAATTATAAGTAATTATAGATTAAGTAAAAAAGTTAAGTTTCATAGTAATGTATCGATTAATTTACTATCAAAACTATATTCTAAGTGTGACTTCTATGTCTCAGTAAGTAAATATGAAGGTTTTGGTATGTCACTTGCTAATGCCCTTCAACTCAAAAAAATGATTATTACATATAAAACTAAAACAATTATGAGTACTCTAAAAAAAGATGGAATTATCTACTTAAATAATTTTAAAGAAAAAAGTTTATCAAAATTAATTACTAAAAATGCATTTAATTCAGATTTATCAAAAAAATTAATACAAAATAAGAGAAAATTTTTAACACCAACACAATCTGGGGATCTTTTTATCAAGATAATAAAAGATGCATAAATTTAATAATGATTGGCTATTTCTTCGAGAGAAAATTGATAAAGTTTCAAGAAATAAAAAAATTATAGAAAAAATTAATAAATATTTTCAAGACTACAAAACATTGTCTATTGCTGATTTAGGTTGTGGAACAGGTTCCAACTATAGATATTTGTACCCCAAACTTAAAAAAAGACAATCATGGGATATGATAGACATATCATTTGAGTCAATTAAAGAATTTAAGAAAAAAACAAATAATAAGAATAAGATTATAAATATAAATTATAAAAAATTTGATTTAATCAAAAATATAAAAAGTTTTAAATTCGAAAAATACGATATTATTACAGGATCTGCGTATTTAGATATAATGCCAAAAAATTGGTATTTAGGATTTAAAAAACAAAATCTAAATACAAAAGCTGTATATTTTTCGATCAATTATGATGGATTTTTTAAATTTCACCCAAAACATAAAGATGATCAGTACGTTTTAAATCTATTTAATAAAGATCAGGAGTCAGATAAGGGTATTGGGCAAAAAGCAGTTGGTAAAAACTGTAGTCAAATAATTAATAAATTGTTTTCTAAGTCACATAAAACATTTGTTTTTGACTCGAGTTGGGATGTATCAAAGAATAAAAAATTTCAAAATATGTTTTTAGATTTTTGTGAAAATGTACTTGAAAAAAATAAGATATCATTAGATAGATGGTTAGATTTTAGAAGGGAAAATATTAAAAAAAATAAATCAAAATTATTTCTAAGAAATAAAGATTTTTTAGCTTTAAAACTCTAAACTTACTATTATTTCTTCGCCAAATTTATAAATTTTATTTTTTGTTCTAATAACTTTTTTTAAATTTGTTATAGGTTTTATATTTATAGAATTAATACCAGAACCAATTATTGTAGGTGCTATTATAAATTGCATAATATCTAATAATTTATTCTCAAGAAATTTAGATATAGTTTTAGAACCACCTTCTACTAATACGAACTTAAAACCTAAATTATTTATATGTTTGTATATAAGATTTGTGAAGTTTCTTTCAGGTAATTTATAAATTTGTGTGTTTTTTAAATTCTTTTTAATATTAGAGTGTGTAAATATGATATTTGAAAAACCATCTTTAAATATTTGATAGTTATTTGTTAATTTTAGAGACGGATCTATAATTATCCTCTGAGGATTTGAGCCCTTAATTGCTCTTGTAGTGAGCAAGGGATTATCTTTTTTTATTGTATTTACACCAACTATAACTGCATCACACACTGAACGAAGACTATGAAGGTATGAAATACTATTTTTATCATTAATGTAATGAGAATTGCCGTTTAAAAGTGCAATTTTACCGTCTAAGCTTTGCCCAATTTGACCGATATAGAATTTTTTTTTTATCATCAATATTGGTAATAAAATTTGTGCTATTTCATTTATTTTTTTTTCAATCTTACAATTAAAATTAACGCCATTTTTATCAATTAAAATATGATTGGTTTTAGAATGTTGACTAAGTACAAACGATTTGTTAATTAAATCAATTCTTAAGATATTTGATTTTTTTTGTTTTTTTACAAATTCAAATAGTGAAGAAATATTATGCTTTGTTATCATTTTTCATCTGTATCAAGTGCTATTGAGTATATATATAGTCTATGAGTTTAAAATCAAATTTTGGCACATTTATTGATAGAGCTATCAATGAGCTTAGAACCGGAAGACCAATAGTTATCAAAGAAAATAAAAATTATTGGATGTTCTTTAATATTGAACATTCGGACAATAAAATTCTAAATCAATTCAATCAATATCTACAAAAAGACAAATATCTTTTAATCACAAAACAAAAAGCAAAATCAATATTTGAGAATAAAGTATCAACAAATATTTATATAAAAATAAATGAAAAAATATTAAACAAATCTTTATTAAGTTTATTCATTAACCCTTTATCTGATCAAAATAAAATATTATTTAAAGATGAGCCTTATATCAAAAGTAAAGACTTCCATAATGTCTGTTTAGATATAGCTAAAAATGCGAAGGTAATACCTTCACTTGTATTTAAAAAAATTAATTCTAAATACTATAAAAATATTGATAATCTAATATTACAACTTGGTCTATTAAGATTTAACCATAAAGAGTTAAAAAATCAGAATAAATTTATAACTAATAGCATCAGATTAGTTTCAAGTGCAAATGTGCCCTTACCAAATGTTGCATCTACTACTTTTAATATTTTTAAGTCATATATTGGTGCTAGAAGACATATTGCGATCATAATTAAACCAAAAAATTTAAAACAACCAACAAACCTTAGAATTCACTCAGCTTGTTTTACTGGGGATATATTTCACTCTAGAAAATGCGATTGCGGAGAACAATTAAATAATTCTTTAAACTATATGGTTAAAAATAAAGGAGGTATTATCCTTTATTTAGATCAAGAAGGGAGAGGTATAGGACTAGCCAATAAAATGAGGGCCTATTCTCTTCAGTCAAAAGGCTTAGATACTATTGATGCTGATCACAACATAGGTTTTTTAGATGATGAAAGAGATTTTAATATTGCTGCTAAGATACTTAAGTTATTAAAAGTAAATAAAGTCAATATTATCACAAATAATTTTACAAAGGTTTCTTCTCTTAAAAAAGCTGGCATTAAAATTGCTAAACAAATTAATACAAAACCAACAATTAATAAATTTAATAAGAATTATTTTAAAACAAGAGTGAAAAAAACAGGTTACGGTTTTAAAAATTTAGACTAAAAATTTAGTCAAAGTCACCTCGTTCTAATCTATCTTCGTATTCATTGGAGGACTCGGAAATAGTACTAAGCTGTTTTTTAGTCATAATTTTTAGAGTTTTTTTTATAGCAAGTTGGTAAGTATGTAACTTTTCAACAATATTTCTTTCGCTGGTGTTTCTCATCATTTGACTTAGGGCTCTATTTAGCTCAGTAAGTCTGCCTAACAGCGTATTATCGTCATTATTATCATCATCGTAATACATTATTTAATATTATAATAATTCTGGAGATCATAAATAAAATAATTTAATTAATAACTTAAAAATTTATTTTTTTTTTCTATAAAATAATAATCCAATTATAATAATCCCAATACCTATAATCATCAGAAGTTCACCTGCATTCCAAAACCATATTAAAAATTCCATTGGATTATTTTTCTATGTCTTCATCAAATATTTCATCTACTGGCACTTGTATACTATTGACCAGTTGATTTGTTTTTGCTGCAAGAGCTACAATATTTAAAAATTCTGAATGTTCTTCTTCAGTCATCCCAAGTTTTTTTGCTGCAGCTGTATGTGAGTGTGTGCAATACGAGCAATTATTTGTTATAGAGACTGCCATATAAATCATCTCTTTAGTTTTATTTGGAATTGTGGTTTGTTTAACCATTAAATCTTTAACATCACTCCAAACATTTTTTAGTAATTGAGGGTCGAATGCTAAATATTTCCAAAAATTACCTATATAAGTTGTGTTTCTTGATTGTTTAATATCTTCATAGACTTCCTTTATAATTGGATGATTATCATCATCGGTTCTTTTAATTGTGCTCACCAGTAGTCCCTTTCTTTATTATAATTGATATATAGTCATTAAATCATAATATCCCTCTTGTTTTGATTAATTTTATAAATAAAAATTCAAATTTATTAATATTTGGCTTTCTAATAGCATTCGCATCAGGATTTGGACAAACATTTTTTATCTCTCTTTTTAGTGAAGATTTTAGAGAAACATTTAACTTAAGTAATACTCAATTTGGCAGTCTGTATTCAATAGCTACAATTTTAAGTGCGTTAACTATTATATGGGCTGGCAAACTTATAGATACGGTCTCTCTTAAAAAATATACTTTAGCAATTGTATTAGGTCTTTCGATAACATGTTTTTTTGCAAGTATTGTGTTTAATGTAATTCTTCTTTTTTTTGTAATTTATTTTTTAAGACTTTTTGGACAAGGGCTTATGGGACACAC
>CACLZM010000005.1 GCA_902611415.1 uncultured Alphaproteobacteria bacterium | reverse complement strand
TTATTGTGATGTTATTTTCAAATCATATATTTGTATTATATCTTTACATGGCAGGTCTTGGATTATCAAATGGCTTTACTGAGAATATGTCTAATTCTTTGTGGGCAGAAATGTATGGAGTAAAAAACCTAGGTGCAATTAGGGCCCTTTTAACATTTTTTGGTGTTTTGGCCTCAGCAGCCTCCCCTTTCTTATATGGATTGATATTGGATGAGACAAATTCGATTAACACCTTGATCTATATGAGCCTTGCCTTAATAATTATTTTTTCTTCTTTGAGCTTTATAGGTAATAAAATTAAATAAAATAACCTTTTTTAAAAGCCTCAATAGCTATCAAAGCACATCCTTTAGCATCTGATAATGCATCGTGATGATTTAATGGAATTCTTAAATTTTTACATACTGTATTTAGTTTATTGTTTTCAAATTCCCAATATTTTCTTGCTATTGCAACAGTATCTTTAAATTCTTGTTTAGGTAGGTCGATATTATAAAAATAACAACATGAGTGAAGGACAGATCGATCAAAAGGAGCATTATGTGCAAAAAAGTAATCAACAGTAGATAATTCACTCTTAATTTGGCGCCATACTTTATCAAATGTTTTAGCTTTCTTTAACATATCCCATGTTAAACCATGAATATCTGTAAAATGAACTTCAGGTTTAGGTGGTCTTATTAAATGGGAGACTTTTTTTATAATTTTAGTTTTATTAAATATTACATATCCAATAGCACATGCTGATGTTCTCTCACTTGTGGCTGTTTCAAAATCTATGGCTGCAAATAATTGCATTAAAATAATTGATCAATTTGATTTTGATATTTTTTTTGTACTTCATGTCTCCTAACTTTCATTGTGGGAGTCATTAGGTTATTTTCAATACTAAAAGGCTCATCAATAAAGATAAACTTTTTTATTTTTTCTGGTTGAGTTAAGTCTTTATTTACTTCATCAATATATCTTTGAATATCTTCATCGCTAGATTTACTTTCTGAGTTTAATACTAATAATGCTGCAATATAATTCTTTTGTTCACCAAAGACACAAGCTTGTTCTATCTCAGGAGATAAAGTTAATAGATTTTCAATCTTAGATGGTGCAATATTATCACCTCCTAGAGAAACTATTATATCCTTTTTACGATCTGTAATTTTAAGATAATTGTCCTCATCAAATTCACCAATATCCCCCGTATGGAGCCAACCATCTTTTATTGTTTGCTCAGTAGCTTCTTTATTATTCCAATAGCCCAGCATAAGGTTCTCCCCTTTAACTAAAATTTCACCATCTTCTGCTAATTTAACTTCAACTCCAGGAAATATAGGACCAACTGTATCAACTTTTACTTTATTTAATAAATTGCAGCTTACAACTGGTGAGGTTTCTGTTAAGCCATAACCTTGTAAAGTCTTTAAACCAAGGGCATTAAGTGCCTCCCCTACTTGACTATCAAGAGGTCCTCCACCTGATATAAAAGCCTCTAATCTGCCACCAAAATTATTTTTTACTTTTTTTCTGACTAATGTATCTAATATTAGGTTAATTATATTTTCACTAAAACTTAATTTAATATTTTTAAATTTTTTTGTTCCTAGCTGGATAGTCTTATTAAATAAATTTTGTTTAAAATTAGACTGATTTTTCAAATTAATCTTCATTTTTGCATGGAGATTATTATAAAATCTTGGAACAGCAGTCATTATATGAGGTTGTGCAATTTTTACTGTAGGCAGAAGTGTTTCAATACTTTTATTATAAAATACTTTTGCTTCTAAAATAATCTGAACAAATTGAACTGCATGTTCATATGAATGAGATAAAGGTAACCAAGTAAGAAAGGTTAAATCTGGACTCTTTATAGTTTTAAGAAGTTCATACGCTCCTTCACAATTACTTAATATGCCCCCATGACTTAAAATAACACCTTTCGGTAATCCTTGTGTACCTGACGTGTAAATAATACAAGCTGGATCTTTGCGCTTAATTTCTTTAATTTTTTCTCTGTTATTATCATTATTGTCATCTGTTAAGTCATTTAAAAATACTAAATTTGAAATTGAATTATTTTCAAAATAATCAAAACATAAGATAAATTTGAAATTATATTTAACTTTTTCGCTGGCAATTAAAATAGTCTGAAGTAAATTTTTATTTGAAACTATTAAACCAACAGGCTGAGAGTCATTTAAAATATGCTCAAAATCTCTTGATGTATAAGTTGTATAGTTGGGGACACAAATAAGTTTATTAGACATTATAGCGATATCAGAGGCCATCCATTCAGGTCTATTTTCTGAAACCAATAAAACTCTCTCTAATTCACCTAAATATTTGTTTGCTAAAAAATTGTGTATTTTCGTTGTTAGATTTTTTGTCTCTAACCAACTCATTGAGATAACTTGGTTGTTTGAGTCGAGTTTTAGTAAGTGTTGATTATTTTCGTTCTTATCTGCTTGAAAATAAAATAGTTCTGGAAGATTATTAAATTTATTCATCATTAATTATAGTTTCATAAAACTCATCCATCTTATTCATTAAATTTTCATCATAAGTTACTAAATGTTCATTCTCATCAACGAAATAACTACTTTTAGGTGAATTTGCTAATCTGTACATTTTTTCACCCATTCTAAATGGAACTATATCATCCCCTGTGGCGTGCATAATAAATATAGGGGAAATAACGTTTTTAATCTTTTTATCACTTAAATACTTATCTTTAAGCATGATTGAAACAGGAAGGTATGGATAATGAAATTTAGCAGCATCAATCATTGAAGTAAATGGCGCCTCCAGAATTAGACCCTTAAAATTATTATTCTGAGATATTTCTATACTAACAGCAGTTCCTAAAGATTCTCCATAAATAATGATGTCCTTTTTAGAAATATCTTTTTCTTCAAGCCATTTTATAGCACTTCTAGCGTCATCATATAAACCATCCTCAGTAGGTTCACCATCATTACCGCTATATGATCTCCAAGAAATAAGTAAAATATTTTGGTCATATTTTGATAACTTGTTAATTTTATAAAATCTATTTTCAATAGGACCAGCATTACCGTGAAACATTAGTAATGTAGTTTTAGTATTTGATGGATGTTTATAAAAAATTGACCTTAATTTTATATTTGAGCTATTTTCAATAAATACTTGTTCCGCAGGAATGATTAGTAATTCATCATCATAGTTATCAATTTGAGGGACATAAAGAAGAGATCTTTGTTTTGTATAAACATAAAAAATAATTAAAAGGTATATAAATAGTAATATTAAGATAATCTTGATTGTTAATGAGTAATTCATTTAATTCTGTAAATAAACTTATCAAAATATCCTTGAGCAGATTGAGGAAATTTTTTTAATTTAGAAAAATTAATTTTTGATTTTTTATATTTGTAAAAAATATGACCGATAGAAGGTATATTTTTATTTAAGGTACCTGTTGATATTGAGATATAATCATCTGAAGATTTTTTTTGGAAAAATAATGAACTTCCACAAATTGAACAAAAACCTCTTTTATAATGTTTACTAGAAACAAACCATTTTAAAGTTTTTTTACTTTTAAAATTTAGATTTTCTTTTTTTACTTTTGTATAAGAACTAAATTCAGCATTTGAAGCCTGGCACATCTGGCAATGGCAAAAAACTGAGTATCTACATTCATTTTTAATCTCAAAGGTAATTTTCTTGCAAAGACACGAGCCTTTAATTTTTTTCATTTATTCATCATTTTGTGCTTTGCTAAAGATATTCCGTTTTTTATTTTAAAATCATATGACTCCTCAAATGAAGATAATTGCCAACCAGAAAGTCTATTTTTTAACTCGGAAATATTATTTATTTTCCATTCGTTTGTCGTATTTTCGTCTTTCCATATCGCTTTTTCGTCAGAAGTTCTAGCACAGCCATAACAATATCCGGTAGATGGATCTGTTTTGCATATTGATATACAAGGTGAAATAATTTTTTCCATTAAGATATTATATCCAAATAAACCCTAATATCATTGAAAATTATTTTTAAAATTGAATTAAAAAATGCTAATTGAAAAATTAAAAAATTATTGTAGTTTGATGCAACGTTCCGCAGTAGCTCAGCGGTAGAGCATTCGGCTGTTAACCGACAGGTCGTAGGTTCGAATCCTACCTGCGGAGCCAGTTTCTTATGAACTCCAAACATTTCTTATCTACTTTATGTCTCATAGTAGCATCAATAATTTGGGGTACTGCATTTGTGGCTCAAACTACAGGAATGGAATTTATTGGTCCACTAACTTTTACAAATATGCGTTTTTTAATTGGTGGAATAATAGTTTTACCTTTTGCTTTTTATGAGATAAATAAAATTAAAAATCTTAAAAATAAAAAAAAATTTATATTCGTAGTTCTTTTAACTGGTTTAAGTTTGTTATTAGGAACTTACCTTCAACAATACGCTTTACAGTATACTAAAGTAGGAAATGCAGCTTTCTTAACTATATTATATGTTCCATTTGTTCCTATAATTTCGAGATTATTTTTAAAAAAGAAAATACACTGGAGTATTTGGCTATCCGTATCAATATGTCTCGTAGGGTCTTATTACTTAACTCTTGAAAATAGTTTTGAAGCACAATTTGCTGATATACTTGTAATTGTATGTGCTTTATTTTTTGCAATACATTGCATCTTAATTGATGAATACTTTGAAATTATAAATGCACCATTTACCTTAGCATCATCTCAATTTCTATTATGTTTTTTTTATAGTTTGCCATTTATATTCATTTTTGAAAATCCTACTATTGACGGGATATCAAAAGAAATCTTTGAGCTTTTATATGTAGGTGTAATGTCAAGTGGGATTGCTTATACTCTACAAGTTTTTGGTCAAAGGTATGTAAAACCCTCTACAGCAGCAATTACATTTTCTCTTGAAGGTGTATTTGGATCGTTAGCAGCTTGGATTATTCTTTCTCAATTTTTGACAAATGTTCAGATTTTTGGTTGTTTTTTAATACTTATTGGTGTGCTCGTAGCACAACTTTTACCCTTAATTAACAAAGAAGCAGCCTTAAATAGGTTTTATAGTGAGTAAATAACTCTACTTTTTGTCTAACAAATACAATAAAATTCTTCATTATGAGTGAGGATAGTAAATTTTTTTTAAAAGACAGTGATGTGCCAAAACAGTGGTACAACCTGGGAGCGGATTTAAAAGAGCCTATGAGCCCACCCTTAAATCCAGGAACAAAACAGCCAATAGGTCCAGATGACTTAGCACCTTTATTTCCAATGGAATTAATAGTGCAAGAAGTTACCCAAGAGAGATATATCGATATACCGGGACCAGTATTAGAGGCTTACAGTCGTTGGAGATCTACGCCACTGGTAAGGGCTAGAGCTTTAGAGAAAGCATTAGATACACCAGCCAGAATTTATTACAAATACGAAGGAGCCAGTCCATCAGGGAGTCATAAACCTAATACTGCATTAGCTCAGGCTTTTTATAATAAAGAGGCAGGAGTAAAAAAGATAGCAACTGAGACTGGTGCTGGTCAATGGGGAACAGCATTAAGTTATGCCGGAGCCGTGTTTGGAATAGAAATAAAAGTATTTATGGTAAGAGTAAGTTATGATCAAAAACCTTACAGAAGAGCTATAATTGAAAGTTACGGTGGTAGTGTTGTTGCTAGTCCATCAAATGAAACAAATTCAGGAAGAGCTATACTTGAAAAGGATCCAAATAGTTCAGGTTCGCTCGGTATTGCTATTTCAGAGGCCGCAGAAGTTGCTGCCACAAATGATGATACAAAATATGCATTAGGTAGTGTTCTTAATCATGTTTTAATGCATCAGTCTATAATTGGGCAAGAAGCACTTTTACAAATGGATATGGCAAATGATTATCCGGATATTGTTATAGGATGCACTGGTGGAGGAAGTAATTTCTCAGGTTTATGTAATCCTTTTTTAGGGAAAAAATTTAGAGGAGAACAAGATGTTCATGCTATTGCAGTTGAGCCATCTTCTTGTCCATCTTTAACAAAAGGTAAGTATTCCTATGACTTTGGTGACACTCTAAAATCTGCACCATTGTTAAAGATGCACACGTTAGGTTCTGATTTTATGCCATCACCAACTCATGTAGGTGGCCTTAGATATCATGGAATGTCTCCGATGCTATCGCACTTGGTTCATAATGGTCATATGGAACCTCGAGCTTATGGTCAAAAAGAGTGCTTAGAAGCCGGTATACAATTTGCAAGAACTGAGGGCATCATGCCTGCGCCTGAAGCCACTCATGCAATTAAAGGTGCCGTTGATGAAGCTCTTAAGTGTAAAGCTGAGGGTAAATCAAAAGCTATTTTATTCAATCTTTGTGGTCATGGTCATTTTGATATGCAGGCATATATGGATTATTTTTCAGGTAATCTTGCTGAAGATAAGTTTGATACTGAAGCTTTTGAAGAGTCTATGGCATCGATACCTGCTGTAAACTAATTTACATTAGGTAAATCATCAAAATTTGATGTGTATGCGGGGCTTAAGTTTTGTCGTCTAGTTATGTAAAACTTTTCGTAATTTTCTTTGGCGACACAAATAGTCCCGCTTCCATATCTGTTATTTAGATTATCAAATACCTTGTTTACCCTAATTTTTTTTAAAATACTCTCTTCTGATTGATAAAAAAATAAATCTCTATTGTATTCTCCCTCTGGAGTTAGATCTGAGAGTAAAACGCCTGCTTTTTTATATTTTATTTCTGGTCGATAAATAGATTTTAGTGCCTTTATAGCAAATTTAATCGTCTCAAATAAGTCATTTGATGGAGATATAAAATCATAAGTCCGAGCTGCATGGTATTGTTTATTATTGTTGTTAAATTTATTTGAACGAATAAATGTAGTAATTTTCTTTGCCTGCAAACCGTCAGATCTAATCTTTTCTGAGGCTCTAGTTGCATAAGATATTATTCTTTTTTCTAAATCCTGGAAACTGGTTACATAATTTTCAAAAGATCTTGATACTCGACATTGTTTTTTTGGCTCGGATTTCTCTACTATTGGTATGCATATTTCACCGTGTAGCTCTCTATAGGTTCTCTCTCCTACTACTCCTAGATGCTGTCTAACCCATCTTGCATCTGCTTTGTATAAATCATATGCGGTGTAGATACCATTTTTTTGAAGAAATTTCTCTATCCTAGCTCCTATACCCCAGATATCACCCACTCCTAATACCTTCAGGGATATTTCTATTTGTTTTTGATTTATAATTTCTACCACTTGGGACCCTAACTCATCTTTTTTAGCTAGATGATTTGCTACTTTTGATAAAGTTTTATTGTTAGCTATTCCTATACTTACAGGTATGCCTATCCACTTCTTTATTATTTTTTTTATCCCTTCTGCTCTTGAAACAAAACTTCTCTCTGAATATTTATTAAATATTAAAAAAGCTTCATCTATAGAATAAACTTCTAATCTATCACAATGATCTTTTAATACTCCCATTACCCTAGATGAGATATTTCCATATAAACTGTAATTTGATGAAAACACATGTACTGGATATTTTTTTATTATTTGCTTTATCTCAAAGAAAGGCACTCCCATTTTGATTCCTAATTTCTTAGCTTCAGAACTTCTAGCTATTACACACCCATCGTTATTTGATAGAACTACGATAGGTTTTTTACTTAAATCTGGTTTAAAGATAGTTTCACATGAGGCATAGAATGAATTACAATCTACCAGGGCTACTATATTCATTGGTTATTTAATAAATTGACGAATAGCGCTGGTAACAACTCCCCATATCTCTAATTCTGCATACTCTGATATTAATATATTTTTATACAATGGGTTCTCAGCTTTTAGGATAGCAGAGCCATCTGTCCTAATAACTAGTCTTTTGACAGTTAAATTCCCCTCAAATATAGCTATCACTATATCTCTACTTTTAGCTTCTAAACTCCTATCTACAACTAATATGTCACAATCATTAATTCCAGCATCTACCATGGAGTCACCACTAGCTCTCATTAGAAAAGTTGATAAGTGATTTTTGATCAGTAGTTCTGATAAGCTTAGATTATTTTCTATATAATCATCAGCTGGGGATGGAAATCCAGCTGAAATCTTAGACAAAACGTAAGGTACAGACTCAAGGTTGCTGCCCTTATCAGTCTTTACTAGGATATTTTTGTTCATATTTTGTTCTTTTATAAACTATAATAAACCTTAAAGGAATAAAAAAATTTTTAAAATAAAACTTATTATTCTTCGCTATGTGAATTAATTTTTTGGTTAACAATAGCAAGTTGCTCGCATAAAGACTTAGTATGAGAGATAAATACGTATAAAACCAAATAAAGTGATATAAAAATCAAAATAAAATCTAAATTAATTAAATTAGGTGTTTTAAGAAAAATCTTATTAATAAGAACAGAGCCTATAAAACTGGTAACAAAAGGTGCTAATCTAGAAAAAATAAGAAAATTACGAATTAGGATATTCCTTTGACTGTATAAATTTGTGTTATCTTCCATAAATATAAACTAAAGTAAATATATTAGAAAATGGGCAAAATTAAAGCAATCAATATTAGTAATTTTGAAGGAGAGAATACTTTTTATATAAATCAAGCAATCTTAAAGAAAAATAAGGGGATTATTAATGACAGATATTATGAAAATTTTAAAAAAAATTATGAACAAGTTACTTTAATAGAGTCTGAAAAAATTGATAACTTTAATATGAAAACAAGAAAAAAAATAGATTATAAGGATTTTAGAAGAAATATAATCACATCAGGTATTGATCTAAACAAAACTATTAATAAAAGAATACAAATAAATAATGTAATTTTAAAAATACATGAATTGTGTCAGCCATGTAGATATCTTCAAAAAAAATTAGGAATGAACAATCTTGTTAAGCTTTTAGTATTTAAAAGTGGAGTGCGTGCTGAGATAATAAAATCAGGAGAAATTTCTACTTATGATAAAATTAAAATAAAATAATTACTCCCAAATATCAAAAAAGTTTCTTGTTTTACCGGGCGTTAATATTGATAAAGGATTGAATATAAAGTCTGTTTTATTCCCATTCTTTTTAACTTTAAAATCAGCAGCCAAAAGACTCTCTTCAACATTTTTGCCAAATAACTCACTCAAAAAAGGCACATTTTTAAAGTTCTTTTCAAATAAGTATAATGGTCCATATGTGCCATTCACAGTAGCTATTCTCTCACTTGGATTAGCTTCTCCTTTAAAAGAAAATGCAACTGTTCCTCCTAACATTAATGCATGATCAAAAGAAAAAATATTACCTCTTTTCTGAACAGGTACCTCAAGATAATTAAATTCATCTTGATTATTTTGTAATACTGAAAAAATATCAAGCATTCTTGAGGTTAGAAGTAAATTGTAAAATTTTGAATTTTTATCAATACTAAAATCTTTGACTTTTATAGTCATATCATAATCATTAAATTTTCTGAATGAACCTTTCCCAATTAATGCTCCACCATTCATATTTTTAGAAATTTTTTGAGCATAAAAAAATTGACCAGCATTTTTTGAAAATAAATAAATTTGTTTATTTCCATCTAATTTAGGTAATATTGAAAATTCAAATTCTTTATTATTGTCATAAAACGTCATTGACTCAAAACCATTATCATAGATAAAATTTAATTTATTTGAAAAGAGAGAATATTCATCAGAAATTGCCATTTCAGATATCTCCCAATTAAAATTTATTTTTTTATTTAATTTTTTATTTTTTTGAGGTTTGGGGAAAACTTTTTTAAAATTATCAAAAGATATTTTGTCAGTATTTAAGAGAATATAAATCTCATTGTTATGATAATTAATTATTCCAAAATTTCTTTGTCCGTTTATTTCAAAATCAAATTTAATATCTTTTATTTGATTATCTTCAAAATCAAGTTTTAATAAATTTTCGTCTTTTTGAAAACTAAAGTCATAAGCCATTATTTGAAAAGGTAGAAGAAATAAAAATATTATTATTAAAATATAATTTTTATACATCGATTAAGGTTGACTCCAAAAATTCTGATATCTCTCCATCAAGAACATTTTCTGCATTTGATGTCTGATAATTAGTTCTAAGATCTTTGACCATTTTATAAGGATGAAGAACATAAGATCTAATTTGGTTTCCCCACCCGATTTGTTTTTTATTACCCTCTTCCTTTTTTTTTTCTTCATTTTTTTTATCTAATTCTATTTCGTATATTCTAGATTTTAGCATCTTCATCGCAGTATCTCTATTACGATGTTGTGATCTTTCACTCTGGCTTTGAACTACAATGTTGTATTTTAAATGGGTAATTCTTACAGCACTATCAGTAGTATTGATATGTTGTCCACCTGCACCTGAAGCTCTAAATGTGTCAATTCTTAAATCTTTAGTGTTTATTTCAATTTCAATATCTTTTTCTATTTCAGGGTATACCCACACACTTGAAAAACTAGTATGTCTTCTTTTATTAGAGTCAAAAGGTGAAATTCTAACTAGTCTGTGAATTCCTGACTCGTTCTTCAAATATCCATAAGATTTAAAACCTGATATAATCATTGTTAAATTTTTGATGCCAGCTTCTTCTCCTTTTTGGGAATCTATGATCTTGTATTTGTAATCATTTTTTTCAGCAAAACGTTGATACATCCTAGACAACATTTCAGCCCAATCTTGACTTTCAGTACCTCCCGCACCAGCATGTATTTCAAGAAAAGCATTACAATTATCAGTTTTTTTATTGAGTAAAGATTTAATTTTAATTTTTTCACACTCTCTTTTCAGCTCCATCATTTTATTAACTAAATCCTTAATTTCATTATTGTTTAAGGACTCATAAATTTCAATAAATTCGCTAAATTCTTTATATTGTTTTAAAACTAAATCAAAATCATTTATGACTTTTGTATTTTGTTTAATTTTTTCTTGTGATTTATTAATTAAATCAATTTTATTCCAATTATCAGGATTAGTAATTAATTTGTTTAAAATATCTATTTCTTTAACGGTATTTTCGTAGTCAAAGGCTCCTCCTCGACAAATTTATTAGTGAGTCTAATTCCTTAACTAAATTTAAAAATTCAAACTTATCCATTAATTTATTCCACCAATACTCTCAATTTTATTTATATTGTCTAAAATCTGTAATTGCTCTTTTGTAAAATAATCAATAATATTGTCTTGTCCATCAGAAATTTCACCACTATCTATATTAACTTTTTTTATGATAAGTTCACTTGGCACAACAAATTTATCATTTACATCTTTATTGCTCAAAAGATAGTTCTCAATAATTGTTTTGAATATTGGTAAAGCAACCGATGAGCCAGTTTCTTTATATCCTATTGATTTAGGCGTATCATATCCAACATAAACACCTACTACATATCTAGGAGTTAATCCAAAAAACCATAAATCTTTACTTTCATTTGTTGTTCCTGTTTTTCCCGCTATAGGATAATTGATATTATTTAAAGACTTACCTGTTCCTCTTTCGATAGCACCTTCTAGTATATTTAAAATCTGAAAAGAAGTCTGTGGGGATATTACTTTTTCCTTTTGGGACTCTATAATTGGTTTTCTATAGGATCTATCATCAATTGAGAAAGAGCAATATTTACATTTAAAATATTCATTATTAATTATTAATTCACCATCATTTGATACTACCTTTTTAATTATTGATGGTTCAACAAGATAGCCACCATTTAAAAATATTGAATATGACTTTGTTAAATTTAGTAGATTATTTTCTACAGCACCAAGAAGAGTCGAATAAACGTCAGTATTAGTCTCATAATCGTAAAAATTTATTTTATCTAAAAAGGAATTTACAGAATCTAGACCTAAGTCTAGACCAATCTTAAGTGTTACTAGGTTATTAGAGGTTTCTAACGCTCTTCTAAATGTTAATTCACCATAAGATTTATTAGAATAATTTTTAGGAACCCATACGGGTAAATTATTTCCCTGATCTAATAAAATATTTGAGTCCAATATTAGAGTATTTGGCAAAAATTTCTGAGTCTCTAAAGCCTTCGCATATATAAATGGTTTTATTGATGATCCTGGTTGCCTATATGCTTGTGTTGCTCTATTAAAATTACTCATGTCATAATTAACTCCACCAACCATAGATATTATATCTCCATTAAATGGGTCCATTATTATTACTGAACCATTAATTTTATGCAATTGTACAGTATAAAAATTATTATCTATTTTAGAAACAAATATGTAGTCATTTAAATCTAAATAATTAATTGGAGATATTTTTTTTGGACCGTAAAAATTATCGTTGTTATTTAAAGTTATTATTTTGTCTGTATCAACAATTAATATTGTTATAAAATTTGAATTTTTATCAATAACTTTTCCAATACTCCAATAATCATTTTTAAAATTTAAAATTTCATCAAGATTTTTATAACTCCCCTCCCATTTTCGATATTTTTTCTCAAATAATGCTAAATTGTCAATTAATGATTTTTCAGATATTTTTTGTAGGCTTTGATCTATTGTAGATTGTATATAAAACGCATTTTCATTAAATGAATTAGAATTAAGATAACTCAAGATAAAATCGGTCTTATAATCAGACTTATATTTTTGAATGTTTCTTTTTGTAAGTTCAATTTTTAAATTTGAATAATAATTAAATTGATCCTTAGTAATGAATTGATTTAATTCCATTTGTTTCAATACATAATTCCTTCTTTCAAATGCTCTTTTATAATTTTTTTTTGGATCATAATTATTTGGACCTTTTGGTAAAGCTGCTAGGTATGCATATTCATGTATATCTAAATCAAATATTGATTTATTAAAATAATTAAAGGAAGCAGATGCTACCCCATATGATCTTCTACCAAAATAGATTTCATTTAAATATAATTCAATTATTAACTCTTTTGTATACTCCTGCTCTATTCTGATAGATAATATTAATTCTTTAATTTTTCTTGTTATTGTTTGATCCTTATTTAGAAAGACATTTTTAACTAACTGCTGTGTTATTGTAGAGGCACCAACATAGTTATTATTATTTTTTGAATAAATATTCTTCAAATTTACTATAAAGGCATTAGCTATTCCTTTAATATCAAATCCCTGATGTTGAAAGAATGTTTTGTCTTCTGCTGAAATTATAGCTTTAATCATATTTTCAGGTATATCATTATAATCTAAGTAAAATCTGTCTCTATTACCTACATGATACATGAGCTCATATCTTTCATCGTATATTTTTGTTATTTCATTTGGAAAATATTGAGATATATTGTGATCAGGCAAATCTTGTTGAATATTCCATAAATATAAAATCATTATGGAAATGCCTATTATAGAAAGTAAGAAAATGTACTGTAAGAATTTAAAAAGTTTCATTTATTTAAACAACCAATTTACTAATTATTTACTATATCAAAAGGATTTAAAAACATGTCTAAAAGAATTTTTGTTGATGGTAGCATCAACAGCGAATTATGTATCATCGCAGCCGATGGTCAAGAAATCAACTATTTTGACTACTCGGATGATTTAAAGAATGATAAAAAAAACAATATATATCTTGGTATAGTATCTAGAGTAGAACCATCTCTTCAAGCTGCTTTTATTGAATTTGGATCAGAAAAAAAAGCATTTTTGCCTTTTGATGAAATACATCCCAGCTATTTTAAAATACCACATAATGAGAAAATATTTATAAATGTTAATGAAAAAAATAATGAATTAGATAATGAAAAGGAAAATAAGAAACATTTTTTGTCCTTTTATAGGAAGTATAAAATACAAGATGTTATAAAAAAAGATCAGGTTCTCCTAGTACAAATAGTTAAAGAGGAGAGAGGTACAAAAGGAGCTGCTATAACAACCTTTATATCTTTGCCTGGAAGATATAGTGTTTTGTTGCCAAATAATTCATCAAATGGAGGTGTATCGAAAAAGATTTCAAATCCTCTTGATAGGAAAAGATTAAAAAAACTCCATGATAATTTTAATTTACCTGATGGAATGTCATTAATAATAAGAACAAATGCTATATCAGCAGAAGACGAAGATATTATAGCAGATTTTAACTATTTGAGAAAATTATGGACTAAAATAAGAGAGGATACATTAAAATCAAAAGCCCCTACTTTAATAGTTGAACTAGATACTCCTCTGATAAAGATTGCAAGAGATTTAAATCAAAGAACTATAGATGAGATTATATTTTCTGATTTGAAAACAATTAAATCTTATAAAAAATTAGAAAAGGATTTTAGCATTAAATCCAATAAAAAATTAATCCACTACAAAGATAAACTACCTCTTTTCGAGGGCTACGGTATCAAAAATCCAATTAATAGTCTGACTGAAGAAAATATATATTTAAAATCTGGTGGATATTTAGTAATTAATCCAACTGAGGCTCTTACTAGCATTGATATAAACTCAGGTCGTGCAACTTCAGAAAAAAATATTGAAATAACAGCTTTGAATACAAATCTTGAGGCTAGCGAAGAAATATTCAAACAAATTCAATTAAGAAATATTGCGGGATTAATTGTAATTGACTTTATAGATATGAATATTAATAGCAATAACTTAAAAGTTGAGAGAAAAATGAAAGAATTGTTTTATAAAGATAAATCAAGAGTTCAGATTACAAAAATTTCACAATTTGGTTTAATGGAAATATCAAGGCAAAGAATCGGACAAAGTATATATGAAACTTTTTATAATAAATGCGATTGTTGTGGTGGTGGAGGGTTTAAAAAAACACATACAATTATAATATATAACATTATTTCTTACATTAAGCATATTAATGCACTCGGTAATAAAGATGAAATAGAAATTTTAATTGATGAAAAATTTTATAATGAAAATTCTAAAATAATTAGTGATAAAATTAAATCATTAAAAATATCTTTCAAAATAAATTTTGTAAATAAATCTATACCTATGGAAATTTATAAATTTGATAAAAATTTAATCAATAAAATAAAAAATAATACTAACTCAATTATAGAAAAAAATAAGACTACAGATCAAACTACTGAAAAGTCCTATAGAAGAAAAATCAAAAAAATAGTTGATAAATAAATATACTTTTATTTTTATTATATATTTAATATTTATTTCTAAAAATATATTTTGTTATGAGATTATAAGAGATCCTATATTTGAAGATTATTTTGCAAACTTAGCTAAAGATTTAAAACTTAATAAAAAAGAAACTTATTTAATTGAGAATAAATCAGCAAATGCTTTTGTATTTAATGATAGTATTTATTTTACAACTGGATTATTAGAAGTAATAGACAATGAAGATACTCTTAAGGCTATATATTTACATGAATATGGGCATATAATAAAAAAACATTTCAATTCAAAAAAGATTAAAATCCAACAAAATAAAAATAAAATTGCCTTATATAACTTATTTTCTATTGGGCTTGCTGTGCTTACAAATAATGAAAATATAGCAATTGGCACTTCCATTACACTAAATAATAATTTGGTAAATGAAATTTCTAGATATTCAGTAAATTTTGAAATCGAAGCTGATTATTTTATGATTGAACAAATTAAAAAAAATAAAATTAGCACATATGAGCTAATTTCATTTTTAAATCAACCAGTTAAAAAAAGTAATAATTACTTTCAAACACATCCAAATAACCTAGATAGAATAAATAATTTAAAAAATCTAAATTATAAGAATACAGAAAATTCAGCAATATTTGATTGGATCAAATCAAAATATTCTTTTAATTCAGGTAATCAATCTTTTAATATTTTTTTTAAAAATCTAGAAAAAGGTATTTTTAATAAAGAGCAAAAATTAAATAAAATAAGTAATCAATTAATTCAATACGAGGCATTCAAAAAAGGTATTTATGTTGATAATTGGAATAATGAATTTCAGAAATTATTATTAATTAATAATAATTCATTTCTTAAAATTGAATATATAAATTATTTATTAGATAATAATTTATTTGATAAGTATGAAATTATTGAAGATCTAAAATTTGATAAAGATATAATGAATGAATACTTCTATGGTTACATATATGGGAAATATTATAGTAAAATAAACAATAATAATCTATCTAACTTCTATTTTTGTCAATTTTACAAATCTATAAGTTCAAAGAATAAATCTGATTTTTTTTGTAAAAAGTATGATAATAAATATATTCCCGCACTAGATAAGTCAAATGCCATATTTAAATAGAGAACAAATATTAACCCTTATCAAAAAAAAAAGAATTTACTCAAATAAACCTTTAACTAATAATCAACTACAGCCAGCCTCACTAGACTTAACTTTATCTAATAAGTGTTATCGAATAAAATCTTCTTTTATTCCAAATGATATAAAGATATCAAAAGTAATCAAAGAATTATCGCTTTTTAAGATTGATCTAAACCAAAATACTCTTTTAGAAAAAAATTGTATTTATTTGTGCGAATTAAATGAAAAATTAAATTTACCTAATAATATAATGGGGAAATCAAACCCCAAAAGTACAACTGGTAGATTAGATATTTTTACTCGTGTTATCACTGAAAATGGGAAAGAATATGATTATATAAATTATAATTACAATGGTAAATTATATTTAGAAATTATTCCTCAATCTTTTAGTATTATCTTAAGAAAAAATACATCATTAAACCAAATAAGATTTTTCCAAGGTTCAAACATAAGTGATAAAATTAAACAAATAAATATATCTGTATCAATCAAAAGAAATCAAATTACAGCATATAAGGCTAAAAAAATTACTTCGGCAATTGATTTAAATAAAATTAATTTTTATAAATTAGATAGATATTGGGAGAAAATTATACCTGAAGATAATTATTTTATAATTGAAAGAGATGAGTTTTATATACTTCGATCTAAAGAGAAAATAATTATCAAAAATAACCAAGCAGCAGAACTTGAACCATATAAAGATAGTTTTGGAAACTTTAGAGTGCACTATGCTGGATTTTTTGACCCTGGGTTTGGAAATAACAAATCAGGCACCCCAGCTGTACTTGAATTGCGTGCTTACGATACGCCCTTTATAATTAGAGATGGTCAGTTGGTAGGTCAACTAAACTATTATGGAATAGAAGAAATTAAAAAAAAGAGTTACGGTTTAAATATTAAATCAAATTACTTTAACCAAAATTTAAAGTTAGCAAAACAATTTAAATAGATTGTATATATAAGAGTTTTATTTTGTAATCTATCAGGTATATTATAAGAAATGTTAGATAAAAAAATTAATGAAGCAATCGAATTTTTAATAAAAAAAATAAAGGATAACAATTTAGTATCAATTAAATTATCAAATAAGACCAATACTATTGAAGTAACTAACAACTCTTTAAATCATAGTACAAATCAAAATATTTCACCCACACATAATCAAAACATAGATAGCAAAATAAATGATAGTTTAATAAGTATTGACAGTCCTATGGTAGGTATTATTTATTTAACACCAAAGCCTAGCTCGCCACCTTTTGCAAAAAAAGGCCAAAAAATTAAAAAAGGAGATACAATTTGTTTAATTGAAGCTATGAAAACCTTTAATGAAATTAAATCTGACAGAGATTGTACTATTAAGTCAATAATGGTTAAAAATGGAGAGGCAGTTGAATTTGGTCAACCTCTCTTCGAAATATCATAATTGTTTAAAAAAATATTAGTAGCTAATAGAGGAGAAATTGCTGTTCGAATTATTAGAGCATGTAAAGAGCTTGATATCAAAACAGTAGCTATTCACTCAAATGTAGATACAGATGCAATGCATGTTAAACTTGCTGATGAAAGTATTTGTGTAGGTAGCGCTCTACCAAATGGGAGTTATTTAAACATTCCTAGTATAATCAGTGCCATTGAAATAACTGGCGCTGATGCTGTTCATCCAGGCTATGGTTTTTTAAGTGAAAATGATAAATTTTCACAAATATTAAGTTCACACAAGGTGAAGTTTATAGGGCCAAGTTCAAAGTCTATATTAGAGTTAGGTAATAAAAGCAATGCATTAAATTTAGCAAATGATAATAAATTACCTATTTTAGGAAATAAAATTTCAAAAAATATAGAAAATTTAAGTGATGCACATAAAATTGCAGATGAAATTGGGATGCCAATTGTTATAAAAGCTTCCTATGGAGGTGGTGGTAAAGGTATGAGAGTTTTTAATAATAAAAATGAAATAGATAAATTCTTTTCTCAACTAAAATCAGAAGCAAAAAATTACTTTGGAGATGACACTATGTATGCAGAAAAATTTTTAACCAATGCAAAACATATTGAATTTCAAGTAATTTCAGATCCAAAAAATAATTACGCAGAAATAATCGGGCAAAGAGATTGCTCTATCCAACGTAAAAATCAAAAAATCATCGAAGAAATTCCATCCGAGTTTGTAAAAATTAATAATTTAAAAGTAATAGAAAAAAATATTAAAAACTTACTTCTTAAAAATAAATATGAGGGCTTGGGCACCTTAGAATTTTTATATCAGGACAATGAAATATTTTTTATTGAAATGAATACAAGACTTCAGGTGGAACACCCTGTAACTGAGGAAGCATTTGACATTGACTTGGTCAAATATCAAATAATGGTTGCAGCAGGTCATAAAGTTGATCTTACAAATTTGATAAGAAGAAACCACACAATTGAATGTAGGATCAATGCAGAGAATGCAAAAGATTTTTCTCCAAGTCCTGGAATGGTTAACTTTATAAATGTACCAGGAGGAAGGGGAATAAGAGTAGATACAGCCTTATACACAAATTACAAAGTGAATCCTCACTATGACAGTCTAGTATTAAAAATTATATCAAAAGGAAAAGATAGAAATGAAGCTATATCAGTAATGAAAAGATCGTTAGAAGAAATTATTATAGATGGTATAGACACAAACATTGAATTACACAAATGGATTTTAAATCAGAAAGATTTTATAAGTGGCATTTATAATACAAATTGGCTAGAGAAAAATATTTCTAAATTTAATTAGCAATCTGTTAATGAAATCTCATATATTTTATTAGAATAAACATTCAATTCATCTGTATATTTAAAAAACCAACCAATAAATATATTATCATTTTGAAAAATCTTTATTAAGGCAGCTGTGTCAAGATATTTATCAAATTCAATATCTATACATGATACTAGTTCAAAAGATAAATTTCTAAATTGGTACTTGTTAGAAAATTCAAGTTCATATTTTGATGATGAGGATTTATCTAATATAAGCAACTTTATGTTTTTAGTTTCTTCTGCTAATGTATGAAAAAAAAGAAAACTATTTAAAAATAAAATTATTAATAATTTCTTCCAAAGAGACTGGATCGATATTATTAACTGAGTAATCATTATTTTTTAATATTTCCTTACTATTTCCTAATTGAATTTCAATATACGAATTACCTATAAATCCATTATTAGATATTTTAAACACAGAGTCATTAGGTATTTTAATACTTTTTTCGATAGAAGAAGTAATCACAGCCATATAATTTTCTTTGTCTAATTTTATATTTGATACCTCTCCTACTTTGACACCGTTAATTTTAACATCGTTACCAATACTTGTATTACCTATATCAAAAAAACTAGAGTTGATTTGAAGGGTCTCAATTTTATTAAAAAAATTTATTTTAGTGGCAAAGTAAAAAAAAGAACTTATTGAGATTACTAGTATGAATAATCCAATTAAAAATTCTAAATTAGTATTTTTATTCATTTATTCCAATTAAATATCTTAGGAACATATCAACTGAATATGAGTCTTGAGATTGATTAAATATATATTGTTGATTAGATTTATCTAAATAATCACCAAATCCTGGCTCAATATTTAAAGATTTACTCCCAAATATCCCTTCACTCTTAATTTTTATAATTGAGTCTTCAGGAATGTTATACTTTTTATCGATTAAACCTTTAACAGTAATACCATCTGATGAAACTATAATTTTATTTACATCACCTATTTTAATACCTGCTAATTTAACTTCGGTATTATAATTAATACCTTCAACATAATTAAAATAAGCTACAAAAGGGATAGAGTTATTATTATTGCTAAAATTTTTAAAAAAAAAGATAATAAACAACAAAACAATAGTAAAAATAATACCAATTTTAAAATGGTATGTTGAGTCGTAAAAATCTATTTCACTAACTATTTTGGCTGCCAACTGTTATATCCCTTAGAAATGTTCTTTTTATGTTTTACTGAATGTTTTTGGACTCTTCTTTTTACCAAGTCTTCTTGATTGCTTTCTTCAAGTTGAATGGCTGAAATATCATCAGATGTGTTATGTAACCAGTTATGAAAATGTGTAGGTAAAGACTCAGGTCCAAAACCAGGCGCATAAACTACCCATCTTTTTAAGGGATTATTTTTATCATGGTAATATTTATTACCTAGCGAATCTTGGTGAACAAGATTACCATTAAAAAAAGAATATAATTTAAAACCGAGAGACATATCTAATTATAGCAAATTAATAACTTTATGAGAATAATACTTATTACATTGATTTTAATAGTCAATTTATCACATCCCTTATTTGCTAAAATTGCTAGCGTTATAGGAAATCCAATATCACAAGAAATATATTTCGAAGTCAATAAGGATACAATGAATTATCCTGCATCGCTTACTAAAATAATGACACTTTACATTTTATTTGACGAACTAAGATTAAAAAATATTGACATAAATGATCGTATTTACTTTTCTAAACATGCAACTTATCAACAACCATCTAGATTAGGTATAGCAGAAAATGATTTCATCACAGTAGATGAATTGATTGACTCATTAATAATAAAATCAGCGAATGATGCAGCTGTTGCAATAGCTGAAAAAATATCTGGCACTGAAAGAAAATTTGTTCTTAAAATGAATAAATATGCAAAGGCATTAAAATTAGAAAACACAAATTTTGCAAATCCTCATGGTCTTCCCAATAAATCTAATTTATCGACTGCTTATGATATATTTAAATTGAGTTCTAGAATAATTGCAGATTTTCCTGAGCACTTACATCGATTTAAAAAAACAAAAGTTAAAATAAAAGGTAATAATTATACAACTCATAATACATTATTAAAAAAATATGATCATTACATTGGTCTAAAAACTGGCTATACAAGAAAATCAGGTTTTCAGATATCACTACTATCGATAAATGGTGATAAATATTTATTAGGTATATATTTTGGAGGAAACTCTGCTAAAGAAAGAAATAATAAAATTAATTTTCTTATGAATAAATATACAAATAAAGGTTCATCCAAAAATGAAGAACCTAAAAAATTAACTATTAAAAAAGAAAATAAAAGTTCTAGTAATTATATAGTTCAGACATCCTCTTTCAAAAAGATCAGTAAATCAAAGATGCATATTACTTTACTTAAAAATAAAATAAAAATACTTAGAAGTTTTGAGCATCAAATTAAAAAAAAAGGTAGATATTTTATAAGCTATATTAATGTTGATGATCATCGAACAGCAAAAAACTTATGTAATGAAATTAAATTAAATAAATTAGATTGTTTGATTAAAACTAGTTAATTCTTTTATATCTAATGAGTATGGCTCAAGAATTGATATTAACTTAACTAATTCATCTTTAAATTTCTCTTTGATAAAGTGTTCTAGTCTAAATACTATACAATTTTGAGTATTTGAAGCTCTTAGAAGGAACCAAAAATTTTCAGTTTCCAGCCTTACACCATCAATTTTAATTAAATTAGCTCCATTATCGTAGTGCTTAGGAATATCATCTACTATTTTATCCAAAAGACTAAATTTAATTTTTTCTTCACAATATAACTTTATCTCAGGTGTTGATGTTGATTTCCTATATGCACTTGTTAATTCATTTAACGATTTTTTTGTATTATTGAGTAACCTAATTAATTTCAAAGAAGCATATATAGCATCATCATATCCATAATATTTATAATTAAAAAAAATATGCCCACTCATTTCACCCGCTATATCTGCATTTTTGGAAGATATCATTTCTTTGATAAGAGAATGTCCAGTTTTTGACATATGAATGTCTACACCTTTACTTTTAAGTGTATCAAAGAGTATTTTACTACATTTTACGTCAGCTATAGCAACTAAATCTTTTTTTTCTTTTAATAAATCGAGAGACAAAAGTAAAAAAATTATATCTGAGTAAATTAATTCACCGTTATTGTCCAATATTCCAATTCGATCACCATCACCATCAAAAGCAATACCTAAATCAAAATGTTTTTCTTTAATATAGTTTGATATCTGAATAATATTTTTCTTAATTGTTGGATCAGGGTGATGATTTGGAAAATTACCATTTATACTTCTATTTAAAATAATATTTGTTCCTTTTATAGAATTAATAATTTTATGAATTATTGGTGCAATGGCTCCATTTCCTGGATCCCAAACTATTTTAAGCTTATCTAAATTATTAAATTGTGAAATAATTTCCCTTGTATAAGGAGAAATAACATCTTTAAATGTTATTTGACCTGTTGTTGAGGATAAAGGGGCATCTTCTATATCATTTAAAGATTTTATCTTTTCTCCAAAAAAAGGTTTATTATTAATTATTATTTTTAATCCGTTATATTCTTTTGGATTATGAGAACCTGTAATCATAATTAGATTCGGAATATTTAGTTTTTTTGTAGCATAATAACTTACTGGTGTTGGTATTAATGAAATGTCTACTACGTCAACACCATGTCTTCTGAAGGTATAAATAAGTTTATTTTTAATTTCTAAGGAAGATAATCTTCCATCATGACCTATAATGATTTTAGGAGTATTTATTTTAGAAATTATATTTGAGATTTTTTTTGCAATATTTTGTACATCTTCTAATTTTAATGTCTTTTTATAAATGCCCCTGATATCGTATTCTCTAAGTATTTCAACGTTGATCATCGAAATAAACTATAAATTTAATATGTAAGTTGCAATTGATAAAAATGATAAAAATCCAAATACATCTGTGAAAGTTGTAAGAACAATTCCAGATGCCAAGGCAGGGTCTATTTTCATTTTATTAATTGTAATTGGGATAATTATGCCTACTAAACAAGCAAATCCTAAGTTTATTAAAATAGCAAAAGATATGGCAAATGCTAATACAAGACTATCAAACCAATAATAAGCTATTAATCCCATTATTAAAGAAAGTGCAAAACCATTGATACTTCCAATTAAGAATTCTTTAACAACCAATTTAATATAGTTTGAATTATTAATATCTTTTGTGGCAATAGCTCTCACATATATGGTCATAGCTTGTGTGCCTGCATTACCACCCATTGAAGCTACTATAGGCATCAGGACTGCAATCGCTATCATTTGCTGTAATTGGTCTGAATATATATCTATAACGAGTGATGCTAATATGGCTGTCAATAAGTTTAAACCCAACCATATAAATCTAGATGTAGCTGATGTAAAAGCACCTTTATAAAAGTCATTTACAAACAAACCTCCCAACTTTCTCATATCATCCTCTGACTCTTCGTGATCAATTTCAACAACATCATCAACTGTCATGATACCTATCATTTTATTATCTAAATTTACGACAGGTGCAGAAACCAAGCCATACTGTCTAAAGGTGTAGGCGATATCTTCAATCTTTTCATCAGATTTAATAGTATGTATATCTTTATATATAATATCTTTTAATTTTTTTGATCTTTTTGATCTAAGTACTCTTCCAGAAGGGATATAGCCTATAGGAATATTTTGGTCATCAACAATAAATATATTATAAAAATCTTTAGGACCTCTTCGAGAATTCCTTAACTGATCAATTAATTCACCAACTGTTAAATTAGATTTTATAGAAAGATAGTCTCTATTCATGAGCCTGCCAGCAGAATTTTCATCATACTGTAAGCTTTCCTCAATTCTTTCTCTTTGCTGAAATCCAAGCTTGGAAAGTATTTGAACTAATTCTTTAGTTTCAAAGTCACCAAGGATTTCAACCGCATCATCTAAATCAAGATATTTAATTAAATTAACCAATTGTTTTTTGGGTATCATATGCAAAATATCATCACGCGTTTCTTCACGTAAGTAGGCAATAAAATCTGGGTGAAAGTTTTTAGTATGTGTTCGTAGAACAGACGACTGTATTTCGTTTGGGAGACTTTCAATACTATCTGCTTGATCTGCAGAATGAAGAGATTTTATTGACTCAATATATTCTTTTTTATTAAATTTTTGCATTTATATTATAAATATGGTGCGGACGAGAAGACTCGAACTTCCACAGGATTTGATCCCACAGCGACCTCAACGCTGCGCGTCTACCAGTTCCGCCACGTCCGCAATTAATAGATTAATTAATAAAGAATGATTGAAATAAAACAACTAAAAGGGCAAAAAAAATATCAAGAAGTTACGAAATTGATGAATAAACATATTCAAAAAATGTATGAAAATATAAAAGAAGAGGAAATATGGTTCTTAGAGCATCAAAGTGTCTTTACTGCTGGAAGCTCTACTCCTAAAGAATTTAAAATAAATAAAATAAATAAGATCCCAGTAATTAAAGTTAATAGAGGTGGTAAAATCACGTTTCATGGCCCTGGCCAATTAGTAATATACCCCTTAATTAATTTAAAAAAAAGAAAAGAAAATATTATAGATTACATTAATTCATTAGAAGACATATGTATAAAAGCATTCAAGAGGAGTGATATAAAACTTTATAGAAAAAAAGAAAAAAATAGAGGTTTGTGGGTAGAAAACAATAATGAATTAAAAAAAATAATATTTATTGGTTTAAGATACTCTAAGGGAATAATTCATCATGGGTTATCAATTAATTTTGATCTTGATTTAGATAATTTTCAAAAAATCGATCCATGCGGTCTCAATTCCAAAGATATAAGTAGCTTAAAAGAACTAAAAATAAAGTTTAATAAAGGAAAAATATATCAAGATCTTAAAGAAGAATTCATGAAAGTATTTTATTAGGATTTATTTTAAATTTATAAAATATCCCATCTAGTTTAAAAATAATTTTATAAGAACAAAGAAGTAGTTTATTAAATTTATTTCCAGAAAACTTTTTATCACCGACAATAGGATTTTTATTAAGATAGAATTGAAGTCTAATTTGATGTTTTTTTCCTGTAAATAATTTAATCAAATAACAATTATCGTGTTTCTTTAATTTAATTTTTCTGTAAGCTAATTTTAATTCTTTCATATCGGAATTATAGTTAATTAACGTATCAGTATTTTTTTTAAATTTAGAATTAGTTACTGAAATATAATATTTTTTTATTTGATTATTTAAAAATAATGATGAAATTTTACTAGCAGTAATTCTATTTTTTGCAAAAAGCATGAGCCCTGAAGTGTCTTTATCTAATCTATGAACTATATATAATTTATGGTCGATGACATTTTCATAAATGTCTTTTAATGAAATAAATACTTTAGATCCTCTTTGAACAGAATATCCATCAATTTTGTTAATAACAATAAAATTATCATTTTGAAATATTATTTGATCTTTAAATATCTTTTTTTTATCTTCTGTAAGTTTTATAGTATTTGATAGGTGATTATTGATCTCAAATTTATGATATATATATATAATATCACCTTTTATTAATGGTGAATTAGCTTTAGATTTTTTGTTATTAATTTTTATTTTGTACTTTCTTATTAACCTTTGTAATAAAGATAAAGGTAGAGACTCAAAATGTTGAAATAAAAACTTATCTAATCTTTTATGACTTTGATCTATCTTAATTTGCAAATCTAAGACTAATCATATGAAATAAATAAAAGAAAATAAAAGATATAAAAATATTTAGAGAAAAATATATGAATGCTTTGATAAAAGATTTATCCGAGACTAATGAAAATAGTTCTATATTGAAGGCAGAAAGAGTAGTAAAACTGCCAAAAAAACCGATATAAATAAATATATATAGAGCGCCATTAAATTTATTAAAAAAATAACCTGCCATAGCAGATCCAATAATGTTCACTAATATAGTTGCAACGGGTAGCCCTAAAATATTGAAATTTAAAAGAGTAAAGAAGTAACGAAAGCTTGAACCTAATATAGCACCTATTACAAGCGCTAAATAAGATGACATTGATTCTTATTTTACGAACTGAATTATACTTGTATGGGCGAAATCACCAAACCTATTACCTTTTTTGATAATACGAGTATACCCGCCATTTCTACTTTTTTGATCTTTAGAAATTTCAGAAAAAAGTTTCTGACAAGCTTCCTTGTTGTTAAAAAGCTTGGCCAAGATGTATTTTCTATTACTTAAATTATCATTTTTAGCTTTAGTTACCAATTTCTCAATAAAAGGTCTTAGTTCTTTTGCTTTTTCAGTTGTTGTAGTTATAGTCTCGTGCTTAATAAGACTAATAGATAAGTTTTTTAGCAAAGATAATCTGTGAGAAGAAGTTCTATTTAACTTTCTTTGCTTAAGACCGTGTTTCATTATACTTTAAAAGGATCCTCATACTTTTTTGATAACTCTTCTATATTTTCTGGTGGCCAGCCAGGTAAATCCATTCCCATACTGAGGCTCATAGAAGATAGAACCTCTTTTATCTCGTCGAGAGATTTTCTTCCAAAATTAGGCGTTCTTAACATTTCTCCCTCAGTTTTTTGAACTAAATCACCAATATAAAAAATATTGTCATTTTTTAGGCAGTTAGCAGATCTAACTGATAGTTCAAGTTCATCAACTTTCTTAAGTAAATTCTTATTAAACTGTGGTTCGTTAGATGTATTTAATTTTTTTCTTTCATCTTCTGTAGGTTCCTCAAAGTTGATAAATGGCTTCAGTTGATCCTGAAGGATTCTGGCTGCTAAAGCGGCAGCATCATCTGGGGATACAGTTCCATTTGTTTCAATATCTAAAATAAGTTTATCAAATTCTGTATCTTGGCCGATACGAGAATTTTCTACGTTAAATGAGACTCTTTTAACAGGGCTATATGTTGCATCAAGCATAATTTGTCCAACACTTTTATTTTCGTTGTCTTTATTTTTTTCTGCAGATATGTAACCTTTGTTAACATCTAAAAAAATCTCTAAGTTTACTTCTCTATTAGAGTCAACATTCATAATAACTGCTTCTTTATCAATAATTTCTACCTCAGGATTTTCATCAAAATCTGAGGAAAGAACTTCCTTTGGACCTTTAACATTTAAACTTAATTTTTGGGAGTGATTACTTTTGGAATTAAAAGTAACATTTTTTAGATTCATTATTATATCAGTTACATCTTCTCTTACACCCTCAATAGTTGAAAATTCATGAAGAACGCCATTAATTTTTATAGAGGAAATAGCTGTGCCTTGTAACGATGAAAGAAGTACTCTTCTTAAAGCGTTACCTAATGTTGTGCCAAAACCTTTTTCTAAAGGCTCAATGACAACGGTTCCAAATTTTTTATTATCACTAATTTTATAGTCAACTTTATTAGGTTTTACTAAAGTTATCCAATTATTCTCTATCAATTTTAACTCCTATTATTTTATACTCTTCGTTTCTTTTTTGGTCGACATCCATTATGTGGAAGCGGTGTCACGTCTTTAATATTGTTAATAATAAATCCTATGTTTTGTAGAGCTCTTAAAGCAGACTCTCTACCAGATCCTGGTCCTTTCATGAGAACATCAAGTTTTCTTAATCCAATATCATATGCTTTTTTTCCAGCTGCATCAGTAGCAATTTGTGCTGCATATGGCGTAGATTTCTTTGAGCCTCTGAAACCCATAGAACCGCTTGATGACCATGATACTGCGTTTCCACTTAAATCAGAAATTGTTACGATAGTGTTGTTAAAAGAACTCTTGATGTGAACAACGCCGTTTTGGCCAAAGTTTTTTTTTGATTTTTTTTTATCAGTGTTTTTTTTTTCGTTTTTTGCCATTTTATTTTGTTACTTTTTTCTTTCCTGCAATAGCTACAGCTTTACCTTTTCTAGTTCTAGCATTTGTGTGTGTTCTTTGGCCTCTGGTAGGGAGTTGCTTACGGTGTCTTAAACCACGATAGCAACCTAAATCTTTAAGTCTTTTAATATTTTGAGAAACATCTCTTCTAAGATCTCCCTCTACAGTATAATTTTCATCTATTGATTTTCTTATTTTTGAGATTTCATCCTCAGAGAAATCTTTTATCCTTTTTGTTGGATCTAAACTATTTGCTTTTAAAATATCCATAGCGAACTTAGGGCCTATTCCATGAATATATGTTAGTGAGACTAATGCTCTTTTATTTAATGGTAGGTTTACACCTGCTATTCTAGCCAATTGAGATCTCCTGAATTGGTGAAATTATTAAAAAAGTATTTAAAAGTCAATATAAATTACCTTAATTTAATCCAAGTTTATCAACGATTTTAGCAGTTACAGTACTAATTTCATCGTTAGCTTGAATATCAGTAACCGGATAATTTTTTTTAAGTGAATTTAATATTTCAAGGTGAGATTTTTTATAAATTAACAGTCTCTTTTCAAAGAAACTATCATCTGCCCTAGACTCTTCCATAGATCTTTTTTTAATCCTCTGAAGAAGTTGTTCATCATCAACATCAAAATTAATAATATTTAAATCTTTGTTCTCAAATATTTCAAGAAGTGAGTCAGCTTGAATTGAACTTCTGGGAAAACCATCAATCAAAATCTGCTCATTTGACAAGGTGTTTACTTTTTCTTTTAACACTGAAATGACAATTGTATCCTCAATTAAGTCACCATTATCCATTTTATTTTTAATATCTTTTCCAAGAATACTTTCATCTTGAGATTTCTCTTTCAAAAGAGAACTGACAGTTAAAATATTCAGATCAGGTAATAAACTTTCTTTTAAAATGTTTGCTTGAGTGCCCTTACCGCAACCAGGAGGGCCAATAAATACTATAACCATTTACTTTTATAAATTTTATTTTTACTTAATAATTTTTCATATTGAGAAGAAAATAGTTGTGTTTGAATCTGTGAAAAGAAATCCATTGCAACAATAACGACTATTAAAAGACTTGTTCCACCTAAGTAAAAAGGAACTGATAGCCTAGCGATTAAAAATTCAGGAATTAAGGCAATTAAACCTAAATAAATAGCGCCTACAAAAGTTAGCCGATAAATAACGTGTTCTAAATAAGTAGCTGTTTGCTCACCTGGTCTGTAACCTAATACAAAACCTCCATTATTTCTTAAATTTTCTGCCTGTTCTTTAGGGTTAAAAACAATACTGGTATAAAAAAATGCAAAGAAAACAATCAGGCCAAAGAAAAACGCCATGTAAAGTGGTTTTCCATGAGATAAGTAAAATCCTAAACTAGATAAGAAACCAGAACTTTCAGGTGAAAAATTAGAAATAGTATTAGGAAATAATAACAATGATGAAGCAAAAATAGCTGGGATAACACCAGAAATATTTATTTTTATTGGTAAATAAGAAGATTGACCACCAAATACTTTATTCCCTACTTGGCGTTTAGGGTATTGAACTAATAACCTTCTTTGAGCTCTTTCAATAAATACAATTATTACTATTAATATGAGAAGTAAAAAAATTATTGATATAATTGCAATAGCAGATAGAGCTCCAGTTCTTCCAAGTTCAAATGTGTTGAAAATAGCAAAAGGAAGATTGGCTACAATACCTGAGAAGATTATAATTGAAATTCCACTTCCAAATCCATTTTCAGTTATCTGTTCACCCAGCCACATTAAAAATATAGTTCCAGATGTCATTGTTATGACAGCAGAAATTTGAAAGAAAGCTACACTTCCTAAGGTTGGATCTACTGTATCTGATAAATTTAGTATACCATTTGAAATACCGTAACTTTGGAAAAGTCCTAAAACTATTGTTAAATATCTTGTGTATTGTTGAATTTTTTTCCTACCTTGAGTACCCTGTTCTTTAAGAGCTTTTAAACTATCAAAGGATGACTGCATTAGTGTCATTATAATAGATGCTGAAATATATGGCATAACCCCTAACGTAAATATGGACATACGCATTAAAGCTCCACCAGAAAACATATCGAATATTCCTAAAATTCCCCCACGATGCTGTTCAAATATTTGTTCTAAAACTGCTGAGTTTATACCAGGGACAGGGATATATGTTCCAAGACGATAAACGGCTATTGCAAATAAAACAAAACCTAATTTTTTAAATAAACCTGAGCTTTTTATTGCTTCGCTATAGTCAATATTTGGTACTTTTATATTCATAATCTAAAATTATGATGTAGATCCACCTAGTTCTTCTATTCTTTTTTTTGCACCAGGAGTAACCTTAAAATTTTTAAATTGAAGTTTCTTTTTAAACTGAATTGAGTCGATTAGTTTAATTGATTTTTTATGATCTTTCTTTTTTAAGAAACCCTCTTGTATTAAAAAGTTATTATCTATTAAAGAGTTTTCTTTAAATTTATTAAAACTTACTAAAGACAAAGTTAAAAATTTAGGATTTATTTTTTTTAATGAATTAAAACCTCTTTTTGGGGTTTTTCTATAAATAGGCATTTGACCACCCTCAAAATTTCTAACAGCAACACCTGACCTAGATTTTTGCCCTTTGTGCCCCCTACCAGCTGTTTTTCCTAATCCAGAACCAATTCCTTTACCTTTTCTTTTTCTATTTGTTTGGCGTTGTTTTGAGATTTGATTTATCATTCTTAGTTTTCTCTTTTACTAATTACAGAATTTATCTCTATGCTTCTTCTGGCAGACACTGATTTTGGTGTATTGATACTTTTTAAAGCTTTAATTGTTGATCGAACAATATTGTGTGGATTTTTTGTTCCAATAGCTTTAGATACAACATCCGAAATGCCCAATGCCTCAAAAATAGCTCTAGATGGACCACCAGATATTATACCTGTTCCTTTTGGAGCAGATCTTAAAATTACTGTGCTTGAGGAAAATTTGGCTTTTACGTCATGGTGAATAGTCCTACCCTCTCTTAAAGGAATTCTAACCATTGTTTTTTTGGCCTCTTCAGAGGCTTTTCTAATAGCTTCAGGTACTTCTTTAGCTTTTCCTGATCCAAAACCAACTCTACCTTGTCCATCACCACTTACAACAAGGGCAGCAAATCCAAATCTTCTTCCACCTTTAACAACTTTAGATACTCTTCTAACTGAAATAAGCTTTTCTATTAATTCTTTATTTGTATTATTTTCTATCATTAAAACGATAAACCCTTTTCTCTTGCAGCATCAGCTAATACTTTAAGCCTTCCATGATACTTATATGACCCTTTATCAAACTTTACTTCTTTAATACCTTTTTCTATAGCTAGTTCGGCAATTTTTGAGCCAACGATTTTAGCTACATCTAGTTTTTTTTGTCCCTCAGCTTTCTCTAATTTAATTGAAGAAAATGAGCATAGTGTTTTATCATTACTCTCAGATAATACTGAAGCGTAAATGTGTTTGGAAGATCTAAAAACTAAGAGTTTATGTTTTTTTATATTATTCAATTTTTTTCTAACTCTTAATTTTCTACGAACAGCTCTAGTTTTATCTTTATTCATTATTTTTTCTTACCTTCTTTTCTGTAAATTCTTTCACCCTCATATCGAACACCCTTACCTTTATAAGGCTCTGGCTTTCTAAATGACTTGATTTCAGCTGCAACTTGACCAACTAATTGTTTACTTGTACCAGTAACTACCACAATATTTTTTTCAACTTTTATAGAAATACCCTCAGGAATTTCAAAGTTGATATCGTGACTAAAACCAAGTGATAAAATGAGCTTTTTTCCAGAAACATTAGCTTTGTATCCAGTTCCAATTAATTCAAGTCTTTTTTCAAATCCTTTTGAATTACCAATAATTTCATTCTTAACATTTGCATAAATAGTTCCAAGAAGTGCTTTATTCTCTCCAGAGAAATGTAAAAGATTATCTTTATGGTCAACTTTAATTCCAACAGGAAGAACAGTTGATGATTTTCCCAACTTACCTTCAAAATTAATTTCGTTATCATTCATAGAAACTTTTATATCTTCAGGAATATTAATAGGGTTTCTTGCTAATCTTGACATATTTTAGAAAACGCTTATTAGCACTTCCCCTCCTAATTTTTTTTCCCTTGCATCGGAGTCAGACATTACGCCCATTGAAGTTGATAAAATTGTGGTACCTAAACCTCCGATAGTCTTAGGAATTTCGTCTACAGAACTATAAACTCTGCATCCTTGTTTTGTAATCTTTTCGATTTTATTAATTAACGGTGAGCCTTTGTAATATTTGAGTGTAATTGATATATCTTTCTTTGTGTCACCTAGAATTTCAAAGTTTTCAATATATCCCTCTTTTTTTAACACATCACAAACATTAACATTTAATTTTGAAAATATCGCATTAACTGAAACTTTATTGGCTTTTTGGCCATTTCTTATTCTAGTAATCATATCTGCTAGAGTGTCACTCATACTACCAACTCGCTTTCGTTAAACCTGGTATTTGACCCTTACCAGCCATATCTCTAATAGCTATTCTAGATAAATTAAATTTACTATAAACACCACGAGGCCTACCAGATAGGAAACATCTGTTTCTGTATCTTATTCTAGATGAATTTCTAGGTAATGACTCAAGTTTCATTTGTATTTTTACTCTTTCTTCAAAAGGTAAATCTTTATTAGATAAGAGACTTTTTAATTTTTTTCTTTTTTCACTGAGTCTATCGATCAGTGTTTTTCTATTTATATTTTTTTGTATTGCGCTTTGTTTTGCCATGGTTAATTCAGAAATGGAAAATTCATTAATTTTAAAAGTTCATACCCCTCTTTGTCATTATTTGCAGAAGTGGCAATAGTGATATCAAAACCGAAGATATTTTCAACATTTTCAACGCTAATTTCAGGAAAAATAATATGATCTTTAATACCTATTGTAATGTTACCTTGGCCATCAAATGACTTTTTGTTATAACCTCTGAAGTCTTTAATACGAGGCATAGCAATATTTACAAGTCTATCATAAAACTCCATCATCATATTTTTTCTGAGAGTAACAGAAAGCCCTACTGGCATTCCTTTTCTAACTTTAAAAGAGGCAATGGCTTTTTTGGACAATCTAACGACTGGTGATTGACCGGTTATAAGAGATAAATCTTTTTTTATTTTTTCAATAGCTTTATTATCCTCTTTAATAGCTCCGATACCCGCATTGATTACTATTTTTGATATTTTTGGTACAGCAAGCTTATGAGATATTTCTAGATTTTTGGCTAACTGGTCAGAGACATTGAAAAGTTCTTGAACTGAATTTGTCATTAGTATTTATCTCCTGATGATTTTAAAATTCTAATTTTTTTTCCACTTTCAATTTTGAAACCTACTTTAGAAGATTTTTTAGATTTCGAGTCATAAGCCAAAATATTTGAAATATGAATTGGCATTTCTTTGTCAACAATACCCCCTTTAGACTCTTGAGATGGCTTCTGATGTTTTTTACTTATGTTAACACCAGATATCACAACTTTATCTGCAGAGTTTATGATTTTTGAAATCTTTCCTATCTTACCTTTGTCTTTACCGACTCTCACGATAACTTCATCACCTTTTTTGTATTTTTTAATCATTATAATACCTCAGGAGCTAAACTAACTATTTTCATCATATTTCTTTTTCTAAGCTCTCTTGTAACGGGTCCAAAAATTCTTGTTCCAATTGGTTCATTTTGTTTATCTAAAAGAACAGCTGCGTTAGAGTCAAATTTAATTGATGTACCGTCTTCCCTAATTAATGGCTTTTTTGTTCTTACTATAATAGCTCTTTGTACTTCACCTTTTTTAACTTTAGATCTTGGAATAGCATCTTTGACTGACACAACAATAATGTCTCCTATTCTTGCATATCTTCTTTTTGATCCACCAATAACTTTTATGCAGCTTATTAATCGTGCTCCAGAATTATCTGCTACTTGTAAATTTGATTCTGCTTGTATCATTATTTAATAACTTCCCATGATTTATTTTTAGAAATAGGTCTTGTTTCTTGAATTCTTACAGAGTCTCCAACAATAATTTTATTGTCACTATCATGAGCAAGGTACTTTTTTGAGACTCTTATTATTTTTTTATAAACAGGATGGGTAGTCTGTCTTGTTACCAAAACAGATATGGTTTTGTCACCAGATTTTTTTACAACTTTTCCAGTTAAAATACGTTTAGGCATTTTTATTTAGCCTTTCTTTTGTTAATAGTGATGCGATTTGCTTTTTAACTTTTTTAAATTGAGAGGTATCTGTGAGCTGACCGCTTTTCTTCATAATTTTAAGGTTAAATAACTCTTTTTTTAAACTATTTATATCTTTGTCAGCCATTAAAATTGATCCAATGATACGAATGATGTTTTTACAGGTAATTTAGCAGATGCTAGTTCAAAAGCTTTTTTTGCTAGATGCTTGTCAACACCATCGACCTCAAACATTATAGTTCCTGGTTTTACTCTGCAGACCCATCTGTCTATTGCGCCTTTTCCTTTACCCATTCTAACTTCTGCAGGTTTTGCTGTGACTGGTACATCTGGGAAAACTCTAATCCAAAGTCTTCCAGCTCTTTTTAAAAATCTAGTGATAGCTCTTCTGGATGCCTCAATTTGCCTTGCTGTTACCCTTTCAGCATCTAACGATTTAAGTCCGTAATAGCCAAATGTTAGTTCATAATTACCCTTAGCACTACCGTGTATTCTTCCTTTGTGCTGTTTTCTATATTTTGTATTCTTTGGTAATAACATTAATTAGTTTTCTCTTTTTTATCATCTGATCTGTTTGTTGTATTTTTACTCTCGCCTTTATATAACCAAACCTTAATTCCAATTATTCCATAAGTAGTTAAAGCTCGAGCCGTTGCGTAATCTATATCAGCTCTAAGGGTATGTAAAGGTACACTTCCCTCAGAAAACTTTTCTGATCTTGCTATTTCAGCGCCACCCAGTCTACCACCACATACAATTTTAATGCCCTTTGCACCAAGTTTAATTGCCGATAAACCTGATTTTTTCATCGCTTTTCTAAAAGCAACTCTCTTTTCAAGTTGTCTTGCAATAGAGTCTGCTACTAATGAGGCATCTGTTTCAGGTTTTTTTATTTCTTTTATATCTAATGAAATGCTCTTATCAGATAATTTAGAAAGTTTATTTCTAAGTTTTTCAATATCTGCACCTTTTTTACCAATCAGAACCCCTGGTTTAGAAGTGTGAATTATAATTTTGAGGTTTGCGGCAGCTCTTTCAATGATAACTGAACTTATTCCTGCTATTGAATAATTCTTTTCTATATAATTTCTAATTTTATGATCTTCTTTTAAGAAATCAGAATAACTTTTCTTTTCAAACCAAGTTGATTGCCAATATTTATTAATGCCTACTCTTAGCGAGGTTGGGTTAACTTTCTGTCCCACTATAATCTCTCCTCTAAAACTAAAGTTAACCTAGAAAAGGGTTTAATAATTTGAAAAGCTCTACCCTTACTCATTGGTCTAAATCTTTTCATCCTTAAACTTTTGCCAACGTAAGCCTCTTTCACAAAAAGTTTATCAATGTCTAAATTGTTATTATTTTCTGCATTTGCAACAGCAGAATTTAAAGTTTTTAATACCTCTTTACTTACTCTTTTATTTGAAAATTTCAAAATATTTAAAGCTGCATTAATATCTTTTTTTCTTATATCTTTAACAATTAAGTTAAGCTTTTGAGAGCTAGTTCTTATCATTTTATTTATTGCTTTTACTTCTTTAGACATAATTATTTTTTACCCTGGACCGCTTTCTTATCCCCTGAATGACCCTTAAAAATCCTAGTAGGTGAAAACTCACCAAGTTTATGGCCTACCATGTCTTCAGTTACGTAGACTGGTATAAAAGATTTACCATTATAAACGGAAATAGTTACTCCAACAAAATCAGGTATAATGGTTGATCTTCTTGACCATGTTTTAATTGGGGATTTTGAACTTTCTTCTTTAGATTTTTTAACTTTTTTGAATAGAGTTACATCAAAGTAAGGTCCTTTCCATACAGATCTTGCCATTACTTTTGTGCCCTTCTTGATATGATCATCTTAGAAGTAAATTTAATTCTTCTTGTTTTCTTACCTTTTGTTTTCATGCCCCATGGCGTTGAAGGGTGTCTACCACCCGATGTTCTTCCTTCTCCTCCGCCGTGTGGGTGATCAACAGGATTCATTACTACACCCCTAACAGTAGGTCTTATACCTAAATGTCTTTTAATTCCGGCTTTACCAATTTTTTTGTTTTTATTATCTTGATTAGATACTACTCCTATCGTGGCCATACATTCACCATGGACTAATCTGGTTTCACGGGATGAAAGTTTAACCATTACATATTTTTCTTGTTCTCCAAGTACCTGTGCAAAGGATCCTGCTGATCTGCATAGTTTACCACCAGCTCCAGGTTTTAATTCAATGTTATGTATAGAGGTACCAGTTGGTATATTTTTAATCTTCATTGCATTACCAGATGATATTTCTGTTTTGGCTGATGAAATAACCTTATCGCCTGTTTTTAAATCAGTAGGAGCAATAATGTATTCTTTTATATCTTGATAGTTAATCAGCGCTATAAAGGCACTTCTATTAGGATCGTATTCTATTCTCTCTACTGTACCAATTTTATCAAATGTATTTCTTTTAAAATTTACAAGTCTGTATTTCTTCTTATGCCCACCAGATCTATGTCTAATTGTAATCTTACCAGTATTGTTTCTACCAGAATTTGGTTGTAAGTCTTCAATTAAAGATTTTTCTGGACGCCCTTTAAACAAATGTGACTTGTCAATTTTAACTGTTTTTCTATAAGAAGGTGTTGTTGGTTTGTAAGTTATCAGTCCCATATTATACTTTACCACTCATATCTATAGTGTTGCCCTCTTTAAGAGTAACTATTATTCTTTTAAGCTCTGATCTTGTACCCCTTTGACCCTTAAATACTTTTGGTTTGCTCTTAACATTTAAACTATTTAGCTTTTGAACTTTAACTTTATATATATCTTCAATTGTCTTTTTTATATTAATTTTATTTGCATCATTTCGGACTTCAAAAATGTACTTATTAAATTGAGCATTCGCAGTAGATTTTTCTGTAATGACGGGTTTTTTGATTAAATTAAGGTCCATTTTAATTATTACCTATGTATGAATTATAAATTGTTGATTTTTTTGAAAATAAAACCATATCTGATTTTAATGCCGTATGGACTGAATAACTTTTATCTGAGAGAAAAAATATTTTTTTGTAGTTTTGAAATTTAATAATCAATTTATTGTCAGTTATCTTACTAAGCACAAAAATAATCATTTTGTTTGGGTATTTTTTTAACAAATCAGAGATGTTTTTTTCATCTAATTTTTCCTCATCAAAAAGAAATAATGATTTATTATTACTTTTACTAACTATTGATGAAACTATGGCACTTTTTTTAACTTTTTTGTTAACTTTATAAGAAACTATATGAAATTTTGGCCCAAAAGCTTTTCCACCACCTCTTCTTTGAGTTGTTTTTTTGTTACCAGCTCTAGCATTTCCAGTACCTTTTTGCTTAAAAAGTTTTTTTCCTGAGCCAGCAACTTCAGATCTATCAAGACTATGATTATTTCCTTGTTTATGGGAATAGATTTTTTGTAATGATAAATGTAAAGCTTTTTCCGATATATTTTTATCTTTTAGTATAATTTGTTCAAACATTTATTTATAAACCTTCACTATAGATTTATTTTTTCCAGGAACAGATCCTTTGATAAATATTAATTTTTTATCTTGATCAATTAAAAGCACCTCTAAATTTTTAGTGGTTGTTAATTGATCACCTAAATGGCCAGCCATTTTTTTTCCTTTGAACACCTTACCTGGATTCTGATTTTGACCTGTTGAACCATGAGCTCTGTGAGAAATAGAAACACCATGTGTTGCTCTCATACCACTAAAATTGTGTCTCTTCATAGCGCCAGCAAAACCTTTACCAGTTGATTTTGATTGTACCGAAACTTTATCACCGACTTTAAATTTAGGATCAATTAAAGAGCCAACCTCAAGGAGTTCCTCGTCAGAATTTATTCTTTGTTCCTTAATTATTTTTTTTGGCTCTAAATTTAATTTATTGAATTCTTTTAATTGAGGTTTATTAAGTTTTTTTGGTTTAAGAAAACCTATAATATTTGCAAGATAGCCGTCTCTATCAATAGTTCTATTACCAACAACACTACAACTATTGTAATCAAGAACTGTTGCAGAAACTCTAGTGCCGTTTTTATTAATGAATGAAGTTTGGCCAATTTTAGTGCTGATGATCATAATTAATTATTTTTTTATTTTTATATCGACGTTAACACCTGATGCTAAGTCAAGCTTCATAAGTGCATCAACTGTTTGTGGTGTAGGTTCAATAATATCCATCATCCTAATGTGTGTTCGTAGTTCAAACTGCTCTCTACTTTTTTTATCTACATGTGGTGATTTATTTACTGTAACTCTTTCAATTTTAGATGGCATGGGAATTGGTCCAATTACTTTAGCACCAGTTCTTTTAGCTGTCTGAAGAATATCAATTGAACTTCTGTCTAAAATATTATGATCAAACGATTTTAATCTTATTCTAATATTTTGATTTATCATAATTAAGCCAGTTTAGATTTAATTTCCTCTTCAACATTTGAAGGTACGACATCATAATGCGAGAATAACATTGTATAACTTGCTCTTCCTTGGCTCATTGAGCGTAGATTATTAACATAACCAAACATATTAGCAAGAGGAACTACAGACGATACCACTTTAGCATTACCTCTGTCTTCCATTTTTTCTATTTGACCTCTTCTTGAGTTTAAATCACCAATAATATCGCCCATGTAATCTTCTGGGGTTACTACTTCAACTTTCATCATTGGCTCAAGTAATTTTGGGCCAGCTTTTCCAACAGCTTCTCTAAATGCAGCTCTTGAAGCTATCTCAAAAGCTAATACAGATGAGTCTACATCATGAAATGCACCATCATGAACTTCTGCTTCAAAGTCTATAACGTTATAACCAGCAATGACTCCATTTTGAGCAGCAAAATTAATTCCTTTTTCTACTCCAGGTATATACTCTTTTGGAATATTTCCACCAACTACTGTGTTAACAAATTTAACACCAGAATTTCTCTCTAACGGTTTGAATTTCATTTTTACTCTTGCAAATTGGCCAGCACCACCAGATTGTTTTTTATGTGTATAGTCAACTTCGACATCTTTAGTAATTGTCTCTCTATATGCAACTTGAGGAGCACCAACATCTGCTTCAACTTTGAATTCTCTTTTCATTCTGTCAACCAAAATTTCTAAATGAAGTTCACCCATACCTTTAATAATTGTCTGTCCAGACTCTTCGTCTGAGGTAACTCTGAAACTTGGATCTTCTTGAGCCAATCTTCCCAAAGCCTGACCCATTTTTTCATAATCAGCTTTTGTTTTAGGTTCAACTGCAACTTCAATAACAGGATCAGGGAATTCCATTTTTTCTAAAATAACTTTTTTTGATGGATCGCATAAAGTATCACCAGTAGTAACATTCTTCAAGCCAACTAAAGCAACTATATCTCCTGCCTTTGCATCTTTAATCTCTTCTCTTGTATTTGAATGCATTAGAAGCATTCTTCCAATTCTTTCTTTTTGATTTTTTGATGAATTCAATATTGTTGATCCTGAGCTTAAGTTTCCACAATAAAGTCTACAAAATGTTATTTGACCAACAAAAGGATCAGCTGCTACTTTAAATGCCAAGGCTGCAAAAGGTTCTTCAGGAGTGTTAGGAATTTGTAACTTATCATCTGAACCTTCTTTTATTCCTTCAACAAAACCAATGTCTTTAGGAGAGGGTAAATAATCTACAACTGCGTCAAGTAATGGTTGAACACCTTTATTTTTAAAAGCAGTTCCACACAAAACAGGGACAAATTTAAAATCTATTGTTCCTTTTCTTATACAGGCTTTTAAAGTATCAACCGATATTTCTTTTCCTTCTAAATAGTCCTCTAATGCTTTATCGTCTGCCTCAACAGCGTTTTCTATTAACTCTTCTCTTTTTTTCTTAGCTTCTTCAATCAAATCATCACTAATATCAGTAACATCATATTCAGCACCGAGACTATCGTCTTTCCAGATAATTGATTTAAAATTTACAAGATCGACAACTCCTTTGAAATCTGCCTCTTTTCCTATCGCCATTTGTAAAACAAGAGGATTAGCTCCCAATCTATCTTTGATAGATTGAACATTCATTTCAAAATCCGCACCAAGTCTGTCCATCTTATTACAAAAACAAATCCTTGGAACTTTATATCTATCTGCCTGTCTCCAAACTGTTTCTGATTGTGGTTCAACACCTGCAACGCCGTCGAAACAAGCCACGGCACCATCTAAAACTCTTAAAGATCTCTCCACTTCAATTGTGAAATCAACGTGGCCAGGCGTATCAATAATATTTATTCTGTGATCATTCCAAAAACAGGTTGTAGCAGCTGAAGTTATTGTTATACCTCTCTCCTGCTCTTGTTCCATCCAATCCATTGTTGCTGCACCATCATGAACTTCACCTATTTTATGAGACTTTCCTGTATAATATAAAATTCTTTCAGTAGTTGTTGTTTTACCCGCATCAATATGTGCCATAATTCCTATATTTCTGTATTTACTTAAATCCATATTTACCACCTGTAGTGAGCAAATGCTCTATTAGCTTCTGCCATTTTATGAACTTCATCTTTTTTCTTAACAGAATTGCCTTTATTTTCAAAGGCATCTATCAATTCATTTGCTAATCTCTCTTTTTGGGTTTTTTCATTTCTTTTTTTTGAATTAGTTAAAATCCATTTAAATGCTAAAGCTTGAGCTCTAGTGCTTCTAACTTCCATTGGCACTTGATATGTAGCTCCGCCCACTCTTCTTGATTTAACTTCAACAGATGGCTTAACATTATTGATAGATTTTTGAAAATATTCTAACGGATCGTCACTTTGATTATTTGTTTTGATGATGTCTAGAGCACCATAAACTATTTTTTGGGCTACTGTTTTTTTGCCCCCTACCATTACCTCATTGATAAATTTATTTAGAACAATACTGCTATAAATTGGATCTGGTAATACTTGTCTTTTCTCTGCTGCTCTTCTTCTTGACATGATTTAAATTTTAATTTTTTGGCCTTTTTGCACCGTATTTAGATCTACGTTGTCTTCTTTTTTCAAGTCCTTGGGTGTCCAAAGTTCCTCTAATTATATGATATCTTACACCTGGTAAGTCTTTTACTCTTCCTCCACGAATTAATACTACAGAGTGTTCCTGTAAGTTATGGCCTTCACCTGGAATATAAGCTGTAACTTCTTGTCCGTTAGTTAGTTTAACTCTGGCAACTTTTCTTAAGGCTGAGTTTGGTTTTTTAGGTGTAGTGGTATAAACTCTCAAACATACACCTCTTTTCTGAGGACATGACTTAAGAGCAGGAACTTTATTTCTCTTTGAGACTTTCTCTCTAGATTTCCTAACTAACTGATTTATGGTCGGCATAGTTCGCAGAATATATTTATAGTATTAAGTATAGTCAACATCTATTTAGAGGTTTCTAGCTGTTTTAATAGAGAATTATCGCGGATTTTAGCCTCTTTTCGTAAAGCTCTGATAACATTACCTGTTCCGGCAGGAATTAGCTTACCGACAATTACATTTTCTTTAAGGCCAGTTAATTTGTCAACTTTACCATTGATAGCTGCCTCAGTAAGAACTCGTGTTGTTTCCTGGAAAGACGCTGCTGAAATAAAAGAATTAGTTTGGAGACTAGCCTTTGTAATTCCAAGGATCATCATTTTATAACCAACCTCTTTTTTGCCTTCTTTTTTTAATGCGCTATTCTTTTCTAAAACTTCTATTTTATCTTTTATATCACCAACTAAATATTTGCTGTCACCAGCATCGATTACTTCAACTTTTTGAAGCATTTGACGTGTAATACACTCTATATGCTTGTCATCAATCAAAACACCTTGTAAACGATAAACTTTTTGAACTTCTCTTACCATATATTCAGCTAAAGCTTCAATTCCAAGAATATTTAAAATATCTGTTGGAGCAGGAGTACCATCAACAATCATATCACCTTTGTTTACCTTATCTCCCTCATTGAAATAAATATAAGTACCTTTAGGGATTAAAAATTCTACAGGTTCTCCCTCCTCAGGGTTGATAATAATTCTTCTTTTACTTTTTATATCTTTTCCAAATTCAATTGTTCCTGATATTTCTGCTAAAACAGCAGGATTCTTTGGTTTTCTTGATTCAAAAATATCAGCAACTCTTGGTAGTCCGCCTGTAATATCTTTTGTTTTTGAGGACGCTCTTGGAATTCTAGCTATTACATCACCAGCATTAACTTCTTTTCCTTTTTCAATATTTAGAACAATACCAACACTTAAGTCATAGGTAGATGAATTTTTTGATTTAATTGGATTGCCGTCTTTATCTGTTATCAACAACTGTGGTTTTAGGTCTTGCTTTCCCTGAAAGCTTTTCCAATCAATTATAACTTTTGATGAGATACCGGTAGTCTCATCAAACTTCTCAATAAATGATACACCCTCTACTAAATCACTAAAATCTAATTTTCCAGTTTCCTCAGCTACTATAGGTACAGTGTAAGGGTCCCATTCAAGTAATAAGCTGTTAAGCTTAACATCTGCACCGTTTTTTACTAATAAAGTCGATCCATATGGAGCTCTGAATGATGAGACTAGAGTTTTATTAATATCAAATATTTCAAGCTCAGTTGTTCTATTAATAATAATTTCATTTCCAGTTCCATTTACAACTGATCTAAGATTTTTAATTTTTACTTTACCATCACAAGGAGACTCGAAATTTGATTTTTCAGCAGAGGAGCTCGCAACACCTCCTACATGGAAAGTTCTCATTGTCAACTGAGTGCCAGGCTCACCAATAGACTGAGCTGCAATAATACCAACTGCTTCACCTGTATTTACAGGTACCCCTTTTGCTAAGTCTCTTCCATAAGATTTAGCGCATATACCATGTGTTGTTCCACACGTTATTGGTGATTTAATTCTTACAGAGGTGACATTTTCTTTTTCTAATAATTCAATCTCTTCGTGTGATATGTAAGTGTCATTTTTAATGATTACGTCTCCTTTTTTGTTTTTAACATCATCAGCAAGATATCTACCAAAAACTCTTTCTGTCAAAGGTATAGAAACTTCGCCAGACTCATAAATAGTGTCAACAGTTAATCCATTTTTACATGTACAATCTTTACATGTAATTGTTAAATCTTGAGCTACATCAACTAATCTTCTAGTTAAATAACCTGAACTTGCAGTTTTAAGAGCTGTATCAGCTAAACCTTTTCTAGCACCGTGGGTTGAGTTAAAATATTCAAGAACTGTTAAACCATCTTTGAAGTTGGATGTAATTGGGTTTTCAATAATTTCACCTGATGGCCTTGCCATCAAACCTCTCATACCTGCTAATTGCTTTAGCTGAGCCTCAGAACCACGAGCACCAGAGTCTGCCATTATATATACAGAGTTAATTTGACTGTTATCTTTATTAGATGAAACAGTTTTCATCATTGCTTTTGCTACTTTATCAGTACAAGTAGACCATAAGCCTACAACTTTGTTATATTTTTCTCTTTCAGTAATGAGACCTTCTTGATATTGATTTTCAAGACTATTTACTAGTTTTTGCGTGTCTTGAATTAAAACATTCTTTTCCTCAGGTATGACTAAATCATCTTTTCCAAATGAAATACCTGCTTTTGCAGCATACTTAAAACCTACATTCATGATTTGGTCAACAAATATGCAAGTCGCTTTTTGACCTGTAAATCTGTAAACATTGTCTAAAAGATTACTTACATCTTTTTTTGTAAGAACTTTATTAATTACATCAAAAGGTAAGTTTTTATTCTGAGGGACTGTTTTAAAAAGCATGACCCTACCCGCCGATGTAGTATATTTCTTGTGTTCAAAACTATCTTTTTCTGAGTTATAAATTTTAGTTCTATAAAGTATAGGTGTGTGTAATTCAATTGTTTTGTTTTCAAGTGCAAACTCAACTTCGCCAACATGAGAGTAATATTTCTTTGGCTCTTCTTTATCATTAATCAATGATAAGTAATAAATGCCCAAAACTATATCTTGACTTGGAACAATAATCGGTTTTCCACTAGATGGTGAAAGAATATTGTTAGTGCTCATCATTAAAACTCTTGCCTCTAATTGAGCTTCAAGACTAAGAGGTATATGAACTGCCATCTGGTCGCCGTCAAAGTCTGCATTAAAAGCAGTACAAACTAATGGATGCAGTTGAATAGCCTTACCCTCTATTAAAATAGGTTCAAAAGCTTGAATACCTAATCTATGTAATGTAGGTGCTCTATTTAAGAGAATTGGATGTTCTCTAATTACTTCATCAAGTATATCCCAAACCTCTGGTCTCTCAGACTCTACCATTTTTCTGGCAGATTTAAGTGTTGAGGCAAAACCGTAAGATTCAAGTTTATTGTAAATAAATGGTTTGAATAACTCTAGAGCCATTTTTTTTGGGAGTCCACATTGATGAAGTTTTAATTCTGGTCCTACGACAATTACTGAACGACCAGAATAATCAACTCGTTTGCCTAATAAATTTTGTCTAAATCTACCTTGTTTTCCTTTTAGCATTTCAGAGAGAGATTTAAGAGGTCTTTTGTTAGTGCTAGTAATAACTCTTCCTCTTCTGCCATTATCAAAAAGGGCATCAACAGACTCTTGAAGCATTCTTTTTTCATTTCTAACAATGATGTCAGGAGCCCTAAGATCTAAAAGTCTTTTTAATCTATTATTTCTATTAATAACTCTTCTGTATAAGTCATTTAAATCAGAAGTTGCAAAACGACCACCTTCTAAAGGAACTAGTGGTCTTAACTCTGGTGGAATAACGGGCAGTACTTTTAAAACCATCCATTCAGGTTTGATATTGGAATTTTTAAAACCTTCCATAACTTTCATTCTTTTAAGAATTTTTTTCTTTTTTGTTTCGGAAGATGTGGCTTCACTTTCTTCAACAAGTTTTTCTATTTCTTCTTTAAGATCAATTTTAGATAAAATTTCTTGAACAGCCTCAGCACCAATACCATGTTTAAATGAGTCTTCACCAAATTGATCAATAGCCTCTTCTAATTCTTCATCATTTAGTAGTTGATTATGGCTCAAACCAGACATCAGAGGATCAATAACAATATGACTTTCAAAGTATAAGACCTTTTCAAGGTTCTTGAGAGTTATATCAAGAGCAAGGCCAATTCTACTCGGTAATGATTTTAGAAACCAAATATGCGCAACGGGAGCGGCTAATTCAATATGGGCCATTCTTTCACGTCTTACTTTAGAGAGCGTAACTTCGACACCGCATTTTTCACATGTAATACCTTTGAATTTCATTCTTTTATATTTACCACACAAACACTCATAATCTTTTGTAGGTCCAAAAATTCTTGCACAAAATAAACCTTCTCTTTCAGGCTTGAAGGTTCTGTAATTTATGGTCTCCGGTTTTTTAATTTCACCAAAAGACCATGATCTTATCTGCTCAGGACTTGAAACAGAGATTTTAATTTGATCAAAATTTAAAGTTTGATTGTTTGTTTTGAATAAATTAGTTAAATCTTTCATTGTGTGTTCTCTCTATTAATTGTGGGGTCTGTTTCTATTAATTCAACGTTAAGTCCAAGTGATTTAAGTTCTTTAACTAGAACGTGAAAAGACTCAGGAATTCCACTTTCAAAGTTATAGTCACCTCTAATTAATGCTTCATAAACTTTTGTTCTTCCAGCTACATCATCAGATTTAATGGTCAGAATTTCTTGTAAAGTATTGGATGCTCCATATGCTTCTAACGCCCATACTTCCATTTCACCAAATCTTTGACCACCAAACTGAGCTTTACCACCTAAGGGCTGTTGTGTAACAAGACTGTATGGGCCTATTGACCTTGCATGAATTTTATCGTCAATCAAATGGTGAAGTTTCAGAATATACTTATAACCAACTGTTACTTTTCTTTCAAACCTTTCACCCGACCTGCCATCATATAAATGAACTTGCCCACTGTTATCAAAACCAGCCTTATCTAATAAGTTAGTAATTTCTTCAGTATTTGTACCATCAAATACAGGTGTAGCAAAAGTAACACCTTTTTCTAAGTTGCCTGCTAATTCAATTAACTGATCATCATTCATTTTAGTAATTTCAGTATTTGAGTCTTTATTCATTTCATAAAAATTAGTGAGAGATTCTTTTAATTGAATTATATTTCCCTCTTTTTTTGCCATATCTAGACTTTGAGAAATTTGTTTACCTATTCCATAAGCTGCCCAACCTAAGTGTGTTTCTAAAATTTGGCCAATATTCATTCTACTAGGAACGCCCAATGGATTTAATAAAACATCAACTGGAGTTCCATCATCTAAGAAAGGCATATCTTCAATTGGTACAATCTTTGAAATAACTCCTTTATTACCATGTCTTCCAGCCATCTTGTCTCCTGCTTGTAATTTTCTTTTTACAGCAACAAAAACTTTTACTACCTTTAGAACACCGGGTAATAAATCGTCACCACTTTGTATTTTTTCAATTTTATTTTGGAATTTTTTATCCAACAAAATTACAGCATCATTAAAGATTTTCTTTTGAGAAGCAAATGTTTCCATGGAGGCGCTGTCATCAACTTGAATTTTTTCTAAAATCTCAATAGATTTTGTTTTCAATTCGTCTTCATCTATTTTGTTTCCTTTGGTAAAACCATCTGTGTTTGAACTAGAACTTTTATTTTTAAAGATACTAATAAGATTTTGTTTATAATTATTTTCTAAAATATTTTTTTCATCATCTCTATCTTTAGCTAACCTATCTATTTCAACTCTTTCAATGGCTATAGTTCTTTCATCCTTTTCAACCCCTCTTCGAACTAATACTTGGACGTCAACTACAACACCTGAGTAACCAGTTGGTAATCTCAAAGATGTATCTTTTACGTCAGCTGCTTTTTCAGAGAAAATTGCTCTTAATAACTTTTCTTCTGGAGTAATAGGTGAGTCGCCTTTTGGAGAGACTTTTCCAACTAGAATGTCTCCAGGCTTGACCTCAGAGCCAATATAAACGATACCTGCCTCATCAAGGTTAGTTATACTTTCATCACCAACGTTAGGCATATCTCTTGTAATTTCTTCTGGACCTAATTTTGTATCTCTACATAAAACCTCAAACTCTTCGATATGAATTGAAGTATATCTATCTTCATGAACAACTCTTTCTGACATTATTATAGAGTCCTCAAAATTGTATCCGTTCCATGGCATGAAACCTACAAGTAGATTTCTTCCTAATGCTAATTCACCTAAATCAGTTGAAGGTCCATCAGCAATGATATCTCCTCTTTCAACATAGTCTCCAATTTTGACTATAGGCTTTTGATTAATTGCAGTGCTTTGGTTGGATCTTTGAAACTTTTTCAAGTTGTAAATATCTACACCACTTTTATCCTTGCTGATATTTTTGGAGTCTGATCTAATTACAATTCTTGAAGAGTCAACTTGATGAACATAACCGCTATTTTTTGCAACAACTACTGCCCCGCTATCTCTTGCTACTTTTGACTCAAATCCAGTACCTACCAGAGGAGCTTCACTTTTAACAAGAGGAACAGCCTGTCTCATCATATTTGAACCCATCAAGGCTCTATTTGCGTCATCATTTTCCAAGAATGGTATCAGTGATGCAGCAACAGAAACAAGTTGTTGAGGATTAACATCCATGAAATCTATTTCAGAAGGTTCACAGAATATAAAATCACCTCTCCTTCTACAACTAACTTGTTCTTCTGTAAATTTTCCATTTTCATTAATTGGGCTATTTGCCTGAGCTATTGTATAACTTTCCTCTTCGTCAGCGTTTAAATAAAGAACTTCATCAGTCACACTACCTTTAATTATTTTTCTATATGGTGTTTCTATGAAACCGTACTGATTGATTCTGGCGAAAGAAGAAAGACTGTTAATAAGACCAATGTTTGAACCCTCTGGTGTTTCAATAGGGCATATTCTCCCATAATGAGTAGTGTGAACATCTCTTACTTCAAATCCTGCTCTCTCTCTAGTCAGACCACCTGGACCTAATGCAGAAATTCTTCTTTTATGTGTAATCTCGCTAAGTGGATTTGTCTGGTCCATAAACTGACTTAATTGGCTAGTTCCAGTAAATTCTTTCAAAACTGTTTGTATAGGTTTGGAGTTAACAAGATCTTGAGGCATAATTGACTCAATATCAACCGTTCCCATTTTTTCTCTAATAGCTCGCTCCATCCTTACTAATCCAATTCTATATTGGTTTTCAATTAGTTCTCCAACTGAGCGAACACGTCTGTTTCCAAGGTGATCTATATCATCTTTACCAGCACTCTCTGTTTTCATATCAAAAAGTTTTTTTGCAACAGCAAGAATATCAGATTTACTTAAAATTCTTGTTTTATTATCCTTATCTAAAGATAGATATGTATTTAACTTTACTCGTCCTACTTCAGATAAGTCGTATCTATCTTCACTAAAAAACATATTTTGAAATAAATAATTACTTGCTTCTAATGTTGGTGGTTCACCTGGTCTTAAAATTTTAAAAATATCAAAAAGAGCTTCTTCTCGAGAATTATTTTTATCAGCGACAAGTGAGTTAATGACACCTAGGTTACCTGTAGCTTGATTAGCATTAATGACAGAGAATTCATTTATAGATAATTCCTCGAGTCTTTTAAAAAACTCTTCACTTAATAAGGTGCCTGCTTCTGCATAAACTAATCCATTATCATAATTGACAATATCGTTTGATAAATAAAAACCATATAATTCATCTTGTTTGAAAAAGAATTTACTTAATTTTTTTTCTTTTATTTCTTTAAGTAACTTTAAAGATAATTTAACATCTCTAAAAGCTACTACTTCTTTTGTACTAGGGTCTACAAGATTAAATGGAAGGTTTTTGTATTTAAATTTGTTTAAATCTAAATTAACAACCCATCCGTCTTTATTTTTCTTAAAATTAAAAGTCTCATAAAAATAAGTTAAAATTTCTTCTGAAGTCATTCCCGAAACTTTATAAATATCTGGCTCAACTTTATTATGTTTACATTCTTGTAGATATTTTTCTGAAGCCTTTGATGGCAAAGCTTGTAAAATAGTAGTTGATATCATCTTCTTTTTTCTATCAATCCTAAAGAAAAGATTATCTTTGTGATCAAATTCAAAGTCTAACCAAGAACCTCTATAAGGGATTATTCTTGCATTATACAAGACCTTGCCACTTGCATGGGTTGTACCCTCATCATGGTCAAAAAATACACCAGGAGATCTATGTAATTGGCTTACAACAACTCTTTCAGTTCCATTGACAACAAAGGTACCGTTATTTGTCATTAAAGGTAAATCACCTAAGTAAACTACTTGTTCTTTTATATCTCTGAGTGATTTTTCTTCAGTTTCTTCATTGATATCCCATACTATTAGTCGAAAAGTTACCATTAGAGATGCAGAGAAAGTCAAACCCTTTCTTCTACACTCGTCTACATCGTACTTAGGATTGTCAAGATAATAGTCAATATAGTGAAGTTCAGATTTACCTGCATAGTCTTTTATGGGAAAGACAGAATTAAAGACTTCTTGCAAGCCAGTGTTTGAACGGTTCTCTACTGACTTTCCTAATTGAAGGAACTTATCGTAGGAAATTTTTTGAATATCAACTAAATTCGGAACCTCAATCGTTTTACCGATTTTTCCAAATGAATATCGAATTCGTTTTTTTTCTGTAAAGCTAAGTGGCATATTCTATAGAACCTATAAAAATATTTATTTAAGTTCTACTTTTGCGCCAGCGGCTTCTAGCTGTGTCTTCATAGCCTCCGCCTCTTCTTTCTTAACTCCTTCTTTTAAGGTTTTAGGAGCGCCTTCAACCATGTCTTTAGCTTCTTTTAAACCAAGACCTGTGATAGCTCTTACTTCCTTAATAACATTGATTTTTTGATCACCAGCTGCTGATAAAACAACATCAAAAGCATCTTTTTCTTCTGCTGCATCAGCTGCAGGAGCTGCTCCACCTGCTGCTACTGCTACAGGTGCCGCTGCAGTTACACCCCATTTTTCTTCTAAAAGTTTTGAAAGTTCTGCTGCTTCCATTACTGTTAGTGTTGATAGCTCATCAACAATTTTATTTAAATCTGCCATTTTTTTGTCTCTCCCTAATTAGTCTTTTTTGTTTTGTAGTATTGAAATGATATCCTGATCTGGTCTTTGTAATAATCTTACAAGTTTTGAAGCAGGTGCATTAATCAATCCAACTATTTTTCCTCTTATTTCTTCAAGAGAAGGTAAAGTTGCAACCTTTGCTATATCCTCTTTAGAATATAACTGGTTATCAAAAAAAGCTGCCTCTGCAGATAGCTTTTTTAAATCTTTTTCAAATTTTTTACAAACTTTTGCAGTTCCAACAGGATTATTTGTAAAAATTAATAATTTTTGATTAGATAAATAATCAATTAGACCTTTTTTTTCATCATCTTTGTTAACAAATATTTTAACAATATTATTTTTGGAAACTTTAGTTACTCCATCATTATTTCTAATTTCAGTTCGAAATTCGATCATTTCTTTTACTGACATCTCTGAAAATGATGCAACAAATATAGCAGAATAATCCTTTGACATTTGATCAAGGTTTTCAATATATTGTTGTTTTTCAGCTTTATTCATTAAATTTCAACCCTTAAACCAAAACCCATAGAAGAAGATAGATAAACAGAATTCACAAAGTTACCCTTCAATCCTGACGGTTTTATTTTTTTTATTTCATCAATAAAAGAAGTTACGTTTTCAGTTAATTTACTTTCGTCAAAACTAACTTTACCTAATGCAGCATGTATGGTTCCTGCTTTATCATTTTTATATGCTACAAGTCCTTTATCGATATTTTCAATTGTACTTTTTATATCATTTGTCACGGTGCCTGTTTTAGGATTAGGCATTAAACCCTTTGGACCTAAAATTTTAGCAATTTTACTTACAACAGACATCATGTCTGGAGTAGCTACAATTACATCTACGTCAATCTTTTTTTCAAGGGAGGAAACTAAATCATCTCCTCCAACATGTTTAGCACCAGCTGCTTTAGCCTCCTCTGCAGCTTTTCCTTGAGCAAAAACTGCTATTTGAACTTTTTTTCCTAAACCATGGGGAGGTATAAAACTACCTCTGACATTTTGATCAGACTGCTTAGAGTCAATACCTGTATTGATTGATACTTCTAAAGACTCGTCAAATTTAACGTATTTTTTTTCTTTAATAATTTTAACTGCATCAGATATTTTGTATGACTTTCTAAAGTCTATACCTTCGATTTGTTTTTTTTTGTTCTTAGTTAAATTCATTATACAACTTCCATTCCCATTGACCTTGCTGATCCGAGTATAATTTTTGATGCTTGATCAACATCATAGGCGTTAAGATCCTCTAATTTTTCTTTTGCTATCTCTTCTACCTGTTTCATTGTAACCTTACCTAAATTTGCTCTACCAGGCGTTTGACAACCTTTTTTTATTTTTGCAGCTTTTTTTAAATAAAAAGTGACGGGTGGTTTTTTTGTGACAAAATCAAATGACCTATCTTTGTATGCTGTAATTATAGTTGGGATAGGTGCACCTTTTTCCAAATCTTTTGTCTTGTCATTAAATTGTTTACAAAAATCTTGAATGTTTAATCCCTTTTGACCCAAAGCAGGGCCAACAGGAGGTGCAGGATTAGCTGAACCAGCTGGAATTTGTAATTTTATGTATCCTAAAACTTCTTTAGCCATGCTATTAGCCCTTAACCACTTGTGAATAATCTAGTTCTAAAGGTGTCGGTCTCCCAAAAATTGAGACAGACACTTTAAGCTTTTGTCTTGAACTGTCAACCTCTTCTATAATACCGCTAAATGAAGCGAATGGACCATCAGACACCTTAATCTGTTCACCAACTTCATACTCAAACTTAGGTTTAGGATTATCAACACCTTCAGTAATGTCTTGTAATAATTTAGATACCTCTCGTTCAGATATGGCAATTGGCTTATCTTTAGTGCCAAGAAAATTTGAAACTTTTGGTATATCTCTTACTAGATGCCAAGTGTCGTCGTTCATAATCATCTTGATTAAAACATATCCTGGGAAAAATTTTTTTTCAGAGTTAACTCTTACACCTCTTCTTACCTCCACTACTGCTTGAGTAGGGACAGATACTTCAGAAATCGAGTCTTCTAAATTGACTTTTTTGGCCTCATCTAAAATTGAGTCTGCAACTTTTTTCTCATAACCAGAGTGGCAGTGTACAACATACCACTTAGATGTATCTGTATTTTCAACCATTAAACTAACCCAGAACTATTCTCACAATAAAAGAAAAAAATTGGTCTAAGAGCATTAAAATAATTGCAGCAATACTAATTACAACCAAAACGATACCTGCTGATGTGAAAGTCTCTCTCTTGGAGGGCCAGGTAACTTTAGATACCTCCTGTCGAACTTCTCTTAAATATTTAGCAGGATTAAATTTCATATTTTTTTATATATTTTTGGCAGGAGTGGCAGGCATCGAACCCGCAACCTCCGGTTTTGGAGACCGGCGCTCTACCAGTTGAGCTACACTCCTTCATGTTAGTATTACTGCAGAGAATTTTTTATTCGATAATCTCTGAAACAACTCCTGAGCCAACAGTTCTACCACCTTCACGAATAGCAAAACGTAAATTGTTATTCATTGCGATAGGAGCAAGTAACTCAACTTCAAGTGTAATATTATCTCCAGGCATTACCATTTCAGTACCTTCAGGCAATTTAATTGAACCAGTAACATCTGTGGTTCTAAAATAAAACTGAGGTCTGTAATTTGCGAAGAAAGGAGTGTGTCTTCCACCCTCTTCTTTGCTTAAAGCGTAAATCTCTGCTTTAAATTTTTTGTGAGGTTTAATACTACCAGGAGCTGCTAAAACTTGGCCTCTTTCAACCTCTTCCTTTTTAGTTCCACGAAGAAGAGCACCAATATTATCTCCAGCTTCACCTGAGTCTAATAGTTTTCTAAACATCTCAACTCCGGTACAAACTGTTTTGGTTGTATCTTTTAAACCAATAATTTCAATTTCTTCACCTGGTTTAATAACACCTTGTTCAACTCTCCCAGTAACAACAGTACCTCTTCCAGAAATAGAAAATACGTCTTCAACTGGCATCAAGAAAGGTTTATCTAATTCTCTTGTAGGAGCAGGAATATACTCGTCAATTTTGGACATTAATTCAATGATTGAATTTTTACCAATATTTTCATCTCTATCTTCTACAGCCGCAAGAGCTGATCCTTTAACGATTGGAATATCATCACCTGGGAAATCATATTTTGATAGTAGCTCTCTTATTTCAACTTCTACAAGTTCTAATAATTCTTGATCATCTACTTGATCAACTTTATTTAGGTAAACAACTAGTGCTGGTACACCAACCTGTCTAGCTAAAAGAATGTGTTCACGTGTTTGAGGCATAGGACCGTCAGCTGCGTTAACAACTAAAATACCTCCGTCCATCTGAGCAGCACCTGTGATCATATTTTTTACATAGTCTGCGTGACCTGGACAGTCGACGTGAGCATAGTGTCTTTTATCAGTTGAATACTCAACGTGCGCTGTTGAAATTGTTATACCTCTCTCTTTTTCTTCAGGTGCTTTATCAATTTCATCATACGCTGTAAACTCTGCACCACCTTTTTCTGCCAAAACTTTTGTTATAGCTGCAGTAAGTGTAGTTTTACCATGGTCGACGTGACCGATAGTTCCGATGTTGACGTGTTCTTTCGATCTGTCAAATTTTTCTTTAGTCATTTTAAGTTGTTACCTCTTTTTAATATCTATTACTTAATTTTTCAATGTACTTGGAGCGGGTGAAGGGAATCGAACCCTCGTAGCCAGCTTGGAAGGCTGGAGCTTTACCATTAAGCTACACCCGCAATTTAGCGGGTAACCACTTCAAAACATCCACAAAATCAAATCCTTGTGAGTTCCGATAAACTACTAATTTTTCTTTAAAATTCAATAAGAAAAGTGAAAAAATGTGGTGGAGGGAGTAGGATTCGAACCTACGTACACTTGCGTGAACAGATTTACAGTCTGCCGCCTTTAACCACTCGGCCATCCCTCCAAAGTGTTTAAAATCAGGTGTTGATTAATAGATAATTGTCTTTGAAAGTCAATAGACTTCCTTAATTTTTACTGTTATTTAAAACAATGCTTATTTCAGGGGCTAATTCTTGCACTAGTTGTATAATTCATAATCCTGATAAAATTATTGAAATCTTTATAAATATTGAGAGACAATCAGCTTTTGCAAAGTTGATAGATCAAAATAAACTTAATAATAAGACAAAGTTACTAAGGAAAGACGATTTTAATAGACTTGGTATTAAAAATGATAGATTTATCAGTGATATAGTTATACGAAGAGAAAAGTATAAACCCTCTAATTTAGAGGAAATTATTATAAACACAAAAAAATCTCTTATTATAATCGCCGATCAGATTACAGACCAAAATAACCTTGGTAACATTATAAGAACGGCTCTGTTGATGGGAGCTGATGGTTTATTACTATCAGAGCATTCTTCGGCAGATATTAACGATGTAACGTCAATAACCTCGTCTGGAGCCGTTGAAGTGTTGAAATATCACGTTTCTAAAAATATTAACAGAACAATAGAAGTTCTAAAAAAATCTGGCTATTGGACTTATTCCCTAGATATGAGTGGCGAGGAAATGAATAAAGAATTTAATTTTGATAAAAAATCTGTCATCATTGTGGGAAATGAAGGAAAAGGGATTAGAAGAAATATTTTAGCAAATAGTGACTTTAAAATAAATATCCCTCAAATAAATGTAGATGGTATTGATAGTTATAATGCAGCAAATTCTCTAGCAATTGCTGCGTATCATTTCAAAATTAGTACTTTTTAAATATTGTTTATTCTAGATTTTAATATAAATAATAACACAATGCCGGCTTAGCTCAGTTGGTAGAGCAGTTGATTTGTAATCATCAGGTCGGGAGTTCGAGTCCCCCAGCCGGCACCATTTATTTTTTATTATAAACAACCCATGAACACATATAATTGATTATTTTAATTACTTACATTAAGTTTAAAATCCATGGTTTCGGATATCGATCAATTTGGTAGAGATACCACAAAAAATAATAATCCACGTTATAACGAAGAAAAGTCAAAGAAAATTTTAGACTCATTAGCTGAAATAAAAAATCAATTAGAAAATAAAGACTATAATCCAAATATTGATGACTCATCATCAAGAATAAAAGTCAGTAATCTAAAAAATAAATCTGATTTTGATGAACTGAAATTAAAAATTGAGTCTTTAGAAAAAAAAATTAATACCATTGATACTTTGCTGAACAATAAATCAAGTATCAAAAAAGTTCATGAACCGACGTTTAAGAGACTTGATGGGGACTTAAGTATTTTTCATAAATTAGATAATCAATCATCAATACAACAGAATAAATCGCTGCTAGTTCTTGAAGATGAAGGTGATTTTAATAGATCAAATTTTAATTTATTTCGTTTTATAATGACAATAAATTTTCTAACAATAGTTCTTATAGGTTTAATTGTTTATATAAAAGATATACCAATCAAAGATATAGTAAGTATTTTTTAAATTAGTTGACTGAAGGTTGAATTTTTTCAACACTTGCTGCGCTAAACTTAAACTCAGGAATTTTACCAATTGGATCTAACTGAGGGTTTGTGAGCACGTTTGCAGCAGCCTCAGCAAAACAAAATGGCATGAAAACCATACCTTCAGGAATTTCTCTGTCACTTCTGACCTTAATAGCCAGCGATCCTCTTTTTGTTTTAACTAAAACTTGATCTCCAGGATTAATTGTCATCCTTTTCATGTCCCACCTATTCATACTGACTATTGCTTCAGGTTCTATGTGATCCAAAACTTTTGCTCTTCTTGTCATAGATCCTGTGTGCCAATGTTCTAATAATCTTCCTGTTGTCAATATCATCGGAAAATCGTCATCTGGTAGTTCAGCTGGTGGTATTAATTTAGCAGGTACTATTTTTCCTCTTCCATTTGCGGTAGGAAAATTTTCATTGAATATAATCTCATTCCCAGGTTTGTTTGGATCATCACAGGGGTATGTAACAGAGTTTTCATTTTCTAGTCTTTCATAAGTAATATTTTTTAGTGAGGGCATTACTTGTGCCATCTCATTAAAAATATCTCTTGGATGTAAATAACTCCAATCTAAACCCATACCTTGGGCTATGGCTTGAGTAATCCACCAATCTTGTCTCGCTGAACCAGGAGGCGGTACTGCTTGACGACCTAATTGAACTTGTCTGTTAGTATTTGTATAAGTTCCAGTTTTTTCAGCATGGGCTGATGAAGGTAATATTACATCTGCATGCCAGGCTGTTTCAGTCATGAAAATATCTTGAACAACTAAATGGTCTAATTTAGCTAATGCTGCTCTGGCATGATTTTGATCAGGATCTGACATTGCAGGGTTTTCGCCCATAATATACATACCTTTAATTTTATCTTCTAAAATTTTGTTAATAACTTCAACTACGGTTAAACCTTTTTTATCATCAAGACCTGTCTTCCAAAAATTTTCATATTTTTGATGGATACTCCCATCTTCAACTGACTGGTAATCAGGAAAAACCATTGGAATTAATCCAGCATCAGATGCACCTTGAACATTATTCTGTCCTCTCAGAGGGTGTAACCCTGTGCCTTCTCTTCCAATCTGTCCTGTGGTTAAAGCCAAAGCAATTAGACATCTAGCATTGTCTGTGCCATGCACATGTTGTGATACTCCCATGCCCCAAAAGATAATGGATCTCTCTGATTTAGCATAAAGTCTGGCAACTTCTCGTAACTCTTGAGCTTTGATGCCACAAATAGCTTCCATTTTTTCAGGTGAAAAATCTTTTATCTCTTCTTGTAATTTTTCAAAGCCCTCTGTTTGTCCTTGAATATATTGTTCATCATAAAGTTTCTCATCAACAATGGTAAATAAAAGCGCGTTGAGCATTGCAACATCAGTTCCCGCTTTAAATTGTAAGTTATATGTGGCATGTTTTGTTAAGCCTTGTTTTCTTGGATCCATAACAACTAACTTGGACCCTCTTTTTGCTGCACGTTTTAAATATGTTGCTGCAACCGGATGGTTTTCAGTAGGCCTCGCACCTATAACAATGATACAGTCAGCATCAGACGCTGACATAAAAGGAGCTGATACAGCTCCAGAGTTTACACATTCCATTAGTGCTGCAACAGAAGATGCGTGACATAATCTAGTACAATGATCAACGTTATTTGAACCAAAGCCAACTCTTACCAATTTTTGAAATAAGTAAGCTTCCTCATTAGAACACTTAGCTGAACCAAAACCTGCTAAACTTTTTGGTCCATGATCCTCTTTTAAATTTAAAAGACCAGATGAAGCTCTTTCAATTGCGTCTTCCCAAGTAGTCTCTTCAAAATAATCATAGATATCAGCATCTTTAATCTCAAGATTTGGATCTTTTTCAACACCGGGTTTTCTAACTAAAGGTTTAGTAAGCCTTCCATCATGATTGATATAATCAAAACCAAATCTACCCTTTACACATAATCTATTTTCATTCGCAGGCCCGTTTTTACCATCAACGTACAATATTTTATCGTCTTTTACGTGTACTTCAGTTTGACATCCTACACCACAATAAGGACAAACACTCTCTACTACTTTATCTGAATAAGAGTCTCTTTTCCCCTCATTATCAACTAAGGAGGACTCCATTAATGCTCCTGTTGGACAAGCTTGGACACATTCTCCACAAGCAACACAAGTACTATTACCCATTGGGTCATCTAAATCAAATATAACCTTCGCTGTTGATCCTCTGTAGGCCATTCCGATTACGTCGTTTACTTGTACTTCACGGCAAGCTCTAACACATAAATTACAATTTATACATGCATCTAAATTAACACTCATCGCTTTATGAGATCTGTCTAACTCTATTTTATCTTTACTTGGAAAACGACTATCACTAATACCTAATTTTTCAGACCAATTCCAAAACTTTGACTCAGGGTCAGGAGAATTATTTTTTTCTGGTTGATCAGACACAAGAAGTTCAAAAACCATAGAACGAGATTTTTCTGCTCTAGTGGAGTTAACTGTAACCTCCATGCCTTCAGTAGGTTTACGAATACACGACGCTGCAAGAGTTCTCTCCCCTTTAATTTCAACCATACATGCTCTACAATTTCCATCTGCACGGTAACCTGGCTCAGGTGAGTAACAGAGATGAGGGATATCAATGTTATTTTTTTTTGCGACATCCCAAATCGACTCATCTTTGTTGGCTACATATTCGTTACCGTCAATTTTAAATTTAATATTATCTGACATTAGTTGGTTACCTCCTCTGGGAAGTGTTTAATAACAGAAAGCATTGGATTTGGAGCAGCTTGTCCTAAACCACATATAGAGGCGTCCATCATTGCAGATGATAATTCTTTTAAAAGGTCTACATCCCAAGAGGATTGGTTCATAAGTTTAAGAGCTTTTTCAGTTCCATTTCTGCAAGGAGTACATTGACCACAACTTTCATCATGAAAAAAGAACATTAAATTTTTTGCTATATCTTTCATGTTATCTTTGTCAGATAAAACGACTACAGCAGCTGAACCAATAAAACATCCATGCTCTTGTAGCGTGTCGAAATCAAGGGGAATATTATTTAATTTTGCAGGAAGTATTCCTCCAGAGGCTCCTCCAGGTAAGTATGCTTTAAATGTATGTCCCTCTTGTATACCACCACAATATTCGTCAATAAGTTGTTTTATTGTGATCCCTGCTGGAGCAAGCTTTACACCTGGGTTTTTTACTCTTCCCGATACGGAGTAAGTTCTTAGACCTTTTCTACCGTTGAGACCATGACTACTAAACCAGACAGCACCTTTTTCTAAAATCTCTCTTACCCAAAAAACTGTTTCGACATTGTGAATTAGTGTTGGTCTACCGAACAGTCCCACTTGGGATGGGAATGGGGGTTTATGTCTAGGTAAGCCTCTTTTACCCTCTAAACTTTCTAACATTGATGACTCTTCACCACAAATGTAAGCACCAGCACCTCTTCTAAAATGAATTCTTGTTTTTATATTTAAATTTTTTTCTTCTAAAATTTTTATTTCTTTCTTTAAAAACTTTATTACGTCAGGGTACTCATCTCGCATGTATATATATACATCTGTTGCCTCAACTACCCATGCAGCTATTAACATTCCCTCAAGGAATCTATGAGGATCTCTTGTAAGATAATGATGGTCTTTAAATGTTCCTGGTTCACCCTCATCACCATTAATTGCCATTAATCTGGGTTTATTTTCTGCTCTGACAAATCTCCATTTTCTGCCAGTTGGAAATCCTGCACCACCAAGACCTCTCAAACCTGATTGCTCCATTTCTTCTATGAGCTTCATTGGGTCTTTTTTATTTTCAATACAATCTTTTAGAATTTTATATCCACCATTTTTTACATAATCGTCATAGGTGATGTAATTTGGTATAACTGGTTTTATATCTTGCTCCTCTAAGGCTTTTTGAACTACACTTACATCTGCGTTTACAAAATGTTTTTTTCCTACTTCAACCACTGGTGCTTGGTGGCACCTTCCCATACAAGGCGCTCTAACTACTCTCACATTAGAAGATACATTTTCACTTAAATTTTTTTCTAAAGTTTTGCATCCGTTCATCTCACATGTAATACCATCACAAACTCTAATTGTTGTTTCAGGTGGGCTAATATCATCATCTTTATAAATATCAAAGTGAGCATAAAATGATGCTGTTTCGTAAATTTCAGTTAAAGGTAAATTTGTTAATTCGGACAATGCTGTTAAATGTCTTGGTTTTAGACATTTATACTGATCTTGAATTAAGTGAAGACTTTCGATAAGCATATCCCTTTGTCTAAAATATTCATTAGGTATAAGGTTTTTAAGATCATCAATTGACTGGTCATCACTTTGGCGACCCTTGTTGAATTCTAATGCTTTTCTTCTACCAGAACCTGGATGAATCTTACTTTGTGAGTCTTTCATTTGTTATAATTTAGTAATTTTTTATTAAGTTTCAATTATCAATAAGTAATTAATTGATAAGTATTACTTATTAAAGCTTTTTAAGAATTTTAAAAAGTTATTTTTAATAGGTGATGGGCGATTATCATCAATATGAACTATACCTACCTTATTAGATATTTCTGGAGAAATTAATTGAATAAAATTTGTATTCTCATCGTAGTTGAATGACTGAGTAAATATATATGGCATAATTGTTGAAAATTCTGAACTATTTACATGAGAGTAAATATGAGTCATAGAGTTTGACTCAATTAAAACTCGCGGATTAATATTATTCTCTTTAAAAACAGCATCTAATATTCTTCTAAATTGATTTTCTTTTGAAATTAAACATAGATCTAAATTACCAATTTCTTGCCATTTTAATTTCTTTTTATTTTTTAAATTCTTTTTTTTAGATATGAGAAAATATGTTTCTTTATATAAAGGTATCTTCTCAACTCCTAATATTGGTTCATTTTCTAAATAACTTATCCCTAAATCTAATTTGAAATCATGAAGATTTCTATCAATTTCATTAGAAGACATAGAAATTACCTGCAATTTGACATTTGTAAATTTTTTAACAAAACTATTTAATAAAAAAGAAACTTCCAATAAAGCAGTAGGAATAACACCTATTCTTAAATTTCCAGTTAAATTGTTTTTTAACTCGGAGCTTAACTGTTTAATATTAGTGTACTCTTTGACAATATTTTTAAATCGTTCCTTTAAGATTTCTCCCTCAGAAGTTAATCCAATATAGTTCTTTCCTCTTTTTACTAATCTTACCCCTATTTCATTTTCTAAAGCCTTTAACTTCATAGATAAAGCAGGTTGTGATATTTTTAATTTTTCTGCTGCTCTATTGAAATGTTTTTCACTATCTAAAGCTAAAATAATTTCTAAATTCTTTATTTCCATGTATTTTTAAAATAAATATATATGTAAATGGATTATTATCTAGATACTAAAGGCTTTGAATGCCCTATACCTGTCTTAAAAGCTGAAAAATTTATAAAAAAGTTAAAAAAAAATGATGTTCTTACAATAGAAAGTGATGACCCGTTATCACAATTTGACTTTAAAAATTTTTGTGAAGAAAAAAAATATGAGATCATTTCACTAAAAAAAAGGGGGAATTTAGTAAATATCAAATTTAAAATTCAATAAATCTAATCTTTTCGCCTTTTTTAATTTTATCATTTCCTTCAGGGACAAACGCTAACCCATCTGCTTCAGAGAGAGAAATTAGTTTTGCTGAACCTTTTGAGTTATGAGTATAAAGTATATTTTTATATAATTTCACACGATAAAATTTTGTTAAATTAGATTTTTTATTTTCTGAAAATCCAGATTGGTAAAATTTGGTAATGCTAGAATTATCTTTGCGAGAAGGATCTATAAATAAACTTACTAAAAGAAATAAATTAGTGAAAACAGCTAATGGATTTCCAGGAAGTGAAAAATAATAATTGAATTTTAGTTTTGAAAAAATTACAGGTCGACCTGGTTGAATTCTTACATATTTAAAAAGAAGTTCAGTGTTTTGAGTTAGAAATGACGATATGTAATCTTTAGAGCTAAATGAGGAGCCACCTGAACTAATTATAATATCAAATTTATTTTGATTTTTTTTATAAAATTTATCAACTTTTATTTCATCATCTTTTATAATACCTAAGTCATGAACACTTATATTAAATTTCTTTAAAAAATGAATTATTTGATATTTGTTTGAGTCATATACTTGATGATCTTTTATTTCTTTGCCAGATTTTATTAATTCATTTCCTGAGGATACGACAGCAACTCTTAAAGTTTTATATACCCATAAATTTGTAATCCCTACTGATGAAAGTAATGCAATTTTTATAAAATCAATTTTTTCATTTTTTTTTATCAATATTTTATTTTTTTTTAAATCCTCACCTTTTTTTTTTATATCTTTATTAGATATTTTTGAATATTGGACTAATAAATTTTTCCCTTCAACTTTTGCGTTTTCTAATGAAATAAAATTTTTAAAGTTTTGTGGGATAATACCTCCTGTATTTATTTTATAGGCTAAATTGGGATTTAATTTTTTGTATGAATATCCAGCATTTAGAAGCTTATTAGATATTGACACTTTGTTGAGATTTTTATTAGAAACAATATAACCATCTAATCCTGCAGTATTTTGTAAGGGTAGATTTATTGGTGAAGTAATTGTTCTTGATACTACTGTATTATGTGCTTCCTTTAATTTAATCTTAGACTCTTTAAATAAGTTCTTTTTTTCCCGAATAATTATTTTTTGCGCAAGTTTGAAAGATATTAGCCTAGGAGTTTTCATAATATATTTTAGAGGCAATTTTTTCTATTTGACTGTGATTAAAGGTCTGAATTGGATGATCGATATTATCGTCTGTAACGATATATTTAACATTATTTATAGATTTGTAGAGGTAGTCTTTATTATTTTTTTTTAAGTTTACTTCTAACTTTATCAAATCATCAAATCTCTTAAACCCTTCAAATATTAGCAAATCACAATCTTTGTTAATTTCTACCAGACGTTCTAAATTAATATGTGACTCAGGTTTTTCTTCTATGAATGCAAGTCTTTTATCTGATACTAGTGTAGTCTTATATGCTCCAGATTTTCTAATTTTATAGCTATCTGTATTAGGATGATCAATGTCAAAAGAATGGTGAGCATGTTTTACCACACCAACTTTTATTTTATTTTCTTTAAAAAATTTTACTAAATTACTCACTAAAGTAGTTTTGCCACTATTTTTCCAACCAATAACAGCTATTGTTTTCACCTTGTCACCATAATACAATCAAGAAAAAAATGACAGATTTTTTAATCAAACCTAGTGTAAATAACAGATCTTTATTTAAATTAAAAAAATCAATTAATGAAAAAGGCGAAATAACAAAAATTCCAATCATTGAAGAAAAACCACTCACGCTATACTTAAACAACCAAGAAATAGTGACAATAATGACTATAGGAGATTATCCAAAATATTTAGCTATAGGTTATTTATTTAATCAGGGAATGCTTAATAATATAGACGATGTAAAAAAGATTGAGTTTCATAAAGACCTAAAGACAGTTGTTGTAAGAACAAAGAGTAAAACTAATTATGAGGAAAAATTAAAGAAGAAAGTAAATACCTCTGGTTGTGCACAAGGGACTGTATTTGGAGACTTATTTGAAGAAATAAACACCATTTCCCTAAATAAAAAAATAAGAATAAATCATCAACAGCTTATGAATTTATCCAAAAAAATTAATACTGAGCCAAGTTTATATTTATCTGTAGGTGCAATACACGGTTGTGTCTTATGTCAGTTAGATAAACCTTTATATTATTTTGAAGATGTGGGAAGACATAATGCTGTTGATAAAATTGCTGGTTTGATACTTGATAAGAAAATAGATGCAAAAGAAATGTCTTTTTACACTACTGGCAGGCTGACAAGTGAAATGGTATTGAAATGTATCAAAATGGAAATACCAATATTATTATCTCGATCAGGTTTCACTGCTTGGGCAGTTGAAATAGCTAGAAAGAAAAATTTAACAATGATTGGAAGAATTAGAGGTAAACGGTTAAATATTTTATCTGGAGAATTTAGATATACCAAAGATGAGTAAGCTTGTATCTGTAATACTAACGGGTGGTAAATCCTCCAGAATGGGTTATGAAAATAAAAGTTTTTTAAAAATTAAAGATAAGTGTTTTATTGAAATTTTAATAGAAAGTCTTCAAGAAAAGTCTCATGAAATTATTATTAATGCTAATAGAGATATCAGTAAGTACAAAATATTTGGTTATAAAGTTGTAAGTGATAAAATTGGCGGTTATAAAGGGCCACTTGCTGGGTTACATAGCGCTATTGATCTATATAAAAACTCAAAAGAGGATCTATGGTTTGCACTTTTTCCCACTGATGCGCCAATAATAAATACAGGTATCATAGATAATTTTAGCTCAATTACAGAAAAAAAGAATAAAGTTTATATTTGTAAGATTGATAATATTATCGAACCAATGTTCTCTTTTTGGTCATCAAAAATATATACGGAATTAAATGAAGTCCTTTTAAAAAATAATGGTTATAAAATAATGAAATTTGCTGAAGAAATTGGATTTGATTATATTAATTTTAAAAAAAATAAAAAAATAGAATTTTTTAATGTAAACGACAAAAATGATTATACAGAACTTCTAAGTTTTTGAGAAATTAACTAACAAAGATCCCTTATCATTAATTTTTTTTTCAGAATGACGATATCCTCTCTCATTTAAGTAAGGAACTAAGTCTCTAAAATTTATGTATGTAAAAGCTGGTAAACCTTTTCCAAATTTTAAAGGCTCTACAGTAATAAAAATTTCATCAATTAAATCAGCATATAAGAAATAATCATGAACACTCGTTCCCCCTAAAATTAAAACACTATCTTTGCAAAGATTTTCAAATTCATCCCACTGATTAATATCTGGATTAAAATAATATTGATTTATTGAATTTTTAATTTGTTTGATTTTTTGGTATTTTCTAGAAAAAATAATTCTTGATCTAGACCCGTTTGGATTTAATTCATGAGTCTTTCTGCCCATAACTTGCCATTTATGATTCTTTATTAAATTGTCTAAGTGTTTTTTGTCTTCCAAGCTAGTCCATTCAAATGGATTATCGCCAGAATATTTTGCAATAAAACCATCGCTTGAACAAGCAAATGCTAAGGTGTATTTAATCATTAATTTATTTTATTAATTTTAAGTATAGTATTTTATTTCAATATATGAATTTTTACCTACCTATTGCTGAAATATCCATAAATATTTATATATTAATTTCCCTTGGAGTTGGAATTGGTTTTATATCTGGACTCTTTGGCATAGGTGGAGGTTTTATATCTTCTCCTCTTTTGATACTAGTTGGCATTCCTCCAGCTGTTGCAGTTGGAACTACAACTGTTCAAGTATTCGCTTCAACATCAACTGGTGTTGTAAGTCATTTTCAAAGAAAAAACATAGACTATCAGATGGGCTTAACAATGGTTATTGGTGGATTAGTGGGGACACTTTTTGGTGTATTAATTCTAAATAATTTAAAAACTATTGGTTTAATTGATAACTATTTAAATAGTATCTATATAATTCTTTTAATTATAACTGCTGTATTTATTCTTTATGAAACAGCTAAAGTTAATATTGTACATAAAAATAAAAAATTTAAATTACACCAGCATTCTTGGATACACGGACTTCCTTTTAAAATTAAGTATAGAAAATCTAAACTATATATAAGTGTACTAGCACCACTTTTAATTGGTTTTTTTATAGGTGTATTGACAGGGCTAACTGGTATTGGTGGTGGCTTTATACTTATTCCATGTATGATTTATTTTTTAGGTATGAAAACTATTTCAGTAATTGGGACATCTCTATTTAATATCACGATAGTATCCTTTGTATCTTTATTTTTGCAAATATACATAAATCAAAATATAGATTTTGTATTGGCTTTAGGATTAATAGTAAGTAGCTCTATTGGGGCTGCACTAGCTGCAAGGATAGTTGATATACTTGATCAAGAAAATTTAAAAGTTACATTTGGTATGTTACTATTAATTATTTCATCATTTTTAGCTTATGATTTATTTAGAACTCCTGAGAACATCTTCATTATAAATTATGTATAAATATATTTTAATAATCATATTTTTTTTCAAAATTAGTTTTGCATCTAATTTTTCCTTAGATCAATTTCAAATTGAAATAAACTCAAATTTTTTAGGAAAAGAAATAGTTTTATTTGGAAACAAAGATAAAGACAGTGATATTATCTTAATTTTCGAAGGAGAAAATAAAAAAGCTAAATTGACAACAAAAGTTAAAGAAGGTTTTTTATGGATTAATGAGACAAAAGAGTTAAATAATCAACCTAGTTTTTTTGCAATCTTCACATCTCCTAAAAAGACTTTGAATGAAATATTTTTATTTTCTAGTTTAAAAGATAGACATTTATTAATCAGTAATCACTCTCTTGAGCTACATAAAATAAGAAAAGCAATGAAAGTGAAAAATTTGTATATAGAAGAGGAGCTTGAAAGTTTAAGTGGAAATCTTTTTTTAAAAAAATTTTTAATACCAGATAATATTTCACCTGGAAATATAGAGGTTTATATGTATGAATTAAAAAATAATGAAATTGTTAAGATGGTATCTAAAAACTTGCAAATAAAAAAAGGAGGTATTTCATTTAAGTTGGAAAAATTGTTAAAAACTGAGTCTTTTATTTATATTATAATTTTGATTGCCATATCATTATTTCTTAGTTTAGTTACAAATTTAATATTTAGAAAAAAATGAAAAAAAATAATAATAGAAATTATTTTGTAGTTATTGATCAAAGTGCTGAAATGTGGACTGCAGTTAAATTTGCTATAAGGAGAGCAAAAATAACTAAATCAAATATTACTACAGTTAGCTTTATTCAAAGCGCAGGCGAAGGTATGATGCTTACATCAGGGGCTGAAAAAATTTTGGATACAAATCAGATCACAACTGAAAAATTAAAACACAAAGAGGTGCATAAATACATCTCAGATAAATCTAAAATTAAACCAAAATCTGAAATATTTAAATTTAATGAGATTGATGAGTTTATAAGTTTCTTAAATAAATATTCATCCAATTCAACAATTGTTCTTGCTACAAGTAAAGATATTGGTAAACCTGGGCCCTTAATTGACAAGCTAATTTATGAAAAATCTAATTCGTTACATTGCCCTCTTGTTATTATCAATGGCAATCTCGAGGATAAAGAAATTGAAAAGATTATTTAGCTGAATAAAAAAGATTTTAAAATTTGTATTGTCTGCCAAAGACCTTTTAATTGGAGAAAAAAATGGGAAAAAGTATGGAATGATGTTAAATATTGTTCAGAAAAATGTCGAAGGTCAAAATCAAAAATAATCAAGAAAAAATAGCAAATTTATTGTTGAGAATAGGTTGTGTTAATATCAACTTTAAAAACCAATTTACTCTTACATCTGGCAAAAAAAGTCCTGTTTATGTAGATTGTAGAAAATTAATTTCATTTCCAAAAGAAAGGGAATTAATTATTAATGAAATGAGCAAACAAATTAAATCAAAGTATAAAGAAAATTCGACTATTATTGCTGGAGGCGAAACTGCTGGCATTCCCTACTCTTCCTTTCTTTGTCAAAAGATGAAATACCCAATGATATATATACGAAAAAGGCCTAAAGGGTTTGGAAAAGGTAAGCTAATTGAAGGAGAGTTTAAAAAAAATACTCAGTCAATATTAGTAGAGGACATGGCAACTGATGGAGGTAGTAAATTACACTTTATAAGGGTTTTAAGACAAAATAAACTTAAAGTTAAAGATATTTATGTAGTTTTTTACTATGGTATTTACCCTAAAGCTAAAAAAAATATATCAAAAATGAGAGTGAATTTAAATTATCTCACATCATGGAGAGAAATATTAAATATTTCTCCAAATTACATTTCTGATAAAGAATACAATAATTTAAAAAATTATTTAGAGTCTATTTCAAGTGAAAAATAAAATTATCAGTGTTGTTTCAGGAGGTTTTGACCCGATCCATCCTGGACATATTATGATGATGAAAGAATGTTTAGAGTTTTCTAATTTTTTAATTGTAGGTGTAAATTCTAATAAATGGTTAATTGATAAAAAAGGAAATTTTTTTATGGATATTCAACATAGAATGTATGTTGTTGGTAGCTTAAAAGTGGTAAATGAGGCTATGGAATTTGAAGATGATGAAATGGGAAGTGCAAATAATTTGTTAATTCAAATAAGAAATAAATATCCAAATGAAAAAATTATTTTTGCTAATGGAGGTGATAGATCAGACACTTCTAAAATTTTAGAATATGAAACAGCAAAAAAATATAATATTGAATTAAAATTTGGTGTAGGTGGTAATCACAAAGAATCCTCTAGTTCTGACTTGTTAAAAAGATGGAGTAAATACTCTAAAAACTAAGGGCTAAGGGTATAAGATACCCAATCATTATCTTTAGACTCAAAGACTTCTCTTTTGTGAATTCTATGGGGCATATCCTCCCAAAACTCTATTTTTGAGTATTTTACTATAAAACCTCCCCAGTAATCAGGACGAGGGAAATTTTCTTTTTCAGGATATTTATTTTTATAAAATTCAATTTTATTCTCTAAATCATCTCTTGATTTTAAGACCTTTGATTGATTAGAAGCCCAAGCACCTATTCGACTTAAATAATGTCTTGAATTAAAATATTTATCAGATGTTTCTTTTGAGACTTTTTCGACTTTACCCTCTATTCTTATTTGCCTTAACAATGACTTCCAATGAAAATTTAGGCAAACATTGGCATTTTTTAAAATGTCATTTCCTTTGTTACTCTCGTAATTTGTATAAAAAATAAAACCCTCATCATTATAATCTTTTAATAGAACCATCCTTGAGTGAGGAGTATTTTTATCGTCAACTGTAGATAGACACATCGCATTAGGATCGTTGATCTCTTTTTCAGCGGCTAAATCAAACCATTCTTTAAACTTAATAATTGGATTTAATTTATCTGACATGGTATGAGTATTATATTAATTTTAGCAAAAAATGGATTTAAAAAATAAAAAAGGACTTATAATGGGAGTGGCTAATGATAAGTCTATTGCTTGGGGTATTGCTCAACAATGCGCAAATTTTGGTGCTGAATTAGCTTTTACCTATCAAAATGATCTTCTATTGAAGAGAATAGATCCTTTAGCTAAATCTGTAGGTTCTAATTTATTGATACAATGTGATGTTGGTGATGAAGGATCAGTAAAGAATGCTTTTGAAAAAATTAAAGATAAATGGGGAAAATTGGATTTTTTTGTTCACGCTGTTGCTTTTGCAGATAAAAATGAGCTAAGAGGTAAGTATGTTGATACTTCTAAAGAGAATTTCTTAAATAGTTTAAATATCTCATGTTATTCCCTCACTGAGTCTTGTAAATATTGCTATGATTTAATGGATAAGGGTGGGAGTATTTTGACTTTGACATACTATGGAGCAGAACAAGTTATGCCACATTATAATGTAATGGGAGTCGCGAAATCAGCGCTTGAGGCTTCCGTAAGGTATCTTGCTGTTGATATGGGAGATAAAAATATCAGGGTTAACGCTATATCTGCAGGACCAATTAAGACTCTTGCAGCCTCTGGTATTGGTGATTTTAGATTTATTTTAAAATGGAATGAACTAAATTCTCCATTAAAAAGAAATGTTACACTTGAAGATGTTGGTAACACAGGAGCCTATCTTTTAAGTGACCTTTCATCTGGTGTAACTGGAGAAATCCACCATGTTGATTGTGGTTATCATACAGTTGGAATGGTAGCAGTTGATGAAGCTGAAGGTGTAGCAGGATTATTAAATGAGTTTAGTAAAAAATAATTAGTTCATGTCACACAATTCTTTTGGAAATTTATTAAAGTTTACTACTTGGGGAGAGAGTCATGGAGATGCTATAGGTTGTGTCGTTGATGGTTTCCCAGCGGGAATACCTATTAACACAAAATATATTCAAACAAGATTAAATTTAAGAAAACCAGGTCAGTCAAAATTTACAACACAAAGAAAAGAGAAAGATGAGGTTAATATACTTTCTGGACTTTTTAATGGTAAAAGCACTGGCGCTCCGATATCAATGATAATTTATAACTCTGATCAAAGAAGTAAGGACTATTCAGAAATTAAAAATAAATTTAGACCTGGTCATGCCGATTATACCTATTTTATGAAGTATAAAAATTATGATTATAGAGGTGGAGGAAGGTCCAGTGCGAGGGAAACTGCTATGAGAGTTGCAGCAGGAGCTCTTGCAGAACTTATTCTTAAAAAAATTTCAAAAAATAAAATAAATATTACGAGTGCTGTCATTCAAATAGGTGATGAGAAGATAGAAAACACAACTTGGAATAATAAATTTATTAATAAAAATCCCTTTTTCGCACCAAATAAGTCCATCCTTAAAAAATGGGAAGATCTAATCCTTTCTCATCGAAAAAAAGGTTCATCTCTTGGTGCTGTAATTGAAGTTAGAGTCTCAAACTGTCCTGTGGGCATAGGAGAGCCAATTTATCAAAAACTAGACTCAGAGTTATCAAAAGCAATTATGAGCATTAATGCTGTAAAAGGTATAGAGTTTGGTACTGGCTTTGATTTAGTAAACTATGATGGCACTAATGGATCTGATCAAATTAACTTTAAAAATAAAAAAATTAAATTTCATACTAACCATGCTGGAGGAATATTAGGTGGTATTTCTTCAGGACAAGATATTATTTTTAGATATATTGTGAAACCTACAAGCTCAGTATTAACTGAAAAAAATACTGTTACAAAGAATTTTAAAAATACAAAAATAATAACTAAAGGACGTCATGATCCATGTGTAGGTATCAGAGCAGTGCCAGTGGGAGTCGCTATGACTAATTTTGTGATTGCTGATTTATTATTAATTCATAAATCCAAATCACTTTAAGAACTTTACTAGCTTTTCGTAAATTATTTTTGGAGAAATACCTGATTTAGAATATTGATCATCAATGTCAGATTGATCAATAAATTCATCTTTCATAAAAAAATTTAATATTTTTGGGGTATTGTTTAGTTTATTAATTAAAAAATCATTGACTTGACTAGAGAATCCCCCAATTGCATTTTCCTCAATAGTAACAAAAATGTTATGATTTTTCGTAAGTTTTTCTATTAATTTAACATCAATTGGCTTTGCAAACCTCATATCTATTATGGAGCAATCCAATTTATAATTTATTTTAATAAGATCGCTAATCTCTAATACTTTTTTTAACCTCGTTCCTAGATTTAGAAAGGCAATTTTTTTTCCATTTTTTATAACCTTACCTTTTCCTATTATTATTTTTTTAAATTTATCATTGTTTTTATATTCATTTGCTAAATCTCTTGGATATCTAATTGCACAAGGTTTGTTATTTATAGATAATGCTAAATTAATCATATTTTTTAATTCCTCACCACTAGACGGTGCCATAACAATAAAATTTGGGAGGCAACAGAGGTAACTGAGATCAAAAGATCCAGCATGCGTAGCACCATCAGCACCTACAAAACCAGATCTATCAATCAAAAATCTAACAGGTAATGACTGTATAGCAATGTCATGTACAACTTGATCATAAGCTCTCTGAAGAAAAGTTGAATAAATTGCAACAAAAGGCTTAATAGACTCTGTTGACATGCCTCCAGCAAAAGTAACAGCATGCTGTTCAGCTATTCCTACGTCATAAAATCTAGAGGGGTATTTTTCCTTAAACTTATCTAATCCTGTTCCTGAGGGCATTGCTGCTGTTATTGCTACAATTTTTTTATCTTTTTTTGCTAATTTGACAATAGTGTCACTTACTACATTAGTGTATGTAATAAGTTTAGATTTATTTTGTAAACCTGTTTTGACATTAAATGATGATACACCATGAAATTTATCTTTTGATAGCTCAGCAGGTTTATAACCTCTACCTTTCTGGGTAATTAAATGTAAAAATACTGGACCATGTAATTCTTTTTTTTTGTATTTCTTAAATAATTGAACTAGTAATTTTAAATTATGTCCGTCAACAGGTCCCAAATAATTTAAACCCAATTCTTCAAATAGAGTATTACCTGTAAGGTAACCTTTAAAATAACCTTCTGTTTTTTTTGCAAATTCTCCAACTTCACTTGGCAGTCTTTTAGTAAAGTTTTTAATAATATCTCTAAAACCTTCATATGATTTTGAACTTAATAAATTTACAAGATATTTACTCATAGCACCAACAGGTTCAGCTATGGACATCTCGTTATCATTCAGAATTATTAGAGAATTTTTATTTAGGTGTCCTAAATTGTTTAGCCCCTCAAAAGCCATTCCTGCGCTAATTGCTCCATCACCTATGACACTAACAACATCAAAATCCTTGTTTAATATATCCCTAGCCGCTGTAATTCCAAGGCTAGCAGAGATTGAAGTTGAGCTATGGGCTGCACCAAAAGGGTCATATACACTCTCTGATCTTTTAGTAAAACCCGAGATTCCATTTTTTTTTCTTAAGGAATGTATTTTATTTTTTCTACCAGTAAGAATTTTATGAGGGTATGTTTGATGTCCCACATCCCATATTATTTTATCTAATGGAGTATTAAACACATAATGTAAAGCAACTGTAAGTTCTACAACACCAAGGCTTGCACCTAAATGTCCACCAGTTTTTGATACTATTTCAATTGTATAATCTCTTAATTCATCATTAAGTTTTTGTAACTCACTAAATGATAATTTTTTTAAATCTTTAGGTAATTTGACTTTACTTAAAACTGACATAAATTTTAACTACTGAAATTCTGTTGAAGAAAGTGATTTATTCTTTTTTACAATTTTATCAATTTTAATTTTTGCAGATTTTAGTTTTTCCTCACAGTATTCTTTTAGCTCTATACCCTCCTCAAATAACTTGATACTTTCTTCAAGAGGTGTATCTTCATTTTCTAATAATTCTGATATTTGCTCTAATCTTTTAAGTGCGCTTTCAAAACTTTTATCATTTTTTTTATTCATTAGCGTACTCAAGTAAAGCTTTTAGATGGCAATTTAATCCATGATATAAGCCTTTCATGTCATATCCTCCCTCTAAGACAGAAATTATTGGAACATTATTTGCTAACTTTTCCAATACAATTTTTGTCACCCAATAAAAATCTTCATTTTCTAAATTAATAGATGCAAGAGGGTCTAGCTTATGAGCATCAAAACCTGCTGAAAAATATATTAAATCGTACTTATCATTTATTTTATTAATTATTTTGTTTTCAAATAATGATCTGAATGTTTTAGAATCACATCCAGCTGTTAAAGGGCAATTAAATATATTGCTAGTTCCTGTCTCGCTCTCAGAACCGGTGCCTGGATAAAAAGGATACTGATGAGATGACGCATAGTGTATATTTTTATTATTTTCAAAAATATGTTGAGTTCCATTACCATGATGGACATCAAAGTCTACTATTAAAATTTTTTTAAATTTACCTGTTCTATATGCATATTCTGCTGAAATAGCAACATTATTGAAAACACCAAATCCCATTGCTTTATTTTTTTCTGCATGATGTCCTGGGGGTCTATGTGCACAAAAGTAAACATTTTTTTTATTATTATCCTCTAAGATTTTTTTTACAGCATCTACACTCCCACCAACAGCTAAAAGATAGCTCTTTAAACTATTGGGACTAGCGATAGTGTCAGGGTCAAAATATTTAAAACCGGAAGTAGGTATGGAATCAAAAATATAATTTACATAATCAATATCATGTACTATGGAAATCAATTTTTTATCAGCTATGGATGGTTCAATAAGATTATGTTTGGAATACTCTTCTTTAATTAAATTATTTACAACTTTTATTCTTTTTATGGACTCAGGATGGTCACCAGTATCGTGATTTCTATATTCTTGTGAAAAAAAAATATTAATCATTATAAAAGCTTCAATAAAAAACTTTGAAACCAATCATAATTTTTGTTTTGGTATTTTTTAAAATCTTTCATTATTTTATTTAATTTATCTATATAAGGATATTTTATTTTAACTATATCGTGCCATCTTTTAATAGTATTTGAGGTAACTTCAGGATGAAATTGAAAACCATAGATATCTTTACTTTTGATCTTAAAGGAATCAACTTCATATAAAATTCCTTTAGCTAATAGTTCCATATTTTTATTATAAGAAATACCCTCAGTATGGAATTGTAAAAAAGTTAGATTATTTTTAAAAAATTTATTATTTTTTTTCAAATTTCTCTTATAACCACACTCAAATAAATTATTTTTTGATTTAGATATTTTTGACCCATAAATTTTTGCAATTAATTGAGCGCCTAAACATATACCCACTATAGGTTTGTTTTTTTTTATTATGTAATTAAGAAATTTATATTCATACAAAATAGCCTTTGATTTACTATTTGCACTCTGTTTTCCTCCATGAAATATAAATAAATCAAATTGATCGATATCTTTTTTTTTTAAAAAATGAAGATTTTTATAAAAAATTGTAGATGATTGATGTTTTTTTTGAAAAAATTTTGAAACTACACTTACATCAGCAACTTCACTATGAATTATTTGTAATACTCTCTTCATTTTTACTAAAGTTGATGACTGTACCAAATATTATTGCATAAGAAAGCATTGAAGAACCACCGTAACTAATAAATGGTAGATTCATACCAGTCGGTGGAATGAGTTTGATAGATGAACCTATATTTACAAAAGCCTGTAAACAAAGCAAAAAACAAAGAGTAAATACAGTGTTTGTTATAAATAAATTTGACGGACTTAAAATTGATCTTCTGGCCAGTATAAAAAATAATGGATAAAGAAAAGATACAAATAAACCAAATAAAACTCCAAATTCTTCGATTAGTATAGCAAAAATAAAATCGTTATGAGACTCTGGTATTGAATATTTGAGCTGTCCCTCACCAAGACCTACACCAAAAATACCACCAGTCTTTATAGCAGACAAACTTTTTGAAACTTGTAAATTGTTACCATCTATAAAATTATTAATTCTATAAGCGACGTGATCAAATGAAAGATATGCAATTAAAAGAAAAAACATACCTAAAAAACCCAAAAAAATAAAAAGCTTAAGATTTCTAAAATATAGAATTAATATTAATGAAAAAATTGAAATATAAATTAATAGTGTGCCTACATCTGGTTGAATTAAAAGTAAAATAATTACAATACTGATAATTATAAAATTTATTATTAAATAGATAATATTATTAGTTTTAACATACAAATAGCAAAACCATGAAAACATACAAACCAAAGGTCCTTTTAATAATTCTGATGGTTGAATTGAAAAAAAATTAAAACTAATCCATCTTGTTGCACCTTTAATTTCATTTCCCAATAATGGGACCAAAACTAAAAGCAAAATAAATAAAATACATAAAGAATTTAATATTTTTCTTAGATTATTTTTAGGAAGTAATGATAAAAAAATTAATACAAGAAGTGAGATAGTTAAAAAAATAATATGTTTAAATATTAAAAGTATTGAATATTCAGTACCTATCAATGAATAAATAGCAAGTATGCCAATAAAAGATAATATAAAAGGTATTATAAATAGTTTTTTTGATAGAATGTACCAATTTAAACCTAATAAACTTTTATCATCTCTAAATAATATATTTTTCAAAATAATATTTTTTTTATTAGTCTGCTAAAATTTTTACCACGGTCAGAATAATTTTGGTAAGAGTCAAAGGACTCACCCCCAGGGGAAAATAAAATATGATTGTATTTATATATTTTTATAATTAGTCCTAAAAAAATTATTAATTCATCAAGGTCATTAAATCTATAATATCTAGAGTTAATAAAATTTAAATGCACTAAGAATGAATCAGAATAATGACCGAATATTAGAACTAGGGTATTAGATACATTTAACTTAGAATTATCTAGCTTTTTCAATTTTCCTCCTAAAATAAGAATTTTTTTAGAACTTTTTATTAAATTAATTTTGTATATTGCATTTTTTAAATTAGTGCATTTACTATCGTTATATATAGATAAATTTTTTGATTTGTGAATTAATTGATTTCTAAAATTTAGTTCATTCAAAATAATATTTTTTTTAACTTTAATGTCAGGATCTATATTATGAATTAAATTTTTTACTGAATTTAAATTGAGTTCTTTAAAATATTCAATAAGGTTATTTTTTTTATAAGTTTTATAATTATGTAATGTTAATCTTTTAGGGCTTATTTTAATATAATCATTAAATTCTAAAAATAATTTTTCTGAAATATATAATTTAGAGTCATTAAAAAGTAAATTTTGTATTCGAAATTTCGAAAGCACGTAATTTTCAAAATTTTTATGGTATTCTAAATGATCGCTATATATATTTGTTATTAATGCATAGTTTAACTTTAGAAATTTGATCTTATCTAATTGGTATGAACTTAATTCAATAATTAAAAAATCTATTTTTGATAAAAAATTTTTTAAATTTTTTTTATTTAAGATTGTGTTTCCAAAATTACCAATAATTTTTGTTCTATACTTTTTCGATAGCAATTCATTGAGATAACTACAAGTTGATGATTTTCCTTCTGTGCCGGTTACTCCAATAAGTTTTTGAGAAGATATTTCAAGACTTAAAAAATCTAAATCAATTAGAATTTTATTTCTATATTTATATAAAAAATGACTTTTTCCTATTTTTATAGATGGCGAAATAATAAAATAGTTGTAAAATTTTAAGTTATTTAAAATAAAACTCTTATTTACAAATTTTTTTTTATTAAGTTTTTTGTAATCATCATAGATATTATAATCACAGTGCTTGTTTTTTAAGTAATTTTCTATTGATTTTCCAGTTATTCCATATCCATATATTAAAAATTTTTTACTTAAATCAATCAATTATCTTATCTTTAGTAGTGATAAAGCTAAAAGACAAAATAGAAAGCTTAATATCCAAAATCTAATTACTATTTTTTGTTCAGAAAGGCCTTTTTTTTCGTAATGATGATGAAGTGGGGCCATTAAAAATAATCTTTTACCCTTAGTTATTTTAAAATAAGAAACCTGTAAAATTACTGATATTGCTTCAATTACAAACAGACCACCTGCCACAGCTAATACTATCTCTTGTTTCAAAAGAATTGAGGTTACAGCTAATGAGGCACCTAATGATTGAGAACCAGTATCTCCCATAAAAATAGATGCTGGACTAGAATTGAACCATAGAAAACCTAATAATGCTCCAATTGCTGATGTAGAAAAAATAACTATCTCACCAGATCCTTTTATATAATTAACTAAAAGATAATCTGAAAAATTTATATTACCCAAAATATAAGAGAATATTGCGAATGTTAAGAAGACAAATATTAAAGGCATCGAAACTAAGCCATCTAAGCCATCTGTTAAATTTGTTGCATTAGTTGATCCTATAATAATAAATAAAATTAAAACAAAATAAAAATAACCTAGCTCAAAATAGATATCTTTTAAAAAAGGAATATTAAATTTATTTAATTCAAATCCGTAATATTTCATTGTATAGAAAATAATTACTGTTGCTATTAATTGGCCTATGAACTTAGTCTTAGTGGATATTCCTTTACCTGTTATAACTTTTTGATAATCATCAATAAAGCCAATAATACCAAATAAGATTAATGTTAAAATTAAGATATAATTAAAACTTGAGAAATTTGATGTCCAAATTATTGAGCTTATTATTATTGAAAAAAGTATTAACATACCCCCCAGTGTTGGGGTTCCTTTCTTAACGTAATGGGTCTTAGGACCATCATTACGTATTGGTTGACCACTTGGAAATATTCTCAATTGTACTCTTATCCAGTAAGGCATTAATAAAATCACAAGTAAAAAGGAACTGACTAAAGCCAAACCAGATCTAAAAGAAATATAGCCAAATAAATTGAAAATAAATTCAATCTCTCTTAGTGAGTATAATAAATCAGCCAACATAAGCTTTTATTATCCTATCCAATTGATTATATCTTGACCCCATAACAAAAATATTTTTTACAGTATCGATTTCTTTATTTAAATATTTAACTGCAGTTGTATAATTTTTATAAAAATTAAATTTTGGAAAATTTTTTTTGAATTTATAGAACTCCTCCCCTACAAAAATAATTTTTTTTAAATCAAGTTTTTTGGCTAAAAGTATTATTTGTAAATGAAAAAAATCTGAATGTTGACCTAATTCTTTCATTGATCCTAAAATATAAACTTTTTGATTTATTTTTCTTTCATTAAATATCAATATTTGTTTATTGAGTGAATAAGGACTAGCGTTATAACTATGATCAAAGAATTTTACCCTCTTTCTGTTTATATAAGTTGAGATTTCTTTGCCTCTAGACTCAATAATAGACTCTTCATAAAAAAAAGTTTTAGATTTAAACTTTTTTATAAATTTTTTAAGAAATATAAATGAAATTATAGCTATATTTTCATAAAAACTTCCCTTAAAAGACTCAATTGTAAATTTTCTGCTATTTTCAGAATAATTTATAATATATTTATTTTTGATTTTTCTACTTTTTTTATTTAATTCATTATTATTTATTAATTTAACCTTTGAATGAAGTTTGGTTTTGACGTAGTGAGAATCATAATTGTAGTTCAATAAACCGCTTATTAATCTATCTGAGTTGAAAATTTTTAATTTATTATCAACTAAATGTCTAAAATTTCTGAAATTTCCTATATGGGAATTCTCTATTCCAGTAACTAAGGCATAATGTGGTCTTAGAGTTTTTACTAAATTAGTCATTTCATTTGATTTATTAATACCCAACTCAAAAATTGAAAAATCAGTATTTATATTTAAGTTCATAATTGAAAATTGAAGTCCAAGAATATTATTATAATTTTTATAAGATCTATATGTCTTAAAATAATTATTTTTTAAAATATGATAAATATTCTCTTTAAATGTTGTTTTGCCTACAGACCCAGTAATGGCAATTATCTTACCTTTGTATGAGTCAATAATAAATTTACAAAATTTTTTTATAAATAATTTAGTATCTTTTACATAAATAATATTTTGATAATTAGTCTTTACATTTACTATGGCTAGACATGCTTTTTTTTTGATAGCTTCTTTATAAAATCTGCTTCCATCATTTTTTTCTGTTTTTAAACCTATAAAAATATCATTTTCTTTTATGACTCTTGTATCAAAAACTATATTGCTTTTATATTTGGATTTAAAATTAAAAATAATTTTATAAATTTTTTGCATAATTAGACGAAACTACTCTATCATTAAGTATAAAATTTTTTTCTTTGTACGTTTGTGTCTCCTCATGACCTTTACCTGCTATAATTAAAATACCATTATTTATTTTTAAATATTTTATACCAAATTTAATAGCTTCTCTTCTATTAGGTACCTCTATTGGATTTGAAGAATATTGAATGAGAGTTTTTCTAATTGTTACTGGATCTTCATTTCTAGGATTATCGTCAGTAATAATCTGTAAGTTTGTGTATTTAGAAACAACTTTTGCTATTTGTGATCTTTTTGTTTTATCTCTATCACCTCCGCAACCATAAATAATTATTATATTATTACTAAATAGGTGGAATTTATTTAGTAAATTTTCGTAAGCATCTTTTGAGTGAGCGTAGTCAATCAAAATAACTTTATTTTTTTTATTATAAATGATTTCTGACCTACCAGGTGGGAATAATGTTTTATTAATTTTTAATGGAAATTGTTTAGTTATTTTATTATATACCATTAAAATAGTAATGATGTTTTTAATCATATAATCATTAAAAGTATCTATCTCATAAGACTTGTCATTTGTGGATATTTGAAATTTATTAAATTTTTTTTGAACTAATGTTATATTATTTTTTGATAAAAATTTACTTTGAGTTATAACATTATTTAATTTCTTAAATTTATTTTTTAAATTATCGTCTTGTATAAATAAAGTTGAGTTAGGTAGTTTATGATTTTTAATAAGATTAATTTTAGCTAAGTGATAATTTTTTAAACTTTTATGATAGTCAAGATGGTCAGATTTTAAATTTGTTAATATACAGTAATTGTATTTCAAATTTCCAATTCTACCTTCACTATAGCCAATACTAGAAATTTCAATAAATACAAATTTAACATTATTTTTAATAGCTATTTGAAGTAAATTGAGTATTTCAAAATATGAAGGTGTTGTATTTTTTAGCTTTTTAATTTTTTTTGAGTTGATGAAAAATCCTAATGTACCAATATAACATGATTTTATTTTATTATGATTAAATAATTTATTAGCACCGTAAGCTATGGATGTTTTACCATTAGTGCCTGTAATAAATATAATTTTTAGTTTATTCAAATTGTAGAAAATTTTAGCTATATTTTCTAAATCTTCTTTTTTTGTAAAATAAAAATATTTAATTGATTTTTGTTTGACGAGCTTTTTAAATTTAATATTACAAATAACAAACTTACATTTTTTTTTTAATGCTAATTCTTTAAAGTTAGTAAATTTCTTAGTATTTAAACCATTAAAAAGGAATATAGTTTTATTATTGCATTCTTGCCAATTAGTAACAATTTCATATCCTTTTTTTTTTAATTCATTAAAGTTCATCAAATATCTGTACTTGTATTATTAATTATAGATAAGTCTAAATACATATAAATTTCTTTCAAAATATTATAAAATGTAGGTTTTACTGTATTACCAGCTGTAATATATTTGCCATAAGTTTCTTTTGGATTTTGCATAAATGTGAAATTTAAGTATTTTGGATTATTGTAAGGAAAAAAACTAATATAAGTAACATTTTGAATTTTTTTATTGCTGGAAATGATCTGATCTGCTGTACCAGTTTTACCAGCTACTAAAAAATTTTTATAGAGTTCGTCGTTAGTTTGATTGGCATAGAATAAAAGTTTATTTAATGTATTTGAGATTTTGTTATATTTATTTTTATTTTGTATTTCTTTTTTTTCAAATGATGCCTCAAAGTTATCCCGTCCAGTTATAATTTTTCCATATCCATTAATTAATTGTATTGGAGAAATTGATAAACCATATCCAAAAGGGATATTATCACAATAGCTACCTCTAAAATTGTTCACAGTTGGTTCAACTGAGTTCATTTCAAAACCAATTTTAGTCGATTTTAAAAGACCTATATTTTTCAAATCAACTTTAAATTCGTTTTCACAATCTAAATTTCTTCTTATTAAAATTGCACCTCTATTAGATGACTTTTTTAAAATATCACCAACTTGCAATGGTATATTACTATTTCTTGGAAAATCATTAATTATTTTATTGCCTATCAATACAGGTTGGTCAACATCAAAGTATTCATTTAAATCAATTTTGTTATTATTTAAAGCTGAATAAACTGTGAATGTTTTGAAGACAGATCCAAAGTCATATTTAAGATCTTTTAGAGGTAATAAGGTTTGATCAAATTTATTAATATTTCTATTATCTATAAAAACATTACTAATTATCTCTTCAGTGCTCAAGTCGACTAAAACATTCATAGTATAGTCAGGATTTAAATTCGTAGTGTCTTTATATAAAGTTTCATATATTTTTTTTTGTATCTGAATATCTAAAGATAATTGAATATCGTTATTATTTTTATCTATAAATTTTTCAATTAAAGAAATACCTTCATGATCAATATTTGTATGTCCTATCATATTATTAGTTATGCTGTAATATGGATATTTTCTGGTAAGAATTTTTTCAAATTTAATATAAGGATCCCCTATATAAATAGACTCTAGAATAGATTTAATTGGAACATCTCTATATAAGTATTGAACTTTATTCTTATTATTTTTTACAGAATAATTGTAATCAGAATAAGCTAATCTGTTTTTATTTATATCATAGATAGTTGGTAAAGACGTAAGGCTTGTTACTCCCACTTTAGATGTTGAACTATTTGTATTGTCAAAACTTAAAAATATTAGTCTTGTCAAAATAGCAGTAAAGAGTAGTAAAATAGTTAAAATGAAAAAATTGTAATAATTTTTTGATTTAGATAATAACTTGTAGTCTGTTTCGTTACTTAGATTGAACATAATTGACCTTTATTATAGTAAAGTCATTAAATTCATTTCTATCAAATTTAATAATTTTGTTATTTTCAGTATATTTATACCCATTTAATTCGTTATTTTTTAATTGACTTATCTGTTTTGTGAGAAGAATTTCTTTTTTAATAAAATTATGATTATCTTCATAATAATTTTTTTTTAAAATTATCAACTTATTTTCAGCTATTTTTACCTGATTTTTAAAACTTAAGAATAAAATGATAAAAAAGAATAACAAAAAAAATTTTGAAATATGATTAATCAATTTATAAATTTTCCTACCCTTAATTTTGCAGATCTAGACCTTTTATTTTCTAAAACCTCAAATTTTGAAGCTACTATTGGTTTTTTAGTGAGTATCTCAAAACCCCAATCTTTATTATTTCTAAAATTTTTAGTTTTAGATATTTTATTGTCTCTAAGGTAATTTTTTACAATACGATCCTCTAGACTGTGGAAAGAAATGACTGCAAAATATGCATTAATTTTTAAAAACTCATGAACTTTGTTTAGAAATGTTTCTAAATTTTCTAATTCATTATTTGACTCAATTCTTAATGCTTGAAATGCTTGTGTTGCAAAGTGTATTTTTTTTGATCTAAAATTAACCCCACTATCTCTCAGAATCTTTATAAGTTCAAAATTAGTATCGATACTTTTAATAGACCTTTGATTTACTATATATTTTGCTAATTTTTCAGCTTGGTTTATTTCACCATAAAAATAAAAAACTCTTTGAAGCTCCTCTTTATCATAGTCATTTATTATTTTATAAGCATTTATATCACCACCTAAATAATTCATATTTAGTTTAGAATTAGTTTTAAATGATAAACCAATTTTACTATCATCTAATTGATCAGATGAAAATCCAAGATCTAATAAAATAAAATCATATTTTTCATTACCTAAATTTAACAAATCTAGGTCTTTAAAGTTCGATTTATAAAAAACAAAATTACGAAATTCTTCCTTTAATTTTTTGGCGATACTAAATGAATTATCATCTTGATCAATAGCAGTTACAAAATGACCATTCTCTAAAAACTTTTTTGAATGACCACCTCGTCCAAAAGTACAATCTAAAATAGATAGGTTTTTTTTACCATCGATAAATGAAAGAATCTCATTAGTCATAATAGGTATATGTTGATCTTTAATCATTTAAATTTTGCTCTACAAATTTTTTTGTGCCTTTCCCCTAATTTCTTCTCCCATATTTCAAAATGATTTCCCTTACCTATAAATATTATTTCTTTAGATAATTTTGAAAATTTTTGAAGTTGCTCTTTTAATATAAATCTTCCCTCTTTATCTATAACTATTTCTTCTAAGTCAGATAATATAGCGGTTTTAAAGTGGTCATTTTTTTTTGAAAAAAAATCCTTCTCATCAAAACTTTTTATTAAAGTATTAATTTTTGAAGATAAGTGAACCTCTAAGCAATCGTATTTTAAACTTTTAAATACAAATGTTTTTTCTCTGGAGTTATTTATTGTTGATCTAAAAGATGATGGGATAGCTACCCTATTTTTAGAATCAATAATTCCATAAAAAGATGATAAAAACATTAACATGGTATTTCATGGGATTATATGGGATTTTAAGAAAATAGTAAATAGTTATGGGTAGCTATAAGCTGAGTTCTGTATTTTAAAAAATCGCAGTCATTTATCTAGATTAACTATTACTAATTAACTCTAGCGATCAACCCAGACCAACTGTAGAAAAAGTTTCAGTCTCTATTTGATCTTACTCGTGATAGGGTTTACATATTGCGATACTATTTAAGTATCCGGTAAGCTCTTACCTCACCTTTTCACCCTTACCAAATGGCGGTTTTTTTCTGCTGCACTTTCCCTAAGGTTACCCTCGACGGACGTTATCCGTTACCACTTTCTACGTGAGCTCAGACTTTCCTCTTTGTAAACAAAGCGACTGCACACTACCCAAAAATATAATATACAAATTAACTGAATAATAAATTATAAAAATTTTTTAAAAAGTTTTTTGATATTTTTGAAGATATTTTTTTATAATTAAGCGTTCTTTTGACTGCCATAATACAATATTTTTTGTGATTATTTATATAATATTTATGAAATCCATATAAGTTTAACATATTATTTAAGCTAAGGTTCATATTTGTATATTTAGGATTTTTAAATCTTTTAACACCTATGTTTTTTAATATGAATTTTTCTCCAGGATCTTTTTTTCTGTTTGGTGAAATGTCTGAATGGTAGATAATATTTTTATCATAAATATTAAAACTTTTTTTTAAAAAATTTACTAATTTTTTTAAAGCTGCATATTGTTTTTGTGTAAAATCTTGGTATCCGTGTTTATGGCCTTTATTTTCAATTTCTATACCTAAAGAATAATCATTTATATTAATATTATTTCTCCATCTTGACTTACCTGCGTGCCAAGCTTTAAATTTCAGGCACAATAAATTGTATATTTTTCCATCAGTTGAAATTAAATAATGAGCGCTTACATTTGATTTTTTATCAGATAATTTTTTATAAGCTAAATTAAGACTTTTCATACCAGTATAATGAATAACTACATATTTGACTGTTTTATTTTTTTTTCTAAAGCTATAATTCATTCGTGTTGAAACTGATTCTTGTATTAGTGTCTTTTTTTATTATTTCTTGTTCATCTAATGATTCAATTGATAATATTGATAAACAAAATCTTTACGAAAATAATACTTTAAGTGACAAAGAGTTATTTGAGCTTGCAAATGAATATATCAAAAATGATCAGTTTGAGTCAGCTTTAATAGAGTTAAACAAAATTGAAGTGCTTTTTCCTAGTAGTGAATATGCAAATAAAAGTATTCTTTTAAACGCTTATATCAGTTTTGTTAATCGTGATTACGAAAAAACTAGAGCTCTAGCTGAGAATTATAAGACATACTACCCTGGAAGTACTGATATTGTTTATGCAAATTATTTAGAAGCTATGACTTATTATGTTCTATTAAAAAAATCAGATTATAGTCAAAAAAACGCTGAAGAGGCCCTAGATAAATTTACATTTATATTAAATGCTTATCCAGATAGCATATATGAGATTGATATTATCACTAGAATACAAGTTATTAATAATAATTTAGCAGATAGTAAATTAGATAAAGCAAAGTTTTATATTAAAAGAAAAAATTATAATGGGGCTTTATTATATTTAGTGGATATTTATGAAAATCATAATTCTAGCAATTCAATATCTGAAACATTATTTTATTTGTCTAAAATTTATTTTGATTTAGATGAAATTGATACGTCTATAAAGTATGCTTCGATATTAGCTTATAATTTTCCTAATAGTAATTGGTACAGTAAGATTTATAATTTAATAAATAATATTAATGAAATTGATAATGAACCGAATTGGTTCGAAAAATACAACCCATTAGAAATATTTATTGAAAATGAATCAACACTATCTGATATTCAAGTTTTAAAGTAAATAAAATGTTAGTTTCATTAGAAATTAAAAATTTTCTTCTAATAAAAAAAATATCAATTAATTTTATAAATGGTTTTAATGCATTTACTGGTGAAACTGGTGCTGGTAAATCAATAATTATTGAAGGACTTAAATTAGCACTTGGTGGAAAAAATCAAAAAAATCTTAATTTAAAAGATAAAGAAGTTTCATCAATTAAAGCGATATTTGAGATTAACAGTTTGATTAAAAAAAATCTTAATGAATTAAATATTAATATTGATGATGATTACCTGATAGTTGAAAGAGAAATTAATTCAAGTCAAAAGTCAAAACTATTAATCAATGGAGAAATAAAACCTCTATCAAATGCTAGGGAAATTTTAAAAAATGTTATTGAATTTCAAGAAAATTTTGAACAACAAGAGCTATTTGATAATAAATATTTTCTTAAATTTATAGATAACCTAGGTAGTATTAAAAAAGAGATTTTAAATTCTAAATTTGAAAAGCTCAAAGTTTCAAAAAGTATTTATCTAGCCCATTTAGATAATGAAAAAAATATAAATGAAAAACTAGAGATATTAGAAATAAAAAATAAAAAAATTAAAATCTTAAATCCAATTGAAAACGAATACGAAGAGCTTATTAACAAAAGAAATTTTAATAAAAATATAAAAAAATATAATGAAATTTCTAACGAAATTAAAAAGTCAATAGCAAATATAAACTCAAATGATTTTTTAAATATAATTGAGAAAAATTTAATTAAATTAGAGGATATTGATCAAGAATATGTAAATATTTCACAAAAATTTTCTTCTTTAAATTTAGAGATAAATGAATTAACTAACGAATTAGAAAATAAATTTGACTCTGAAGAATACGATGAAATTAATTTTGATGAAATAGATGAAAAGATTTATCAATATCAACAGCTATCTAAATTTTTTGAAGTAGAGCCTAAAGATTTATTTTCAATTAAAGATGAAATATTAAATGAAATAGACTCTCTTAAAAATTTTGACAGAGAAAAAAATAATCTTTTTAATAAATATACTAATGACCTTAATAATTATAAAGAAGAGGCTTTAAAAGTATCAAATTTTAGAAAAATTGAGTCAAAAAAAATATCAGAAAGTATTAATAAACAACTTCCAATTGTAAATATCGAACAAGGTGAAATTATTTTTAATTTTTCAGAAAAAGATGAAAAAGATTATAATTCTGAGGGTTATGATGAATTAAACGTATTATTTAGAACAAATAAAAGTTCAGAATTTAGCTCAATAAAAAAAGTAGCTTCTGGAGGAGAGTTGTCAAGATTGCTTTTGATAATTAAATCATTATCAGCCAATCATGATAAAAATCTAACTCTTATTTTTGATGAAGTGGATAGTGGCTTAAGTGGTAAAATAGCGTCTAATATTTCTGAAAAAATTAATAATATTTCAAAGAAAAATCAAGTAATTGCCATAACACATTCACCTCAAGTTGCCTCAAAAGCACACAAGCACTGGAAAATTGAGAAAATTATTAAAAATGACGAGATGACAAGTCAAATCATAGAATTAAATGATGAATCAAGAGTAAATGAAATAGCAAGTTTAATAAGTGGAACTGAAATTACTGAGACTGCAAAAAAAGTAGCATCTGATTTACTTCAAAATTAATAAAATGAAAGAAAAAGATAGTTTTATAAAAATTAGAGAAGAATTAAAGAGATATAATAAAGAATATTATAACTCAAATCCCTCAATCGAAGACTCAAAGTATGATGATTTAAAGAAAAAGTATGATTATTTATTATTAAATAATCCTGAATTAGTAAAGTTTGATAATTTAGGTGTAGGCACATCGCCTTCATCGAAGTTTAAAAAATTTAAGCACTATGAGCCGATGCTCTCACTTTCAAATAGTTTTAATTTAAGTGACTCAGAGGATTTCTTTGAAAAAGCAACTAATTATTTAAAGAAGCAAGACTCAAATTACATATTTTATGTGGATTGCAAGATAGATGGAGTCTCATTATCTTTAATTTATAAAAATAATAAGTTATTTAAAGCTATAACTAGAGGAGATGGTTTAATTGGAGAAGAGATCACAGAAAATGTTTTGGGTATAATAGGCATACCAAAAGTTTTAAAAAATTGTAAATCCGACCTAATTGAAATAAGAGGTGAGGTATTTTTTTTTAGAAGAGATTTTGAAAAATTAAATGAACAATTTGATAAAAAAAATCAATTTTCAAATCCGAGAAATGCTGCATCAGGATCTCTTCGCCAAATTAATAGTAAAATCACTAAAGATAGACCTTTGAGATTTATACCACATGGGTATGGTAAATTTTCTTATGAAAAAGAGTTTTTAAATTTTGAAGATTTTATAGGTTTTTGTAAAAAAAATGGTTTTGCTCAGACTGGTTATGCTAAAAAATATACTAGTTTAAAAAATATATATAGTTACGTTTCTGATATAGAGAAAAAAAGATCTTCCATAAACTTTGATATTGATGGGATGGTTATTAAAATTAATGATTTAGCTTTACAAAGAATGTTGGGAAGCACAAACAAATTTCCTAGATGGGCAATAGCTGCCAAATTTAGTTCTGAGGAAGCTTTGACACAAATTGAAAAAATAGAACTACAAATTGGAAGAACTGGGGCTATCACTCCTGTTGCTAGACTAAAGCCAATTAATATAGGAGGTGTAATTGTATCGAATGCAACTCTTCATAATTTTGATGAAATTATTAGAAAAGATATAAGAATAAATGATTTTGTTTGGGTAAAAAGGGCTGGTGACGTGATTCCATATGTTTCAAAAGTAGAAATTGAAAGAAGGGAAAAAACTAGTAAAAAATTTGTCGTTCCAAAAAAATGTTTATGTGGATCAAGAATAATAAAAATTCAAGATGAAGCAGTACAAAGGTGCAGTGCTAGAAAAAATCAATGTAAATATCAAAACTTAGAGACCTTCAAACACTTTGTTTCTAAAAAAGCTATGAATATAGAGGGTCTTGGTGAAAAATTGATTGAAAAATTTATTAGTCTTAACTTATTATCAAATAAAATAGATATTTATAGATTAGAAAGTCATAAAGATAAAATTATAAAACTTGATGGATTTGGAGAAAAGTCCTTTCAAAATCTCATTGAGTCAATAAATAAATCTAAAGTTACATCTCTATCAAGATATTTATTTTCATTGGGTCTTAGATACTTAGGTGAAAATAATTGTGAACTTGTATCTTTGTATTTTAAAAATAAAACTAGATTTAAAAATATTATTCAATCAAAAAAACTCAGAGGAGAGCTTGAAAACATTGATGGCTTAGGAGAAAAAGCTATTAGTTCTTTTATTAATTACTTTTCTGATAAAAGTAACCTTGACGAGTCATTTATGATCCTTGAAATGATTAAAATTCAGGAAATTGAGGATAATATAATGAGCCTTAATAAGAGCATATTATTTACGGGAACTCTTCAAAAAATGTCTAGAGATAGAGCAAAAGAGTTAGCCAAAAAAAAAGGATATAAAATTGCATCAAATGTTTCAAAAAATTTAGACATACTTGTATTTGGAGAAAAATCAGGTTCCAAATTAAAAAAAGCTAGAGATTTAAATATAAATATTCTAAATGAAAAGGATTTTTTAAATCTTATTAATTAAATTTTTTAAAAAATATTTCTTATGTTCATTACTTAATCTTGATTTGAGAAGTTTATATATTTTCTGATGATATCTTTTAATAAATTTTCTCTCAATATTTGTAATTAACCTTAAATCAATTAATTCTAAATCGTAAGGCACTAATGTAATATTTTTTAACCTCATACCTCTATTTGATTTTTTTGTTATATACAAATTTTCTAATCTTAGACCAAATTGACCTTCGACATAATTGCCAGGTTCAATGGAAAATAAATTATTATTAGTTAAAATATCCTTAGATCTAGGTGAGATGATGGGGTATTTTTCATGCACATCCCCAAAATTACCAACTCCATGACCAGTGCCATGGCTATAATATATTTTAAATTTAGATAAATAATTTCTGATAAATGAATCTATTTTTGATGATCTTACGTTACTTGGAAATATTTTGTTTTCTATTTTAATTAAAGACTTTAGTAAATAAGTATAAGTATATTTTATTTTAGAAAAATTTTTTTTCCCAACTTTAATAACCCTGGTTACATCTGTAGTGCCCTCTAAATATTGAGCACCAGAGTCAATTAATAATAAATTTCTATTTTTAAAAGATAATGATTTTTTTGGAAGTGGTTTGTAGTGAATAATGGCAGCATTTGAGTCAAATGCACTAATGTAATCAAATGAATTTCTAAAGAAATTAATACCCTCTTTTCTTTTATTATATAAATGCTCTGAAATCTCATATTCATTTTTAGGATTTATATTTTTTTGTTTTAAATCAATGATAAATTTAATAACGGCTAAACCATCTTCAATATGGCAATTTTCTATATTTTTTAACTCCTTAGATGTTTTAATACCCAAATATTTAGAAATATTTATATTAGTTTCAGATAAGTTTAAAAATTTTGATAAACGTATATATAAATTTAAATTTAAAAAATCATAAGAGGTTTCAATATTTTTAATTTTTGATAATTTAAGAAATTGAATAAATTTTTCTTCTTTATAGATATTAAAACTACTACTTATTTTGCTAATTTTATTTAAATTGAGATTATTAGATATTAAAACAGGTTTAAAATTTTTTTTTGGAATAAATAAGCCTGCAAATGGCTTAGTAGAATTCCATAATTCAAACGATCTAAGGTTTAACAGATATGCTACATGTGAATTGTTCCAAATTAATATACCTTCAGTTTTCAAATTATTTTTTATTTTATTTAAATTTTCATCAAATTGTCTTGGAATTAAATGCTTTGGCATACTTAAGGGATAAGAAATATTAAAATTTGGATAATATTTTTTTTTAAAAAAATTCTTAAATTGAGGGTAAATAATAATTTTATTTTTTTCTAATTTTGAATTTAACTCTATAAATTCTTTTACTGAAATTAATTTGGAGTCTAATATACCAGATAATCTCTTGTTTTGCATAATTAGGTAATCAACAATAGTAACCTCGCTTAAATTATAAATTTCACATTTATTATCAAAAAATTTTTTTGCTGCCAATGTGTAACGTGAGTCAGTAAAAAAAACAAATTTATCGGTAAAAATAAGTGCGTATCCTCTAGTACAATCAAATCTAAATAATTCATAAATATTTTTTAAATCTAAATTTGGACTCTCATTTAGATGTAAATCATTATTAGTGATGAGATAAAAATCTATTTTTTTTTCTGTTAAAAATTTTTTAATATGATGAGGTCTCATTTACTATTTTTTTTTAAAAAATCTAACATTCTTTTTTTTCCAGGACTTAATTGTGTATTATCTGATGTAATCCTTTTATTTAAGTTAGATGAGGAATGTTCCTCTATTAAGTTTGTTGTGTTTTTCTCAACTTTTGAAATTTCGTTCAAAAATCTTGATGGCAATGAATAATTATTCATACCATAGGTATATCTAGAAGTTGCGTAACTTAAATTTAAATCAAACTTTGCTCTAGTAATTCCAACATAAGCTAGTCGCCTTTCTTCCTCTAATGATTTTGATGAATTTTGCTCTAATGCTCGAGAACTAGGAAAGATACCCTCTTCCCAACCTGGTAAGTAAACATGATCAAATTCTAGTCCTTTAGCAGCATGTAATGTCATTAGTTTAACAGAATTAGTTTCTATTTTTTTTTGATTTTCATTAACTAGGCCTACATGTTCTAAAAAATCATCTAAATTCTCAAACTCAGAGAGAGCATTTACAAATTCTTTTAAATTATCAATCCTTGACTCATTTTCTAATTGTTTCAGTTTATTTTTTTCATTTTCTAACATTTTTAAATATCCTGACTCCTCAATAATAAAAATGCCTATATCTTCTAAAGTTGTTTTGTTTATAAGATCAGATGTTTTTTTTATTATATCAATGAATGATTTGGTTTTTAATATTAGAGATCCTGGTAATTTATTTTCATAAGCTATAGTCTCTAAAGACTCAAAAAATGAAACTTTTTTTTCTCTAGCGTTATCAATAATTAATTTTAATGTTTGATCGCCTATTCCTCTTTTAGGTAAATTGATAATTCTTTCAAATGATAGATCATCTTGAAAACTACTCGCGAGTTTTAAGTATGCAAGAATATCTTTGATTTCTTTCCTTTCAAAAAATCTAGGTCCTCCAATGATTTCGTAAGGCAATGCATATTTTATAAGCTTATCCTCAATACTTCTCATTTGGGCAGTAAGTCTTACTAAAATTCCTATACTTTTATTTTCATCAAACTTCTTTGATATATTATCAGATATCCATAATGACTCCTCTTCCTGAGAGTAAAATGAATTTAAATTAATTTTTTGGTCAGGTATTTTTTTGTTAAAACTTATTAAATCTTTACCTAATCTATTCTTATTATTACTAATAATACAAGTTGCTGCCTCCAAAATTGAACTATTTGAACGATAATTTTTTGTTAAGCGCACTACAGGTGAATTAAATTCTTTTGGAAAATTAATTATATTATCAATATTTGCACCTCGCCAAGCGTAAATAGATTGGTCGTCATCTCCAACACAAAATAAGTTTTTATCGCGATTCAATAATAATTTTATTAGATCATACTGAATTAGATTTGTATCTTGAAACTCATCAATAAGAATATGTTCAATAAAATTTTGATAAGATCTCTGTATCTCTTGATTATTAGATAAAATGTAGTAACTATGTAAAAGGATATCTCCAAAATCTACTGCATTTATTTCAATTAATCTTTGTTGATAATAAGAATAAATATCATCTAGTCTTTCTATAGATGAGAATTTAGCTATCTTTTTATTTTCATTAAAAAGGATTTTATTATCCTTTAAATTTTGAATTTCATTATGGTAAATACCTTCACTAATATCTTTATCAATCTTGCAATAATCTAAAACTTGTTTTAATAGTTTTTTTTGGTCCTCTACATCAAGAATTGAAAAGTTTGATTTTAAATTTACTAGTCCTGAATGCTTTCTCAAAAATTTTGCAAAAATTGAATGAAAGGTGCCCACCCAAGGAGTATCAATATTTCTTTTGATCTCAATATTAACTCTTGTCTTAATTTCATTAGCGGCCTTATTTGTAAATGTCACTGCAATTATTTTGTTAAAATCAACATTTAAATTTTTTACAATGTAAACAAATCTAGAAGTTAAGACTCGAGTTTTCCCCGTTCCTGCTCCTGAAAGCACCAAAAGTGGTCCATTTTTATGCTCAACAGCAATTTTTTGTTCTTTATTTAGTGTATTTAGATCCATAAATTGAATGTAATATCTATATAATGAATCAAGATTTTACGTAATGAAAAAACATTTGAAAGCAATTCTTTTAATAATTTCTATTAGCTTTTTGCAAATAAATTCATCTTATTCTAACGAAGATGTAAATGTATCAAGTATTTCATACGATGAAATATACGACCCTATTGAACCAATAAACAGAGCAGTTTTAAATTTTAATTTTTTTATTGATGATATTGCTATAAGGCCAATAGTAAAAACATACAAATTTATAGCACCAGAACCAGTTGAAAAAGGAGTTTCTAATTTTTTTAGTAATTTAAAAGAGCCAATTAGAACAATATCTTTTATTTTTCAGGGGGAGTTCTATAAATCTTTCAATTCAATTGGAAGATTTACAATTAATACATTTACTAGTTTGGGGACTTTTGATTTAGCATCAAGGGTTGGAATGGAAAAAAATGAAACTGACTTTGGAATCACTCTAGCTAAAGGAGGTGTATCAAGTGGTCCTTACATAGTGCTACCAATTATAGGCCCAAGTAATTTAAGAGATTTGAGTGGAGATGTAGTTGAATATTTCGTAGATCCAATATCAAATAACGTGCCCAATAGAGAATATATAACAATAGGTGACGGATTAAATGAGAGAGCCGAAATTGATGAACAACTGGATAGAGTTAGAGAAGCATCCTCAGATAGGTATGAAATGATAAAATCAATATATTATCAGAATAGAAATGCTCAACTTGAGGAAGAGTATATACAAAACCTTCCTGTGCCAAAAATTTATATTGAATAGTCGATCAAAGTATATTTATTAATAAATATGAAAAATTATATACTAATATTTTTAATTATCTTTTCTTTTTCATCACTCCAAGCCTCAGAGGTTTCAGAATGGTTTGAAGAAGAGTCAAATCAATTTTTAGAGATAATGAATAATAATGAAGGAACTGAAAGTGAAAATTATGAGAGATATAAATATTTTATTAATAAAAATTTTGCCGTGAAGTCAATTGCTTATGGGCTAATTGGAGATAATATTATTGGAAACAGTTCACAAAATGATTTGACTTTATATTTAGATGTTTTTACTGATTATCTAATTAAAACAATTTACAAACTAGCTAAATCAAATTCATCAAGCTCAATAGTTCTAAAAGATGTTGATATAAAAAATGATATTTACATAATTAAATCTGAAATTTCTGATAAAAATTCATCTGCAAATCTTTATTGGAAAGTAATAAATACTGGCAAATCTTATAAAATTATTGATGTAATAGTTGAAAACACATCTTATTTTGTAACTAAAAAATCAGAATTTAATAAAATATTGAGAAAAAATAGAGGAAGTTTAGAAGCTTTAATTATAGAAATACAAAAAATATAAAATTTATTTTTTCGGATGGTGGGCCCGGCAGGACTCGAACCTGCGACAACGGCGTTATGAGCACCGCGTTCTAACCAACTGAACTACAGGCCCATGATTAGAATTGTAACTAATATAATCTTATAAAAAAAAAACAAGAATTTTAATTTATAGTTTTATGAGTCCATAAATGACTTTAGTTTTTTTGATCTTATAGGATGTTTTAACTTCCTTAGTGCTTTAGCTTCAATTTGCCTAATTCTTTCTCTAGTGACACTGAATTGCTGTCCTACTTCTTCTAAAGTATGGTCTGATGACATACCAATACCAAATCTCATTCTTAATACTCTCTCTTCTCTTGGTGTTAAAGTAGAAAGTATTTTAGTAGTAGTTTCTCTGAGATTTAATTGCATAACTGCATCTTCAGGTATAACAGCATTTTTGTCTTCAATAAAATCTCCAAGAAAACTATCATCATCATCACCAATTGGTGTTTCTAAGCTCACTGGTTCTTTAGCAATTTTTAAAACTTTTCTTACTTTTTCAATAGGCATCTTTAATCTCAAAGATAATTCCTCCGGTGTAGGCTCTCTACCCAACTCAAGAATTAATTGTCTACTTGATCTCACAATTTTATTAATTGTTTCAATCATATGAACTGGGATACGAATAGTTCTTGCTTGATCAGCTATGGACCGTGTTATAGCCTGTCTTATCCACCATGTTGCATAGGTAGAAAACTTGTAACCTCTTCTATATTCAAATTTATCAACTGCTTTCATCAATCCAATATTACCCTCTTGAATAAGATCTAAGAACTGTAAGCCTCTATTTGTATATTTTTTGGCAATAGAAATAACTAATCTTAGGTTGGCTTCAATCATTTCTTTTTTAGCTTGATTCGCTGTTCTTTGCCCAGCTTGGATCTCTCTTACTTTTTCTTTAAATTCAATGGTATTTTGATTAGCAATTTTTGATAAACTCAAAATTTCTTTATAAATTAGTTTTAACTTTTCACTATTTTTTTGAAAAAGATTTTTAAATATTTCATTTGATGAAATCATATGTTTTTGATAGAGAGTGTAAGTGTCTTTCAAGCTATGATTTTTTAAGAACAAATCTCTACTTATTTTATTTTTATTTGCTATATTTAATAAAGAGACCTCTTTTGATTGGATCTGTTTATTTATTGAGTATAAATGTGCAATAATCTCATCTAATTTATATGGCTTAATTTTAATTTCATTAAAGTAATTAAGTATTTCATCTTGATATTTCTTTAATTCTCTTAGTGATTTTGTGTCAGATATTTTGGCAATATTTTTATTTTTTTTAATTTTAGTTATATTTTCAGATAATACTAAAACCCTATCTAATTTTTTCAAAATTTCTGGTTTATAAAACTCTTCAATAATTGAGATAGAAAAACTCTCATTCTCTATATCTTCTTCATTTGATGACTCTTGAAGCTTTTCTTTATCTATTTCAATTCCTTGTTCTTTCATCAAGAGATGTTTTTCTTTTAATATAGCTTTCTTTTTATCGTTAATGATTTTTTGGATTTCTTTTCTTTTAGTTGAATTCGAATAAGGATCGTTATCTTCATTAAAATATTCATCAAAATCAACTATTTCTCTTAAATTTATTTCATTATCCTTAACCTGTGAAATCCATTTTTTTAAAATATCTATAGATGCAGGGCACTCTAGAATTGAATTCATCATTTTATCTAATCCAGACTCTATTCGTTTGGCAATAGCTATCTCTCCTTCACGAGATAGTAATTCGACATTACCCATTTCTTTAAGATACATACGAACTGGGTCATCACTTTTTACACCAGTAGACTTCTCATCTTCTTCAGAATCATTATTAGTTGTGGTTGTCTCTTGATCAGATGAAGTGCTATATGCTTTAAATAATTTAAAGAGTTCTTCATCTAGATTTTCAATATAATTAATAAAATCATTTGAAGTAATTATTGAGTCCTCTAACTTAGTGTAAGACTTAATATAAGTTTTTGATTTAAGTGCTAGATCTTTATCAAATTCTTTTATAATGATAGTTGTTAATTGGCTTTCAATTTCTTTATGAAATGAATCAAGGGCTTTTTTTTCATTACTTTTTTTATTACTGATTTTTTTTTTAAGCTTCGAAGAAATTACTTTCTTTTTGTGTAAATTTTTTTTTGGATTTTTTTTTATTGGCATAATTTTAAATATTTAAATAATTAATAGCTTTTTCTATATCATTATACATATCATTCTTAAATTTAGGTGATGCAAATCTACACAGCCTTCGAACTTCATTAGAAAATAGTAAATTTTTAGTAAAATTCAATCCCTTAGAGTCTAAATTTGTATATATCTCTAAAGTTGTTGATTTGAAAAGTTTTTTTTTAATTATCAAGTCTCGAATTTCTCTAAATTTACCTTCAAATTTTGCAGTTGATATTAAATCATACACTCTCTCTCTTTGAGTTGGATTTTCGATGTAGAATATAATCAAGGCTGCTGAAAATTTCGATTTCAAATCAAATTTAAGCACCAGTTTTTCATTATTTAATTTAATGTTATTGAACTTGGATGATTGCTTTATATTAATTTTTTTAAAATGATTGGTTAATATTTTTTTTAAATCTTTATTTGATATATTATCAAGCAAACTTTTTAATACTTTAGATCCTTTAAACTGACTATCAACGTCACTACTTTTAGTAAATTTTTCAAGATATTTTTCTATTAGATCCTCAATTGACAATGGTTGCTCTAAGAGTTTATTTAATTTTTCTGACATATTTGACTCTATTAGCAGGTCTGGATCAAAATTTTTTGGTAAGAGTACAAATTTTATACCAAGCTCAAAATTTATATCACCAAGTAAATTATTCATTAGTCTAATAGTAGCATTTCTGCCAGCAACATCTCCATCAAGACAAACTATTATTTCAAATCCCTTCTTAGTTAATTCGATCAATTTATGGTGGTTTATTGATGTGCCAAGAGGCGCTAAGCAGTTTGAAAAACCATTTTGTTCTAATTTAATTACATCAAAGTATCCTTCTACTATTATTATTTGTTTACTTTTTTGTTTATTAAGTATTTTTTCATTAAATAAAATTTGTTTTTTTTTAAAAATTTTTGTCTCAGCAGTATTTATATATTTTGGAAGACTATCATCAATTACTCTACCACCAAACCCCAAGGTCTTATTTTGCATATTATTAATTGGAACCATAATTCTATTTGAAAAAAATAACTTAGAATTTTTATTTTTACTAAAAACTCCTGATAATACTAAATCACTAATTTCAAAATTATTTAAAATTTTTTTTTCTATATCAAATGAATTTATAGATGAACCTAATTCAAATTTATTTATTGTTTCCATATTAAACTTTCTTTTTTTTAACAAATAGTCTAGATGTTTTTTTGAGTTTAATAAATTTTTGTGAAATAATTCTTTTGTAAATAGGTTAATTTCATAAATAATATTATTTAATTTTGATGATTTGTAACTCAATTCAATACCAGCCTTATCTGCTAGTTCATATAAAGCTTCTTTAAAATCATACCCCTTAACTTTAATTAAAAAATCAATTACATTTCCATGTTCTCCTGTACTAAAACAATGAAATATTTTTTTTTCTTCATTTACTGAAAAAGAGGGTGTTTTTTCATTTTTAAAAGGACTTAAACCAAAATAGTTACTACCCTTCTTTTTTAATGGTACAGATGAGTTTATAATCTCAACAATAGAGGTTCTATTTATAACTTCTTTAATGTTATCATCTGTCATTCTTTGAAAATATTTTTTATAATTTTTGATGCTAAATTCATATCAATTTTATTATTGTAGTTTAATTTTAGAAACCCCATTATTTTTCCAAAATCTTTATTTTCAAAATTATTTTCATTTATATATTTTGATATAATGTCAGTAGTATTTTCTTCATCCATCATATTTGGGAGAAATTCGCTAAGATAATTGATATCAAATTCTAAGTCCTTTATTGTTGCATGACTTTTAGCTTTTGTTGCAAAATCCAAAGATTCTTTTTTTTGCTTAAGTTGTGTCTTAATAATTTTGATTATATTTTCATCAGATAATTTGAGTACATCTCTCTCTAGATTCTCTTTAATTAGAAAATTTTTTAACTCGGAATAGACATATCTCGCTATTGAAAGTTTTTTCCTATCACCGCCTTTTAAAGCACTTTTGACGTCGTTAGAAATTTTTTTTGCCAAACTCATTTGAATTTCCTCTTATATAATATACTAATACACATGATTTAATATGGCCGTATTAGATAATAAAACTAATCTTAATTATCAAAACGGCTATTTAATTTATAATAAAAAATATATTTTCAAAGGTAAGTTTCTATCAAAAGATCAATTCAAGATAGCGGAAATCTGCTTCAATACAAGTATGACTGGGTATCAGGAGATTTTAACAGATCCTTCATATAAATCTCAGTTTATAAATTTTACCTTTCCTTTGATTGGTATTGTTGGATGTAATAACGAAGATTACGAGTCATGGAAAATACATGCATCTGGTTTGATATGTAATGAATTATTTGAATTAAGTTCAAATTGGAGAGCCGAAATAAACTTTGGAAATTGGATTATAGGTCAAAATTCTTGTGCTTTTTTTGATTTAGATACAAGGGCTGTAACTAAAATTGTGAGAAAATTTGGACCAAAAAATATAATGCTATGTTCCGAGGAATATTTTGAGAGTAAAGGTATAGAAGAAATTTGTAAACAAATTGATGAAAGTCTTTCTCTAGAAGAGAATGATGTAATTAAAGATTTTACATCAGAGCTGAATATAGAAAAAAAAGAAATAGGTAAAAAAAAATACTCAATCGCTTTTTTAAATTTTGGAGCTAAGGATAATATTAAGAAAAACTTATACTCTAGAAATTGTGAGATAGAAGAATATGATATGAATTTTAATGCTGAGGATATTATTAAAAAAAATTTTGACGGTTTTTTTTTAAGTAATGGCCCAGGCGACCCAAAAAAAGTATATGAAAATATAAAACCTGAATTAAATAAATTACTAAACAAAAAAATACCTACTTTTGGTATATGCCTAGGTCATCAAATATTGAGTTTAGCATTTAATGCATGTACTGCTCGGATGGAAAAAGGCCATCGAGGTGGTAATCACCCAGTAAAAAACTTGGAAACAAACAAGGTTGAAATTACATCTCAAAATCATGGTTTTGTAGTTTTAGATGAAAATTTTCCTTCTAATCTTCAAATAACACATAAATCATTGTTTGATAAAACTATTGATGGCATGAAAGCAAATGATCAGCCTTTATTTTCTGTTCAATATCATCCCGAGTCTAGCCCTGGACCACATGATAGCAGATATCTTTTCGATGAATTTATAAATTTAATGGAGAAGAATGCCGGCTAGAAAAGATATATCTAAAATACTGGTTATTGGCTCAGGTCCTATAATTATAGGTCAAGCATGTGAATTTGATTACTCCGGTAGTCAAGCATGTAAGGCGCTTAAAAAAGAGGGCTATGAAGTTGTTTTGATTAACTCTAATCCAGCAACTATAATGACAGATCCAGAATTTGCAGATAAAACTTATATTGAACCTATTGATAAAGAAATTGTAAAAAAAATAATTAATAAAGAGAAACCTGATGCAATTTTACCAACAATGGGAGGTCAAACTGCTCTAAATATTATTAGAGAATTGAACAAAGAGGATTATTTCAAAAATAGTTCAATTAAAATTTTAGGTGCTAGTCCGAAGTCTATCGATGTAGCTGAAGATAGAAAGTTATTTGCCGAAGCGATGTCTGATATTGGACTCGAGACACCATTTAGTATAATAGTTGATGACAAGTCTGATCTCAATAAAATAGTCAATGAAGTTAGTTTTCCATTAATTTTAAGACCCTTTTATACTTTAGGAGGCACTGGTGGTGGCATTGTATACGATAAAGATGAATTTGTTTCAAAGGTCAAAAATGCTATAGATTTAAGTCCAGTATCAAAAACTCTTGTTGAAGAGTCCTTAATTGGATGGAAAGAATTTGAATTTGAAGTAGTTAGAGACAATTTAGATAACTCGATCATAGTTTGCTCAATAGAAAATTTAGATCCTATGGGGGTGCATACAGGGGATAGCATTACAATAGCACCAGCACTTACATTAACTGATAAGGAATATCAAAATTTAAGAAATCAAAGTATTGCCATTTTAAGAAAAATAGGTGTAGAGACAGGTGGTTCAAATGTTCAATTTGCAGTAAATCCAGAAAACGGCAGGATTTTGATTATTGAAATGAACCCTAGAGTAAGTAGATCATCTGCTTTAGCATCTAAGGCTACAGGATTCCCTATTGCTAAGATAGCAGCTCTTTTAGCAGTTGGTTATACTTTAGATGAACTAGATAATGATATTACCAAAGTAACTCCAGCAAGTTTTGAACCAGTCATAGACTATATTGTAACCAAAATTCCAAAATTTAATTTTGAAAAATTCCAAGGAACTCCCAGTGAATTAAATACTGCTATGAAATCTGTTGGTGAAATTATGTCTATAGGTAGAACATTTAAAGAGTCACTTTTAAAAGCTTTCTACTCAATAGAGTCAGATAACTTTGGTTTAGATATAAGTCATGAATTATTAAATATAAAAGATGAATATTTAAAAAATTTACTCGCAAAGCAAAGACCTGATAGATTATTAATAGTTGCAGAAGCTATAAGACGTAAGATACCTTTAAATGAAATAAATGAATTAACATATATTGATATGTTTTTTTTGAGAGAAATAAATGAGATTATCAAAATTGAGCAACAATTAATTAAAACAGGTAACCGTTTAGAAAAAAATTTATTTATTTCTGCCAAAAAAATTGGATTTTCCAATCATCATATAAGCAATTTAACAAAAATTAGTATAAATGAAATTTATGATCTTCAGGAAAAAAATAACTTAAAAACAGTATTTAAAAGAGTTGATACATGCGGAAATGAATTTGATTCTTCTACTGCTTATCTTTATTCAACATTTAACTCCGAAACAAATGAGTTTAGTTGTGAGTCTAGGCCAACGAACAAGAAAAAGATAATTATTCTTGGCTCTGGCCCTAATAGAATAGGTCAAGGTATAGAATTTGATTATTGTTGTGTGCAAGCTGTAAAATCTTTTCAGAAACTTGGTTATGAAACAATTATGATTAATTGTAATCCTGAGACAGTCTCAACTGATTATGATACATCAGATAAGCTATATTTTGAGCCTTTAGACTTTGAGTATGTCAAAAATATAATTGATAAAGAAAACGATAAAGGTGTTGTTGAGGGTGTTATTGTCCAATTTGGTGGACAGACACCTTTGAGAATAGCTAATAAACTTAAAGAATATGGATATAAGATATTAGGCACATCTTTCGAAGCGATAGACATATCTGAGGACAGAGAGAGATTTCAAAAATTAATTCAAAAGGTAGGTTTAAAACAACCAAAAAGTGATATCTCTTTGGGAACAAAAGAACTTGTCACTAAATCCTCTAAGCTTAAGTTTCCTATTTTGTTAAGACCCTCATATGTCCTAGGAGGTAGAATGATGGAAAAAATGGCTAATATAGATGATGTTCAAGATTATATTGATCAAAACTATTGGGCATTAGAAAGTAATGTGATTCTAATCGATGAATTTCTTCAAAACGCAAAAGAGGTAGATGTTGATGTATTAAGAGATGATCAGGGTAATACAATGATAGCTGGAATTATGGAGCATATTGAAGAGGCTGGTATTCATTCAGGTGATAGTGCTTGTAGTATACCCCCCTTTTCTCTTAATGATAATATTATATCAGATATAAAGAAATTTAGTATCTCTCTTGCGAATGAATTAAAGACACTTGGTTTAATAAATATTCAATATGCTATTAAAGATGAAGAAATATATATACTTGAGGCAAACCCAAGAGCTAGTAGAACTATTCCTTTTCTGGCTAAAGCTATAGGAATACCATTCATTAAAATTGCAGCTGAATTAATCGTAGGTAAAACTTTAACTAAAGAGCATCAGAATTTTGATAATAGCACTTTACCTTACTTTGCAATCAAGGAGGCTGTATTTCCATTCAATAAATTCCCAAATACTGATGTAATACTTGGCCCAGAAATGAAAAGCACTGGTGAGGTTATGGGTATAGACGAGGATTTTTATTTGGCTTATTTTAAAAGTCAAATAGGTGCAGGACAAAAACTCAAAGATTTAAAAAATATATTCATCTCAGTTAAAAATGAAGATAAGCAAAGTATATCTGAAATAGCTAAATCTTTTATAGAAAATGGCTATAATTTATATACTACAAAAGGAACTCACGACTTTTTGTTGAAAGAAGGAATTTCCTCAAATTTAGTTAACAAAGTGGCTGAGGGATCTCCACATGTAGTAGAATATATTAAGCAAAATAAAATTGACTTAGTTATAAATACTACCGAAAAAAAACAGGCAATAATTGACAGTTTTACTATCAGAAGAACATCAGTAGATCTAAATGTACCATATTACACTAACCTAAGAAGTGCAAAAATACTCATTAAATCACTGATTACATTGAAAAATAAGCCTATTTCCGTAAAACCTATACAAATTCATCATTCTTTTTAGTATAAAATTCATTTGTAATAACACATAAAATTCAATATTTTTTACAACTTAATTAAAATAGATAAAATGGAAAAAATACCAATGACAGAAGAGGGGCAAAAAAAACTTCTCGATGAACTTAAACATCTAAAAACAGTCGAAAGGCCAATTATTATTAAGGCCATAGCTGATGCTAGAAGTAATGGTGATCTCTCTGAGAACGCTGAATATCATGCAGCTAGAGAAAAACAAAGCTTTATTGAAGGTAGAGTAGCTGAGATAGAGAGCATTATCGCTCAAGCAGAACTAATAGATGTATCAAAACTATCAGGAACTGTTGTAAAATTTGGAGCTACTGTTTCAATTATAAACTTAGACAATGATAAAGAGTCCAAGTATCAGTTAGTTGGAGAAGTGGAAGCTGACATTGAACAAAAAAAAATATCTGTAACTAGTCCTATTGCAAGAGCTTTAATTGGAAAGAAAAAGGGTGATTACATAGAAGTATCAACCCCAAAAGGTATAACTTCATACGAAATTAAGTCAGTAAGATTTAAATAATAGAATTTGAATACCTACAAAGTTATTACCATCAGCGAAGGTGCTGCTGGTATGAGAAGTCAAATAGAGGGATTAGCTAATCTAATCTCTGAATCTTATGAAAATTATGATTTAAAAATAAAATCTATTTTTAAAAACTTACCTATTGAATTGATACCTACCAGTAATTTTGCTTACAATAATCTATCTTCATTAAAGATTGAAAAAAATACAATTCTTATCAGTTGTGGTAAAAAAAGTATCAAAGCGTCTATTTATTTAAAAAAAAAGTTTAAGGATTTAATTTTTAATATTCACATACAAAACCCAAAAATCAACCATAAGTTTTTTGATCTTATAGTTTGCCCAGAACATGATAGTTTAAAATTTGATAATTGTATTTCAACTTTGTTAGCCATACATAATATTAAATTCAAAAAAAATATTAGAAATAAAAATACAATAAATTTTATTATTGGCGGACCAAACAAATATTTTAAATTTCAACAGCAAACACAAGAAAAAATTATAAATGAAATAAAATTTTTAAGTAATAAGTTCAAAATTAATGTTATACCATCACGAAGAACACCAAGAGGACTTATAGAAGAATTATCAAAAATTGATAATGAAAATGTTATTACCTTCAATGATTTATTTAATCCAAAGAAGTATGGTGAGCTTCTATCTGAGGGTAATTTACAAGTTGTAACTTGGGACTCAATATCTATGATATCTGAGGCCATATCTTCTGAAGCTGGTACTTTTTTATTTAAGTTTGAAGAAAAATTTTGCCCAAAAAGATATCTTAAGTTCTTTGATAAAATTACAAAGCTTAATTTCGCAAAATTTTATAATCAAAATTTAAAACCTTATGAAATCTCTATTGATGAGTATAACAAAAATCTTAAAACTAAGATCTTGAATAAGATACAATCTAATTTAAGGTTCAGCTCTAATAATGCTTAAGGAATCAATATTAAATCGTTGTACTACATACTCAGACCCTTTCCCTCATTGGGAGCTAGACTCCCCTTTTACAGAAGGGCTCATAAAAGAACTTAATGATGTAGATATATCTGATGCACCTCGGTCTTTTGACGGTACCAGAGCCGCTGATGCTGGTGGAGATGGGATAGATGGCAAACTTAGAGTTTTTTTAGAGAGCGATAATTCAAAAAACTTATCAAATGGTATGGGTTTAATTGATGATTTGAGGGATAAAGATGTTATTGAGTCAATACAAGAGAAAATCAAAAAAAATTTATCAAATAGTTTTATTAGAATTGAGTACATATCAGATCGCAAAGGTTTTTGGCTAAAACCACATTTGGATATCAAAGAGAAATTAATGACAATGATGTTATTTATAAACACCTACGATGAATCGGAAAAACTTGGAACAGATTTTTATGATACTGATATGAAACTTGTTAAAACAGTACCATACAAACATAACACTGGTTATTTTTTTGCCTCTGGTAATAATACTTGGCATGGGCTTGAAAAAAAAGAAATTAAGGTTGAGAGAAGATGCATGCAGATAAATTATGTAACCTTCCCCACTAGTTGGCCAATAGATGGCTGATATTAATAATGTTATTATTATAGGTTCAGGGCCTGCTGGATATACTGCTGCAATATACGCTGCTAGAGCTAATTTAAAGCCTATTTTAGTGAGTGGTTTTCAGCCTGGTGGTCAACTTACCATAACCACTGACGTAGAAAACTATCCAGGGTACGAAGATCCTATCCAAGGACCATGGTTAATGGAACAGATGCAAAAGCAAGCCGCACATGTCGGTACTGAAATAATAAATTCACAAGTAACAGAAGTTTTTTTAAACGAAAAAATTAAAAAATTAAATTTAGATAATGGCACAACTTTAAATTCCAAAACTGTGATAATTAGTACAGGAGCACAAGCAAGATGGCTTGGTTTAGAAAATGAGGCTAAATTTCAAGGTCATGGCCTATCAGCTTGTGCAACTTGTGATGGTTTTTTCTTTAAAGATAAAGAGGTTGCTGTGATTGGTGGTGGAAATAGTGCAGCTGAGGAAGCATTATTTTTAACTAAGTTTGCAACAAAAGTTTATCTAGTTCACAGAAGAGATAAATTAAGAGCTGAAAAAATATTACAGGATCGATTAAAACAAAATTCTAAAATAGAGTTTATCTGGAATAGTGAAGTAACTAAGTTTAATGGAAATGAAGATTTAGAGTCAATAGACTTGTTAAATAAAAAAGAAAATAAAATTTCAAATCTCAAAATAGATGGTGTATTTATTGCGATAGGTCACGATCCAGCAACACAATTATTTAAAGGTCAACTAAAAATGGATGAGGGTGGATACATTATTACAGATCCAGATAGTACAAAGACCTCGATTGAAGGGGTATTTGCTGCAGGAGATGTTAAAGATAAGATTTATAGACAAGCTGTTACTGCTGCTGGTATGGGATGTATGGCAGCTTTAGAAGTTGAGAAGTATCTAGATTAACTCTAGCCTTGTCTGGCTTTCATTCTTGGGTTGGTTTTATTAATTACATATAACCTACCCTTTCTTCTAACCAGTTGGTTATTCTTATCTCTGGTTTTTGCTGTTTTAAGAGAACTTTTAATTTTCATAATTTAATGTATTAGTTATAAACAATAAGGCAGAAACTTATGTTAATTAGTGAAAAAATCAACAAAATAAAGGAAGATTTTTCATTTTTCGATAATTGGGAAGATAAATATCAATACCTTATCGATTTAGGAAAAAAACTTCCTGATCTAGAGGATATTTACAAAACTGAGGAATATCGTGTTCAAGGATGTACATCAAATCTATGGATGGTGCCTAAAATCAATGATGGAAAAATCAACCTTTTAGGTTCAAGTGACTCTGTAATTGTAAAAGGTTTGTTTTATTTAGTTTATTTTGCTTATAATGATGAAACTCCTGAAACAATAATAAACACACCATTATCTTTTTTTGAAGAAATTGGTCTTTCTGCCCATCTAGGTCAATCAAGATCTAACGGCCTTAATTCGCTAAGAAAAAAAATAACATCTATAGCGACAGAATTATCAAATAAATAAATTTTATTGATAGTAAACTATGCTAGTTTCATCAAATGAGTTTGATTAAATTAGTTATTTCAATTTCATTTTTACTATTTTCTAGCAATTTATATTCTAAGGAGGATATCATCAATTTACAACTTAAAGACGGAATCGTCAAAATAAAGACCTTTGAAGATAAGGCACCAAAGCATGTTAAGCAAATTACTGATCTAGTTGCAAAAGGCAGTTACGATGGTGTAGTTTTTCACAGGGTAATAGATGGTTTTATGGCCCAAACAGGAGATGTTCAGTTTGGAAATTCAAATTCAGATAACTATGATTTAAGAAGAGCTGGCACAGGAGGTTCTGGAACTAATATTGAAGCTGAATTTAATGACATGCCACATAAAAGAGGAACTCTAAGTATGGCACGTGCACAAGATCCTAATAGTGCTGATAGTCAATTTTTTATTTGCTTTGGTGATACTCCACACTTAGACGGACAATATACTGTTTGGGGTGAAGTAATCGAAGGAATGGAATATGTTGATGCCATCAAAAAAGGAGATCCTATAAAAAACGGTCTGGTAGATGATCCAGATAAAATTATCAAAATGTGGATTGAATAAATCTACTTTTGAGTAATTTTTAATTCAATTCTTCGATTTTCTTTTAGATCTTCTCTAGTATCTCCTAAGTTAATAGGTTGATATTCACCATAACCATTTGCTGACAATTTGTTGGCAGGGATGCCTTGTTGAATAAGAAATTTTACGACCTCAAGAGCTCTAGCATGAGAAAGTTCCCAATTTGATGGAAATTGAGAGGTTGAAATTGGTATTTTATCAGTGTGACCGTCTATTTGTAAAATCCAATTTAAATCAGATGGAATAGACTCTGCTACTTCTATAATTGTTTTGGTAATTAAAGATAGAGCTACCCTACCTTCGTCTTGAATGTTAGCACTTCCAGAGTCAAATAAGATCTCTGATTGAAAAATAAATCTATCCCCTTTAATTTGGATGTCGTCTCTATCAGCTAATGCTTCAGATAACTTGCCAAAAAATTCTGATTTATACTTTTGTAATTTGAATAATTCACTTGTAAGTACTCTATTTAATCTATCTCCTAACTCTCCAAGTTCTATCTCATTTTGAGCTATTTCAGCTTCTTTAGACTCCAGTAAGTTATTTAAGAGATTAATTTCATTACTAAGTATCTCAATATCCAAGGCTAGATTAGATATCAAATTTAGAGCCTCATTTAAATCTCTTGATTGTATTGATGACTCCTCCTCCAAAGTAGATAATTTATTTTGCAGTTCTTGATTTATATTTTCTGAGGAACTTAATGACTCTAGAAGATTTTCGATTCTATTTTGTGACTCGCCAATCTGTCCAACTAGCTCACTGTTTTCTCCACCAAGTTTTATTAAATCTGATTTTAATATTTCTTGTTGTTTATTTAATTCAGAAAGATTTTGCTGAAGAGTCTCTCTGTCAGCTAAAGATAAAGATAATTCATCAGTAATTTTAGCAATTATCGTATTTAATTTATCTATATCAAGTGCTTGGTCTTGAATAATCGTATCTTGAGCTAAAATTTGAGATTGTTTAATAGATATCTCTTCATCAAGTTTTTCTATAAGATTTTGTCTATCAATTAATTCAATCTCTTTATCTGTGAGTGTTACATCTTGTTCCACAATAGTTTCGTCTTGTATAACAATTGTTTTTTCCAAACTTTGTATTTGTTCATTTTTTCCTACTACAAGATCTCCCAAATAAACCTGAGCAACTGTGAATAGTAAAACTATAAAAATTATAACCATCAAAGTAGATGCCAATACATCTACAAATCCAGGCCAAATTATATTTCCATTATCTGAACTTTGAGTTTTAGAGAGATAGCTCACTTTTTGTCTAAGTCTTTGATAGACTTGCTTAAAGACTTAAGTTCTGTAATAACTTCTTTCCTTAAATTGTCATTAGAATTTTTCATACCATCAACCAAATCATCAACCTTAGAAACAATAGTTTGAGAGAAGTTGGTGCTATCGGAATTCTGATTAAGTTTATTTGTATTTGGGCTAGATCTATAAAAAAGTCGAATTTGATTTTCACAAAATTCATAATAATTCTGCTTAATGCCTTTAGTGATTATTTCATAAAGCCCTAAAATCAAAGAAGTTACCAAACCAAACAATGATGAGCTAAAGGCTATTGTCATACCAGATAAAGGTGATTTTAATCCATCTTTAAGATTGTTAAAAAATGCACCAAAATCTTGTTCTTCAATTGACAAACTATCAATAACATTTGAAACACTCCCTATAGTTAAAAGTAATCCATAAAAAGTTCCTATAAGCCCTAAAAAAATAGCTAGGTTGATAAGATATTTTGATATTTCACTACCACTTTCAACTGTAGATAAAAGATCATCTAGTATCTCATCAAGCGTTTTAGTTATACTTTTGTTAGTGGTTGTTATACCAAGATTATTTGCAATAGATTTGGTAATTGGATAGTTGTTTAAAGATGAGTCGTTTAGTTTTAATTTTCCAAATGCAACAGAATTCATGAATCTAAACTCTGAGCTTAAAGTGAATATCTTAAAGGAGTACAGAAGAAAACCAATTATGAGTGTTAGAAGAATTATTCCATTTATGTAAGGATTGGCATCAAAATAATATTTAATCTCCTCATATCCAATTACAAGAATTATTACAATTAAGATTGAGAATAATAAATAAGCTAAAAAATTTTTAGTCATTCAGCTAAAAATAAACGAATTTTGCAAATTAACAATTGGATAATTATTGAAAGTTTTAGAAATTTCTATTGTAAATCAAGTAATAATTATTTGTGCCTGGATTTACTGAATTTAAGCCTGCATTTGAAATGTGATGAGATCCTATACCAAATCTAGATTCTTTAGATAAGCTATAAAATAAATTTACTTCGGATTTAAATTGGAGGGCATTTCCTAAGTCTTTACCATCCCCATTACTATAAATACCAGCTGATGAAGAGAGGTTCAAATAAATTGACTCAGCTCCAATATTTGTTTCAAACCCGCCATAAAACATAGATGCGCTCTCAGCTGTAATGAAACCACCAATAACTGGGTTAATGGTTAAAATATTTATCAAATCTATTTCACTATTAGATATATGATAATTTAGACCAAATAAATTCGTTGTATTGTCATCATCGTAATCATAGGTGCCTCCAAAGATAGAATAACTATTTGCACTAATTGTTATGTTTGATGAAAGGACAAAAATTATTAAGCTTAATAAATATTTTTTCATTCAAATTAATCATACATCATCAAGTTAAAAAGTAAATGGTGGGCGTGACAGGATTCGAACCTGTGACCCCTTGCGTGTCGAGCAAGTACTCTAACCAACTGAGCTACACGCCCATAAAATAGGGATACATACTTTTAAATTAAATTAAAAATTAGTAAATAAAATTCCTAATTAAATTTATTTAATTGAAATACTAGTTTTATTTCGTTTAATTTAAGCCAATTTAAAATCAAAAAATACATTATCAAACCAATAAGTATTTGAATGAATAAATCTACATAAATGTTCAAATCAAGAATTTTTTTAAATATTAATATTGAAATCACCATAATAATTGCACTAAATAAAATCTTTAATAGTTTTTTAAAATCAAAAATTAATAATTTTCCATAAAAACTTCTAAAGTTTTTTCTTAAGTAAAAAATTTGAATAAATAAATTTAACCATATACTCACAGCACCTGATATTGCTAAACCCAAAACACCCAAAGGCCTATAAAGAAGAAAACATAAAATAAAATTACATATAAATGTTGGTACAGCTGCTTTAACGGGATACTCAACTTTTTCATAAGAGTAAAAGACTTGATTAAAAATTCGAGCAAGCATATATCCTGGCAATGAAAAAGAGTAGACAAGTAAAATCTTAGATGTAATTAGCACATCCTCATTATTAAATTCACCCCTACCAAATAATGCTCTTATAATATCTTCACTCAGAATAAAAATACCAAATGCGCTTGGGATAGCAAAAAGAAAGCAAAATATTACTGTTTCGTTGAAAGCTTTAGAATTTTTACTCTCATCTAAGATATTTTTGCTCAAATAAGGCAAAAGTGTAAAAGACATAGCAACTGCAATAAGAGCAAATGGCAAGTCGATAATTCTATCGGCGTAGTAAATTTGGCTTATAGCCCCCCCACCCACTAAAGAAGCAAATAACATTGAGATAAAAATATTTAATTGAACAATACCAGAACCCAGTAAAGAATACAGAAATCTTCCAAAGAATTTTTTAAGCTCTCTAGACAAGATTTTTATACTCTTTAAACCAATACCCCAAAATATTTTTATTGTTCCTAAATTGATAAATAGAAGAATCAATTGAGTAAAACCAGCTATTATCATTGACCAAGCAAGTGGAAAATGAGAGTCAGACTTGTATGATACCAAAGTTACAATCATAAAAATGTTAAGGATTACTGATAAGAAGGAGGGTAAAAAAAATTTTCCTTTTACATTTAAAACTGAACTCAAAACTGATGAAAGAGTCACAAATATCAAAAAAGGAAAAGTTATAATCAATAACTGATTTGCTAATAAAAATTGACTTTTATTTAATAAAAATCCTGGTGCTAAAATTGATATGACTTGCTCAGTAAAAAAAAATATTAAAAAAGATAAAAATAAAGTAATTACAAAAAAAAAGTTGAAAACTATCCATATAAAATCATTTGCTGATTTTGAATTCATTTTTTCTTGGTTTACATACAAAGGAATAAATACACTATTCATTGAGCCCTCAGCAAAAATTCTTCTAAATAAATTTGGTAACCTATAAGCAAAAAGGAATGCATCTGACATCAAATTGGCACCTAAATAATTTGCAAAAAGTATGTCTCTAATAAATCCGGTTACACGAGATCCAAAAATATTTGTAGAAATCTTTGAAAAATTACTGATTTTCATTGAGCTCAGGAAAATTCTTTTTCCAAAATCTCAGTAATTTTATCTGCATCGATATAGCCTGGAATTATTTGATTTCCGATTATAGTTGCAGGTGTTCCAGTAAATTTAAATTCATCAGCGTAACTTCTATGAATAGATAGATAGTCTGATACCTCTTGCGAGTCCAAATCATTCTTTAGTATGTCAAGATCAACACCCCTTAGAAATAAGTCGGCCAAAATATCCTCCATTTTTGATTTTCTCTCAATAGAATATAAATAATTATGAACAACCTTAAATTGACCTTGCAAGGACGAAGCTAATGCCAACTTAGTCAATTCCTCTGAAAAATTCCCTAAAATTGGCATCTGTATAATAACAAGTTTTAATGAATTATCTTTCATTACATTTATTAATTCTTGATGGAATTTTTGACAATAACCACAATTATAATCAACAAATTCATAAATAACTTTTGCGGAATTTGAGTCGCCCAAGTACATAGGATGATATGCAAGATTTAAATTTTTTATACTTGAGATATTTTTTTGATTAGTTTTTTCTTGTTCTAATTTATTCTGCTCTAATTGATATTCTCTAAGAACACCTAAGATATAATCTGGATTTTCCTCTATAAATTTTTTTATATTTTGATCAAATTCCTTTTTGGTAAAATACTCATCAAAATTTACATCTTCTTTTTTTAAATAAGAGCTAAAATCTGGTTCAATAATTTGATTTGGCCCTTCTTCAAACTGTGTATTTTCAATATTTGATAAATCAAAAATTTTTTTTTCTGAAAAAGTGTTAAAAAAATATAAAGTTGTAAGAACTATAATTAAAAATAAAAAAATCAAAAAAAAGTTTAAAATATTATATTTCTTTTTTTTAACGTAAATTCCCATGAGCAAAATATATTATTTAACTATTACTGTAGTGTAAATAATTTTAGCATTAAGGCTAATCACTTTTACATATAGAGATAAATTTACTATTTAAGCTATCTTGTCTCATTAAGCTGATATTAGAGTAATTCAAAGATTTGATTGAGTTATCAAATATTATCTCTTTTTTGATATCTGATACTGAGATATGGTGATTGTTAAACTCAAATAAATAAGGATATCCCCATATTAAATAATATTCCATCTCTAGAGAAGTTAAATTACTGAAACGCTTAATATCTTTTTGAACTTCTTTTTGATTGAGGGTTTTTCTAAATAAATCAAAATACCTCATTATATCATTGCACAGAAAATTAAATTTTTCATTAGAATTCATTTCTAGAGCAAAAAAATTTTTAATTTTCTTTAAGCCTAAAACATTAAATACTTCTTTATAAGATTTATTCTGATTAGATAAAAAATACTCTTGAAATGAATTAATTAGTTCCTCCTCATTATAAAGATGGCTTAAATAAAAAGGAGCTTTGACAGTATAATGAAGGCCATACTTAGATATTTCAGGGTTATCAAATTTCGCATTATTTTTTAAAAGTAATTTTTCAACTTGATCAATAAATAATTTATTAGGTATTAGATAAATTGAATAACGAGGAAATTGAATATAATTATCCATCTGTAATTTTACTCAATATAAATTTTTGCATTTTTGTATCTAATAAAAATTTCATTATAAGAATTATTATAACTGTATAAATAAATCTAAAAAATAAAATACCAGAAATATGACTACCTAATAACATAATTAATATTGTATCTTCGATTATGCTATGACATAAACTTAAAAAAGACAAAGACAGTAAAATATCTTTTTTTGAAATATTATTTTTTCTAGACTCTTCTATTAAAAAACCCCCTCCAAACGAAATCCCTAATGTTAAGCCTATTAAAATTATATTAGCCACTTTCTCTGACATGCCTAAATAGGACAAAGGAATTTTCAAAGTATTAATTATAATTTTCCAAATGCCAATTACTTTGAGGATATTTATTGTCGAAATAATAAAAAATATTATTAAGAAAATTAGGAAAAAATTTTGAAGTTGTGAAATAGCCCACTCTAAATTTGAGACATCTTTAATTGGTACTTGTAAAATTGAATTATTAGGTTCATTAAATAAATTATACTTAGTAAAAATTAAATTTAATATTTTTCCTGCAATTACAGCATTTACAAATCTAAAAGTTAAATTAAATACCCATGAAATTCTTGATTTTTGTGCAATAGCTACTTCAATTGGTAAACTATGTGCTATTAGTATAATTAATCCTAAAATTGTAGTTTCAGCTATTGTGTAATCGAATATTGCTTGAAGGGATGCGAAAGCAGCCAGGCCTGCATATATGTTTACTAAAATAGCAGCCATCCAAACTAACCCTAATGAACCATCGATGCCAATAAAACTTGTTAATGGCTCAAGGAATTTAGCTAAAAAAGGGATTGCTCCAATAAGCTCGAGGATTCTAATAATTATGACAACGGGTAAAATAACTTTGAATAAAATCCAAAAAATTTTACTAGTTTCTTGAAATATATTTACTAGTATTTTTTTAGATTTTTCCATTATGATAACAATCGATTAATTTTACTTCTTTATAAAGAAATAAATGATAAGGACAAATAGTTTTACAATAAAAGCATTACTTACAACTCTATTAGTTATAATCAGCTTTTTTTGCTTTTATATGAGCTATTCTGATTTCGTAAAAATAAACAATGAATATGCTTATATTTATGATGATGTAAATATTAACTATTTTGATAAAAAAAAATTTCAAAAATATTATGATGTTATAAGTATTGAAAGTCTTAACGATCCAATATTTGATAAAGAAAAATCGAATAATTATTTTGAAAAAATAACACTTGAAAATTTATCAAATATTTTCGATAAAGACTTAACCAAAAAAGAAGAAAAAGTTAATCTAAAAATACCAGAAGACTCTAAACCAATTGAAAATAAGACAGATGAGAAATTAAATAATAATTTTGATGAAATCAAAGTTTCCAAGGGAGATAATTTTGCAAAAGTTTTAAAAAAAGGAGGTCTAAAAGGTAGAGATATAGACTTAGTAATTCTCAACGGAAAAGAATATTATGATTTTTCTAAATTATATATTGGGGATACTGTAAAAATATTCAGCGAATATGATGCTGAGGGTTTAAATACTTTTGACCTAATTTATAAATATTCTGACACAAAAGAATTAATCATATCTTACCTAAATGATAATTTTATTTATGAAATTAATGAAATTCCGTTGAGTTCAAAAGAAATTTTTGTGACTGGGAAAATTAAAACAAGTTTATATAAAGCTATGAAAGATCAAGGGTTATCTGAAATAGTGATTAATGAAATTATCAGGATTTACAGTTTTGATGTTGATTTTCAGAGAGACATTTATGAGGGTGATAATTTTGAAATGCTGTTTGTCAAAAAGATAAACAATAATGGTAAGACAATTCAAATCGAAGATCCAAAATACTTAATGCTTTCATCAAGAGGCACTCCATTAATTTACTATCTTTATGACAATGGAGAATTCAGCGAATATTTCGACGAAAAAGGTAAAGGAATGACAAAAAGCTTAATGAAAACTCCAATAAATGGTGCAAGGCTTAGTTCCAGTTATGGTATGAGAAAACATCCTATCTCCGGTTATAATAAAATGCATAAAGGAGTAGATTTTGCTGCTCCAACAGGAACTCCAATTTTTGCCGCTGGAAATGGTATTGTAGAGTACGTAGGCAGAAATGGAGGATATGGAAAATATATTAGAATTCGTCACGATAGTACTTATAAAACAGCTTACGCACATCTTAATGGTTATAAAAAAGGAATATCAAGTGGTGTAAGAGTTAAGCAAGGTGATGTTATTGGTTATGTAGGCTCAACAGGAAAATCAACTGGACCTCATTTACATTATGAAATTATTGTTAATGGAAAACAAATAAACCCAGCGACACTTAAATTACCTTCAGGAAGGAAGCTTAACGAACAACAACTAAATGAATTTCAAATATTAGTTTCAGAAATAGATGAAGAAGTTAATATTTATAAAAATAAAATAAATTAAGATAACTGACTAGCTAAGTCATCAAAATCAGAGGCTGAGTTACGTTCTGACTTATTGTCTTTGTTCAAATCGCTGTCGTTAATTTCAGTTTTGTCTTTACTAATAATTTTTCTAGCAACAAAACCTCTATTTGAATTATCTGTTTGTCTAAAATAGTGTTCAGCGTGTTGAAGGTAAAACTGCTCTAATACGTCGTCACCTTGTCCCTTAGCATCTTTTGCTTTGTTAAGATAATCGTTATATTGATCTTTTGGGTTTTTTCCGTTTCTTTTAAATCCGTTTGAATTTCCATTAGCTTGAAGGTATGGAGAGTCAGCAACACCAGATCTAGAGGAGTTTATTTTCCTTTGACCACCATAAGGCTTTCTTTTTACAAAATTTTTCATTAATTTTTTATCGATTATCTCTAAAAAAGCCCATCAATTAAATAGTAGGGAATTTTAACTTTATCAGTCTGTCTAAATTAAGATAATCAGTTTTCTTATAAACTATTTTTACACCTTTTTCTAATAGTAATTTATACATTTTTTTAGTGATAATTGGATCAATTTCAAAATAAACAACCCCTTTAAACTTTACACTAATTAAAAAATTAATAATTTTAACGTAATAATCCATACCTAATTTTCCACCATCAAGTGAAATTCTTGGATCATGTAAAGTCTCCTTATTTAAATTTAAATAATTTCTTGTTGGTATATATGGCGGATTACAGACAATAAAATCAATATATTTCAGTCTATTTATTGGATAATTTTCAAATAAATTTGAGCGGAATATTTTTGTTTTTTGTTGCTGTTTAAATTTTATTATATTTTTTTTGCAAGCAGTAAGAGCATGTTTGGAAACATCAATAAAATCACAAAATGCATTATCTAGCTCATCAATAATAGAAATTCCGAGACACCCAGTCCCACAACACAAATCAAGCAACTTCAAGTGTTTTTGATTTTTATTTTTTTTACAATCAATTAATATTTGTTCAACTAATATTTCAGAGTCAGCTCTTGGATCTAAAGTGTAATCATCTGTGTAGAAAATTTTTTTCCAAAAACCTTTTTCGTTGATTATTTTTGCTAATGGCTTTCCTTTTACTCTTTCATTTAGGATCTTATTAATTAATTCTTGATCAACTTCACTATTATTAATATCTAAATTATTTTCACTATTAGATGAATAAGAAATCATTATTTGGGACTCTTGCTCAGCTTGAGATCCAGAAATTGATTTTAAATTTTCAAGTAATATTTTTTTTATATCTAATTTACTTAAATAATTATTAATTAGCATTAAGTTGACTTAATTTTTCGGCTTGTTCACTGGCTGACAAAGCTGATATCATTTCATCTAATGCCTCGCCAGTTAAAAACTGGTCTAATTTATAGAGCGTTAAGTTAATTCTATGATCTGATACTCTGCCCTGTGGAAAATTATATGTTCTAATTCTTTCAGATCTATCTCCTGAACCAACTTGATTTTTTCTATTGGATGAAACCTCTTCTTGTTTCTTAATTCTTTCAACTTCATATAACCTAGATCGTAGAATTTTTAATGCTTTAGCTTTATTTTTATGTTGAGATCTTTCGTCTTGTTGAGTTACTACTATGTTTGTAGGTAAATGTGTAATTCTTACAGCGCTATCTGTTGTATTAACCGATTGGCCTCCCGCCCCTCCTGATCTATAAACGTCTATTCTTAAATCAGTATCTTTTATCTCTAAGTCAACGTCCTCAGCTTCTGGCAAAACAGCAACAGTTGCAGCCGAGGTGTGAATCCTTCCCCCAGACTCAGTTTCTGGTATGCGTTGAACTCTGTGGACACCAGACTCATTTTTTAAAAATTTAAATACACCATCTCCTTTAATTTCTATTATTGCTTCTTTTATACCCTTCAATCCTGTCTCACTCTTCTCCATTGGTTGAAACTTCCAACTTTTTAATGAGGAATATCGCTCATACATTCTATATAAATCTCCAGCAAATAATGCAGCCTCATCTCCTCCAGTACCAGCCCTTATTTCTAATATTACATTTTTATCATCAGCCTCATCTTTAGGCAGTAGAGCAATTAGTAATTCTTTATTTTTAATTTCATAATCTTTTTCATACAGAGGTAATTCTTGTTTTGCTAAATTTCGGAGCTCTTCATCGCTTTCATTTTCAAGTATTTCTTTATAGCCTTTGATTTCTTTATCTAAATTTTTAATGGTGTCAGATAGAGCAATAATTGGCTCTAATTTTGATAAATCTTTATTTATTTGAATAATTTCATCGTTTTTTAAGTTTTGAGAATTTAAAAGTTTCTCATTTAATTGATTAAATTTGTTTTTTAAATCAATGATTTGTTTATCTAATTTCATTTTTAAGCTCGAATTTGGAAGTTTCAAAAGATTTTTGATTTTTATTTTTTAAATCTTTTAAAATAATTTTTTTATTTTTGATCTCTTCTTCACCAATAAGAAGAATAAAATTGAAATTGTTTTTATCTGCATAACTAAAAAGTTTTTTTATATTTTTACTAACTCTAACTTCATGATTATATCTTGACCTGTAAATTTGTTTTAAAATTCTATTATTATTTAAATAAGACTCATCTTGGACAGCAAATAATATCTTTTTATGTAATTCTGACTTTTCATCTTTTATAGATATCAAATCCATTAATCTTTCAACACCAGCTGCCCAGCCAACTCCTGGTATATCTCTAGAAGAAATCATACTAATTAACTTGTCGTACCTACCACCAGCTAATATTGCATTTTGCCTTTTATCTTCATTTGTTTGAAACTCAAAAGCCGTATGTGAATAATAATCTAATCCTCTAACTAATTTTGGGTCTTCAAAAAATTTAATTTTATTATCGTTTAAATGTTTTTTAACTTGATTGAAATAATTTTTACTCTCTTCAGATAAGTGTTCACTGATTTTTGGAGCGTTTAATAATATTTCAGAGTCTTTTGGATCTTTACTATCCAAAATTCTAAGTGGATTTTTATCCAATCTAGATTGTGAGATTTCTGATAACTGTTTTTTAAATTCAGTTAAATATTTTTTTAATTCATAAGCATATTTGATTTGATCCTCTTTTGACCCTAAAGAATTAATTAATAACCTATGTTTATTTTCTTTAATTCCAAGTTCATCAAATAATAACTTTGCAATTAGAATTAATTCAAAATCTACATATGGACTTTTTTCACCAATAGACTCAATATTTATTTGATGAAACTGTCTATATCTACCTTTTTGGGGTCTTTCTCTTCTAAACATTGGGCCGTGAGTAATTAATTTAAGTAAGCCCGATTGATAGTTTGAAGCAGCAAACCTAGCTAAGCTACTTGTGGCCTCAGGTCTTAAACAAATATACGCCTCTCCTTTATCTAAAAATGAATACATCTCTTTAGAGACAATATCGGTTTGCTCGCCTACCGTCCTAGAGAATAAATCTTGTTGTTCTAAAATTGGAGTCTGTATTGATTGAAAACTAAATTTCTTACATAATGCATAAAATTTTTCGATAATTAATTCAAACTTTTCTATTTCTGCTCCAAATATATCATGTGTGCCTTTTACTAAATTAATATTTTTTTTCATTTTATGTGATGTATCTGTTCAACTTTATTTTCTATAGTTTTAACTAAGTACTCAACTAAATCTTCGTCTTGAATTCGATGGCTTTTTTCTCCATCGACATAAACCATGTGTGTATTATTTCCACCACCAGTTATGCCTATGTTGGTCATAGTAGCTTCACCTGGTCCATTAACAACACATCCAATAATTGAAACTGTTATGGGTTTTTTGATATGAGATAGTTTTTTCTCAACATTTTTTACTGTCTCAATTACATCAAATTGTTGTCTAGCGCAAGATGGGCACGATATTATTGTTACACCATAATCTCTTAAGTTTAATGATTTTAACATTTCAAAACCTACCTTAACCTCTTGAGTTGGATGATCTGAAAGTGATACTCTTACAGTATCGCCAATACCATCATAAAGAAGTATTCCAAGACCTATTGATGATTTTATTGATCCACTAAAATAACTTCCTGCTTCAGTAATACCTAAATGAAGGGGATAATCACAAAAATTAGATAACATTCTATATGACTCTACTGATGTAAAAACATTTGAAGCTTTTACACTTATTTTGAAATTATCAAAATTTAGATCCTCTAAAATTTTTATATTTAGCTTAGCACTTTCAAATAACGCCTCAGAAGTTGGGCTTTTATATTTTTCTAATATTGATTTTTCTAAACTTCCAGCATTAACACCTATTCTTATAGGGATTTTGTTCTGCTTGGCAGCTTCAACAACCTCTTTTACTTTTTCTTTAGAGCCAATATTACCTGGATTTATTCGAAGACAATGCGCTCCATTTTCTGCGGCCTCAAGTGCTCTTTTATAATGAAAGTGAATATCAGCTACTAAGGGAATTTTAATTTCAGGAATTATTTTTTTTAATGCTTTTGATGATTTCTCGTCAGGAACTGAAACTCTGACTATATCGCATCCCTCTTGTTCAATAAGAGAAATCTGCTCAAGTGTTGCATCAATGTCATGGGTAAGTGTATTTGTCATTGTCTGAACCGTAATTGGAGAGTCACCACCAACAAAAATATTTCCAATTTGAATTTTTTTTGTTTTTTTTCTCTTTATTGAATGAGAATATTTCATAATAAAATCTCTAAATCTTTAATGTCAAAATTGAACAAATATGAATTTAATTCCTTATTTATCCTAATTACTACACCTCTGTAAATAATTTTATCAATATTATTTATATTAGATAAATCGATAAAAAAATCATTGTCTAAATCAAGAATAAGCTCTTTTGATCTAGTAATTTCACCAAATTGTAAAGTATTTTTAATATTGTTTTGAATTTTGTAAAAAATAGTCTTACTTGGTTTTGCAAAAATTGATA